>NZ_AGTS01000050.1 GCF_000238595.1 Acidovorax sp. NO-1 | reverse complement strand
CGCCGGCACCCAGCACATAATTGCGGGGTGGGATGTTTAAATTGGGTTCGAAAGTGAGGTTATCTTGTGAAAACAAATCGGTACCAAACACTTGTAACCCTTTAATGGAATCGCGATAACCCGGACCATAAGTAGGAATTGAATTTCTTTTACTGTTGGTTCCGGTTGTATTAGTAGAAGCTCCGCCGGTACTTACCCCCAAATTCAATGCCTGAATACGTTGTTGCAGTGCCGCAATTTGGGCATCACTTAAACCCTTTTCACGGGCTTTAGCAATCAGTTGATCTTGGGTTAATCCCGCCAAGTTGGCTTGTTGCACATATTGAATAAGCTGCTGGTCGGAAAGCTGATTGATATCAACCGGTAATTGTGCCTGTGTATAAAATGATAAAAGGGCGAAACCCAATAGTAAGCAAACACGAAAGAAATACTGTTTGTATGAATGCACCATGCGGGCTGTGTTAAAAGGATGTTTATAATAGGCGCAAATATAAGTCTGTTTGTATTAAAGTAAAACAGAATAA
>NZ_AGTS01000051.1 GCF_000238595.1 Acidovorax sp. NO-1 | reverse complement strand
GAACTTGGAGTTGTAGCCCTTGCCGCCCGCATTGCGTTGGCACTCTCGGCTGATGGTGCTTTTGCTTCGCCCCAAGGCTCGGGCTATGGCGCTGAGACTTTGCTTTTGCTGCAGTCCAAGGGCGATCGCATGGCGTTCGCTCTGGCTCAACTGCTGGTAATTCTTCTTTGACATCTTGGCCTCAATTCTCGGTGTTGCACTTCAGAATTGAGGCCGCC
>NZ_AGTS01000052.1 GCF_000238595.1 Acidovorax sp. NO-1 | reverse complement strand
TTAAGGATGTCCTGCATAACCCTCGCGAGGCGGTGGTAGTGCGGATCGGGATGGGGCGTAAGGCGTCTTTTGGCAGCCAATAGCCGGGCTATTGGCAAGAAAAGCAACGCAGCGAACCGCCCGAGGCCGCGCTATCCCAGACCGCAGGGAGTTATGCAGGTCATCCTTAAGGCCCGAGCCTAGCCGGGGGGTCATTCAAAAAAATAATGCCCCGGCGGGAGTCCCTCCGGGGCATTTGTTTGCGCGATGGTCGCGTGCCCCAGCGCGTTGGCAGCGCGTTGGCAGTGCGGGGCCTGACTGCGCAAGCCCTCAGCTTTCCAGCCCGCCCGCCTTGCGCTGGCGCGAGCCGTCTTCCAGGATGGTGTCGTCGGCCACCAGCTTGCCCGTCTCGTCCCACTGCTTGCGGGCCGTAAGGCGCGTGCGTCCCCGGGCATCGGGGGCTGAATACTGTTCTTCCATCGCCAGTCGGCCGTTGTCGTGAAAGGCCTGCTGCGTGCCCACGGGCCATTGCTCGGCATTGAGCTGCTCGCGCCGCGCCAGCTTGCCATCGTCACGGTACATCTCGCGCTGCAGGCGGGCCTGCTCGCCGGTGCCGGTCCAGGTGCTGCGCTCTCGCACCGATCCGTTGAGGTACCAGCGCTCGATCTGCACCTCCCGCCCATCGGCAAAACTGCGCTGCTCGATGAGCTGGCCGGATGCGCCGTAGCGCCTGGCACTGAGCAGTGCACCGCGCGTGTCACGCAGTGTGCGCTCGTCCGGGGCGAACACGCGTTCCTCGCGCAGCACACTTTTGCCGCCCTCGGTGGTGAAGCTGCGGTGCACCCGCCGCCCGTCCACCATGAGTTGCTGGGCAGAGACGATGCCGTCGCGGGTCCATTCTGTTGCGTTCAGCAGGCGACCCTGGTCGTAGTGCAGCTGCGCGGTTTTGGCGCCGTTGTCTGCATGGAGCAGGGTGTCCGTGGCACCGTCAAAGCCGCAGAGTTTGCGGTCTTCGGGCAGCACGCTGGTGCGCGGACAGAACAGGCGTGTGGGCTGGCCCTTGCTGTTGGTTTCCACGTAGAACAGCTCTTGGCCGTCGCCGTGGAACGACACGCGCTCCACGCGGCCGGTGGCGTCAAAGCGCCGCACGGCCCCCTGGGTGCGGCCGTTGTCGGCGGTTTCCTCGCGCCGCACCTGGCCGTTGGGCCAGAACTCGGCCACCCGGCCGTGGCTGTTGCCGCGTTCGTTGACCGTGCGTTCGCGCTGCAGGCGGCCTTCGCGGTCGAACATGCGCTCCAGGCCCACGAACTTTCCACCCCGCAGTTCCTGCTCGCGCTGGAGGTGGCCGGTGTCTTCTTCGCGGCAGCGCACCAGCCCGGACTGGCCGGCGGTCTCGGCACCGTTGGAAATATTGATGGGTTTGCCATTCAATTCACAACGAATGATGGCCTCAGCGCTTGAACCATAAGCGCTAACAGCTATAAAAAATATAGTGAATAGACGGTTCATGCTTAGCGGCCCATCGCAAACACGACAGGGGTGCGGTTGTCGGGGGGCGTGGGTTGCTGGCGCCATTGCCGCACCAGGTGGCTGCGAATGCGTGCGTCGGGCAGCGTCAGCCCGCTGGCCAGCGCCAGGCGGGTGTGGGGCTGCAGCGTCTGCACCAGGGCCTGAAACAGGGCGGCGTTCCGGTAGGGCGTTTCGATGAAAAGCTGGGTCTGTCCTGTCTTGAGGGCCAGGCTTTCCAGCTCCTTGATACGCTGGGTGCGCTCCTGGCTGTCCTGGGGCAGGTAGCCGACAAACGCAAAGTTTTGCCCGTTCAATCCGCTGGCCGCCAGCGCCAGCAGCAGCGACACGGGGCCCACCAGGGGCACAACGGGGATATCAAGGTCGTGTGCCGCGCGCACCACGGACGAACCGGGGTCGGCCACTGCAGGCATGCCCGCCTCGCTGATCAGCCCCATGTCGTGCCCATTCAGTGCCGCTGCGAGCAGCGGGCGTGCGTCGAACGGGGCTGATCCTTTGTCGCCATGGTCGCCTTTTTTGTGGACTTCGCGGGGAAGCTCGGTGATCTGCTGCTGCTGCAGGGGCGATGCCAGGGGGTGCAGTGCGTCGATGCGTTTGAGGTAGGCGCGCGTGCTCTTGGCGTTCTCGCACACCCACTGGGTCAGCCGTGCCGCTGTCTGAAGGGTGGCCGAGGGCAGGGCGTTCTGCAGCGGGACCTCGGCGTCGCAGCCAAAGTCGAGGGGGGCGGGAACAAGGTAAAGCGTGCCCTTGCGGGCCTCTGAGCGTGAAGTGGCAGGAGAATTTGTCATGGCAGCACCAGGCCCGCCGCGCGCAGCATGCGGCAGGTGCGGATCAGCGGCAGGCCGATGAGGGCCGTGGGGTCATCACTGTGGATGGCGTCCAGCAGCGCTATGCCCAGGCCTTCACTCTTGGCGCTGCCGGCGCAGTCATAGGGCTGCTCGGCGCGCAGGTAGCGCTCGATTTCCGGGTCAGACAGGTCGCGGAATTTCACTTCCACCGGGGCAAGGTCGATCTGCTCGAAACCCGTAGCGGCGCACACCACGGCCACGGCAGTCTGGAACACCACCGTCTGGCCGCGCATCTGGCGCAGTTGTGCCACCGCGCGCTCATGGTGGCCGGGCTTGCCCAGGGGCTCGCCAGCGAGGTCGGCCACCTGGTCAGAGCCAATCACGACCGCCTCGGGATGAAGTTGCGCCACTGCCCGCGCCTTGGCCAGCGCCAGGCGCAAGGCCAGGTCGCGCGGGGCTTCGCCGGGCAGGGGGGTCTCATCCACCTCGGGGGCTGCGACGTCAAAAGGCAGGTTCAACCGCTGGAGCAATTCGCGCCGGTACCGCGACGTGGAGCCCAATACCAGAGGGCGTTGCAGGGAGGGGGATTGATGCATGCGCCGATTCTCTTACACTGCCGCCATGACCAAGGAATTCTCCGCCCAGCGCCTCGACGTGAAAGCCTTCGCACAGGCCGGGGGTCGGCTGGTGGGCCACGAATCACTGCTGAAGTACGAGCGCCTGGCCCAGGAGGCCAAGGGATTGCATCCTGATCTGCTGGTGGATTGGGAGGCAGTCGGCGAAGTGCGGACCGCGCTGGGGGGCATGGGACAGGTCTGGTTGCGCATCAAGGTGCGGGCGAGCTTCCCCATGGAATGCCAGCGCTGCCTGACGCCTGTGGATGTGCCGCTGGAGGTGGAGCGCGAGTTTCGGTTTGTGGCCGACGAGGCCACGGCGGAGGCCTTGGACGACGAGAGCGAAGAAGACCTGCTGGCCATCAGCCGCGAATTTGACCTCCACGAACTCATCGAGGACGAACTGCTGATGGCGTTACCCGTGGTGCCCAAGCACGACGAGTGCCCAACTGCCGTGCCGCTGGCGTCTTCCGACGATGATTTTGAGGAAGCCAACGAGGAAAAACCCAATCCTTTTGCGGCGCTTGCCGCGCTGCGCAAAGACAGCAAAGGCTGATTGGGGGGCAAAAAGCATTTGGGTTATAATCGTGGGCTTCACGCGAACCCCATCGTGTCTTTTTGGGCTGATCGCGTTTTTACCAACCTATTCCAGATCAGGAGCCATCATGGCCGTTCAGCAAAACAAAAAGTCCCCTTCCAAGCGCGGCATGCACCGCTCGCACAATGCCCTGAATGTGCCGGGCATTGCGGTGGAACCCACCACCGGTGAAACCCACCTGCGTCACCACATCAGCCCCAACGGTTTCTACCGTGGCCGTCAGGTGCTGAAGAACAAGTCTGAAGCCTGACCTTCGCCCCATCCAAAGGCCCGTTGCTACTAAATCCGTAGCGCGGGCCTTTGTTTTGACCGTCGTATTTATATTTCCGGCCCGTCTGGCCGGCCGGACAAGTCGCCCATGATCACACTGGCTGTTGACTGCATGGGGGGCGACCATGGCCCCCGCGTCACGCTCGCGGCGTGCCGCCAGTTTCTCGACCACCATCCCGATGCCCGCCTGCTGCTCGTTGGCCTGGCGGACAGTCTGCAATCGTTTTCCCACGACCGCGCCACCATCGTTCCTGCCTCGGAAGTGGTGGCCATGGATGATCCTGTGGAAATTGCCCTGCGCAAGAAGAAGGACTCTTCGATGCGCGTGGCCATCCAGCAGGTCAAGGACGGGGCTGCTGCCGCGGCCGTCTCGGCGGGCAACACCGGCGCGCTGATGGCCATTGCACGCTACCTGTTGAAAACGCTCGATGGCATCGATCGCCCCGCTATCGCCACCCAGTTGCCCAATGCCACCGGAGGCGCCACCACGGTGCTCGACCTGGGGGCGAATGTGGATTGCTCGGCCGAGCACCTGTTGCAGTTCGCCGTGATGGGGTCGGCCCTGGTGTCGGTGTTGCAAGAGGGGCGCGAGCCGACGGTGGGGCTGCTGAATATTGGTGAAGAAGCGATCAAAGGCAGTGAAGTCATCAAAAAAGCGGGTGAATTGCTGCGATCTGCGGCTAATTCTGGCGATTTGAATTTCTATGGAAATGTCGAGGGCAACGACATCTTCAAGGGCACGGTGGACATCGTTGTCTGTGACGGCTTTGTCGGCAATGTGGCGCTCAAGGCCAGCGAAGGCGTGGCCTCCATGATCATTGGCGCGCTGAAAACAGAGTTTTCTCGCAATATCTTGACCAAAACTGCCGCTATCGTCGCCTATCCGATCCTCAAGGCGCTGATGAAGCGCATGGATTACCGCCGCTACAACGGTGCTGCGCTGTTGGGGCTTCGTGGGCTCGTGTTCAAGAGCCACGGCTCGGCCGACGCCATGGCCTTCGAGCAGGCTTTGAACCGGGCGTATGATGCAGCCCGCAACAACCTGCTCGACCGTGTCCGGACCCGGATTGCGCACGCGGCGCCTCTGCTGGCGCCTGCAGATGCCCAGCCCCAGCCTGGCGTTGCGGCGACCGCACAATAATGAGACGTTATTCCCGCATTACCGGCACCGGCAGCTATCTGCCTCCCCGCCGGTTGACCAACGCCGATCTGGTGACCGAACTGGGCCAGCGCGGTATCGAAACTTCCGACGAATGGATTGTGGAGCGCACCGGGATCCGGGCACGCCACTTTGCTGCGCCCGACGTCACGGCGAGTGACCTGGGTCTGGAAGCTGCCCGCAACGCCTTGCAGGCCGCCAGCCTGAAGCCGACGGACATCGATCTGATCATTGTGGCCACGTCCACGCCGGACATGGTGTTCCCGTCCGCGGCCTGCATCCTGCAGAACAAGCTGGGCGCCAATGGCTGTGCCGCCTTTGATGTGCAAGCCGTGTGCAGCGGTTTTGTCTATGCCCTGTCGGTGGCAGATGCCATGATCCAGTCAGGCGCTGCCAACCGCGCGCTGGTTGTCGGGGCTGAGGTTTTCAGCCGGATCCTGGATTTCAACGACCGCACCACCTGCGTACTGTTCGGAGACGGCGCAGGGGCTGTGGTGCTGGAAGCGTCGGACAGCCCGGGAATCCTGTCCAGTGATCTTCATGCCGATGGCAAACACGTGGACATCCTGTGTGTGCCGGGCCATGTATCTGGCGGCGGGGTGCTCGGTGACCCGCTTCTCAAGATGGACGGTCAGGCCGTGTTCAAGCTGGCGGTGGGTGTGCTCGAAAAAGCCGCCCATGCCGTGCTGGCCAAGGCGGGCCTGACCGAGGCAGATATCGACTGGCTGATTCCTCATCAGGCGAATATCCGCATCATGCAGAGCACCGCCCGCAAGCTGAAGATGTCGATGGACAAGGTGGTGGTTACGGTGGACCAGCACGGCAACACCTCGGCGGCATCCATTCCCCTGGCGTTGGACCATGCCGTGCGCTCTGGGCAGGTCAAGAAGGGCGAGACCCTGCTGCTCGAAGGGGTGGGCGGTGGTTTTACCTGGGGTGCTGTGCTCCTGAAATTATAGCTATTGGCGCTTACTGTATAAGCGCTGAAGGCAAATTTCATTCATATTCTGGATAATTTTCATGAAGTCTTTTGCATTTGTCTTTCCGGGGCAGGGCTCGCAGTCCGTCGGCATGCTCGACGGCTGGGGCGACCACCCGGTGGTGACGCAGACCCTGCAGGAAGCCTCGGATGCCCTGGGCGAGGATGTAGGCCTGCTGATCAAGGAAGGCCCCAAGGAAGCTTTGGCCCTGACCACTAACACCCAGCCGGTGATGCTGGTGGCGGGTGTAGCCGCCTGGCGTGTCTGGCGTGCCGAGGGCGGCGCAGCCCCGGTGGCCGTTGCCGGGCACTCGCTGGGTGAATACTCGGCCTTGGTGGCGGCGGGCGTGCTGACGTTGGCGCAGGCAGCTCCGCTGGTGCGCCTGCGTGCAGCGGCCATGCAAGAGGCTGTGCCGGTGGGTACCGGCGCCATGGCCGCCATCCTGGGTATGGAGGCTTCCAAGGTCATCGCTGGCTGTGCTGAGGCCTTGGCATCGTTCGGGCCTGGCACCACCGAGGTGGTGGAGGCGGTCAATTTCAACGATCCGATCCAGACCGTGATCGCAGGGACCAAGGCCGGTGTGGACAAGGCCTGCGACGTGCTCAAGGCGGCGGGTGCCAAGCGTGCATTGCCACTGCCGGTGTCGGCGCCTTTCCACTCCAGCCTCATGAAGCCCGCTGCCGAAAGGCTGCGCGTGGCGTTGACCGAGGTGGCACTGGCCACCCCGCAGATTCCAGTGGTCAACAACGTGGACGTGGCCGTTCAGCAGGATGCCGATGCGATTCGCGACGCGCTCTACCGCCAGGCGTTCGGACCTGTGCGCTGGGTCGACTGCGTGCATGCGCTGAAAGGCCGTGGCGTGACGCACATCATTGAATGTGGCCCCGGCAAGGTGCTGGCTGGCCTCACCAAGCGCATCGACCCCGAGCTGGTGGGCGCTGCATTGTTTGACCCGGCCACGCTGGCTGAAACCCGGGAGTTGTTGGCATGACGGAATCGACCCAGACAGCGGCGCAAGTGGCGCTGGTGACCGGCGCCTCGCGCGGCATCGGTGCTGCCATTGCCTTGGAGTTGGCGGTGCGCGGCTTCCAGGTGGTTGGCACTGCTACAACGGATGAAGGCGCTGCGCGCATCAGCCAGGCGCTGTCGGCTTACCCCGGTTGCCGGGGTGCCAACCTGAACGTGAACGATGGGGCTGCGGTCGAGGCCCTGATGGACGCCATCGTCAAGCAGCAGGGTGGCCTGCATGTGCTGGTGAACAACGCCGGCATCACGCGCGACACCCTGGCCATGCGCATGAAGGACGACGACTGGGATGCCGTGCTGGACACCAATCTCAAGGCGGTATTCCGCACAAGTCGCGCCGCCATCCGTCCGATGATGAAGCAGCGTTTTGGGCGCATCATCAGCATCACCAGCGTGGTGGGTGCGTCGGGCAATCCTGGCCAGGCCAACTATGCCGCCGCCAAGGCAGGTGTGGCGGGCATGACGCGCGCACTGGCCCGTGAACTGGGCAGCCGCAACATCACCGTGAACTGCGTTGCGCCTGGTTTCATCGAGACCGACATGACCTCCGTGTTGCCCGAAGATCAGCAAAAAGCGCTCAATGCGCAGATCCCGCTGGGCCACATGGGCAAGCCTGCAGACATCGCGCACGCGGTGGCGTACCTTGCCTCGCGCGAGGCTGGCTATGTGACGGGGCAGGAGTTGCACGTCAATGGCGGCATGTACATGTAATTGAGACAAGTTAACGCCGGTTCATCCGGACGGCGGGCTGCTTAGGGGCTTCTCCTTAAGCGGCTAGAATCGCGGATTCATTCACAACCCCCAGAGGGAAACCATGAGCGATATCGAAGCACGCGTCAAAAAAATCATTGCCGAACAACTCGGAGTGGAAGAGTCCCAAGTCACCAATGAAAAGGCCTTCGTGGCAGACCTCGGTGCCGACTCGCTCGACACGGTGGAACTGGTGATGGCTCTGGAAGACGAATTCGGCATCGAGATCCCGGACGAAGACGCCGAAAAGATTACCACGGTGCAAAACGCCATCGACTACGCCAACACCCACCAGAAGGCCTGAGCGGCGCCCTGCGCCTGACTCAAGCGATCAGCAGAAGGTTTTTTACGCATGAGCCGTCGTCGCGTTGTCGTGACCGGCCTGGGTTGCGTCAGCCCCGTGGGTAACACGGTGGCCGAATCCTGGGCCAATCTCCTTGCCGGGAAATCCGGCATTGACCTCATCACCAAGTTCGATGCGTCGAACTTCGCCTGCAAGATCGCAGGTGAGGTCAAAGGCCTTGACCTGGAGTCGTACATCAGCGCCAAGGATGCGCGCGCGATGGATACCTTCATCCACTTTGGCATTGCCGCGGCTGCGCAAGCGGTGCAAGACGCTGGCCTGCCAACGGGCGAGGCGCTGGATGAGGAACTCGCCACACGCATCGCCTGTGTGATCGGCTCCGGGATCGGCGGCCTGCCGCTGATTGAAAACACCCATGCGGAGCTGGTCAGCCGGGGCCCTCGGCGCATCACGCCGTTTTTTGTGCCTGCATCCATCATCAACATGGTGGCTGGCCATGTCTCCATGCGTTTCGGCTTCAAGGGGCCGAACCTTGCCGTAGTGACCGCCTGTACCACGGGCCTGCACTGCATTGGCGAAGGAGGGCGCATGATCGAATACGGGGACGCCGACATTGTGGTGGCCGGTGGAACGGAGGCGACTGTCTCTCCGCTGGGCATTGGCGGGTTTGCTGCGATGCGTGCCCTGTCCACCCGCAACGACGACCCGACAACGGCCTCCCGCCCGTGGGACAGGGACCGAGACGGATTCGTGCTGGGTGAAGGCGCCGGGGTCATTGTGCTGGAAGAATATGAGCACGCCAAAGCCCGGGGTGCCAAAATTTATGCCGAGCTCAGCGGGTTTGGCATGAGCGCCGACGCCGGACACATGACGGCCCCCAACATGGATGGCCCGCGCCGCGCCATGCTGAGTGCCCTGCGCAATGCGGGTGTCAATGTTGATGAGGTCAACTACCTGAACGCCCACGGCACATCCACCCCGCTGGGTGATGTGAACGAAACCAATGCCATCAAGGCTGCATTGGGCGAACACGCCTACAAGACCGTCATCAGCTCCACAAAATCCATGACGGGCCATTTGCTGGGCGGCGCTGGCGGCATCGAAAGTGTTTTCACTGTCCTGGCCGTGCATGAGCAGAAGGTGCCGCCCACCATCAACCTGATGAACCCTGACCCTGAATGTGATCTTGACTATTGCGCCAACACTGCGCGTGATATGGAAGTGAACGTTGCGGTCAAGAACAATTTTGGTTTTGGCGGCACCAACGGAACCCTGGTCTTCAAGCGCATCTGACCACTTCACACAACGCAACTGCGCGGCGTAGCGGCGCCACGAAATCTCTGGAAGGTATTCCAGCGACGCCCGTGTGCCCGCGTGCGCATGTCCTTTCTGAGGGGGCGCAGCAGTCGTGGCGGAACATGGCATGAGTGCGGTCTCCCGCAAGCCCCCCGCAGTGCGATACCCTGTGCGGCGCAGCCGATCCTTGGGCATCTTGTTGGGGGCGGTGGTTCTGCTGGGTACCTCTGGGCTGTGTGCCTGGCTCTATTCCAGTGATGGCGCAGCTCCCGGGTGGGCTACAGGGTTTGCGATTGCTCTCGGTTGTGTGGGGGTTGCCGGTGCAGTCCACAGCTGGTGGACGCAATTTTCGGGGGACATTCACTGGGACGGTCACAACTGGACACTGGAATCACCGTCCGCCGGAATCCCTTGGGTGGCGCTTTCGGAGGCTCCAGAGGTCCTCGTCGACGTGCAGATGTACCTGTGGTTGCGTGCACGTACACCGGGGCATGGCCCCATCTGGTTGTGGCTTGAGCGCTCCTCCCGGCCCGAGCGTTGGCTGGATTTGCGGCGTGCGGTATATTCGCGCGCCAGACCGGGCGCTGAGCACGTTGATGAAACCGCCCCGGCCAGCAGCCGTGGGCGTGAATCCTGAGAATCCATGACTGTAATTCCGCCATCCCCTTCCGAAGACAGCGATTTCCAACTGGTGGAGCGCACGGTAGCGGGCGATCAGCGTGCGTATGAGTTGCTTGTCATCAAGTACCAGCGTCGTATTGAGCGTCTAATCGGGCGCATGGTGCGTGATACCGACCTGGTTCAGGACATCGCCCAAGAGACATTCATCCGGGCCTACCGGGCGTTGCACCAGTTCCGCGGCGACGCACAGTTCTACACCTGGCTGTACCGGATCGCCGTGAACACCGCCAAGAAGGCGTTGATGGACATGAAGCGCAACCCCGTCATTTCGGAAAACGCGCTGCGCGGGAATGAGGATGAAGATGAAACTTCCCGCCTCGGGCACGAACTAACCAGCGAAGAAACCCCTGAAACCGTGCTCGCAGCCCGAGAAATCGCGCAAGCCGTGAATGCGGCCATGGAGGCGCTTCCGGATGACTTGCGGCAGGCAGTTACCTTGCGTGAGATCGAGGGTTTGAGTTACGAAGAGATCGCTACCGCCATGGATTGCCCCATTGGCACGGTGCGATCCCGGATTTTTCGGGCGCGCGAAGCCATCTCGGCCAAGGTGCGTCCCCTGCTTGAGAACCAGACGGGTAAACGGTGGTGAGGTATGGAAATGGACAAAGCTGTACAAAGCAATGCGGTCGCCAACGGCGTGGTGGGCAATCCCTTGAGTGGGCGTGAACTGTTGTCTGCGTTGGCAGACGGTCAGTTGCATGGCGAAGAACTGACAAGGGCTCTGGCTTACGCGGAGGAGTCCGAAGGGCACGCGACGTGGCAGGTGTACCACCTCGTAGGCGACGTGCTGCGCTCCCCCGAGCTGGCGCGACCCGCAAGGCCCGATTTCATGGCGGCTTTGCGGGCTCAGCTTGCCCAAGAGGGTGGTGCGGTTCGGTCGCAGGCCCCCACTCAGCTTGAGGTGGTGGCACCGGTGATGGAGAACGCAGCGAACGCTTCCGTATTCCGCTGGAAGATGGTCGCCGGATTTGCCTCGCTGGCGGCGGTGGCGGCGATTGGCTGGACTTCATTGAGCGCTTTGCAGGACGGCGGTGCCCTGAATCCTTCGGGCGGCGCGCAACTGGCGCGGTCTCCCGAGTCCAATCCAGGGGCTGGTGCCGCACCGGTGGTTGCCGTTGCTGATGCCGAGGGTGGATCCCAGGTGATGATCCGGGATCCCCGCCTTGACGAATTACTCGCGGCCCACAAACAGTTCGGGAGCACGTCCGCGTTGCAGATGCCAGCCGGGTTCCTGCGAAACGCAACGTTCGAGTCCCCTGGCCGTTGAAATGTGAGGGGTTCTGCTCAACGGGTTGAGACTGTGCAATGAGCCGTACTGAAGTTGTCAGCAGTGGGTCGATCGCGCTCGGTAGAAAATTAAAGCCTTGGGTAGTGGTTGGCCTCTGGGCGTCGGGGCTTTTCGCAGGCTTTGGCGTCTGGTCCGCCGACGGCCCTTCACCGAATCAAGTGCCGTCGACCGCTGCTGACCAGGGCATCGTCAAATGGATCGATCGCATGCACAGCGCACCCTGTGCGCGTCCCTACGCAGGCACGTTTGTCGTACTTGCCGCCTCGGGCGCAATGGCCAGTTCGCGGATCTGGCATGCCTGTGATGGCGTGCAACAGATGGAACGGGTGGAAGCATTGAGCGGCACGCCCCGCACGGTTTTTCGTCGCAATGACGAAGTTCGCACCTTCTGGCCGCAGACCCGTGTGGTGCGGTCAGACCGCAGAGACGCAGCCAGCCTGTTTCCCCGCGTGCCGTTGATTGGCGGAACGTCGATTTCGCAGTTTTATGCCTCCCATGCCTTGGGTCAGGAGCGGGTTGCAGGTTTCACCGCCGATGTGGTCTGGTTCAAGCCGGTGGACTCCCTGCGCTTTGGCTACAGACTGTGGAGCGAGCGGGAGACGGGTCTCGTCATCAAGCTGCAAACCCTGGACGTCCGGGGCCGTGTACTTGAGCAAGCTGCATTCTCCGAGCTCGATTTGGATGCGCCGGTGCGTGTCGAGCAGCTTTCGCGTTTGATGGACGAGACCACGGGGTACAAGGTGGTGGCTCCGGTGGTTGTCAAAACCACTGCCGCGGCGGAAGGCTGGGCATTGAGGCAGCCTATTGCGGGCTTTGTGCCAGTCAGTTGTCATCGCCGTGTGGTGTCACCGGACGATGGCGCAGACGGGGTTTTGCAGTGCCTTTTCTCGGACGGACTCGCATCCGTATCGCTGTTCATGGAGCTGTTTGACCCGCGGCGCCATTCCGCTCAAACGCAGATTTCCAGCGTAGGCGCAACCCAGTTGCTTGCCCAGCGTATTGCGCCAGACGTGTGGCTCACGGCGGTGGGCGAGGTTCCTTTGCAGACCCTTCGATTGTTCGCGGGGCAACTGGAACGCACCCGCTGAAGCCACATGGGCATGGCGCCAAGGCCCTGTGCGGCATGACGTTGTCAGGGCAACGGCACGCAAATGACGTGGCGATTTGGGAACCAAATGGCGCCACACTCTTCACAGTTACACACAGTTGGATGACTGCATTCGCCACTATTCATGAAAGGTCGATGATGCCGAAGCTCGATGGAAATGCGCTGCGCTCCGTAGCGTTTGCATGCATGTTTGCCGGGATCTCCGGTGCAATGGTTATGCCGCAGGTTGCGCTGGCCCAGCCTGCAGCGGCCGTGCGCGGTCTGCCTGACTTCACGGATCTGGTGGATCAGGTCGGGCCGTCCGTGGTCAATATCCGGACGGTGGAAAGGGTGTCAAACCGCGCGAACGCCAACGGCATGGATGAAGAAATGCTGGAGTTCTTTCGCCGTTTCGGTGTGCCCATTCCCAACGCTCCGCGGCAGCAACGACCGCAGCGACCACAAGACGACGAGCAACCTCGCGGCGTGGGTTCGGGTTTTATCCTGACCTCTGATGGTTTTGTCATGACGAACGCGCACGTCGTGGACGGCGCGGATGAAGTGGTTGTCACGTTGACCGACAAGCGTGAGTTCAAAGCCAAGATCATTGGCGCAGACAAACGCACGGACGTGGCTGTGGTCAAGATCGAGGCCACCGGGCTGCCTGCCATCAAGGTCGGGGATGTGAGCCGCCTTCGCGTGGGCGAATGGGTGATGGCCATCGGATCGCCGTTTGGACTTGAGAACACTGTGACGGCAGGCATTGTCAGTGCCAAGCAGCGCGATACCGGCGACTACCTTCCGTTCATCCAGACCGACGTCGCGATCAACCCTGGCAACTCGGGTGGGCCGCTCATCAACATGCGTGGCGAAGTGGTCGGGATCAACAGCCAGATCTATTCGCGCTCCGGAGGGTTCATGGGCATCTCGTTTGCCATACCCATGGACGAAGCCATTCGCGTGAGTGAGCAGTTGCGCTCCTCTGGCCGCGTGACGCGAGGACGAATCGGCGTGCAGATCGGACAGGTCACGAAAGATGTCGCCGAATCGATCGGGCTGGGCAAGGCGCAGGGCGCCCTGGTAACGGGTGTGGAGGCGGGCTCGCCGGCCGACAAGGCCGGTGTGGAGGCGGGCGACATCATCACCCGTTTTGACGGCAAGGCGATCGAGAAGGTCGCGGATCTTCCCCGCCTTGTGGGAAATACCAAGCCGGGAACCAAGAGCACGATGACCGTTCATCGCCGAGGTTCCTCGCGGGATCTGAGCATCACCATTGCCGAGATTGAACCCGACAAGCCGGCAGCCAAGGCAGCCGCGAGCGAAGAGAAACCCAAGGCCTCACCGGCCGCCCAGCAAATGGGGTTGGCCGTGACGGAGCTTTCAGAGGCTCAGAAGAAGGAACTCAAGCTCAAGGGCGGCGTGATCGTGGCGGCTGCTACGGACGCAGCAGCGCGCGCCGGACTGCGGGAAGGGGATGTCATCCTTGCAATCGCCAATACCGAAGTGACGGGTGTGAAGGACTTTGAAGCCACGCTGGCCAAGGCGGATAAGACGAAACCAGTCAACGTGTTGTACCGTCGCGGCGAATGGGCGCAATACGCCTTGATTCGTCCGGCCCGCTGAAAAGCTGCGAAAAAGGGAGGGGCAATACGGGCGGTTGGCCCCCTCACTCAGTTTTTTTGGCGGATTGTCGGCCGCAAGTACCGGATCTCGCTCCGTCCCCAAGTTAGTTCAAACTAACTTATGCCGGAATGCTATCAACCGGTTTCGATAGAATACGAACCCCTGTTCAACGCTAATTCATATATTGGTTGAACGTTGATTCACGATGCGGGATGTGACGGTGTAATACACAACTCATTCACAGTTCACCCACAAGTTGTCCAGCGTTGTAGTTGTGCAGACTGTGAATAAGTTGTTGATAAGTTTCCTGTTGCACCATGGCAACTCCCCTTGGATGCAGTCGGGTGGGCGTTATCCGCCGGGCTTTTTGCCTACAATGAAGGTCCAACTATCGCAGTTGCCAATGATTGTTGGTTCAGGGCGCGTCGCCATTCGACGCGCCCTTTTTTCTTGTGTGCTCCGTTTTAATTCAATCACTTGACGCTTTCCGTTGATGAACCACATCAGAAATTTTTCCATCATTGCGCACATCGACCACGGCAAGTCGACGCTTGCCGATCGCTTGATCCAGCGCTGCGGAGGCCTTGCGGACCGTGAGATGGAGGCCCAGGTTCTGGACTCGATGGATATCGAAAAAGAGCGTGGGATAACCATCAAGGCGCAGACCGCAGCGCTGCAATACAAGGCGCAGGATGGACAGGTCTACAACCTCAATCTGATCGACACGCCGGGGCATGTGGACTTCTCGTATGAAGTGAGTCGCTCGCTGTCTGCCTGCGAGGGTGCATTGCTTGTGGTCGATGCGTCGCAGGGAGTGGAGGCTCAGACCGTTGCGAACTGCTACACCGCATTGGATCTGGGTGTCGAGGTGGTGCCGGTACTCAACAAGATGGACCTGCCCAACGCCGATCCGGACAATGCAAAAGCCGAGATCGAAGATGTGATCGGCATAGACGCAACCGACGCCATTCCATGCTCGGCCAAAACGGGCATGGGTATTGACGAGATCCTGGAAGCCATCGTGGCCAAGGTGCCTGCGCCGCGTGGCAATGCCCAGGGTCCGCTGCGCGCGATGATCATCGACAGCTGGTTCGACAGCTACGTGGGCGTGGTGATGCTGGTGCGCGTGGTCGACGGCCGCTTGCTCAAGGGTGAGCGCATCAAGATGATGGCCAGTGGTGCGGTGTATAACGCCGACAACCTGGGCGTGTTCACGCCCGCCAACGAGCCGCGCAACTCGCTGGATGCGGGGCAGGTGGGCTACATCATTGCCGGCATCAAGGAGCTGCAGGCGGCCAAGGTGGGCGACACCATCACGCTCGAAAAGAAATTGCCCAACAATGCGGGCCCGGCCGCTGAGGCGTTGCCCGGTTTCAAGGAAATCCAGCCGCAGGTGTTTGCCGGGCTGTACCCCACCGAGGCCAGCGAGTACGACTCGCTGCGCGATGCGCTCGAGAAGCTCAAGCTCAACGATGCATCACTGCACTACGAACCCGAAGTCAGCCAGGCACTGGGATTCGGATTCCGTTGCGGGTTCCTGGGTCTCCTGCACATGGAGATCGTGCAGGAGCGTCTGGAGCGTGAGTTTGACCAGGACCTCATCACGACGGCGCCGAGCGTGGTGTACCAGGTGGTCAAGGCCGATGGCGAGGTGATCATGGTCGAGAACCCTTCCAAGATGCCCGACCAGGGACGTCTGGAGGAAATCCGCGAGCCCATCGTCACGGTGCATCTGTACATGCCACAGGACTATGTGGGCCCGGTGATGACGCTGGCCAACCAGAAGCGCGGCGTGCAGATGAACATGGCATACCACGGCCGCCAGGTGATGTTGACCTATGAAATGCCGCTCGGCGAAATCGTGCTCGACTTTTTCGACAAGCTCAAGTCGGTGTCGCGCGGGTATGCCTCCATGGACTACGAGTTCAAGGAGTACCGGGCCTCCGACGTGGTGAAGGTTGATATCCTGCTCAACGGTGAAAAGGTGGATGCGCTGTCCATCATCGTGCACCGCTCGCAGTCGCAGTACCGCGGCCGTGCCGTGGTGGCCAAGATGCGCGAAATCATCAGCCGCCAGATGTATGACGTGGCCATCCAGGCCGCCATTGGCGCCAACATCATTGCGCGCGAAACCATCAAGGCCTTGCGCAAGAACGTACTGGCAAAATGCTACGGCGGTGACGTCAGCCGCAAACGCAAGCTCCTCGAAAAGCAGAAAGCAGGCAAGAAGCGCATGAAACAGATCGGATCGGTGGAGGTGCCCCAAGAGGCATTCCTGGCCATTTTGCAGGTGGAAGACTGATGCTCCAGTTCATGCAGATCCTTACCGCATTGCTGCTGGCCGCCTTCGGGGGCTATGTGGGTGCCTGGTACTTCGGCGCGCTGGAAGGCAACTTCGCCTTGCTGCTGTTTCTTGCCACCGTCGTGACGGGTGCGTACTGGCTGGCCGAGCGCCTGTACTTTCTGCCCAGGCGGCGCCGCGCTGCTCAGGCCGTCGAAGATGCCGCAGCCCAGCGACGCGCTGAGCTGGACCGCATGGGCATCCAGAAGGTGGATGTGGATGTCCAGGAGGCCAAGAGTCGCCTGCTCATGCAGCCATGGTGGCTGGACTGGACGGCGGGGCTCTTTCCCGTCATTGCCGCGGTGTTCCTGCTGCGGTCGTTCCTGTTCGAGCCTTTCAAGATTCCTTCGGGCTCCATGATTCCGACGCTGCTCGTGGGCGACCTGATTCTTGTGAACAAGTTCACCTACGGGGTGCGTCTGCCGGTGATCCACACCAAGATCACCGAGGGTACGCCGCCGGCACGCGGCGATGTCATGGTGTTCCGCTACCCGCCGCAGCCGAGCCTGGACTACATCAAGCGGGTGGTTGGCGTGCCTGGCGACGAGGTGGCCTATCTCAACAAGCGGTTGACCGTCAACGGACAACCTGTAGATACCAAGGCGCTGCCGGACTTTTTTGAAGAAGACTCGATGCGCTACTTCAAGCAGTTTGAAGAGCAACTGGGAGCCCAGCCCCACCGGCTGCTGAACAACGCCGACGTACCGGCCTTTGTGCAGGGCGCGAGCAATTTTGCCTATCGTGAGAACTGCCGCTACAGTGTCGAGGGCGTGGTGTGCAAGGTGCCGGAAGGCCACTATTTCATGATGGGTGACAACCGGGACAACTCGCTCGATTCGCGCTATTGGGGGTTCGTCCCGGAGGGCAATATCGTGGGGAAGGCCTTTTTTGTCTGGATGAATTTCGGTAATCTCAAGCGCATCGGCTCATTTCATTGATGGGCGATTGGCTTTCAAGAACACAAAAGGGGGAAACACATGCGTATTCAACGTTCTGCTGCACGCGGTCGCCAGCGTGGCCTGTCTTTCATTGGTGTGATCTTCATCGGCTTGCTGGCCGTGGCTGCCTTTGCCATCGGCGGCCAGTCCGTGCCGATCTTTCTGGAGTACCAGGCGATCAACAAGGCTGCTGCCAAGGCCGCCAAGGAAGGCAGCACCGTCGCGGACGTGCGCGCCTCTTTTGACCGGGCTGCCGCCATCGACACCATCAACTCCATCCAGGGCAAGGACCTGGAGGTGAGCAAGCGCGGAGACAAGGTGGTGGTGTCCTTCAAGTACTCCCGTGAAATCGCTCTGGCGGGCCCCGCCTACCTGGTGTACCGATTTGAAGGACAGACCAACTAGTGCAACCCGGCCTTCAAGCGCTGCAGAGCCGTCTGCAGCATGTTTTTTCCGATCCCTCCCTTTTACAGCGCGCCACCACGCACCGCAGTTTCTCGGCCGACCACAATGAGCGGCTGGAGTTTCTGGGGGATTCCGTGCTGAACCTGGCCGTTGCGAGCCTGCTGTACCGGCAGCTGTCGGCCCTGCCGGAAGGAGATCTCTCCCGCGTGCGGGCCAACCTTGTCAAGCAGGACACCTTGCACCAGCTGGCGCTGGGTCTCAAGCTCTCCGAAGTGCTTCGCCTGGGTGAAGGCGAGTCCAGATCCGGGGGGCAGCAGCGCCCCTCCATCCTGGCGGACGCGCTGGAGGCCCTGATCGGCGCGGTGTACCTCGATGCGGGATACCCGAGTGCCGAAGCCCTGGTGCACCGCCTTTTCCAGGGTGTGGAGATCAACCCGCAGATGCAGGCGGCGTCCAAAGACGCCAAGACGGCATTGCAGGAGTGGCTTCAGGGCCGCAAAATGAAGCTGCCGCAGTACAAGGTGGTGGCCACCGTGGGTGCTGCGCACCGCCAGACCTTCGACGTCGAGTGCGATATTCCTGAACTGGGCCTGACCGAACGCGGCATCGGCGGCTCCCGCCGGGCGGGCGAGCAGGCGGCGGCTGCGGCCATGCTGGCCACATTGAAAGCAAAGAAATTATGAATGATGCTACCAAAGATGTAGCTGGTGACGCCCATCCGGTAAGCCCTGAGGTCCAAAATGACCTTGATGCCATGCTGGCTGCGGCGGGCGCTCCGGCGGCGGTGCCCGGCCAGCGCTGTGGCGTGATTGCCATCGTGGGCAAGCCCAACGTGGGCAAGTCCACCCTGCTCAACGCGCTGGTGGGCCAGAAGATCAGCATCACCTCGCGCAAGGCGCAGACCACGCGGCACCGCATCACGGGCATCCGCACGCGCGAGCAGACGCAGTTCATTTTTGTCGACACCCCCGGGTTCCAGACCCGCCACGCCACCGCGCTCAACAAGTCGCTGAACAAGACCGTGATGGGCGCCATCGGCGATGTGGACCTGATTCTCTTCGTCGTCGAGGCTGGCAACTTCACGCTGGCCGATGCCAAGGTGCTGTCGCTGTTCAAGCCCGGCATTCCCACGCTGCTGGTGGCCAACAAGCTCGACATGGTGCACCGCCGTGCCGAGCTGGCTCCCTGGCTCAAGAGCATGCAGGAGCGCCACCCGTTTGCCGAGTTTGTGCCCATGTCGGCCAAGAACAAGGGCGACATCGAGCGCCTTTTCGGCATCTGCGCCAAATACCTGCCCGAGCAGGCATGGTGGTACGGCGAGGACGAGCTCACCGACCGCAGCGAGAAATTCCTCGCGTCCGAGACGGTGCGCGAGAAACTGTTCCGCTTCACGGGCGACGAGCTGCCCTACACCTCCACCGTGGTGATTGACAAGTTCGATGAAGAGGCCAGCAAGCAGCACAAGCGCCTGGTCAAGATCGCGGCCACCATCGTGGTCGAGCGCGACAACCACAAGATGATGGTGATTGGCGACAAGGGCGAACGCTTGAAGCGCATCGGCACCGAGGCCCGCCAGGAGCTAGAAAAGCTCATGGACGCCAAGGTGTTCCTCGAACTCTGGGTCAAGGTGCGCTCTGGCTGGGCCGACGACGAAGCGCGTGTGCGTTCGTTCGGTTACGAATAATTCCGTGCCCGCCCGCGACCCTGTCTTGCCCGGGCGGCACAAGCTGTCTGGCGCTTGCCAGCCGAATGCATTTCTGCGGGCCTGAAGCCAATGGCTGCCGCCAAGCGCATCTCCGATGAACCCGCCTTCGTGCTGCACAGCTACGACTGGAGCGAGTCCAGCCTGATTCTGGAAGCCTTCTGCCGTCGCCAGGGGCGCGTGGCCCTGGTGGCCAAGGGCGCGAAGAAGCCCAGTTCCAATTTCCGCCCCGTGTTGCTGCCGCTGCAGCCCCTGCTGGTGACCTATACGCTCACGGGCGACGGCAGCGCAGACATTCACACCCTCAAAGGCGCCGAATGGGTGGGCGGCCATGTGATGCCCACGGGCGACGCCCTGCTGTCGGGCATGTACCTCAACGAGCTGCTGCTGCGCCTGCTGGCGCGCGCCGATCCGCATGTGGCCCTGTTTGATGCCTATGCCGGCGTGGTGCGCGTGCTGGCCAGCGAACACGGCGATGCGCTGGAGCCCGTGCTGCGCAGCTTCGAGCTGCTGCTGCTGCGCGAAATCGGCCTGCTGCCGGGCCTGGATGCACAGACCATGACCCTGGAGCCCCTGGGAGCAAGCGTGCGCTACACCCTGGTGCCCGAAGGCGGCCTGCGCGCCGCATCCCCTGCCGACCGCGCCGGGCTGCTGGGCAGCCAGTGGCAGGCGCTGCAGAGCGCGCTGGACGATGCGGCCAGCTACACCGCCACCTTGCGGGCGTGTGCGCCGGTGGCGGCCGAACTCAAACCCCAGCTGCGCACCCTGCTGCAATACCATTGCGGCAGCCCCACGCTGCGCACCCGCCAGCTCATGATCGATCTGCAGGCCCTATGAACCAGCCCCCACGCACATCCCGCCCCACGGCCTTGTCCGTCAACGTCAACAAGGTCGCCCTGGTGCGCAACACGCGCCACCTGGGGATTCCCAGCGTCACCCGTGCGGCCGAGCTGTGCCTGCAGGCGGGCGCCCAGGGCATCACCGTGCACCCGCGGCCCGACGAGCGGCACATCCGCAGCCAGGACGTGTTCGAGCTGGCCACGCTGATGAAGGCCTGGCCCGACCGCGAATACAACATCGAGGGCAATCCGTCGCAGAACCTGATGGATTTCATCCGCCAGGCTCGCCCGCACCAGGCCACTTTTGTGCCCGACAGCGAAGACCAGTTCACCAGCGACCACGGCTGGAGCTTTCCGCAGGATGCCGAGCGCCTGGCGCCCCTGATCGCCGAGTGCAAAGCATTGGGCGTGCGCGTGAGCCTGTTCATGGACCCCGTGCCCGAGCAGATGGCCGCCGCCCGGGCGGTGGGCGCGGGCCGGGTGGAGCTGTACACCGAGCCCTATGCCGCAGCCTGGGGGACGCCGCAGCAGGATGTGGAGCTCAAGCGCTACGCCGCCGCCGCCCAGGCCGCGCTGGATGTGGGGCTGGGCGTGAATGCAGGCCACGACCTCAACCGCGACAACCTCGCCGCCTTTGTGCGCGAGGTGCCCGGCGTGCTGGAAGTCTCCATTGGCCACGCATTGATTGCCGACGCGCTGGAGTTGGGCTACGCCGCCACGGTGTCGGCCTACCTGGGCTGCATCCAGTCGGGTTGTGCCGCACAACCTGATGACTCCTGATTTGATAGCTGCTAGCGCTTGATGGATAAGCGCTAGAGCCAAATTTCATTCAAAAACCATGATCTACGGCATTGGCACCGACATCTGCGACGTGCGCCGCATCGCGGCCAGCCTGGAACGCCACGGCGAGCGCTTTGCCCAGAAGGTGCTGGCCGACGGCGAACTGGCCACCTGGCGCGAGAGGAGTGGCCGTTGGCCCGACCGCGGCCTGCGCTACCTGGCCACGCGGTTCTCGGCCAAAGAAGCGTTCAGCAAAGCCATTGGCCTTGGCATGCGCATGCCCATGACATGGCGCCACTGCGAGGTGGCCAAGCTTGCGAGCGGCCAGCCCGTGATCGTGCTCCACGGTGCGTTGAAGGAATGGTTCGACGCCAAAGGGCTGAGAGCGCACCTGAGCGTGACCGACGAAACCGACTATGCCGCCAGCTTCTGTGTGGTAGAGAAATATGATTAAAAATGGGCTCTAGCGCTTGATGGATAAGCGCTAACAGCTATTGTTTACGTAGCAACCTGATGTTTGACACCTTATGACCGAACACGCCCCCCTCATCCTCGACGTGGCAGGCACAGAGCTGACTGCCGCCGACCGCCGCCGCCTGGCCCACCCGCTGACCGGCGGCGTGATCCTGTTTGCCCGCAACTGGGACAGCCGCGCGCAGCTGTTGCAGCTCACCGCATCCATCAAGGCCGTGCGCGACGATCTGCTCATCTGCGTGGACCACGAAGGCGGCCGGGTGCAGCGCTTTCGCACCGATGGCTTCACCCATCTGCCCCCCATGCGCGCCTTTGGCGAGATGTGGCTTCAGGATGGCAAAGGCGCCAAGGCCGTGCCCGGCAGCGGCGCGCTGCGCGCCACCAACGCAGCCACTGCGGCGGGCTATGTGCTGGGCAGCGAGCTGCGCGCGTGCGGCGTGGATTTCAGCTTCACACCGGTCCTTGATCTGGACTGGGGTGAAAGCGGCGTGATTGGCGACCGCGCCTTCCACCGCGACCCGCGCGTGGTGGCGCTGCTCGCCAAGAGCCTCATGCACGGCCTGCTGCAGGCGGGCATGGCCAACTGCGGCAAACATTTCCCGGGCCACGGTTTTGTCAAAGCCGACTCGCATACCGAGGTGCCCGTGGACAAGCGCAGCCTCAAGGCCATTTTGGCCGACGATGCAGCGCCGTACCCCTGGCTCAGCAGCACGCTCACCAGCGTGATGCCAGCCCATGTGATCTACCCCAAGGTGGACAGCCGCCCGGCCGGTTTCTCGCAGCGCTGGCTGCAGGACATCCTGCGCCGCCAGATGCGGTTTGACGGCGCCATCTTCAGCGACGACCTCAGCATGGAAGGCGCGCGCCGGCTGGACGGCCAGGTGGTGAGCTACACCGACGCCGCCGTGGCAGCGCTGCAGGCGGGTTGCGACCTGGTGCTGCTGTGCAACCAGAGCGTGGGCGATGGCAAGGCCGTGGACGAACTCATCGATGGCCTTGCGAACGCCCGCCAGCAGGGCCGCTGGCAGCCGAGCGTGGACAGCGAATCCCGCCGGCTGGCGCTGCTGCCCGAAACGCTGCCCCAGGCCTGGGACGACCTGATGTACCAGCCCGCCTACCTGCAGGCGCTGGACCTGCTGCCCTGACGGTGGGGGCGCGCGTGGCCCGCTGCCGGGCCGGGCCATGCTGCACTCTGGATTTGGCTGCTATGGCGTATTGAAGGGCCCGGGCGTGACCGGCGGCAGCGCTGGCGGATCGGCTTCCGGCGCCTCGGCAGGGGGTGCTGGCGGCGCAGGGGGTGGTGGAACGCCCCTGAAGCGGCGCACCACGCGCTGGAACACCAGCGAATTCGGAATCTGCAGCCAGGCAGGCTGGCCGGCGGCTGCGTCGTGGTCTTCCAGCGTGGTGTAGAGCAGGTTGATATCCACCACGCGCCCCTTGGCCCCCGGCTTTTCGGCGGTGTCCAGCACTTCGATGTAGTCCCCGATGCGGAATGGCCGCACGGTGAAGATCAGGAGCGCGCAAAACAGGTTGGAGAGCACGCTCCACGCGGCAAAGAACGCCACGGCGCCCACGGTGGCAAAGCCGGTGAACGCCGTCCACAGCACGGTGGCCGAGACGCCCATGCGTTCCAGCACCAGCAGCAGCGCGCCCGCCACGATGAACCACCGGATGAGCCCGTTCATGGGCACCAGCAGTTCGTCCGGCACCTGGTAGTGCACGCTGGCACGGCGCACGATGCGGCGCAGCACGCGCTGCAGCATCCATGCCGCCAGCAGGATCAGCAGGATCTGCATGCCGGGCACGATCACTTCCAGCCAGTCCTGCACCCATTCGGGCAGACGGGTTTTCAGGACCTGCATGCGGGACGCCACGGTTCGGGCGCTGCGCTCTGTGGCTTCAAACGATAGTGGGGAAAAGAAAGTCAATTGCGCAGTTGCTCCACAGTGTCCATTTGCATTTCAAAACTGAAAAACCGGTTGCGGCCCTGCGCCTTGGCGGCATACAGCGCCTGGTCGGCCCGCATGATCATGCTTTCGGCGTTGGTGCTGTCGTCGGGCACACACGTGGTGATGCCGCCCGACAGGGTCAGGGTGCTCCCCAGGGGTGAATCGGCGTGCGCAATGGCGCGCACCTTGAGCAGCTGCCCCAGTGCGCGCGCGAAGGTCATCGCACCCGAGCGCGGTGTGTTGGGCAGGATCAGGGCAAATTCCTCGCCGCCGTAGCGCGAGGCGACATCCCGGGGGCGCACGCACACCTCGCGCAGCAGGCGCCCCACCTCTTTCAGGCAGGCGTCGCCCTGCACATGGCCGCTGGCGTCGTTGAAGAGCTTGAAATGGTCCAGATCGCACAGCATCAGCGTGAGGGGCGTGCCATCGCGGCGGGCCGCCAGAATTTCGTTGTGCAGGATGCGGTCGAACCCGCGGCGGTTCACCAGACCGGTGAGGGCGTCCACCTCGACCATCTCGTTGAGGCGCTGGTTGGCAAGGTGCAGCTCGGCCGACATGGCCACCAGCCGGCGGCGCATGTCCAGCAGGCGCCGCATGGCGCGCAGCTTGGCCATCAGCACGATGGGGGTGACGGGCTTGACCAGGTAGTCGTCTCCGCCCACTTCAATGCCGCGCCAGACGTCCAGCTCGTGGTCCAGGCCCGACAGGAAAATGATCGGCGTCCAGTCCCCGGCTTCGCTCTCGCGCATCTGCTGGGCCACCCAGTAGCCATCGTGGCCGGGCAGCCGGATGTCGAGCAACACCAGGTCGGGTCTGTGGGCCTTGAACAGGTGCAGTGCGGCCGCGCCCTCGGCGGCCTCCAGGATCTCCGACACGCCAGCGCGCCGCAGTTCGGCCACCAGTGCAGCGCGTACCGAGCCCTGGTCTTCCACCACCAGCACCGAAAAGGCATTGCCCTCGGGCAGGGGCGCGGCGGGCGGATACGGGGCGTTGGTGGAACTGAAGGGCACGGTGGAACTCCTGGGGCCTGACGGCGTGCTGGCCCGGGGTGTGCCCCGGGTCTGCCTGGTTTTCAGGACTCGCGGCGCAGCGCGGGGAACAGGATCACGTCGCGGATGCTGGGGCTGTCGGTCAGCAGCATCATGAGGCGGTCAATGCCGATGCCGCAACCCCCCGTGGGCGGCATGCCGTATTCCAGCGCGCGCACAAAGTCATGGTCGTAGAACATGGCTTCGTCGTCGCCGCTGTCCTTGGCCGCCACCTGGGCGTGAAAGCGTGCGGCCTGGTCTTCCGCATCATTCAGTTCGCTGAAACCGTTGCCGAACTCGCGGCCGGTGATATACAGCTCAAAGCGCTCCGTCACCTCGGGGCGCAGGTCGTTGGCGCGCGCCAGGGGCGAGATTTCGGTGGGGTGTTCCATGATGAAGGTGGGCTGCCACAGCTTGTCTTCCACCGTTTCTTCAAAGTACAGCACCTGCAGGCTGGCCAGTGTGCGGGCCGAGAGCTTGTCCTTCTCTTCCGTCATGCCCAGCTTCTTCAATGCGCTGATGAGCCAGGCGGCATCGTCCACATGGGCGCCTGCTTCGGTGTGCTGGAAGATGGCTTCGCGGATCGTCAGGCGCGCAAAGGGCTGGGTCAGGTCCACCGCACGGCCCTGGTAGGTCATCTGCAGCGAGCCCGTGGCTTTCAGGGCCACTTCACGGATCAGCGTCTCGGTGAAGTCCATCAGGTCCAGGTAGTTCCAGTACGCCGCGTAGAACTCCATCATGGTGAACTCGGGGTTGTGGCGCACCGAGATGCCTTCGTTGCGGTAGCTGCGGTTGATCTCGAACACCCGCTCGAAGCCGCCCACGATCAGGCGCTTGAGGTAGAGCTCGGGTGCGATGCGCAGGTACATCTCCTGCTCCAGCGCGTTGTGGTGCGTGACGAACGGCTTGGCATTGGCGCCGCCCGGGATCGGGTGCAGCATCGGCGTTTCGACTTCAAGGAAGCCATGGCTCACCATGAACTCGCGCAGCACGCTCACGGCCTTGCTGCGTGCCATGAAGCGCTTGCGGGCCTGCTCGTCGGTGATCAGGTCCACATAGCGCTGGCGGTACTTCTGCTCCTGGTCGGCCATGCCGTGGAACTTGTCGGGCAGGGGGCGCAGGCTCTTGGTGAGCAGGCGCAGGCTGGTCACCTTGACCGACAGCTCGCCCGTCTTGGTCTTCATCAGCGTGCCTTCGGCGCCCACGATGTCGCCCAGGTCCCAGTGCTTGAAGGCGGCGTACAGGTCTTCGCCCAAGGCGTCGCGCGTTACATAGAGCTGGATACGCCCGCCAACTTCGCCCAGCGAGCCGTCCTGGATCGTGGCAAAACTGGCCTTGCCCATTACGCGCTTGAGCATCATGCGGCCCGCCACCGAGACAGTCACGGGCGTGGCTTCAAGGGACTCGTTCGTGGCAGCGCTGTGCTCCAGGTGCAACTGGGCAGCCTTGTGGCCGGGCTTGAAGTTGTTGGGGAAAGCAACGCCACCGCCGTTGGCCTGGGCTTCGCGCAGAGCGCGGAGCTTTTCGCGGCGCTCGGCGATGAGCTGGTTGTCGTCCTGGGGCGCGGGGGCGTGGTTTTGGTCTGACATAGGTGCCGTCGGTGCGGGGCGTGAAATGGAGGGGCTGGGTTCAGCCAAACCGCTGATTTTATCGGCTACGGGGTGCCGTCAAGTTCCTACGCCCCCGGCGGGGCGGTCATTCCACAGTGCTGCGACCGTGCTGATGATGATCTTGAGGTCGCCCCAGAGCGTGTTGGAACGGGCGTACTCGGCGGCATAGCGCAGCTTGATGGGAAGGATCTGTTCCACGTAAGTGCGCTCCGGATCGTTGCTCTGGCCCAGCAAAGTGCTTTCGTCGCGAAATTCGATGGAGGCGCGGTCCGTGATGCCGGGCCGCACGCTGAGCACCAGGTCTCGCACAGAGTCCGGGTAAAGCGCCACATAGTGCGGCACCTCGGGCCGGGGGCCGACCAGGCTCATATGGCCCAGCAGCACGTTGAAAAGCTGCGGCAATTCATCGATCTTGGTGCGCCGCAGCCAGTGGCCCGCCCGGGTGATGCGGGCGTCGGCCCCCACGGTAATCGCCGGGCCCGCAGCTTCTGCACGCGGGTGCATGGTGCGGAACTTGACGATGCGAAACAACCTGCCTGCGCGGCCCACACGATGTTGGCGAAAGAATGCCGGGCCGGGCGAATCCCACACCACCCACAGTGCCACGGCCAGCAGCCCGGGCGCGAGCAGCAGCAGCCCAAGGGCGGCAAAGAACAGGTCGAACAGCCGCTTGGGCATGTCAGCCCAGCACCTCGTGCAGCGCGGCAATCACACGGTTCTGATCGCTGTCACCCATGGCGGTGAACAGGGGAATGCTGATCATGGCCTGGTAGGCCGCATCGGCCTGGGGGAACATCTCAGGCGTGAGCTGATAGCGGTCCCGCCAGTACGGGTGCCGGTGCAGCGGCACATAGTGCACGCTGGTGCCGATCCCCCGGTCCGACAGCGCCTGGATGACCTCGTCACGCCCCAGTGGTGCGTCCGCCCGCAGCCGGATGACATACAGGTGCCATGCGTGGGTGTCGCCTTGTGGTGCATCGGCTGGCAATATGAGCGGCAGAGGCGCCAGCTGTGTGTTGTAACGGGTTGCGAGGTCTTGCCGCCGTTGCACAAACTGCGGCAGCCGCGCCAGTTGCTCCACGCCCATGGCGGCGGCAACGTCCGTCATGTTGTATTTGAAACCGGGTGCGACCACCTCGTAGTACCAGGCCGGGGTTTTGGAGGTGAAGCGGTCAAACGCATCCCGGCTCATGCCATGCAGGCGCATGGTGCGCATGCGCTGCGCAAGCGCCGGGTCGTGCGTGACGGCCATGCCGCCTTCGCCGGTGGTGATGGTCTTGTTGGCGTAGAAGCTGAACACCGTGACATCGGACTGCAACTGCCCCACCAGGGTGCCGCGCCAGGTGGTGGGCAAGGCATGGGCTGCGTCTTCCACCACCTTCAAGCCATGTTCTTTGGCGATGGCCAGGATGGCGTCCATGTCGCAGGCCAGGCCCCCGTAGTGCACGGGCATGATGGCTTTGGTGCGGGGTGTGATGGCCGCGCGCACCTTGGCCGGGTCGATATTGAGGGTCACCGGGTCCACGTCCACCAGTACCGGGTCGGCGCCCAGGTAGCGCACCACCTCCACGGTGGCGGTGAAGGTCAGTGTGGGCGCGATCACTTCGTCGCCGGGGCCGATGCCCAGGGCCTCCAGCGCAAGGTGCAGGCCTGCCGTGGCGGAGTTGACCGCGATGCTCTGTAAACCATTGCCGCCCAGAAAGGCGGTGAATGCCTGCTCGAACTCCTTGGTCTTGGGCCCGGTCGTGACCCACCCCGAGCGCATGGCCGCGCTGACGGCATCGATTTCTGCCGGCCCGATGTCGGGGCGGGCGAACGGGAGAAAGGGCAGGTCGGTGGCGGAGTTCATGGGTATTTGTGCGTGCTGAATGGGCCAGAGCGAGGCGGCGCTCAGCGTGGCTTCACGGCCCAGGTCAGGCGGTGGGTGCGCAGAAACCACAGCAGTGCGGACGCTGGCGCAATCGCTGGCGCGGGCAGGCGCCGTGCCAGCGGAGGTGCCAGCGTAACGCGGCGGGAGTGTATCTGTGCCCCTGGAAACAGGATGCCCAGTTCGCGCAGTGGAATGCCCTGTACATCGCTGTTGGCGGGGTTGTTGACGACAAAGTCATAGACGAGAACACCGCCGCCGGGCGCAACCCATTGCCAGATCACGTCGGCCAGATGGCGGCGATAGCCCTCGTCGAGCAAGGAGCTGAATAGCGTGAACGCCAGCACGGCATCCTGGCTGGCGGGCTGCACCGGGGCCAGGGCGGCATCCTCTTCGACAATGGCCACGCCTGCTGGCAGCGAGGCGCGCGCTGCGGCGGCACGCTCGGGTAAAAGCTCCAGGCCCGTCAGGCAAGCGGGCGTGGCGCCCAGCCGCACCAGATCGTGCAGATTGCCCGCGCTTCCGCAGCCGACCTCCAGCATGGGCCGCTGGGCCAGGCTGCTCCAGCCGTGGGCTTGCCAGATGCGTGCCATGGCGCGCAGGCGCTCCTGCTGCGCCTGCAGCGCCGCAGCGTTGGCATACAGGCTGTAGCGCGCTTCGTCGGCCACTGTGTCGCGCCGGGCGTAGCGGGCCTTGACGGCCTGGGGTTCGTTGTCGGTCATCGGGTGATGCGTGCAAAGTCGGACGAAGGGGCGCGCGAGCGCGCAATGTCCCACAGTCCTCGCCAGGTGCCCAGGCCGTAGCCCACATGAAACGCTGCAATCGTCGCCGGGAGGCGGGGCAGCAGTCCCCCGTTGCGGGCCGACCGGGCTGCAGCCACGGATGCCGCCAGAAGATACCCGGCGTAGGCGATGCCCAGTGCAGCCAAGGGCCAGGCGGACCACGGCAAGGCAGCGGAGGCGCCCACTGCTGCGGCCACAAAAGCTGCGGGCACCAGTTGTCGCACGGAGCCCGGCTGCCCATGTTTGCGCATCACAAAAGGCCGCCAGTAGCCATATTGCCGTTGTTGCGCGAACAGGTGCCTCAGCGAATTGCGCGGGTGGTAGGTGGAATGGATGCGGCTGCTCTGCCAGATGCGTGCACCCCCCAGGCGCATGCGCAGGTTGTGCTCGTCGTCCTGGTTGCGCACCAGCGTTTCGTCAAACAGCCCGAATCGGTCAAACACGCCGCGGGGCCAGCATCCGAGGTAGACGGTATCCACCTCGCCTTCGTATTGCACATCGCGCGACCGTGCGCCACCCACCACCCAGCGGCATTGGAAGGCGGCGGCTATGGCGGCCCCGGTGGGGCCCGTTCCGTGGGCAACCCAGGGGCCGCCCACGTTGTCAGCGCTGGTGCGTTCAAGCGCCTCGATGCACTGCGCAAGGTAGTCGGGGGCAAACTGGCTGTGCACGTCCATGCGGGCAATGGTGCCGCCCCGTGCGCGGGCAATGCAGGCGTTGAGTCCGGTGGACACAATGCGGCCGGGGTTGTCCACCAGCACGAGCCGGGGGTCTGCGGCGCAGCGCTGCGCGAGGTGTTCGCGCGTACCGTCATCGCTGTCACCGTCTGCAATCAGCACTTCCATGCGCCAGCCTGCGGGCAGTTCTTGGCGCAGGGCGGAGTTGCAGAAAGCGTCGATGTGCTGGCGCTCGTTGCGGCACGGCACGATGACGCTGATCAGGTTGTCCAATTCAAGGCCTTGGGGCATGGGGTTCAAGGTGTACGGAGCAGTTGCTGGTACAGCGCGTGCATGCGGTTCATTTGCACCGCGCGGTCGCCGTCTTGCGCGATGCGGGCAGCATTTTGCAGCCCGGCTTGTTCCGCGATGGCGTCATTGGCAATCAGGGCTTCCAGCCGGGCGGCGAGCGCTGTGGCATCTCCGGCTGCAACCAGCCACTGAGCGTCGATCCAGTGCCGGTTGGCCTGCAGTTCGCTGGCCACCACGGCGAGGCCACACGCCATGCTCTCCAGCATGGCGACCGATGTGGCATCGCTGCTGGGCACCGACACAGATATCTTGCTTTCGCCCAGTACCCGGGTCATGCCCGCGTCATCGAGTCGGCCGTGGAACTGCACCTTGTTGTCCAGCTGCGCCGTGTGCACCTGGCTGCGCAGGGCATCTTCCAGACTGCCTCCGCCGAGCAGGTGCAAGCGCAGATCGGCGCCCGGCAATCGCGCCTGCAGCAGGGCGAACGCTTCGATGATGGTGTCGATGTTGTAGTTGGGTTCCCACGCGCGCAGGCTCACCAGCTGGCTGCCTTGCTTGTGACTCCAGGGAACGGGGTGGAAGCGTTGCAGTTCCACACCCCAATGGATTTCCTCGGCAGCGCCGGGCGGGCGGAAGTCTGCCACCGCGCTCATCAGGCTCGCTGAGTCGCCCGTGATGAGGTCAGCCTGGCGCAGTATCCAGCCGGTCAGCCAGTGCATCCAGGCGCTTTTGCCGGGGGTCACCAACAGGTCGCTGCCCCAGGCGGTCATCACCAGCGGATGTTTGCCGCAACGTGCGGCCAGATAGCCGTAGGAGGTGACGTAATGGGCATGCAGGAGGTCAGGCGCCAGTTCGGCCACGTGGCGCCTCGTTTCCCGTACACGGAGCAGCCAGTCCAGCGATCGGTGCACAGGCCGGATGGTCCGCACCGTGGCGCCATCGATGGACGCGGGGCGGGCCGTGATCAGCGAAACGCGGTAGCCACGCTGGAGCATCTCCCGCGCCCACCGCTGGACATGGGGGCTGGTGGCATCGCCCAGCAGGCACAGGTGTGTGGCCATGTCAGCTCGCCCGTGTCCAGGATTCGTATTGGGAGCGAAGTTCCGGATGCTGCGACAGCAGGCGCTCATCCTGCTCGCGCACGTCGCCAATCTGGCGCGCTGGGGCCCCTGCCATGATGGCGAAATCGGGCACTTCGCCGCGCACCTGCGCGTAGGCGCACACCACCACCCCCTTGCCGATGCGTGTACCCGCTTCGATCAGGCTGTGGGGGCCAACAAAGGTGTAGGCGCCGATCTCAACGGGCGCGCTGATGTAGCCAGGCTTGGGGCCCTCGTGGACTGCGTAGCTGCTGCCCAGGAGGCGAATGGCGCGGTGGGAGCTGTGGGTGACGATGCTGACGAAGTTGGTGATCTGTACCCCTTGCCCAATCTGCAGGCCTGCCGTGGCGTCGATGAAGTTGAATTGCCCAATGAACACGTGGTCGGAAAGCCGCAGCCCCTCGGCGCCTTCGATGCAGGTGCTGGGGGCAATGCGGGTGTGGGGCAGGCCGCGGCCCAGGTGGTCGCTTTCCCCGAACACCATGCGGTAGAACAGCGCCTGCCAGAGGCGGCGGCGCCAGCGGTTAAGCACGGCTCTCATGGGGGATGTCCTTCCAGTTTGCCAACGCCCAGAAATAGTAGGCAAAGTAGGCCAGCATGCTCGCTGACACCCCCCATCCGGCACCGGTCAGCCCGCCCAGATGGAGGCCCAGCAGCAGGCCCGCGAAAAACAGGCATTGTCCAACCAACGCCAGGCGCAGCGCCCAGGCCTGCGCGCCCCAGGCCATGGTGACCACCGCGAGGGGCGATGCCATGAAATGCACGGCGATGTACGGCGCAATGGCCCGGGCCAGTTCCCCGGTCTGCGCCCATTGGTCGCCAAAGGCCAGGGAAAAGATGTCCGGGCCCCAGGCAAGCAGCACTGCCGCCAGCGGGCAGGCCAGGGCGGCCAGCCCCATCATGGCCTGGCGCACCAGGGTGCGCGCTTCGTTGGGGCTCTGCGCCTTCAGAAGGCGGGGGTACAAGGTTTGCGACAAGGCCCCGCCGATGAGGGTCGCAGGGGCCTTGAGGTAGCGCAGCGCCAGCGCCCAGAACCCCGCTGCGGCATCTCCGGTCCAGGCCGCCACCAGCACCAGAGTCAGGGTGTCCTGCAGCGCCCCCATGAAAGCGTGGGGTGTGTTGAGCAACGGAAAGTCCCGGTGCTGTTGGGCCATGGACCGGAGGGTGGCCAACGGCTGGCGCCACAGACCCACCCAGCCACCCGCAGGGGCAGGCCTGGCCAGCATCCATGCCGCGCCCAGGCTGGCCAATGTGGCGCCCAGCACCAGACCCAGCGGGCCGGTCTTCATGAATCCGAACAGCAATTGCAGGATGGCGCCACCGCCTTGTTGCAGCAGCCTGGCCGCCGACAGCAGACCAAAGCGCTGGGACCGAGTTGCCCACAGGGTGAGCCATTGCACAGCGCCGCCTGCGAACACCGCCAATGGCAGCGCCCACACCATCGGCATGCCGCGCCACAGGAGAAGCACGGCTGCGGCTGCAGCAGATGCCGTGGTGACAGCGAGCAAGATGCGAGCGCACAGCGCCATGAGCTGGGCGGCGCGCGGCTCGGTGCTTTCGAGGGGGAGTGCGAATTCATAGCGCGCACAGCCCACCACCGCCAGGTTGGTGGCCAGCGCCCACAGCAGTGCAAACTGTCCGAAGTCCTCAGGGCTGTAGAGGCGTGTGAGTGCGGGGCCCAGCACCAGCGGGATGGCGTGGGCTGCAACGCTGCCCGTGAGCAGGGTCAGCGTTGCCCGTACAAGTCCCGACTTCATGGCAGTACGGGTTGCGTTTCGGGGTGGTAGCCAGGCACCAGCTGTTGCAGCAGAGCGGTCATGGCGATGGGGTCGCCCGCTTGGGCTGCCTTCTGCAATGCCTGGAGCAAGGTCTGCAGCTCCTCCCATGGGCGGTATTCTTCACGCGCCCGCAGGATGCGGGGGTGGTCGGTGGGGAAGGGGTTGTCTCCAATCAGCAGTTCCTCGAAAAGTTTTTCACCCGGGCGCAGCCCGGTGAAAACGATTTCGATATCTCCTTCGGGGTGCAGATCGTCGCGCACCGTCAATCCCGACAGGGCCACCATGCGCTCAGCCAGCTCCAGGATCTGCAGCGGCTCGCCCATGTCCAGCAGGAACACGTCGCCGCCCTCGGCCATCGCCCCTGCCTGCAGTACCAGCTGGGCGGCTTCGGCAATGGTCATGAAGTAGCGCGTGACGTTCGGGTGCGTCACGGTAAGGGGGCCACCGGCCGCGATCTGCTTGCGAAACAGCGGTATCACGCTGCCACTAGAGCCCAGTACATTGCCAAAGCGCACCATCGACAGGCGGGTGGGGCAAGTCCAGGCGGGTGAGCTGTCGGCAAGCTGCGGGAAAGGCGCTCGGGGCGACGCTGCAATTGCTTGCAGCACCATCTCTGCCACACGTTTGGTGGCGCCCATGATGTTGGTCGGGCGCACGGCCTTGTCGGTGGAAATCAGCACGAAATGGTTGGCACCGCACTCCAGCGCCACCTGCACCATGTTCAAGGTGCCAAACACGTTGTTCAAAATACCTTCGCCCGCGTTGGCCTCCACCATGGGCACGTGCTTGTAGGCGGCCGCGTGGTAGATGGAGGTGGGCCGGTATTGCTGGCAGATGTCTGCCATGCGCGCCTTGTGGGTGACGCTGGCGAGGAGGGGGACCAGGGCACACGCATGCTCGCCCTGGTGCACCAGCGCCTCCATCTCGTGGTGGATGGAGTACAGCGCGTATTCGCTGTGGTCCACCAGCAGCAACTGGCGCGGCCCCTCGCGCACGATCTGCCGGCACAACTCGCTGCCAATGCTGCCGCCCGCGCCGGTCACCAGAACCACGGTGCCCGCCAGATTGCGCCCCAGGAGCCCCGGGTCCGGCGCCACCGGCTCCCGGCCCAGCAGGTCTTCGATTTCAAGGTCCTGGAAGTCCGTGACGGTCACCCGGCCGCTGGCCAGGTCCGACAGGCCCGGCAGCGTGCGGATCCGCACGGGCAGCTCGCGCAGGCTTTCGATGATTTGCCGCCGTCGCTCGCGCGTGGTGCTGGGCAGCGCCAGCAGCACGTCGGTGATGCCAAGGCGGCGTACCACCTCGGGCAGCGTGTTGGAGGCGTGCACACGCACGCCGTTGATGCTGCGCCCGATCTTGCTGGCATCGTCGTCCACAAACCCCTTAAGCAGGTACTGGCGCATGCTGCCCAGCCCCGCCGCCGTCTGGGCGCCCGCACTGCCAGCGCCGTAGATCAGCAGGCGGTACGGCGCATGGCTGCTGCGCCCCGCCAGCGCCAGCCACCCCAGCGCCCGGCTGGCACCGACCAGCAGCATGAACAGCAGGGGCTGCAAAATGCCGACGCTGCGGGGCACGCCCTCCCATTGGGCCGCCAGCAGGCAGCCCAGCAGCAGGGCGCCGTAGATGGCCACGGCCTTGCCGGTGGTGATGAGCGCCGTGATCCCCGTGTAGCGGAAGATGGCGCGGTACAGCCCCAGCTTGGCAAAAATCGGGAAGGCCAGTGCCGGGGCCAGCGCATAGGCCAGCCACTGCATGCCTGAGGGCCAGTGGGGCGTCTCCAGCCTCAGCGTGAAGGCGAGCCACATGGCGATGATGCCCAGACAGATGTCCATGGCCACCACCACCATGCGCTTGGCTGCGCGTGACCAGCCCAGGATGCGGTTCAGCATGGGCTATGAGAAGAAGAGGGGGCAGTAGCGGTCCGACGGCTCATTGTGTGGGGGCAATTCCGGTCCGCTCCAGCACGTCGGCCACCAGTTCCAGCCGCACCAGCGGGTTGTCCAGCTCCATCAGTCGCTGCTTGAGTTCCAGGGGCACCGGCAAAAGCTCGCACCAGCGGTTGGCTACCCACCCGCAGTCGTTGAGCTGGACTGCGGTGGGCACCATCGCAGTCGTTGCGTCCGGGTCACGCTGCTTCAGGGTGTGCAGCACCTGGGCGAGCGCTGTCGATGCCATTTTCAGGTCCTCTGGCACCGGCACGGTCAGGTCCTGGTCAAGGTGCCCTACATCGGCAATCCACAGGCCATGGGGAAGGTGGCTGCGCTGGGTGATGCGAAAGCGCTGGCTGCCACGGCACAGCAATGTGATCAGGCCGGGCTGGGGTGTATCGATCTGCTCGATGACGGCCAGGGTACCCACATCGTTGAACTGTTCTTCGGGCGCGCCTGCATGGCGCACTTCGCGGCCTTGCGTAAGGGCCACCACACCAAATGGCGCGCCCGCCTGGTGGCATTTGCGCACCATGTCCAGGTAGCGCACCTCGAACACGCGCAGCGCCAGCAGGCCGCCGGGGAACAGCACGGAGCCGAGGGGAAAAAGGGGCAGGGATGACAGGGTGAGGGGTTGTGTCATGGGGAGGGCGACGCCTTGGCCCGCTATCATCCCATGGCACAGCCTGCTTTCGCAGGGGCCCCTTATTTTTGTCTCGTCCATGCTCTACCAGATCGCCTCTTTCCTGCTCGATGTTGTTGGTGGCCTGCTCGCCGGGGTATGCCTGCTCAGGCTGTACATGCAGTGGCAGCGGATTCCGTTTTCCAACCCCGTCGGCGGTCTGGTGTTTGCGCTGACGGACTGGCTCATCATGCCGCTGCGCCGTGTGATCCCGCCCGTGGGGCGCTGGGATGTATCGAGCCTCGTAGCAGCCGTGTTGCTGCAGCTGGCGCAGTATTTTTTGCTGACCTTGCTGCTGGGCGCTGCCTCGGCATGGGCCTGGCTGCCGTGGCTGGCATTGTTTGGTCTTGCGCGGGTGGCGGTGTCGGGGCTGATTGGCCTGTTGATCGTCTACGCCGTGATGTCGTGGGTGCAGGCGCGGTCACCCCTGGCCGATGTGATTGCCCGGCTGTGCGAACCCGTCCTGCGGCCATTTCGCCGCATCATCCCGCTGGTGGGCGGTATCGACCTGTCGCCGCTGGCCGTACTGGTGTTGTTGCAGGTGGTGATGATCGTGCTGGGCCATTTGCAGGCCAGCGTAATGAAGTAGCCCCCCTGAGTCGCCTTTGGCGCCTTCCCCCCAGGGGGACGACGGCCTTGCTGCGGGGCGGCCCTTGCTTGCCGTCCCTGGTTGGGGCCGCGCCGGTTTCGGCGGCTGCGCATGATGCGCGGCAATAGATATCTGATACCAAAATATCAGTGAAATTGACCCCTGGCGCTTATCCATAAAGCGCTAGCAGCTATCAAAATGATAGTGATTTCGCAGCTTTGGCGGGCGCATCACCTCTGCACGAGGCTTTGCGCACGCACCCACCCGGTGGTGTTACATCACTGCGTCAGCAGGCAAACGCTGCAGCATGGCCAGGCTGCTGGCCACGGTGTTGCGCAGTTCGCGGCGGTCGCAGATGAAGTCGACCGCACCCTTGGTCTGCAGGAACTCGGCACGCTGGAAGCCTTCGGGCAGGGTCACGCGCACCGTGGATTCGATCACGCGCGGGCCGGCAAAGCCGATCAGTGCCTTGGGCTCGGCGATCACGATGTCGCCTACAAATGCAAAACCTGCGCTCACGCCGCCCATGGTGGGGTCGGTCAGCACGCTGATGTAGGGCAAGCCCTTCTTGGCCAGGCGGGTCAGCGCTGCGTTGGTCTTGGCCATTTGCATCAGTGACAGCAAACCTTCCTGCATGCGTGCGCCGCCGGTGGCGGTAAAGCAGATGAAGGGCACCTTCTGCTCGATGGCGGTCTCCACGCCGCGCACAAAACGCTCGCCCACCACGGAGCCCATGGAGCCGCCCATGAAGTCAAACTCGAAGCACGCTGCCACCACGTTGATGCTCTTGACCGCGCCGCCCATGACGATGAGGGCATCGGTCTCGCCGGTGTTCTCCAGGGCTTCTTTCAGGCGCTCGGGGTATTTGCGGCTGTCCTTGAACTTGAGGGCATCCACCGGCAGCACTTCCTGGCCGATCTCGTAGCGGCCCTCGGCATCCAGAAAGGCGTCCAGCCGCGCGCGGGCGCCAATGCGGTGGTGGTGGCTGCAGGTGGGGCACACGTTCTGGTTGTGCTCCAGGTCGGCCTTGTACAGCACGGTTTCGCAGCTCGGGCACTTGATCCACAGCCCTTCCGGCACCTGGCGGCGCTCGGTGGGGTCGGTTTGCTGGATCTTGGAGGGTAGAAGTTTTTCGAGCCAGGACATGGTGTTCTCCTCTTCAGTGGCTCGGCCTGCCGGGGCGCTGGGGGCAAGCCGGATTGAATTTGTGGCGCGCCACGCCCCAGTGGGTGGGCTGGCGCGCCGGGCTGCATTATGCGACTAGGCGTCCAGGGCCTTGCGGATGCCGCGCAGGAAGTCGATGGTCAGGGGCACCACCTTGGCGTGCTCCTGGTCTTCAATCAGCTGGATGATGCGGCTGCCGATGACCACGGCATCGGCCACCTTGCCAATGGCCTGGGCGGTGGCCGCGTCGCGAATGCCAAAGCCCACACCCACGGGGATCGTCACGTGCTGGCGGATGCGGGGCAGCATCTGCTCCACGGCTGCCGTGTCCAGCGCGCCAGAGCCCGTTACGCCCTTGAGCGATACGTAGTACACGTAGCCGCTGGCCACGCGCGCCACCTCGGCCATGCGTTCATCCGTGCTGGTGGGGGCCAGCAGGAAGATCAGGTCCATGCCGTGCGCGCGCAGGCTGGCGGCAAAGGCTTCGCACTCTTCGGGCGGGTAGTCCACGATGAGGACGCCGTCCACGCCCGCTGCCGCGGAGTCGCGCACAAACGCACCTTCACCGTGCTTCTGGTCGTAGCGTTCCACGGGGTTGGCGTAGCCCATCAGCACCACGGGTGTGGTGTTGTTGCGCTTGCGGAACTCGCGCACATGGTCGAGCACCTGCACCATGCCAATGCCCAGGCTGAGGGCTTTTTCGCCCGCCTTTTGAATCACCGGGCCATCGGCCATGGGGTCGGAAAAGGGCACGCCCAGCTCAATCACGTCGGCACCGGCCTCCACCATGCCGTGCATAAGTGCAGGGGTGATGTCGGCGAATGGGAAGCCGGCGGTCACATAAGGAATCAGGGCCTTGCGACCCTGCGCTTGCAGGGCCGAGAAGGTGGATGCGATGCGGCTCATTTATTTCACCACCTTGATGGGTTGCTCGCCGCCCTTGACGGCCTGCCCCTGGCAGCTGGGGCGGCAGTAAAAATCGGCGCCGCTCAGGTCGGCCACGGTGCCAATGTCCTTGTCGCCACGGCCCGAGAGGTTGACCAGGATCGATTGGTCAGGGCGCATGGTTTTGGCCAGTTTCATGGCGTAGGCCACGGCATGGCTGGATTCGAGCGCGGGGATGATGCCTTCGGTGCGGCACAGATAGTGGAAGGCTTCCAGAGCCTCCTTGTCGGTGATGCCGACGTATTCGGCGCGGCCGATTTCCTGCAACCAGGCGTGCTCCGGGCCCACGCCGGGGTAGTCCAGGCCCGCGCTGATGCTGTGGGTTTCGGTGATCTGGCCGTTGTCATCCTGCAGGATGAAGGTGCGGTTGCCGTGCAGCACGCCCGCGCTGCCCTTTTGCAGCGAAGCGGAGTGCCGGCCGGACTCCAGCCCTTCACCCGCAGCCTCCACGCCGATGAGGCGCGTTTTCTCGAACGGAATGTAGGGGTGGAAGATGCCCATGGCATTACTGCCGCCGCCGACACAGGCGATCACGGCGTCGGGTTGCTGGCCCAGCACCTTCTGCTCTGCCAGCATGGAGGGCATCTGCTCGATGCACTCCTTGCCGATCACGCTCTGGAAGTCGCGCACCATCATGGGGTAGGGGTGCGGGCCTGCCACGGTGCCGATGATGTAGAAGGTGTTGTCCACATTTGCCACCCAGTCGCGCATGGCGTCGTTCAGGGCGTCTTTCAGGGTCTTGCTGCCGGATTCCACAGGCACCACGGTGGCGCCCAGCAGCTTCATGCGGTACACGTTGGGGCTCTGGCGCTTGACGTCCTCTGCACCCATGTACACCACACATTCAAGCCCATACCGGGCGCAGATGGTGGCTGTGGCCACGCCGTGCTGCCCAGCGCCTGTTTCGGCAATCACGCGGGGCTTGCCCATGCGCTTGGCGAGCATGGCCTGGCCGATCACGTTGTTGATCTTGTGGGCGCCGGTGTGGTTCAGATCCTCGCGCTTGAGGTAGATCTGCGCGCCACCCATCTCAAAGCTGGTGCGGGCTGCGTGGTAGATGGGCGAAGGGCGGCCCACAAAGTGCTTGAGCTCATAGTGAAACTCGGCCAAAAACTCCGGGTCGTTCTGGTAGCGCGCGTAGGCCTCGCGCAGTTCCTGGATGGCGTGGGTCAGGGTTTCGCTGACGAAGCTGCCGCCGTAGGGGCCGAAGTGGCCCGAGGGATCAGGTTGCTGATAGGAATTCATGGGGGTTCTTTGCAAGTTGTGCATCGGCCGCGCGCACGGCGGCTACGAAGCGTTGGATCTTGTCGGCGTCCTTGATGCCCTTGACGGGTTTGTCATCGGGGCCGTCGGCTTCGACGCCGGAACTGACATCAACCGCCAGCGAGAGACCCCGCGGGCGGACTTGCAAAATGCCATCGGTCACGTTTGCAGGCGTGAGTCCACCAGACAAAACGAGGTGAGAGCTGACGCTTGGTGGAAGGAGTGACCAATTGAATGCCTTGCCGCCGCCGCCAAAACCTTCGACATGGGCGTCGAGCAGGATGGCTTGGGCGTGAGAGTAATCGTGGGCGTATTTTACGAGGTCAAACTGCGCCGCTCCGTCGCCCAGGGGAATTCGGGCCGCACGCAGGTAGGGGCGGGCGCCCTGGCCGGTGGCTGCCAGGCAGTCCTGCGGCGACTCATCACCGTGGAATTGGATGGTAGCGCCCGCAATCAAAGCGCTGGCAGCTATCACATTCGTAGCGATTTCGTTCACGAACAGCAACACCGGCGTGACAAAGGGTGGCAGGCGCCGGGCAAGCTGGGCTGCGCGCTCCGGTGTGACCGCGCGCGGACTGCTGGCGTAGAGAACGAACCCCACGGCGTCGGCGCCCGCAGCTACAGCGGCGTCCACGTCCTGTTCGCGTGTCAGTCCACAGATCTTGATGCGGGTGCGCGCGGCAGCGGGCCGTAGCGAGGATGTTTCCGTGGCTTTCATGGCAGCCAATCATACGCAGCCGTGCGCTGGGGCAGGCCCCAGTGGGCTTCGTAGACCGGGCCTTGAAAATACAGCCCATCCGGCGAAAACGTGGGCGCTGCAGCATCGCGCGATTTGGCGGCGAGGACCTGCGCAATCCATTCCGGCGGCTGGTTGCCCTGGCCCACGGCAATCAGGCAGCCCATGATGTTGCGGATCATGTGGTGCAAAAAAGCGTTGGCTTCGAACTCAAAGCGCCAGTAGCAGGGGCTCCAGCCCAGCTCCGGGTGGGGCTCACCCATGCCCCGGCGCGTGATGTCGATGCGCTGCAGGGTCTTGACGGGGGTCTTGGCCTGGCACGCCGAAGCGCGAAACGAGGTGAAATCATGCTCGCCCAGCAGGTAGTGCGCAGCTTGCCGCATCGCCTGATGGTCCAGGGGATGGAAGACCCAGCCCACCCGACCGGCGTCCACACTCGGCCGCACGGGGGACTGCAGCAGCACATAGGAGTAGCGGCGCGCCACCGCGCTGGCGCGGGCATGGAAGCCATCCGGCACAGGCTGGGCCCATTGCACGGCGATATCGGCAGGTAGAAAGGTATTGGTGCCACGCACCCAGGAGGAGGCGGGGCGGTTCAGGTGCGTGTCAAAGTGCACGACCTGCATCAATCCATGGACCCCCGCGTCGGTGCGGCCTGCACACAAGGTACTGACAGGGTGCGTAGCAAAGCGGCCCAGGGCCGCTTCGAGTTTGTCTTGGATGGTGTTGCCAGAAAGCTGGCTTTGCCAGCCACTATAGGCCTGTCCGTTGTAGCTGACTCCCAGCGCCACCCGTGTCATGGGGCGGCCTGGGCGAGGGGCAAATGCAAGGCTGGCGGACGCGGGCGCATCAACCCAGTTCAGCCAGCATGCGCTGGGCCCGGGTCTTGAGGGCACCGCTGGACTCTGCCACCACTTCTTCGATCAGTGTGCGGGCGCCATCGGTGTCGCCAATGGCGTTGAACTCTTCGGCCAACGCCAGTTTGGTGGCCAGGGGGTCGTCCTGGGCCGCTGCAGAGCCGTCATCGACGAACTCCGCCACGGGCGCCGGCGCGACGGGCGCGGGGGCTGCCATCGGTTTCGACGGGGCATTCAGGTCCAGCGACAGCTCTCCCAGGTCAAACTCCATGGGCCCGGAGTCCTTGGCATCGGCTGAGAGGGGCATGGGCCCTGAGGGCGCCATGCTCAGATCGTCCGCGCTAGGAAAATCAAGGTCTGCCACTGGCGGTGGAGCCATCATGGGACTTGGGGCCGTGTCCTGGGCATTCCAGGCGGGAGCCGCAGCAGAAGGCAACTCGGGCAGTTCCAGCTCCGGGCGCAAGGTCTGGGGTTCGTCGCGGGCCGCGTCGGCGGCGGGGCGCATTGCGGTCGTGGACGCTGCTGCCGCAGCAGCGGCTGCGAACCCGCCGGGAGGTGGCGTGGTGCCAGGCGCATCACTCAGCGCATCGTCGGGCAGGTCGAGATCCAGGTCCAGGTCGAGATCGGGCGGCAGTGCCGCTGTGGCCGCAGCGCCAGCTGCACCGCTGTAGGTGCTGGGGAAACCCCCTGGGGGCAGCGAAGGAGACTCATCCTCAGCCGAGCCTGGACGGCCGCCTGGCTGGTACATCGGGTTCTCGGGGTCCAGATCGCGACCCAGTTCAGCAATGCGGTTCCAGTCCGGGCCTTCGCCCTGGGTGAGCTTGAACACGTCCCCTGCCACCGCTTCCAGTGCCTTGCGGTCCTGGCGTTTGGCATAGATTTCGCCGAGCTTGACATGAACCGACACACGGGCGGGATTGTGGCGGATCGCCTCCTTGAGGATTTCCTCTGCCTGCAGGTCGCGGCCATAGGCCAGGTACACGTCGGCTTCGGCCACGGGGTCCACGTCGCCACCGGCATCGAGCTGGCTCGGTGAGTAGGCCATGGACGACCCGGTGGTCATTTCACTGTTGGCGGTGTCCACACGCTGGCCGCCACTGGCGCCAAAGAATGAGTCGGGCTGGATACGGCTTTCGAGGAAAGAGCTGTCCACGCCGGCGTTCTGGCGGCGACGCTGCACCACACGGTATGCGCCATAACCCAGCAACAGGGCCAGAAGCCCGCCACCGGCAAGCGGCAGAATCGGGTCTTCCATGAGCCCTGCCATGAAGCCCGGTTCTTCCACGGGCGCTGGCACGGGTACGGGAACTGGCGTGGGAACCGGGGCAGGTGCCGAGGCAGCAGGCTCCGGTGATGAAGCTGCCTCGGAGGCGGTTTCTGCGGGAATGGCGCTTTCCCCTGGCGCGCTGGCGGGCGACTCGGAGGAAGAGGCTGCAGCGAGGGGTTCAGCAGGCGCCGCAGGGGTCGCCGGCACGGCCGGGACCTGGACAGCCACGCCCGCGGGGGAGCTGGCAGCGCCCCCCGCGGGTGCTGGCGCGGCGGCACCCGCAGCGGCGGATGCGGCGCCGATCTTGTTCAGGTCGGTAATGTTCTTGGACAGCTCCGCCATCCGCGTTGCCGCCTCGCTGGCCTGCTTTTCCTTGGCAAGCTCATCCTCGGCAGCCTTTTGACCGGTGACCGAGCCTTTGGACAGGGTCAGCTTGTCGGGGGCGGCGGTGGCGGGTCTCTTGTCTTCTACGCGGGTCTGCACGGTGCCAGTTGCAGAGCGTTCTGCCGCAGCCACCGCTGTGGTGGGGGCTGCGCCGGCCAGCTTGCGGCGGAATTCGTTGAAATCCCTGGCTTGCGCTGCAAGGATCTGGCGCGCTTCCGGTGCGGGGGTGGCCTGTGCAGCAGCCTCATCGGGCATCTGGAGCACGGCACCCGCCTTGAGGCGATTCACATTGCCCTGAATGAAAGCATCGGGGTTGGCGCGCATCATCGCGACCAGCATCTGGTCGAGCGACACGCCCGCCGGGCGGTAGGCATTGGCAATGCGGCCGGCGGTGTCTCCGGACTGCACGCGGACACCGTCCGCGGGGGCCGGACGCGCGGCCGCAGGGCTCTGGCGCGGCGCAGAGGGGGTGGCGGCCGGAGCCTCACTGCTGCGCGCGACCGATGGGGCACGCACCGTGGGTGCTGGCGCCGCAGGGGAGGCAGAAATCTGGGGTGAAGCGGTGACCGCTGGGGCGCTGCGGCGCAATGCCGGTGGGTCCAGCAGCATGGTGTAGCTGCGCACGATGCGCCCGGTGCCCCAGTTGGCATCCAGCACCAGGTCCAGGAAGGGTTCATTCACCGGGCGGTCACTGCTCAGTCGCAGCACGGCGGTTCCATCGGGACGACGCTGCAGACGGATCTGCAGGTTGCTCATGGTAGGCGTGTATTCCATCCCCTGGGCGCGAAAGACTTCCGGGGTGGCGGTGGTGGCGCGCAGCGTGTCTGCTTCGGCCGGGGTGATCTGGGGGAGTTCGATTTCTGCGCGCAGAGGTTCGCCCAGGGCAGACTGCACGGTGATGCGGCCCAACGCCAGGGCCGAGGCGTCGCCAGCGTAAAAGCCGGCCGACGCAACGGCCGCAGCCGCCAGGACAGAGAATTTCCAACGATGCATGTTTGCCAACAGCTGATTAGGTTTTTGTGCGGCTCGGTCGAGCGGTGCTTTTTTTCTCATGGTCTGGTCCCGCCCCGGCGCGTGAAAATATGTAAAAAGCACCATAGCATCAATGTTTTGCACTGACAAGCTGAGGTGCTGCCGAAGCTTTGAGTGAGGTCCGGCTGCACCAAATTGGGGCAATTAATTGTTGCCAATTGCCAACGTGGCGTAACCGAGTGTGTCGAAAGCCTGGGCGCAAAAATGCGCGCGCAACAGGGTTGCGCGCGCTGGCCGGGGGTGAGAATCAGGCGTTGAGCAGGATGCGCAGCATGCGGCGCAGGGGCTCCGCAGCCCCCCACAGCAGCTGGTCGCCAATGGTGAAGGCGCCCACATATTCCGGGCCCATGGCCAGCTTGCGGATGCGGCCCACGGGGATGGTCATGGTGCCAGTCACGGCCACAGGTGTCAGGTCCTTGATGGTGGCTTCGCGCGTGTTGGGCACCACCTTCACCCACTGGTTGTCGGCAGCGATCATGGCTTCGATGTCCGCCACGGGCACATCCTTCTTGAGCTTGAAGGTCAGCGCCTGGCTGTGGCAGCGCATGGCGCCCACGCGCACACAGAAGCCGTCCACCGGGATGGCGGCAGTGCTGAAACCTTCGCCCTGGCCCAGGATCTTGTTGGTTTCGGCCATGCCCTTCCATTCTTCCTTGGACATGCCCCAGCCAGGCTCGTCCTGGCTCTTCCCGATTCCCAGGTCCTTGTCGATCCAGGGGATCAGCGAGCCACCCAGGGGCACGCCGAAGTTGGCGGTTTCCGTGGCGCTCAGGCTGCGCTGCTTGGCGATGACCTTGCGGTCGATTTCCAGGATGGCGCTCTTGGGGTCGTCGAGCAGCGCCTTCACTTCGGCGTTCAGCGTGCCGTACTGCGTGAGCAGCTCGCGCATGTGCTGCGCGCCGCCGCCCGAGGCTGCCTGGTAGGTCTGGGTGCTCATCCACTCCACCAGCCCCGCCTTGTACAACGCACCCACGCCCATCAGCATGCAGCTCACGGTGCAGTTGCCACCGACCCAGTTCTTGCCGCCATTGGCCAGCGCGTCCTTGATGACGGGCATGTTGACGGGGTCCAGGATGATGACTGCGTCCTTTTCCATGCGCAGGGTGGACGCAGCATCGATCCAGTGGCCGTTCCAGCCGGTGGCGCGCAGCTTGGGGAACACTTCGGAGGTGTAGTCGCCACCCTGGGCCGTGATGATGATGTCGCAGCGCTTGAGGGCGTCGATGTTGAACGCGTCCTGCAGGGTCGTTTCGTTCCTGGCCTGCGCAGGGGCCTTGCCGCCTGCATTGGAGGTGGAGAAGAACAATGGCTCGATCAGGTCGAAGTCTTTTTCTTCGACCATGCGGTCCATCAACACCGAGCCGACCATGCCACGCCAGCCGACCAAACCTACCAACTTGCTCATTTCAACGCCCCTTTCAGATTAAGAAACAGTGCCCGACCGAGACTGACTTCTGCCCCGGCTCGTCTAGGCCAGGGAGGGCGCACGACGATACCGGAGCTGGGTCAGCCCTTAATAATGGTCGTGGTTTTGGTGGTGATTGCGCGCGCGGCCACACCAGCCTGGCAGGCGGATGCATGGTTCAGGGCGAACGGCAGGGCGGCAAACATGGACACGGATTGTACGGGATGGACGCTTTCGCCTGGCTTGCAGATGCGCGAGGGGACCCATCGCAGGAGCCGCCTCGGGTGCCAGGCGTAAAGGCAGGCGATCTGCTATCGCAGCGCCTTCACCACCGCATCCCCCATCTGCGCCGTGCCCACCTTGGTGGTGCCTTCGCTGTAGATGTCGGGCGTGCGCAGCCCCTGGGCGAGTACCTTTTGCACGGCCGCTTCGATGCGCTGGGCAGCTTCTTCCTGGTTCAGGCTGAAGCGCAGCATCATTGCGGCGCTCAAGATGGTGGCCAGCGGGTTCGCCACGCCTTTGCCGGCGATGTCGGGCGCGCTGCCGTGGCTGGGTTCGTACAGGCCCTGGTTGCTGCTGTTGAGGCTGGCCGACGGCAGCATGCCGATGGAGCCGGTGAGCATGGAGGCTTCGTCGCTCAGGATGTCGCCAAACATGTTGCCCGTGACCACCACGTCAAACGCCTTGGGGGCCTTCACCAATTGCATGGCCGCGTTGTCCACATACATGTGCTGCAGTTCGACGTCGGGGTATTCCTTGTGCACGTCGGTGACTACGTCCTTCCAGAACTGGAAGGTTTCGAGCACGTTGGCCTTGTCCACGCTGGTGACCTTCTTGCTGCGCTTGCGGGCGGCCTGGAAGGCCACGTGGGCGATGCGTTCGATCTCGGGGCGGCTGTAGCGCATGGTGTCAAACGCTTCCTCGGCGCCGGGGAAGTGGCCGTCAGTGGCCACGCGGCGGCCGCGCGGCTGGCCAAAGTAGATGTCGCCCGTCAGCTCGCGGATGATGAGGATATCGAGGCCCGCGATCAGCTCGGGCTTGAGGCTCGATGCGCCCACCAGTTGCTCGTAGCAGATGGCGGGGCGGAAGTTGGCGAACAGGCCCAGGTTCTTGCGCAGGCCCAGGATGGCCTGCTCGGGACGCAGGGGACGGTCGAGCTTGTCGTACTTCCAGTCGCCCACGGCGCCGAACAGGATGGCGTCGGCTTCCTTGGCGAGCTTGAGTGTTGCTTCGGGCAGCGGGTGGCCGTGGGCCTCGTACGCGGCACCGCCAACCAGGGCGGACTCCATCTCGAATGGGAGGTCCAGCGCCTTGAGAACCTTGACGGCCTCGGCCACGATTTCGGTACCGATGCCGTCACCCGGCAGAACTGCGATCTTCATTGTTGTTTGCTCTGTTTTTGATAGCTGTCAGCGATTGATATACCTGCGCTGAAGGCCATTTTTGCTTGAAATCTGGCTCAGGACACCATCGAATGTGCCAGCCACGGCTTGGTGGCCAGGCGCTGGGCTTCAAAAGCCTTGATCTTGTCGGACTGGCGCAGGGTCAGGCCGATGTCGTCAAAGCCGTTGAGCAGGCAGTATTTGCGGAATGCCTGCACCTCGAACGGGATCTCTTCGCCCTGAGGGCGCACGATGATCTGACGCTCCAGGTCGATGGTGAGCTGGTAGCCGGGGAAAGCGTGCACTTCATCAAACAGCTGGGCCACCGTGGCCTCGGGCAGCACGATGGGCAGCAGGCCGTTCTTGAAGCAGTTGTTGAAGAAGATGTCGGCAAAACTCGGCGCGATCACGGCGCGAAAGCCGTACTGGTCCAGCGCCCAGGGGGCGTGTTCGCGGCTGGAGCCGCAGCCAAAATTCTTGCGCGCCAGCAGGATGGAGGCGCCTGCATAGCGCGGCTGGTTCAGCACGAAGTCGGGGTTGGGCTTGCGGCTGGCCGGGTCCTGGCCCGGCTCGCCGTGGTCCAGGTAGCGCCATTCGTCAAACAGGTTCACGCCGAAGCCGGTCTTCTTGATCGACTTTAGAAACTGCTTGGGGATGATCGCGTCGGTGTCGACGTTCTCGCGGTCCATCGGGGCCACAAGGCCCTGGAGCTTGGTGAATTTCTGCATGACGTTCTTTGTTACTTGGCGGCGCGCTCAAGCGCGCCTCCGGCCCGTTGAACGTCCTGGCCCACGCCCTTGACGGTGTTGCAGCCGGCCAGCACGAAAGCGGCGGACAGGGCGATGAGGGTGGCAATCTTCTTCATGGCGGTCTCCTTCAGGCGAATTGGCGAATGTCCACAAAATGACCGTGCACGGCGGCGGCTGCTGCCATGGCGGGGCTGACGAGATGGGTGCGGCCACCAGCGCCCTGGCGGCCTTCAAAATTGCGGTTGGAGGTAGAGGCGCAGCGCTCGCCGGGCTCCAGGCGGTCGGCGTTCATGGCCAGGCACATGCTGCAGCCGGGTTCGCGCCACTCAAAACCTGCAGCCACAAAAATCTTGTCCAGGCCTTCCCGCTCGGCCTGTTCCTTGACGAGGCCCGAGCCCGGCACCACCATGGCCAGCTTCACGTTGCTGGCCACCTTGCGGCCCAGGTTCTTGACCACAGCGGCGGCTTCGCGCATGTCTTCGATGCGGCTGTTGGTGCAGCTGCCGATGAACACCTTGTCGATGGTGATGTCGTTGATTGCCTTGCCGGGCGCAAGACCCATGTAGGTCAACGCGCGCTCGATGGCGCCGCGCTTGTTGGCGTCTTTTTCCTTGTCGGGGTCGGGCACGCGGGCGTCCACGCCCAGCACCATCTCGGGGCTGGTGCCCCAGGTGACCTGCGGCACGATCTCGGAGGCGTCGAGCTTGACCACGGTGTCGAACTTGGCATCGGGGTCGGAGTGCAGCGTCTTCCAGTAGGCCACGGCCTGGTCCCATTCCACGCCCGTGGGCGACAGGGGGCGGCCTTTGACATATTCAATGGTCTTGTCGTCCACCGCCACCAGGCCCGCGCGCGCGCCGCCTTCGATGGCCATGTTGCACACGGTCATGCGGCCTTCCATGCTCATCGCGCGGAAGACGGAGCCCGCAAATTCGATGGTGTAGCCCGTGCCGCCGGCCGTGCCGATCTTGCCGATGATGGCCAGCACCACGTCCTTGGGCGTCACGCCCTTGGCGAGCGTGCCGTCCACCTGCACCAGCATGTTCTTGGCTTTCTTGGCCAGCAGGGTCTGCGTGGCCATCACATGCTCGACCTCGGAGGTGCCGATGCCGTGGGCCAGCGCGCCGAAAGCGCCGTGGGTGGATGTGTGCGAGTCGCCGCACACCACGGTCATGCCCGGAAGCGTGGCGCCGTTTTCAGGGCCGATCACGTGCACGATGCCCTGGCGCTTGTGCATGAAGGGGAAGAACGCAGCGGGCGAGATCTGCGCCATGTTGTCGTTCAGCGTGGTGATCTGCTCTTTGCTGATCGGGTCGGTGATGCCGTCGTAGCCGTTTTCCCAGCCCGTGGTGGGCGTGTTGTGGTCGGCGGTGGCCACGATGGAGCTCATGCGCCAGACCTTGCGGCCCGCCTCGCGCAGGCCTTCAAACGCCTGGGGGCTGGTCACCTCGTGCACCAGATGCCGGTCGATGTAGAGGATGGACGTGCCGTCCTCTTCGGTGTGGACGACATGCTCGTCCCAGATCTTGTCGTACAGCGTGCGTCCCATGGCGTGGCTTTCTTTCTGCTTTTCAGGTGGGTGATTGGATTTTAGTGTCGGGGTCTGGCCGGGGTGACAGGTGTTCCACCAGCAGCCGCGCCGTGACGGGCAGGGCGTCGAAGTCGCGGGCCACCACGCGCAGCTCGCGGTGGGCCCAGGCGTCGGTCAGCGCTATGGCCTGCAGGTTGCCCACGCCACGCATCAGCGCAAACGCCCGGTCGGGCAGCAGGCCCACGCCCAGGCCGTTGTCGATCATGCGGCACATGGCATCGAGCCCCGTGACCTGGATGCGCTGGCGCAGCGGGCGCCCTGCGGCAGCAGCAGCGGCGCGCATGGCCAGGCTGATGCTGCTGTTGGCGTGCAGGCCCACGATGTCCCAGTCCAGCACTTCTTCAAAATTGATAGCTGTTAGCGCAGACAGGGCGTGCGCCCGGGGCACTACAAGCACCAGATTGTCGGCGCGGTAGGGGCGGCTTTGCAGCGGCAGGGCGCCCCCGCCGCTCGCCATGCCCACGTTGCAGATGCCCAGGTCGGCGGCGCCCTCCTGCACGGCATGCAGCACGTCGCTGGAGAGGTGCTCCTGCAGGTCGATCTTGATCTGGCTGTGTTCGCGCGCAAAGGCGCCCAGGTCTTCGGGCAGAAACTGAAAGATGGCCGAGATGTTGGCGTGCATGCGCACATGGCCGCGCACGCCGTCGGCATATTCGCTGAGCTCGCCCTGCATGCGCTCCAGCCCAAACAGCACGGTGCGCGCGTGGTGCAGCAGGCTCTCGCCCGCGGGGGTGAGCGTCACGCCCCGGCTGTGGCGGTACAGCAGCTGCGTGTCCACGGCCGCTTCCAGGTCAGACAGGCGCTTGCTGACGGCCGATGCGGCAATGAACTCACGCTCGGCCGCGCGCCCAATGCTGCCGAGCTCGCACACCGCTACAAACAGTTGTAGCGAGGTCAGGTCGATGCGGCGCGCAAAGCTGCGCTCGGAGCTTTTCATGGATGGGGTGGGTCTTCTTGTTTCACGAAGACTTTGTATTTTCCACCCATTTATTCGATGTTGTCGTCGCTGAATGCGATGGCAATCATCGTGCATGGGGGCAGTTGATTAAAAAAGTGAGCTGCCTGCGCTTGATTAAAAAGGGTTTCAGGTACTTTTCATGCTGAAAACCAATAAATACAAGCGCAAACAGCTCCTTTTTTTGAAGCAGCAGGCTGGCTTGGCTACGCAGCCAGAGTGCTGCCGTGTTCCGGCACCGCGGCCCGCCAGCGCAGTTCGTGCTCGATCCGCTGGCGCAGCATGTCGGCGGCACCCATTTCGCCATGCACCACATACACCTGGTCGGGTGCGTGGCCCATGCTGCGCAGCCAGGCGATGAGCTGGTTGCCGTCGGCATGGGCGGATGCGGACGACAGCCGCACCACCTCGGCCCGCACGGCAACGTTCTGGCTGTGGATGCGGATGGTCTTTTCTCCATCGGCCAGACGCGCCCCGCGTGTGCCGGGCGCCTGGTGGCCGGTCAGGATGATCATGTTGCGGTGGTCACCCGCATGCAGTGCCAGGTGGTGCAGCACGCGGCCGCCGGTGGCCATGCCGCTGGCCGACAGAATGACCATGGGGCCGTGCAGTTTGGCCAGGCCCTTGGATTGCTCGGTGGTCTGGACCATGGTGGCCCCGCGCTCCAGGGCGTGGACTTCACGGCTGCTCAAACGGTGTTCCTGCATGTGGTGCTGGAACAGGCCGGTGGTGCTGACGGCCATGGGGCTGTCCAGAAACACCTTGAGCGATGCGGGCACCACACCCTGCGCCTTGAGCAGACCAATGGCATGCAGCACGACCTGCGCGCGCCCCACGGCGAACACCGGTACCACGGCAATGCCGCCGCGCGCTGCCAGGCGCTGAAGGGCGGGGCCCAGTTCGTCGAGCAGGCCTTCGGGCGGGTGCTCGCGGTCGCCATAGGTGGATTCGATGAGCACCGTGTCGGCCTGGGGCGGCGCATCGGGAGGGTTCATGAGCAGGTCATCGGGCCGGCCCAGGTCGCCCGAGAACAGAATGCGCCGCCCGCCCACCTCCAGCAGCACGCTGGCGGCGCCCAGAATGTGGCCAGCGGGCGAGAAGGTCACACGCCAGCCGGGCAGGGGTTCGAACGCCTTGTGAAATGGGTGAATCTGGAACTGTTTGAGGCAGTGCAGCGCATCCAGCCGGGTGTAGAGCGGCAGGGCCGGGCTGTGGCTGCTGAGCTTGTGGCGATTGAGAAAGGCCGCGTCTTCTTCTTGCAGGTGCCCGCTGTCGGGCAGCAGGATGGTGCAGAGGTCGCGCGTGCCCGGCGTGCAGTGGATGGCGCGGGTGTAGCCGTCACGCACCAGCAGAGGCAGGTAGCCGCTGTGGTCCAGGTGGGCGTGGGTGAGCACCACGGCGTCGATCTGGTGCGGCGTGACGGGCAGCGGCTGCCAGTTACGCAGGCGCAGTTGCTTGTAGCCCTGGAACAGGCCGCAATCAACCAGCATGCTCTTGCCGTTGTGGCGCACCAGGTATTTGGAGCCGGTGACGGTGCCGGAGCCACCCAGAAAGGTGATGTTGACGTCCATGTGCCAATGCTCCGGTTGTTCGATGATGGGTTTCATCGTACTGCGCCGGGCGGCGAAAGCCTGCGGCCACTGGTTATTTCTTGCCTTGCATCAAGAAAAAACCGCCTGGGGCGCAAGGCCGCAGGCGGTGATCGCGGTATTGCCGGTCCCGGTCAGCTGAAGAAATTCTTCAGCCGGTCCGTCCAGCTCTCGCCGCTGGGTGAATGGCGCGCGCCGCCCTTCTTGAGGGAATCTTCGAGCTCGCGCAGCAGTTTGCGCTGGTGCTCGGTCAGCTTCACGGGTGTCTCGACTGCAATGTGGCAGTACAGGTCGCCCGGGTAGCTGGCGCGCACGCCCTTGATGCCTTTGCCGCGCAGGCGGAACTGCTTGCCGGCCTGGGTGCCTTCGGGGATGTCGATGGCGGCCTTGCCTTGCAGCGTGGGCACTTCGATCTCGCCGCCCAGCGCCGCTGTGATGAAGCTCACCGGCACCTGGCAGTGCAGGTCGTCACCGTCGCGCTCGAAGATGTCGTGCTTCTTCAGGCGGATCTCGATGTACAGGTCGCCCGGTGGGCCGCCATTCGTGCCCGGCTCGCCGTTGCCGGTGGAGCGGATGCGCATGCCGTCGTCGATGCCCGCAGGGATCTTCACTTCCAGCGTCTTTTGCTTCTTGAGCTTGCCCTGGCCATGGCAGGTGGTGCAGGGCTCGGGAATGATCTTGCCCGTGCCCCGGCAGTGCGGGCAGGTCTGCTGCACGCTGAAGAAGCCCTGGCGCATCTGCACCGTGCCTGCACCCTGGCAGGTGCCGCAGGTCTTGGCGCTGGTGCCGGGTTTGGCGCCGCTGCCGTGGCAGGTGTCGCAGCTCTCCCACGAGGGGATGCGGATCTGCGCATCCTTGCCGCGCGCGGCTTCCTCCAGGGTGATCTCCATGGCGTAGCTGAGGTCGCTGCCCCGGTACACCTGACGCCCACCTGCACCGCGCCGCCCACCTTGCTGGCCGAACATGTCGCCAAAGATGTCGCCGAAAGCCTCGGCAAATCCGCCAAAACCTTCTGCGCCCGGGCCCCGGGGCCGCGCATGTTGGGGTCCACGCCCGCGTGGCCATACTGGTCGTACGCCGCCCGCTTTTGCGGGTCGGAGAGCATCTCATAGGCCTCCTTGGCCTCCTTGAATTTCTCTTCGGCAGGCTTGGCCGCGTCCCCCTGATTGCGGTCAGGGTGGTGCTTCATCGCCAGCTTGCGATAAGCCTTCTTGATCTCTTCATCCGAGGCGTTCTTGGGAACGCCCAGGATTTCGTAAAAGTCTCGTTTGGACATAGTGATTCAGAACCCGGTTGGAACAGGAACGCCGCGCAGCTCCCTCAAGAGCATTGCGCGGCGGCTCGGGTCAACGGGGGCTCGCTCAGCCCTTCTTGACTTCCTTGACTTCGGCGTCGACGACGTTGTCGTCGTCAGCAGGCTTGGCCGAAGACGCGGACGCCGAGGCGCCTGCGTCGGCAGCACCAGCAGCCTGGGCCGCTTGCGCTGCCTGGGAGTCTGCATACATCTTCTCGCCCAGCTTCTGGCTGGCAGCCATCAGCGCGGTCGTCTTCTCGTCAATCGCGGCCTTGTCTTCGCCTTTCAGAACGTCTTCCAGCGCCTTCACGGCAGCGGTGATCGCGTCTTTTTCGCCCGCGTCGAGCTTGTCGCCGTGTTCGGCCAGGCTCTTGTTCACGCTGTGCACGGCGGCTTCGCCCTGGTTGCGGGCCTGCACCAGCTCAAGCTTCTTCTTGTCGTCGGCGGCGTTGAGCTCGGCGTCCTTCACCATCTGCTGAATCTCTTCTTCCGACAGGCCCGAGTTGGCCTTGATGGTGATCTTGTTTTCCTTGCCCGTGCCCTTGTCCTTGGCGCCTACGTGCAGGATGCCGTTGGCGTCGATGTCGAACGACACTTCGATCTGTGGCACGCCGCGCGCTGCAGGTGGGATGCCCTCGAGATTGAACTCGCCCAGGAGCTTGTTGCCCGATGCCATTTCACGTTCACCCTGGTAGACCTTGATGGTCACGGCAGGCTGGTTGTCATCGGCCGTCGAGTAGGTTTGTGCGAACTTGGTCGGGATGGTCGTGTTCTTCTGGATCATCTTGGTCATCACGCCACCCAGGGTTTCAATGCCCAGCGACAGCGGAGTCACGTCCAGCAGCAGCACGTCCTTGCGGTCACCCGACAGCACCTGGCCCTGAATGGCGGCGCCCACGGCCACGGCTTCATCGGGGTTCACATCCTTGCGGGGGTCCTTGCCGAAGAATTCCTTGACCTTCTCCTGCACCTTGGGCATGCGGGTCATGCCGCCCACCAGGATCACGTCATGGATGTCGGACACCGACACGCCAGCGTCCTTGATGGCCATGCGGCAAGGAGCGATGGTGCGTTCAATCAGTTCTTCCACCAGGGCTTCGAGCTTGGAACGCGTGAGCTTGATGTTCAGGTGCTTGGGGCCCGATGCATCGGCCGTTACGTAAGGCAGGTTGATGTCGGTCGAGGCCGAGTTCGACAGTTCGATCTTGGCCTTTTCGGCCGCTTCCTTCAGGCGCTGCAAGGCCAGAACGTCGTTCTTGAGGTTGACGCCCGATTCCTTCTTGAACTCGTCAATGATGTAGTCGATGATGCGCTGGTCGAAGTCTTCGCCGCCCAGGAACGTATCGCCGTTGGTGGACAGCACTTCAAACTGCTTTTCGCCGTCCACGTCGGCGATTTCGATGATCGACACGTCGAACGTGCCGCCGCCCAGGTCATATACGGCGATCTTGCGGTCGCCCTTTTCCTGCTTGTCCAGGCCAAAGGCCAGGGCTGCTGCGGTGGGTTCGTTGATGATGCGCTTGACGTCCAGGCCCGCAATGCGGCCGGCGTCCTTGGTGGCCTGGCGCTGTGCGTCGTTGAAGTACGCGGGCACGGTGATGACGGCTTCCGTCACGGGCTCGCCCAGGTAGTCTTCGGCGGTCTTCTTCATCTTGCGCAGGATGTCGGCAGACACCTGCTGGGCCGACAGCTTGTTGCCGCGCACTTCGATCCAGGCGTCGCCGTTGTCGGCGGCCACGATCTTGTAGGGCATCAGGTCGATGTCCTTTTGCACTTCTTTTTCGGTGAACTTGCGGCCGATCAGGCGCTTGACGGCGTACAGCGTGTTCTTGGGGTTGGTCACGGCCTGGCGCTTGGCCGAGGCACCGACGAGGATCTCGCCGTCTTCCTGGTAGGCCACGATGGAGGGCGTGGTGCGCGCGCCTTCGCTGTTTTCAATCACGCGGGTCGTGTTGCCCTCCATGATGGAGACGCAGCTGTTGGTCGTACCCAGGTCAATGCCGATGATTTTTCCCATGATTATTCTCCGAATGCTTGAATGGTTTGGATGGCTAGTAACTTGTGGATAACCTGCAGGGGTTCAAGTCGTCCGTGCTGATTTATTTGAGGTTTTCTTACTTGGGAGCCGCGACGGTCACCAGTGCCGGGCGCAGCACGCGGTCAGCAATCACATAACCCTTTTGCAGCACGGCCACGACGGTGTTGGCTTCCTGCTCGGCGGGCACCACGCTGATGGCCTGGTGCTGGTGGGGGTCGAACTTGGCTCCGGCCTCTGGATTGATGGCCAGCACCTTGTTGCGCTCCAGAGCCGATGTCAGCTGCCGCAAAGTGGCGTCCGAACCCTCGCGCAATTGCTGGGCGGTGGCCTCCTTGATGGCCAGGGCTGCATCCAGGCTGTCGCAGACCGGCAGCATGCTCTCTGCAAAGCTTTCGATACCGAACTTGCGTGCCTTGGAGACTTCGTCCTCTGCACGGCGGCGGGCGTTTTCGGCCTCCGCCTTGGCGCGCAGGAACTGGTCGGCCAGATCGGCGCTTTTGGCCTTGAGCTCGGCCAGCTCGCCCTGCAGACGCGCCAGCTCATCGGATGTGTGGGCAGCCATGGCGGCCTCGACTTCTTCGGGGGCAGGGTTGTTCTGGGACGCGGTGGTTTGGCTGTTATCTGACATGTCTTGATCTGTAAGAGGTGAATGAATCAGTCGACGCGCAAGCAGTACGCGCGGCATCTGGGGATGCCCCGCCTTAAATCAAGGCCTGCGCCAGGGATATGTCGTGGCTGGCCGTACGGTTAGGAGCATCCAGGTGTAGGGCATGTCGGCCCGCCATCCTGATTTGCAAGAGCCGAACGAGTGTATCGCCCGGTTTTCCGGGTTCGTAGCGCTGCAAAGCCTTCGGTCTCGCCAAGCCCTGCGTGGATTGGCGCAGCGCGGAGTGTACAAGCGGCAGCGGCCGGGCTATAATCGCAGGCTTTCCCTTGCCACACCACTTCTGGACGCGGTGGGTGGTCTTGCCCAAAAGGAGTCTGCATGCGTCATTACGAAATCATTTTGTTGATCCATCCGGATCAAAGCGAACAAGTTCCAGCCATGCTGGAGCGCTACAAGGGCATGATCACCGCTGGCGGTGGCAAGGTGCACCGTGTGGAAGACTGGGGCCGCCGTCAACTGGCGTACCTGATCAACAAGCTGGCCAAGGCCCACTACCTGTGCGTGAACATCGAAGCCGACCAGGCCGTGATGGCTGAACTGGAGCACGCCTTCAAGTTCAACGACGCCGTGCTGCGCCACCTCACCGTTCAAAAGAAGAAGGCCGATACGGGTCCATCTTCCATGATGAAGACCGTTGAGCGCGAAGAAGCCCGCAAGGCCAGCCAGGCTGAATACGCAGCTGCCGGCGGCGAACGCCAGGACCGTGGCGAGCGCGCCGAGCGCTGATCCATCCTCGTTGGAGTGGAGAACCGCGTCGTCTTGACCGCTTGTATCGCAGAGGCTGAACCCCTGCGCTACACACCCGCCGGATTACCTGCCCTTTCGCTGCGCCTCGAACACGAATCCCGGCAAAACGAAGCAGGCCACCCCCGCGAAGTCAAGGCCGCCATGAAGGCCATTGCTTTTGGAGCGATGGCCGAGCGACTGGCACGGCAGAACATTGGAAGTCTCTGGACTTTTGAGGGATTTCTGGCCAACCCGCGCAATGGCAAGACCGCAGTGCTGCACATCCAGGATATTCAACAAAATTAATTTTCAAGGGGTCCGCAATGGCCACGTTCAAGAAGTTCAACAAAGACAAGCGCCCAAAGCGCAACACCCAGTCCCTGCTGTTCAAGCGCAAGCGCTTTTGCCGCTTCACGGTGACCGGTGTTGAAGAAATCGACTACAAGGATGTCGACACGCTGCGCGATTTCATCGCCGAAAACGGCAAGATCATCCCCGCACGCCTGACCGGCACGCGCGCCATCTTCCAGCGTCAGCTGAACACCGCCATCAAGCGCGCACGCTTCCTGGCCCTGGTGCCTTACAGCGACCAGCACAAGATCTAAGGAGCACAACCCATGCAAATCATCCTGCTCGACAAGGTTGTGAACCTCGGCAACCTCGGTGAAATCGTCAAGGTCAAGGACGGCTACGCCCGCAACTTCCTGATCCCTTCGGGCCGCGCCCGTCGCGCCACCGAAGCCAACAAGGCTGAGTTCGAAGCCAAGCGCGTCGAACTCGAAAAGGCGGCGGCTGCCAAGCTGGCAGAAGCCCAGGCCCAAGGCGAAAAGCTGGCCGGCACCACCGTCAAGCTGACGCAAAAGGCTGGCGTCGATGGCCGTCTGTTTGGTTCCGTGACCAACCACGACATCGCCGAAGAGCTGAACAAGCAAGGCTACAAGGTTGCCAAGTCGCAAGTTCGCCTGCCCAACGGCCCCATCAAGGTCGTGAGCGAAAGCACCGTGTCGGTGGCCCTGCACACCGACGTGGTGGTGGACGTGACCGTGTCGGTCTACGGCGAAACCGCCTGAGATTCACTTCGGTGTTTCACGCAAAGCCGCCTTCGGGCGGCTTTTGTTTTTGTGCTGCACTGGTTTGTACACGCTTGCCCACCGGTTGCCCCAACCTTATCCACAGACTTGTGCCATGACGGCGCGCCGCACGGGCGCTAGCATGCCGGGTTAGCTCCGAGGATTCCCATGTCTGCCGTTTTCCCCCCGCTTGACGATGGCTTCACGCCCGTGCCGGACCGTGAAATTGCCCAGCTGCGTGTGCCACCGCACTCCATCGAGGCCGAATCCAGCGTGCTGGGCGGCCTGCTGCTGGACAACAACGCCTGGGACCGTGTGGGCGACCTGCTGGTGGAGAGCCATTTCTACCGCCATGAACACCAGATGATCTACACGGCCATCGGCGCGCTTATCAACGCCAGCAAGCCGGCCGATGTGATCACCGTGTTCGAGCACCTGCAAAACCAGGGCAAGGCGCAGGAGATGGGCGGGCTGACCTATCTGAACAACCTGGCGCAGTACGTGCCCAGCGCCAGCAACATCCGGCGCTATGCCGAGATCGTGCGCGAGCGCGCCATCCTGCGCAAACTGGTCACGGCCAGCGACGAGATTTCCACCAACGCCTTCAACCCGCAGGGCAAGACGGTGGAACGCATCCTGGACGAGGCCGAAGCCAGGATCTTTGCCATCGGTGAGGAGGGCTCGCGCACCAAGCAAGGCTTCCAGTCGCTCGACACCCTGGTGATCGACCTGCTCGACCGCGTGCAGGAGATGGCGGACAACCCCGTGGACGTCACTGGCGTACCCACCGGCTTTGCCGATCTCGACCGGATGACCAGTGGCCTGCAGGCCGGTGACATGGTGGTGCTGGCGGCGCGCCCGTCCATGGGCAAGACCTCGTTTGCCGTGAACATCGCCGAGCACGTGGCCCTCAACGAAGGTCTGCCGGTCGCCATCTTCTCGATGGAAATGGGCGCCGCACAGCTGGCGGTGCGTATCGTGGGCTCGATTGGCCGGGTGAATCAGGGCAACCTGCGCACCGGCAAGCTCACCGACGACGAATGGCCACGCCTGACCGAAGCCATCGAAAAGCTGCGCACCGTGTCGCTGCACATCGACGAAACCCCGGGCCTCACACCGAGCGAACTGCGCGCCAACGCGCGGCGCCTGGCGCGCCAGTGCGGCAAGCTGGGCCTGATCGTGGTGGACTACCTGCAGCTCATGAGCGGCTCAGGCTCATCGGGCTCGGACAACCGGGCCACGGAGCTGGGGGAAATTTCCCGGGGCCTCAAGATGCTGGCCAAGGAGCTGCAGTGCCCGGTGATCGCGCTGTCGCAGCTCAACCGCTCGGTGGAGCAGCGCACTGACAAGCGTCCCATGATGTCCGACCTGCGCGAATCCGGCGCCATCGAGCAGGATGCGGACATCATCATGTTCATCTACCGCGACGACTACTACAACAAGGACTCCAAGGAGCCCAACGTGGCCGAGGTCATCATCGGCAAGCAGCGGAACGGACCCACCGGCACGATCAAGCTGTTCTTCCAGAAAAACCAGACACGGTTCGAGAACCTGGCGATGGGGTCGGGTGACGATTTTTAAGCATAGCCGCTAGCGCTT
>NZ_AGTS01000053.1 GCF_000238595.1 Acidovorax sp. NO-1 | reverse complement strand
TGGACTACAAGCCATTTTGACCATATTTTTGCCTGTGCGCTGCCCCGGGGTCACTCTGCGCACGGCCGTCGCTGCCAGAACCCGCGCTTTGCGCTCGTCAGGCCGCGTCGGTCAGAAACCGCTCGGCCAGCTTGACCCAGTAGGCGCTGCCCACCGCGATGTTGCGGTCTTCAAAGTCGTAGTTGGGGTTGTGCACCATGCACGCGCCGTGGCCGCCCGTGGCGTCGTCGCCGTTGCCGATCAGCAGGTAGCTGCCGGGCACGTCTTCGAGCATGAAGGCAAAGTCCTCGCTGCCGGTCAGGGGCTCGGCCTGCTCCGTCACCTTGGCATCGCCCACCAGTTCGCGGCCGACCTGGCGCGCAAACTCGGTCTCCAGCGGGGTGTTGACCAGAACCGGGTAGCCGCCGCGGAAGTCGACCTCGGCACGCACGCCGTAGCTCTGCGCCTGCGCCTCCACCAGCTCGCGGATGCGGCGGTTGAGCAGCTCGCGCACGCTGCGGTCCAGCGAGCGCACGCTCAGCTTCAGGGTGGCGGTCTGCGGGATCACGTTGTTGGCATCGCCGGCCTGGAAGGCGCCCACGGTGATCACCGCCATCTGCAGCGGCGGCACGTTGCGTGCGACGATGCTTTGCAGCCCGAGCACGATGGCCGAGCCCGCCACCACCGGGTCGGCTGCATGGTGTGGCATGGCGCCATGGCCGCCCACGCCGTGCAGCGTGATGGTGATGTTCTCGCTCGACGCCATGAAGGCCCCGGTGCGAAACAGCAGATGCCCCGGCGGGTGGCCTGGCATGTTGTGCATGGCAAAGACCGCGTCGCACGGAAAGCGCGTGAACAGGCCGTCGTCCATCATCTTGCGGGCGCCGCCCAGGCCTTCTTCGGCGGGCTGGAAGATCAGGTTGAGTGTGCCGCTGAACTGCCCATGCCTGGCCAGGTGGTGCGCGGCCGCCAGCAGCATAGCGGTGTGGCCATCGTGGCCGCAGGCGTGCATCAGGCCGTGGTGGCAGCTGGCGTGGGGCAGGCCCGTGGCCTCGGTGATGGGCAGCGCGTCCATGTCGGCCCGCAGGCCCAGGCGGCGTTCGCCCGTACCACGACGCAGCTGGCCCACCACGCCCGTGCCGCCCAGGCCGCGCGTGACTTCGTAGCCCCACTCGGCCAGCTTTTCGGCCACCAGGGCGCTGGTGCGCACTTCCTGAAAGCCCAGCTCGGGGTGGCGGTGCAGGTCGCGCCGCAGCGCCACAAAGGTGTCGGCCTGCGCAAGCAGCGCCTGGTCAATGCCGCTGCCCATGGCTTATTGCGCCTGCAGGTTGATGGACTTGGCGATGGCGCGGAACTGCGCGATGCCGTCGGTGTAGGCCTTGGCGGCGTCGGCAATCGACATGCTGGGCGGGGCCGTCAGGCTGGCGGCTTCCAGGTTGGCGCGCACGGTGGGGTCGGTCAGCGTGCCGGCGATGGCCTTGTGCAGCGTGGCCACCACGGCTTCAGGCGTATCGCGCTTCACGAAGTAGCCGGTCCAGATGTTGAAGGTGAAGTCCTTGAGGGCCTTGCTCTCGGTGATGGCGGGGAAGTCCTTGGCGGTGTCGATGCGCGTGGGGTTCAGCAGCGCCAGCACCTTGATGCGGCCGGCCTTGTGCAGCTCGACGTGCTTGGTGCCAAGGGGTGACATGAAGATGTCGACCTGGCCGGAGATCAGGTCCTGCTCGGCCGGGGCGCCGCCCTTGTAGGGCACATGCACCATGGGGATGCCGGTGACCTTGGACAGGTGCTCGCCGAGCAAGTGGTAGAACGAACCCGGGCCCACGCTGGCGTAGGTGATGGGGCGGCCCTGCTGGGCCTGCTTGCGGGCGTACTCCACAAACTCGTCGATGTTGTTCACGGGCAGGTTGCCGCGGGTCAGAAAGCCGATCTGCGCGGTGGCGATCATGTTGACCAGGCGGAAGTCTTCGCTCTTGAACTTGACCGCCGACAACGCCAGCGGAGCCAGGATGAGCTCATTGGGCGAGCCCTGGAACACCACGTGGCCGTCCGACGGCTGGCTCAGCACCTTGGTGGCTGCGATGGAGCCGCTGGCGCCGCCCAGGTTCTCCACGATCACGGGCTGGCCGAGCTGCTTGCCCAGCGTGGTGTTGACCGTGCGCGCGATCACGTCCGACACGCCGCCGGCCGGGTACGGCACCATCAGCGTGACGGGCTTGGCCGGGAAGGCGTTCTGGGCGAACACGGTGGCGCTGAAAAGCAGGCCACCGATCAATGCGGCCGTGCGGCTGGCCAGGCGGAGGAAGTACTTGGGCATGGTTTGTCTCCTTGTGGATGGGTTGTGCAGTGAATGCTAGGTAGCCCAAGCCTATGCGTCCAATGTATTATTTTCCTGATCATCATTCGCTTTACTCATACCCGCCATGAACCTGCGTCACCTGGAGCATCTGCTGGCCGTTGCCGACACGGGCTCGTTCAGCCGCGCGGCGGGGCGGCTGTTCATCACCCAGTCGGCCCTGAGCCGCAGCATCCAGGGGCTGGAGGAGGAGCTGGGCGGCCCGTTGCTGGACCGGCTGGGCAAGCGCAACACGCTCACTCCGCTGGGGCTGGAGGTGGTGGAGCGCGCGCGCCCCATCCTGCGGGACCTGGAGGCCCTGCGCGACAGCGCTCGCCTGCTGCAGCAGGGCGACCTGGGGCGCATCAGCGTGGGTCTGGGCTCGGGCCCGGCGGCGCTGCTGACCATTCCGCTGCTGACCACCGTGGCGCGCGACTACTCCAGCCTGCGCGTGTCGGTCACCCACGGGCCGGCCGAGCTGCTGGTGATGCAGCTGCGCAACCGCCAGTGCGATGCGCTGGTGGTGGACCTGCGCCGCGTGGTGCCAGCCCCTGATTTGCAGATCGAGGCGCTGGCCGAGCAGCGCGCGGGCTTCATCGTGCGCGCAGGCCACCCGCTGGCCGGGGCCACCCGCGTGAGCCTGGCGCAGGTGCTGGCCTACCCGGTGGCCTCCACGCCGCTGTCGGACGAGGTGATCCGGCTCATGGTGGACCAGTTCGGCCTGCAGGCCCACCCCTCAGAAATGGTGCGGCTGGAGTGCGACGACGTGGCGGCCCTGCTGGCGGCGGTGGAGCAGTCGGACGCGGTCTTCCTGGGCGTGCACGCCGCCGCGCGGGCAGGCATGGAATCGGGCCGGCTGGTGCTGCTGCCCCTCTACCCCGACATGCGCGCCCGGGCACGCTACGCCGTCATCACCCTGGCCGGCCGCACCACGGCGCCGGCCATGGCGAGCTTTCGGGAGATCCTGCAGACGCACCTGTTTGACGATGCGCTGCAGCCCGGGGCTGCCTGAGATCAGATCGCCAGCGGGTCCACGTCCACCAGCCAGCGGATCAGGCCCTTGTGCGCGGGCTGGCTGCGCGTGGCCTGCAGCACCGGCTGCCACGCGGCCAGAAAGCGCTGCAGCGCCGCGCGGCTGCTGCTTTCCATGAGCATCTGCGCGCGCTCCACATTGGCCACGCGCTGGATGGTAAGCGGCACGGGCGGGAACAGGACCACGGCGCCATCCAGCCCCGGCAGCGCGGCGGCATGCGCTGCCGCGCTGGCCGCCTGCAGGAACCCCTGGGCGACCTCCTGCGTGCGCGCGTCGGCACGCACCAGCGCCTGGTAGGCAAAGGGCGGCATGGCGGCTTCCTCGCGCTCCTTCAGTTGCTGGGCGGCAAAGGCCTCGTAGTCGTGCTTGCGCAGGGCCTCGTACACGGCATGCTGGGGGTGAAAGGTCTGCACCCACATCTCGGCCTGGGTGGCCTGCGCGGCTACGTAGGCGGCGTCGCGCCCAGCCCGGCCGGCGGCCTGCATCAACAGGGCAAACAGCCGCTCCGACGCGCGAAAGTCGCTGGAAAACAGCGCGCCATCGGGCTGCACCGCAGCCACCAGCGTGATGCGCCGGAAGTCGTGGCCCTTGGCGATCATCTGCGTGCCCACCAGCACATCCACCTCGCCCGCGTGCACCTGGGCCAGCTGCTCTTCGAGCGCACCCTTGGCCTTGGTGGTGTCGGCATCGATGCGTGCAATGCGGGCCGGGTTGCCGTCGGGCCGCTGCACGTTGCGCAGCAGGGCGGCCAGCTGTTCTTCGAGCTGCTCGGTGCCACGGCCCATGGGGTGGATGTCGGGGCTGCCGCAGGTGGGGCAGTGCGCGGGCACGCGCACGGTGTAGCCGCAGTGGTGGCAGCGCAGGGTGCGGTCGGTCTTGTGGAAGACCTGGTGCGCGCTGCAGTGGGGGCAGTCGCTTTTCCAGCCGCAGTCCACGCAGTGCAGCACGGGGGCGTAGCCGCGGCGGTTGAGCAGCACCATGCTTTGCTCGCCGCGGCCTACACGGTCGATCATGGCTTGGAGCAAGGGCGCGCTGAACACGGTGCGCCGCGGCTGCTGGTTCATGTCCACCCGCTTGACGCGCGCCAGCGCCCCCGCGCCGATGCGGCTGGGCATGTGCAGGCGCACGTAGCGCCCGCCCTCGGGGTCTTCGGGCGTGGGCGGGCGGCTGGCGTGCCAGCTTTCCAGCGACGGAGTGGCCGAGCCCAGCAGCACCTTGGCGCCCTGCTCGCGCCCGCGCCAGATGGCCAGGTCGCGGGCCGAGTAGCGCGCGCCCTCCTGCTGCTTGTAGCTGGGGTCATGCTCCTCGTCCACGACGATGAGCTGGAGGCCCGGCATGCTGGCAAACACCGCCATGCGCGTGCCCAGCACGATGCGCGCGGTGCCGCTGTGCGCGGCCAGCCAGCTTTTCAGGCGCTGCGGGTTCGTCATGCCGCTGTGCAGCGACACCACCGCGCCCGCGCCAAAGCGGGGGCGAAGCGGCTCACAAAGCGATCTTCGAGCTGGGGGGTGAGGTTGATCTCGGGCACCATCACCAGCGCCTGGGCCGTGGGGTCGGCCTCCAGCATTTCCTGCGCGCAGCGCAGGTACACCTCGGTCTTGCCGCTGCCGGTGCTGCCAAACAGCAGGAAGGGGCCAGTTTCCAAGGAAATTCGGGTCCTGGCGCTCTCCTGCTCTGGGCTGAGTGCTATGTTTTCGATAGTTTCTGTGGTGTCGCCTGCGGCCTTGGCGGGGCGCTTGAGGCGCCGGGCCAGCTGCTCGGGGCGCAGGTCGCGCAGCTGAGGCGGCAAGGCGGCCGTGGCGACCTCGCCCAGGGCACGCTGGTAGTAGCGCGCGGCAAACGCCACCAGGCGGCGCCAAGGCCGGTCCAGCGGCGCCACACCGTCGAGCACACCGGCAATCGGCCGCAGCGTGGCGCCGTCGGGCAGCTCGCCGGTGGCGTCATCGGCATCCCACACCACGCCCAGCACCTCGCGGCTGCCCAGCGGCACGCGCACCAGGGTGCCGGGCGCGAGCGGGCGCTCACTGGCGTAGCTCAGCAGGTCGCCCACGCCGCTGTGCGACGGCGTGTGCAGGGCGACCTGGACGATGCTGGAAGACATGGGCAAAAAAGGTATGTCGGTTGCAGAACGTTGTGAAAGCCGGGCAGAGGTTTGTACGCTAAGTGCTTGATTGGCCAATCGAACGGAGAGTCATCCCGTGTTTCTGTGGATAACTTTGTTGACATCCTGTTCTGGCAACCTCCCAGGCCGCATGAATGCTGGCTGCGGACAGATTGCCTGCAAATGCGGCACACACAAAAAATCCTTATGAATCAATCATCTGAAGATTTTTGGCTGGAAATTTTGTGTTAAAGCTTGGTTGAGGTGTCATGTTGCACCGCATCACGGTTTGTGTGCATAAGTCGGACTCAGGCTGTCCGTCAAGAGGGGGCGACGGCACCAATCTGTGCTAGGGGCGCGATCTTGTGTGGAGTGAATTCTGCGAAACAACCTGCAAGTGCTTGATTCCACAGGAGATTTTTGAGTAGTCCAGATTTTCTGTGGATAACTTTGTTGATATCCACTGGGTTTGCGGCGCAAACCCTTGAAAAATCGTGCTTTCGCTGGATTGCCTGTCAAAAAAGCAGGGAACTAAATGCTTTATGAATCAAAGACTTAGCGTCAAGGGATGGTTTTTTTACAAATCATTCCGCAACCGTGCTTCCACTGAGGCGCCGCTCAGGATTTGTGCATAAGTGCGCTGCTTGGGCTGCTAAGCCTTCCGTTGTCCGCGCGAATGGCTGTGCACGGCTTCCACCAGCGCGGCCACATGCTCTGGCGGCGTGAACTGGCTGATGCCGTGGCCCAGGTTGAAGATGTGTGTGGGGCCAGTCGTCGCCTTGTCGGTGTGGGGCCTGCCAAAGCTATCGAGCACGGCGTGCACCTGCGTGACGATCTGCGCGGGCGGGGCGAACAGCACGTTGGGGTCGATGTTGCCCTGCAGCGCCTTGCCGGGGCCGCCGGCCTGACCGCCGACGATGGCGCGCGCCTTGCCCAGGTTGGCCGTCCAGTCCAGGCCCAGCACCTCGCAGTCGATGTCCTTCATGTCTTCGAGCCAGATGCCGCCGCCCTTGGTGAAGACGATGCGCGGCACGTCCTGCCCGTCCACGCCCGTGCGCTTGAGTTGCGCGAGCACGCGGCGGGTGTAGGCCAGGCTGAATTCCTGGAATGCGCCGTCGGCGAGCACGCCGCCCCAGCTGTCGAACACCATCACGGCCTGGGCGCCGGCGTCGATCTGGGCGTTCAGGTACTGCGCCACGGCGTCGGCGTTCACGGCCAGGATGCGGTGCATCAGGTCGGGACGGCTGTACATCAGCGTCTTGACGAGGCGGTAGTCGTCACTGCCTTTGCCCTCGACCATGTAGCAGGCCAGCGTCCAGGGGCTGCCCGAAAAACCAATCAGCGGCACGCGGCCATTGAGCGCCTTGCGGATGCTGGTGACGGCGTCGAACACGTAGCGCAGCTTGTCCATGTCGGGCACGCTGAGTGCGGCCACGTCAGCCTCATTACGCACCGACTTGGCAAAGCGTGGGCCCTCGCCCTCGGCAAAGGTCAAACCCAGGCCCATGGCGTCGGGCACGGTGAGGATGTCGCTGAACAGAATGGCGGCGTCGAGCGGGAAGCGCTCGAGCGGCTGCAGTGTCACTTCCGTGGCGAAGTCCACGTTGGTGGCCAGGCCCATGAAGCTGCCGGCCTGGGCGCGCGTGGCCTTGTATTCGGGCAGGTAGCGGCCCGCCTGGCGCATCAGCCACAGAGGGGTGTAGTCGGTGGCCTGGCGACGGCAGGCGCGCAGGAAGGTGTCGTTGGTGAGGGGCGCGAAAGTCATCCCGCGATTGTCGCAGGCTGGATGGCAAGGCCCGGCACAGTGCGCTGCGGCCGATACAGGCGCGTTCCAGGCCTGTGCACCCGCGGAACCGGCTTTGCCGGGCCGCCGGGTGCGTCCCCCGGCGGGGGAAGCGGCGCAGCCGCTCACGGAGGGTTCACCGTTCCGCGATGTAGTGGGACATTTTTGCCGCCTCGCCCGGCGCTAAAAATGTGCGCACCTCGGTCTCCAGCGCCTGGTCGGCCATCGTGGCGCGGGCGCGCTGGTGCAGGTAGTCGGCCCAGGATTCGACGATGAAGCGCTCCACGTAGCGCGAAGGCTCGCCCAGGTCCTTGTACACCCGCCAGAACGTGGCGCCGTCACGGCGGCGCGGCGCCTTCATGCGGCTGATGGTGTCAAGGAATGCGGCATCGGTGCCGGGCGCGATGCGGTAGCCCACTTCCACCGCCACGGGGCCCGCCTCGGGCAGGGGCTCGGCCTCGATGAAGAGTTCATCCCAGGGCGTGGCCTGCGTGACCTCGTGCAGACCGCCCATGCGCAGCGGCATGGGGCGCGCCAGCAGCAGGCCCAGGCCCATCAGCGCGGCCGCCACGTACAGGGTGGGCGCCAGCCCCACGATGTCGGAGGCCGCGCCCCAGAACGCCGAACCCATGGCAAACGCACCCAGCGCCGCCACCATGTGCATGGCCACGGCGCGTGACCGCACCCACTGCGGTGCGCTGGCCTGGGTGGCAGTGTTGAAGGTGGACATGGCCGACATCCAGGCCGCGCCCGCAAACAGCATGGACAGGTACACCACCCACGCCACCTGGGTGAAGGCCGCCACCAGCATGGCCACGGCAAACACGCCGCCGCCAGCGCCCACGATGACCTCCATGCCAAAGCGCGCGCGCAGCCGCCCCAGCACCAGGCCCACGCCCACCGCGCCTGTTCCCAGGCAACCCATCAGCAGCCCGAAGCCCGGCGCCCCGGTGCCCAGGCGCTGCGCAATCACCGGCAGCAGGGCCCACAGCGCCGAGCCCGCCGCGCTGAATGCCATCACGCGCACCAGCTGCGCCAGGATGATGCGCGAGTGCCATGCAAAACGCAGACCGCTCAGCGTGCCGCCCCACAGGCGTTCGGCGGGCAGCTTGGACGGCGGGTGGGCTTTGGGGGGCCAGCGGCGGATGGACTCCCACATCACCAGGGTGGTGGTCACCGTGACGGCAAACACCCAGCCCGCGCCGAGCTGGGCAAACACCAGCCCCGCCAGCGTCGGCCCGATGGCGCGCGCTGCGTTGTAGGCAATGCTGACGGCGGTGATGGCCTGTGGCCATTCGTCGCGCGGCACGGGGTCGATCACCGAAGAATTCCAGGCCGGCGTGAGCACCGCCGTGCAGCAGCCACAGACGAACACCAGAAACAGCACCGACGCAGGCCCGCCCCAGCCCCCCAGCACCAGCAGGGTGAGCAACGTACAGGCAGCCACCTGCGCCATCAGTGCGCCCGAGATCAGGCGACGCCGGTCAGTGGTGTCCGCCAGCACGCCGGCCGGCAGTGCCAGCAGGAACATCGGCATGAACACGGCCGTCTGCACCAGCGCTGCCAGAAACGACGAGCCGGTCAGCTCCACCATGAGCCAGGCGGCTGCCATGGTCTGCATGCCGCTGCCAACAAAAAAACCCCTCCGCAAATCCACAAGCCCCGGAAAGCGGGCTGGCGCAAGGGGCTCCACAAGGAGGTTGAGGTGGCTGACATGCGATGGTCGGGATGTCTGTGGGGCAAAAAAATCGGCAGTGGCTGGTGTGCAGGATACCGTCTGGGCGGGGATCGGCGTGGGCAGCCGCAGGATGCCCCTGCACGGTGCCGCGCACCGGCCTTCAGCCGTCAGCGCCGGGCAGGGTGCTACGCACTGCGCCACGTTCATAATGCGCGCTTTGCCCGTTTTGCCGGTCTCGTGCTGCGTCGCCACCAGGAGTTTTCATGCTGCGGTTCTTTCTCACGTTTGTGGCACTGCAGCTGACCCTGTTCGGGATCAACATGCTGGGCGTGGTGCAGCAGCACGTCATCCTGCCCTGGACGGCCCTGCTCGCGCGCATATGCGTGGCGCTCGTGACGCTGTTTGATTCCACGGCCGCTGCCGCTGGCAAGGTGCTGTGGAACACGGTGTCGGGCTTCGGGGTTTCCATTGAGCCCGGCTGCAACGGCGTGGAAGCCTGCATCGTGCTGTTTGCCGCTGTGGTCGCTTTTCCCGCCCCATGGCGCCACAAGCTGCTGGGCCTGGCGGTGGGCTTTGTGGCGGTGCAGGGGCTCAACGTGGTGCGGGTGATCAGCCTGTTCTACCTGGGGCAGTGGAACACGCAGGTCTTCAACTTCGCCCATGAGTACCTGTGGCAGGCGCTCATCATGCTGGATGTGCTGGTGGTATGGCTGCTGTGGGTGCGTGCAGACGCCAGGGCGCAGAGCCGGCAAGCGGCCCCCGCCCAGGCCGCAGCCGCCAGTGCGTAGCGCAGGAGCCGCCATGCGCCGTTTCTCGCCCCTGACGCGCTTTGTGCTCTCTGCCTTTGGCTGGATCATTGTGCTCACCGTGCTCTGGTCCCAGGTCTCGGCCTGGACGTCCCGCCCAGTGGCGGCCCTGGCACATCTCGCGCTGGAAGAGGGTGCGCCGATGTGGGTGCGCCAGGTCCATGTGAAACCGGATAGCGTGGAGCTGGACAGCTCGGTCGCGATCCCCATCGCGCAAGCGGGAGGGCGATGGGCGGAGCTGACGGTGGAGGTCAACCCGTCGCGCTATGCCTACGGGTTGACCATCTTTCTGGGGCTGCTGCTGGCGGCCCGTGGCGAGGGGCGGTGGTGGCGTGCTGCCGTGGGCTATGTGATGTTGCTGCCCTTTCAGGCCTTCAGCTTGGTGTTTGCCCTGCTCATGCAACTGGTGCTTTCGGCTGAGACCAACATCCGTTACCTGCGCATATCGCAGTGGCAGATGGAGGCCATCGTCTATGCCTATCAGCTGGGGGCGCTGGTGGTGCCCACCCTGGTGCCCATTGTGGTGTGGTTGTGGCTCGACCGGGCATTCGTGCGGGATGTGCTGGTCCGCGGCTGGCGTGAATCGCTCCGGCCCGCTGCGCAGTCCCCGTCCTGAACGTCCGCTCAGGCGCTGAGCAGCATTCCGCCCCGGCCCGCTTCCAGCAGCCGCGTGAGCAGCGGGTGCATCACCTTGCGGGCGCTGTAGATCAGGTGGAACTGTTCCTGCACATCCGGCGTGGTGCCCACCTGCACCAGCCCGTGGGTGTGCGCCAGGTGTTCGCCCAGGGAGACGGGCGCGGGCATCACGCCCATGCCGGTGGCGGCAAAGGTGCTGAGCAGGGCGCTGTCTTCAAACTCTCCGGCGATGTGCGGGCGGATGCGTTCGCGCTCCAGCCAGTGGTCGATGCGCGCGCGCATGGCGGCGTGGTCGGTGGGCAGCAGCACGGGCACCACCGCCAGGCTGTGCGGGAAGTTGTTGGCCGCCGCCTCGGCCCAGAGCGGGGGCGCGTACCAGGCAATCGCGCTGGTGCCCAGCAGCTGGCTGGTGGTGCGCAGGGCGGGGTTGGGGGGGCGGCGCGGTCTGCCAGCACGGCATCGAGCTTGTGCAGCGCCAGCTCGCCCAGCAGGGGCTGGAACTCGCCCTCGTGGCACAGCAGGCGCAGGTGGGGCTCGTCCAGCACGGGCGTCAGCAGGCGGTGCACGGCGAGCTTGGCGATGCCGTCGGAGATGCCCAGGTTCAGGCGCAGGGTCGGGCCGCTGGCGGCCTCGCGCACGCGCACCGGCAGCTGTTCGCCCAAGGCAAAGATGTGGTCGGCCTCGTGCAGCGCGGCCACGCCCGCATCGGTGAGCACCAGGTTGCGGCCCTCGGTGCGCAGCAGGGTCACGCCCAATGATTTTTCCAGCTCGCGCACCTGGGCGCTGATGGTCTGCACCGCCATGTCCAGGCGCTCGGCGGCGCGCGCAATGCCGCCCTCCTTGGCGACCACCCAGAAGTAGAAAAGATGGCGGTAATTGAAGCTCTGGCTCATGGTGATCTCCCTCGGACAAACCGGTTTGGTTCGTAAAAACCGAACCTATACTACCAATATCACAGGTTTTTATGAGTCCATGCCACCCCTACAGTGCGGGTCTTTGGCCGGGGCTCTGTGCCCGGCACGACAAATTCCACTTTCGGAGCACAAGCATGGAAACAATAGGAACCTGGTGGATGTGGGCGGGCTTTGCCGTCTTTGTGGTGGTGGCCATTGCCATCGACCTCTTGGTGATGGAGCGCCAGGGCGCGCACAAGGTCACGATGCAAGAGGCCGTGCGCTGGAGCCTGCTGTGGTTCTCGCTGGCCTTTGTGTTTGTGGCCATCCTGTGGTGGTACCTGGACGGCAGCCAGGGGCGCGAGGTGGCCAACACGGTATCGATGCAGTTCATCACCGGCTACCTGGTGGAAAAGAGCCTGTCGGTGGACAACATCTTTGTCTTCCTGATGCTGTTCAGCTACTTTGCCGTGCCGCCGCAGTACCAAAAGCGCGCGCTCATCATCGGCATCATCGGCGCCATCGTGCTGCGCACGGTGCTCATCCTGGCGGGCGCCTGGCTGCTGGCCACCTTCCACTGGCTGCTGTATGTGTTCGGCGCCTTCCTGGTGTTCACGGGCGTGAAGATGTGGGTTGCGGCAGGCCAGGAGCCTGACATTGCCACCAACCCGGTGCTCAAGCTGCTGAAAAAGCGCATCCGCATCACCCACCACTTTGATGGTGAAAAGCTCAGCACCATGGTGGACGGCGTGAAGCACTACACCCCGCTGTTCGCGGTGCTGGTGCTGATCGGCACCACGGACGTGATCTTTGCGGTGGACAGCATTCCCGCGATCTTCGCCATCACGAACGATCCGTTCATCGTGCTCACGGCCAACATTTTCGCCATCCTGGGTCTGCGGGCGCTGTACTTCCTGCTGGCCGATCTGGCCAACCGCTTCCACCTGCTGGCCTATGGCCTGGCGCTGGTGCTGGTGTTCATTGGCAGCAAGATGCTGCTGATCGACCTGGTGAAGATTCCGATCGGCTACGCACTGCTCGTGACGGCCACGCTGATTGCGGGCTCCATCGTGCTGTCGCTGCGCGCCTCGGGCGAGAGCGCACACGCCGCACCGCCCAAGGGCTGAGCGTTCACCTCCCCGCCCGCCCGCCCGCCGGGCGGCCGGTGTGGCGATGAATTTTGGGTGTTTTTGGGCTGCAGCGCTTAATGGTATTGCGCTAACAGCTATCGAAACAGTAGTAAACAGCAGGCCGTGGCGCCGGGCAGGCTACCGGGCAGCGGGGGTGGCTTGCGCCGGTGCCGGTGGCGCCACATGCTCGCGGCGCTGCACCACGACAAACCGGTCTGCCACAAAGGCGAGGCTGGTGTAGCTGGCGTTGGCTGCAGGGTTGCCGCCGGTGGCGTGGTAGTCCGAAAACGCCGCAGACTGGTTCACGAACACGCCCTGCGTGAGGTTGATGGACAGCGCCACACGCGTGCGCCGGCCCAGGGCCACGGCCTGGTCGATGTAGGCGCGGTCGGTGGAATACACCCCCAGCGTGAGCGCGCCGTGCGCGCGCAGCGTGGCCTCGGCCACCTGCAGACTGGCCGCGCCGGAGTCGGTGGCCACCAGGTACGACACCGGGCCGAAGCATTCCTGCCCATAGATCGCGCTGTCCGCCTGGTCGAGCGCAATGATCTGCGGCGTGTGCACCTGCGCGGTGGCGTACTCGGGGTGCGGCAGCGTGCGTGATGCGAGCACCACCCGCCCCTGGCCTGCCGCCTTGCGGATGCGATCCACGGTGTCGGGCGAGCACACGGCGCCCAGCACCGCCGTGGCCACGCGCGGGTTGGAGGCCAGTTCATCCACGGCGGCGGCCAGGTCGGCGCCCACCTGCTCGAAGTTCTTGTGCCCCTGGTCGGTGGCGATGCCGCCGCGCGGGATCAGGATGTTCTGCGTGGTGGTGCACATCTGGCCGCTGTACAGCGACAGCGTGAACGCCAGGTTGCGCAGCAGGGCGGCGTACTGGTCGGTGGATTCGAGGATGACGGTGTTCACACCCGCCATCTCGGCATACACACGCGCCTGGCGCGCGTTGTCGATGAGCCAGCGGCCGAACTGGTTGCTGCCGGTGAAGTCGATGCTGGCCACCGCGCTGTGCGTGGCCAGGGCCTGGGTGTCTTCGGCGCGCGGGGTCAGGGCCAGCGTCACGGTGTCGGGGTCCAGCCCCTGTTCGGCGAGCACATCGCGCAGGATGCCCACCGAGATCGCGGCGGGCAGCACGGCGTTGGGGTGGGGCTTGACGATCACCGGGTTGCCCGTGGCCAGCGCGGCAAACAGGCCGGGGTAGGTGTTCCACGTGGGGAAGGTGGCGCAGCCAATCACCAGCGCCACGCCCCGGCCCACGATCTCGTAGTGCTTTTGCATCACCAGCGGCGGGTTCTTGCCCTGGGGCTTGTCCCACAGCGCCTGGCCGGGCACGTCGGCCATGGCTTTCCAGGCGTAGGCAATGGCTTCGAGCGCGCGGTCCTGCGCATGCGGGCCGCCGGCCTGGAAGGCCATCATCGGGCCCTGGCCGGTGGTGAGCATCACTGCGTGCGCGATCTCGTGGCTGCGGCGGTGGATGCGCACCAGCGCCTCCAGCAGCACACCCACGCGGCCCCGCGCGCCCAGCGCCTGCCAGGCGGGTTCTGCGGCCTGGGCCGCGGCCACCAGGGCCTGCACGTCGCAATCCGGGTAGCGCACATCCAGCGCCACGCCGTAGGGCGAACGCTCGGTCGCCACGCGGCCGCGCTCGCCGGGCTGCTGCAGCGGGAAGTCCTTGCCCAGCAGGGCCGTCACCGCCGCCTGGCCGTCGGCCTGACCGGTTTCGCCATAGACCTTGGGCGAGGGCGATTCGGGGAAGGGCGTCCAGTGGCCACGGGTGGTCAGGGCATCCAGTGCACCGTCCAGCAGGGCGCGGTGGGTATCGAACAAGGGCATGAATTTGTCTCCATCAAGGGTTTGCCCTGATCGGTTTGACTTGCATCAGGGAGGGGGAAAGTTTATTCTCTACCGAACGGTCGGTCAACAATGTTTGCTCTCGATCAAACCCCCTTTTCTCCCACTTTGGTAGGCAGGAGTCGCCCATGTCTGAACCGCTGGTTGTAGTCACCGAAACGGGCGCCGTGCAAACACTGGCGCTGAATCGGCCCGGTGCGCTCAACAGCTTCACGGGGCCCTTGCATGCCGAGTTGCTGGCGGCGCTGGAGGCAGCCGCTGCCAACCCCGCAGTGCGCTGCGTGGTGCTGACCGGCACGGGGCGGGCTTTTTGCGCGGGGCAAGACCTGGCCGATCCCGCGGTGGCGCCGGACCTCACGCCCGGCGCCGCACCCAAGGATCTGGGCACGGTGATCGACACCTTGTATGGCCCGCTGTGCCAGCGCATCCGCAGCATGCCCGTGCCGGTGGTGGCGGCGGTCAATGGCGTTGCGGCCGGCGCGGGCGCCAATCTGGCGCTCGGCTGCGATCTGGTGCTGGCCGCGCGGTCGGCCAGCTTCATCCAGGCCTTCACCAAGATTGGCCTGGTGCCCGACACCGGCGGCACCTGGCTGCTGCCGCGCCTGGTGGGCCGTGCGCAGGCCCTGGGCCTGGCCCTGCTGGGCGACAAGTTGCCCGCGCCCGAGGCCGAGCGCCTGGGCCTGATCTGGCGCTGTGTGGAAGACGACGCACTGCAGGACGAGGCCCAGGCCCTCGCCCAGCGCCTGGCCGGCATGCCCACCAAGGCGCTGGTCGCCACGCGCCAGGCGCTCGATGCTGCGGCGCTCATGGACTACGGCCAGGCGCTGGCGCACGAAGCCGCGGTGCAGCGCACCCTGGGGGCTGCGGCCGACTACCGCGAAGGGGTGGAGGCCTTCACGGCCAAGCGCGCGCCCCGTTTCAACGACCGCTGAGGCCACCGACCCATGGATTCCGCAACCACCCCGATGAACCCCCAGGCCCTGGCCGACCATGTGCGCCACGGCATGCTGGCCCACGACCGCGCCACCCGTGCGCTCGGCATGGAGATCACCAGCATGGGGCCGGGCCACGCCACCATCACCATGGCCGTGCGCGCCGACATGCTCAACGGTTTTGACACCTGCCACGGCGGCTACATCACCACGCTGGCCGATTCGGCCTTTGCGTTCGCCTGCAACTCGCGCAACACCATGACGGTGGCCTCCGGCCTGTCGGTGGACTTTCTGGCGCCGGGGCGCGAGGGGGACGTGCTGACGGCGCGCGCGGTCGAGGTGTCGCTGGCGGGCCGCACGGGCGTGTACGACGTGGTGGTGACCAACCAGCGCGGTGAGTCCGTGGCGGTGTTCCGCGGGCGCTCGTATGCGATCAAGGGCCGCCCCACCGTGGCGCTGCCGGCGGCCTGCGGCGCCACGGCGCCTGAGGCGCGCTGAGCGCCACCACCTGCCCCCACAACAACAGACCCCCCCAGGAGACAAGCCCATGCCAGTGCGCCAACCCGCCCCCGGCGATCTGGAAGCCATTGAAACCGCCAGCCGCGACGAGGTGCAGGCCCTGCAGCTGCAGCGCCTGCGCTGGACGCTGCAGCACGCTTACGACAACGTGCCGCACTACCAGCGTGCCTTCGATGCCAAGGGCGTGCACCCCAACGACCTCAAGCAGCTGTCCGACCTGTCGAAGTTTCCGTTCACGGTGAAGAAGGACCTGCGCGACAACTACCCCTTCGGCATGTTTGCCGTGCCACGGGAGCAGGTGTTGCGTGTACACGCATCGTCCGGCACCACCGGCAAGCCCACGGTGGTGGGCTACACCCGCAAGGACATCGACAACTGGGCCGACCTGGTGGCGCGCTCCATCCGCGCCGCGGGGGGACGCGCCGGGGACATGGTGCACATCGCCTACGGCTATGGCCTCTTCACCGGCGGCCTGGGTGCGCACTACGGCGCCGAGCGACTGGGCTGCACCGTTATCCCCATGTCGGGCGGGCAGACTGAAAAGCAGGTGCAGCTGATCCGCGACTTTCAGCCCAGCATCATCATGGTCACGCCCTCGTACATGCAGGTCATCAACGAGGAGTTCATCCGCCAGGGCGTGGACCCGCGCGAGAGTTCGCTCAAGGTGGGCATCTTCGGCGCCGAGCCCTGGACCGAAGCCATGCGCCGCGAGATCGAAACGAAGTCCGGCATCGACGCTGTGGACATCTATGGTCTTTCGGAGGTCATGGGCCCAGGCGTGGCCAGCGAGTGCGTGGAGAGCAAGGACGGCCCGGTGATCTGGGAAGACCATTTCTACCCCGAGATCATCGACCCGGACACCGGTGAGGTGCTGCCCGACGGCGAAGAGGGCGAACTCGTCTTCACCTCGCTGTCCAAGGAGGCGCTGCCGATGATCCGCTACCGCACGCGCGACCTCACGCGGCTGCTGCCGCCCACCTCGCGCGCGTTCCGGCGCATGGGCAAGATCGTCGGCCGCTCGGACGACATGCTCATCATCCGCGGCGTGAACGTGTTCCCCACACAGATCGAGGAGATCGTGCTGGCGCACGGAAAGCTCTCGGGCCAGTACCAGATCCTGGTGGCGCGCGAAGGCAGCCTGGACAAGGTGACAGTGCGGTGCGAACTGCAGCCCGGTGTGTCCACCGCCGAACGCCCGGACATCACCGGCTGGGTGCGCCACCGCATCAAGACCCTGGTGGGCATTTCCTGCGACATCGATGTGCTGAACCCCGATTCCATCGAACGCACGCTGGTGGGCAAGGCCCGCCGCGTGATCGACCAGCGCCCGCGCCCCTGAGAACCCGCAGGCGCGTTGCAACACCCCGTACGAAAGGACTCCGTCATGTATACACAAGCCATGGACGTGTTGGGCAAGGATGGCGCCGACACCCGGCCCGCGCTGCAAAGCTCGGACGAACTGCAGCGGCAGGCGCAGTTTGACGCGCGCATTGACGCCGGAGAGTTCATCGAGGCCAAGGACTGGATGCCCGAGCACTACCGCAAGACGCTGCTGCGCCAGATCAGCCAGCACGCGCACTCGGAGATCGTCGGCATGCTGCCCGAGGGCAACTGGATCTCGCGGGCCCCCACCTTGAAGCGCAAGTCCATCCTGCTGGCCAAGGTGCAGGACGAGGGGGGCCACGGCCTGTACCTGTATGCGGCGGCGGAAACGCTGGGCTCCTCGCGCGACGAGATGCTGCACGCGCTGCACACGGGCAAGGCCAAGTACAGCTCCATCTTCAACTACCCCACGCTCACCTGGGCGGACATGGGCACCATCGGCTGGCTGGTGGATGGCGCGGCCATCATGAACCAGGTGCCGATCTGCCGCTGCTCGTACGCGCCGTACGCGCGGGCCATGGTGCGCATCTGCCGCGAGGAGAGCTTTCACCAGCGCCAGGGCTACGACAGCCTGCTGGTGATGATGCAGCAGGGCACCGATGCGCAGCGTGCCATGGTGCAGGACGCCGTCAACCGCTGGTGGTGGCCGTCGATCATGATGTTCGGCCCGCCGGACGACCAGTCGCCCAACTCCGCGCAGTCGATGCGCTGGGGCATCAAGCGGGTCTCCAACGACACCCTGCGCCAGAAGTTCATCGATGCCACGGTGGAGCAGGCCAAGGTGCTGGGCGTGACCCTGCCCGACCCCGACCTGAAATGGAACGAGGAGCGCCAGCACTACGACTTTGGCGCCATCGACTGGAGCGAGTTCTGGCGCGTGATTGCGGGCGACGGCCCCTGCAACGAAGAACGCCTGAACGCCCGCGTCAAGGCCTGGGAAGACGGCGCCTGGGTGCGTGAAGCCGCCCTGGCCCATGCCGCCAAGCACGCTCCCGGTGCGCAGCGCGCCGCAGCCTGATCGGTGATGACGCTGAACGAATTTGAATGAAATTGGCATCCAGCGCTTATCCCTATTGCGCCAACAGCTATCAATATTGAAGTAACTGTCTCCTGCCTGATTGTCTGGAAATTCCATGAACACCTCCGCCCCCACCCCCAACGCGGCTGCCACCGCCCACGAATGGCCCCTGTGGGAAGTCTTCGTGCGCAGCAAGGCCGGCCTGGACCACAAGCACTGCGGCAGCCTGCACGCCGCCGACCCGAAGATGGCCATCCAGATGGCACGCGACGTGTACACCCGCCGGCAGGAGGGCACCAGTGTGTGGGTGGTGCGCTCCGACCAGATCGTGGCCAGCGACCCCGGCGAAAAGGACATGTATTTCGACCCCGCCGAGGACAAGGTCTACCGCCACCCCACCTTCTACGTGCTGCCTGCAGCCGTGGACCACATGTGAGGGGTCGGCCATGCCACAACAAGCCAGCATCGCGATTAGCCGCGACCCCGCCGTGCAGTACCTGCTGCGCCTGGGCGACACCTGCCTGATCCAGGGCCAGCGCCTGGCCGAATGGTGCGGGCACGGGCCCGTTCTGGAGGAAGACATTGCGCTCACCAACATGGCGCTCGACCTGGTGGGTCAGGCCCGCGCGCTGCTCACGCGCGCAGGCCAGGCCGACGGCCAGGGCCACGACGAAGACCAGCTGGCCTTCCTGCGCGAGGAGCGGGACTACTTCAACCCCACCCTGGTGGAGTTGCCCCGTGGCGACTTCGCCTTCACCATGGTGAGGAGCGCCATGGTGGCCACCCTGCTCAAGCTGGTGTGGGAGCGCCTGGCCACCTCCAGCGACGCGGAGCTGGCCGCCATTGCCGGCAAGGCCGTGAAGGAAGCGCGCTACCACCAGCAGCACGCCGCCGACTGGGTGGCCCGCCTGGGCGACGGCACCGGGGAATCGCGCCGCCGCACGCAGGCCGCGCTGGCCACCCTGTGGCGCTACATGCCCGAGCTGTTCGTGCCCGACGCGGTGGACGAGGCGGCGCACGCGGCAGGCCTGGGCCCGCGCTGGGCCGACCTGCGCGAGGCCTGGATGGCCGAGATGGCGCAGATCCTGGCCGCGGCCGACCTGGCGGTGCCGCAGGAGTCCGCCTTCCGCAGCACCGGGCGGCAGGGCGTACACAGCGAACACATGGGCTACATCCTGGCCGAGATGCAGCACCTGCAGCGCAGCTTCCCCGGAGGTGTGTGGTGATGGTGGAAGCAGCACCGCGCCCTGCCGCACCCGCATCACCTGCATCCTTGGCTGCGGATGTGGGGGCGCAGTCCGCGCGCGTGCAGGAGGCCTGGCGCGTGCTGGACGGTGTGCTCGACCCCGAAGTGCCCGCCGTGTCGGTGCGGGACCTGGGCATCGTGCGCGACGTGCGCCTGCACGGCGACCTGCTCGACGTGGTGCTCACACCCACCTACTCGGGCTGCCCCGCGACCGAAGTCATCGAGGCCGACGTGCTGGCCGCCATCCACGCCGCGGGGCTCGGCCCGGCACGGGTCACCCTGCAGCGCGCCCCGGCGTGGACCACCGACTGGATCACCCCCCAGGGCCGCGAGCGCCTGCGCGCCTACGGCATCGTGCCGCCGGGTGCCGTGGCGCCGGGCACCGAGGTGCCGCTGCGCTTCATGCCCCGCGCTGCCGCTGCACCGGCCCTGGAATGCCCGCACTGCGGCAGCCCCCGCACCGAGCGCCTGTCGGCCTTCGGCTCCACGGCCTGCAAGGCGCTGTACCGGTGCCTGGCCTGCCGCGAGCCTTTCGAGCATTTCAAGCCGCTGTGACCCACCTCCCCCAACACCCATGTCTTCCACCGGGAACGCACTGAAAGCCCTGCCATGAGCGTCATCTTCCACCCCCTGCGCGTGCGCTCGATCCAGCCGGACACGGCGGAGTCGGTCATCGTCTCGTTTGACGTGCCGCCCGAGCTGCGCGAGGTGTTCGGCTTCACCCAGGGCCAGTACCTCACGCTGCGCACCGACATTGACGGGCAGGACCTGCGCCGCTCGTACTCCATCTGTGCCGGTGTGGACGACGACGAGCTGCGCGTGGGCGTGCGCAAGGTCAACGGCGGCGTCTTCTCCAACTGGATCCACACCCGGCTGCAGGTGGGCGACACGCTGCAGGTGATGGCGCCGCAGGGCCGCTTCTTCGTGCCGCTTCAGCCTGCGGCGCACCGGCATTACCTGGGCATTGCGGGCGGCAGCGGCATCACGCCCATCCTGTCCATCATGAAGACCGTGCTGGCGCGCGAGCCGCACAGCCGCTTCACGCTGATCTACGGCAACCGCACGCTGCAGTCCACGATGTTCAAGGAGGAGATCGAAGACCTCAAGAACCGCTACCTCACGCGCCTGGTGCTGCACCACGTGTTCTCGGCCGAGCAGACCGATGCGCCGCTGAACATGGGCTTTGTCAACCGCGAAAAGCTGGCGGAGTTCCTCAAGGCGCTGATTCCGGCACAGCGGATCGACGAAGCCTTCATCTGCGGCCCGTTCCAGATGAACGACGAGGCCGAGGCCGCGCTCATCGCTGGCGGCGTGCCGGCAGAGCGCATCCATGTGGAGCGCTTCGGCATTGCGCTGCCGGCGGGCGGGCAGGTGGGCGCCGTGGTGCACGAATCCTTGCCCGGCGATGCCCAGCATGCGCGCATTGCCATCGTGCGCGACGGGCTGCGGCGCGAGTTTGCGTTCAGCAAGGACCAGCCCAGCATCCTGGATGCCGCCTCCGCCGCGGGGCTGGAGGTGCCGTTCTCGTGCACCTCCGGCGTGTGCGGCACCTGCCGCGCCAAGTGCATCGAGGGCGAGGTGCGCATGGAGCGCAACTTCGCGCTCGACAAGGCCGAGGTCGCGGCGGGTTTTGTGCTGACCTGCCAGTGCCGGCCGCTGACGCAGAACGTGGTGCTTTCCTTTGATGAGCGCTGAGATGGGGCAAGATCGCCGCCCCGTCACCCACTGAATGCAGAGGAACACTGTCCATGGCCCGAGGGCGCTCTCCCGGATACGAAGATCAGCGCGAAATGATCCTGAACCAGGCCGCCGCACTGTTTGCGCGGCGTGGCTACCCCGCCACGTCGATGAACGAGGTGGCGGAGGCCTGCGGGCTGTCCAAGCCCACGCTGTACCACTATTTCAAGGACAAATACCACCTGCTGGTGCACATCACCGAGGGCCACGTCTCCCGGCTGCAGGCGCTGGTCGAAGAAGTGCAGGCGCAGAACCTGCCGCCCGAGGCGCGTCTGCGCACGCTGATCCAGCGCTTCGTGCAGGAGTACGCCGAGGCCCAGCACGCACACCGCGTGCTCACCGAGGACGTGAAGTTCCTGCAGCCCGAAGACCACGAACGCGTGTTGGGCAAGGAGCGCGCCGTGGTGGCCGCCTTTGCCGACGCGCTGGGCCAGATGCGGCCCGACACCGAAGCGGCAGGCCTCACCAAGGCGCTCACCATGCTGTTGTTCGGCATGATCAACTGGATGTTCACCTGGCTGCGCCCCGACGGAGAGCTCGACTACGAAGCCATGGCCCCCATTGTTGCGGACCTGTTCTTTGGGGGCGTGCCCGCGGTGCGCACCGATGTTGCTGCTGCACGGTCCGCCCCGTGACACCGGTGGATTTCACGGGTTTTCACTTAATCGAATGCATTAGACATTGGTGAATTTGTTGCCTAAGATCAAAAATTCCGTTTAGATAAATTTGTTTATCCATAACGAATTTCACCGCGGGGCGGCGCGGTGGAGTTATCACGGTGCCGAGCCTTCCGCAACCATTCCAACCCAAGGAGACAAACCATGAAAAAATGCAATCCTTTCCCCCTGGCCATCGCTGCGGCCGCCGCGCTGGCTTGCAGCGCAGCGCTGGCCGACATCAATGTCGGCGTCACCGTCTCCGCCACGGGGCCTGCAGCGTCGCTGGGCATTCCCGAGAAGAACACCATCGCGCTCATGCCGCGCACCATTGCGGGCGAGAAGGTGAACTACATCGTGCTCGACGACGCATCGGACACCACCACCGCGGTGAACAACACCCGAAAGCTGATCAGCGAAAGCAAGGTGGACATCATCCTGGGCTCCAGCACCACGCCCAATTCGCTGGCCATGATCGACGTGGCCGCCGAGGCGCAGACGCCCATGATCTCGATGGCCGCCTCGGCGCGCATCGTCGAGCCCATGGATGCCAAGAAGAAATGGGTGTTCAAGACGCCGCAGAACGACATCATGATGTCCACTGCCATCGTGGACCACATGGCCGCCTCGGGTGTCAAGACCGTGGCCTTTATCGGCTTCTCCGACGCGTACGGAGAAGGCTGGCACCAGGAGTTCAGCAAGGCGGCCGCCGCCAAGAACTTGCAGATCGTGGCCAACGAGCGCTATGCACGCACCGACACCTCGGTGACCGGACAGACCCTGAAGATGATCAGCGCCAAGGCCGATGCGGTGCTGATCGCCGGCTCGGGCACCCCGGCCGCCCTGCCGCAAAAAACGCTCAAGGAGCGCGGCTACACCGGCAAGATCTACCAGACGCACGGCGTGGCCAATGCCGACTTCCTGCGCGTGGGCGGCAAGGATGTGGAAGGCACGCTGCTGCCCTCGGGCCCGGTGCTCGTGGCCGCGCAGCTGCCGGACAGCCACCCCGTCAAGAAGTCCGCCATGGCGTATGTGGAAGCGTATGAAGCCGCCCACGGCAAGGGCAGCGTATCCACCTTCGGTGCCCACGGCTGGGATGCGGGCGCGCTGATGACGGCTGCCGTGCCTGCCGCGCTCAAGAAGGCCAAGCCCGGCACGCCCGAGTTCCGCGCCGCGCTGCGCGATGCGCTGGAACAGATCAAGGAAGTGCCCGGGGCGCATGGCATCTTCACCATGTCGCCCGACGACCACCTGGGGCTCGACAACCGCGCCCGTGTGATGGTGAAGATCGAAAACGGCACCTGGAAGTACCAGCCCTAGGCGACGTTGAACAGGTCTCCGCGATGGTGCGCGCCCTGGTTTGGGATGGGCTGCAAGGCGCAAACCGCAGCCATAGCCGATGCTATGGCGAGGATTTGCAACGCAGCAGACCGCACAAGGCAGGGATGCGCGACACGCGAGGGACTTGTTCAGCGTTGCCTTCGCTCCCCCCTGAGGCGCTGCGCGCCTTCCCCCCGGAGGGGGGACGCTCCCGGCGCGGCGGGGCGGCCCTTGCGCGGGAGCACTGGCCGGGGCCGCGACCCTTGCGTTGCGTTGCGTGGGGTGTGGCCCACATTGGCTTATGGCTGCCAAAAAATTCGATAGAAATGGCTGCTAGCGCTTTATGGTAAAGCGCTGGCAGCTATCAAATTAGTAGTAATAGCCAGTTGATCCGCTTCTGAACGAAAGCCGAATATGGATTTGCAGATCGCCCTGTTGCTGGGGCAGGACGGCATTGTCAACGGCGCCATCTACGGGTTGATGGCGCTCGCGCTGGTGCTGGTTTTTTCCGTGACCCGGGTGATCTTCATCCCGCAGGGCGAGTTCGTGGCCTTCGGTGCGCTCACGATGGCCATGATGCAGGCCGGGCGCGTGCCCACCACGCTGTGGCTGCTGCTGGCACTGGCGGCGGTGGTGCTGGTGGTCGAAGCCTGGCGCTGGAAGGCGGGTGCCACGGTCAACTGGCCCGCCACGCTGGTGTGGTGTGTGGCGCTGCCCGCCGTGGCGGCGGTGCTGGCCCTGGGTGTGCGGCCCACGTCGCTGGCGCTGCAGGCGCTCACCGCGCTGGTGCTGATCACGCCGATGGGGCCGCTGCTGTACCGGCTGGCGTTTCGCCCGCTGGCCGATGCCTCGGTGCTGATGCTGCTGATCGTGTCGGTGGCGCTGCACGGAGTGCTGGTGGGGCTTGGCCTGCTGTTCTTTGGCGCCGAGGGCTCGCGCACGCCGCCGTTCTGGGATGCGCGGTTCGATCTGGGGGGCATACCGGTGTCGGGCCAGTCGCTGGTGGTGCTGGGAGTCACGCTGGCCCTGGTGGTGCTGCTGTTCGTGTTCTTCGGCCGCTCGATGGTGGGCAAGGCCCTGCGCGCCACCGCCATCAACCGCGTGGGCGCGCGCCTCATGGGCATCCCCACCGAGCTGTCGGGCGACGTGAGCTTTGCGCTGGCGGCGCTGATCGGCGCCATCTCGGGCCTGCTGATCGCGCCGCTGACCACGGTGTATTACGACACCGGCTTTCTCATCGGCCTCAAGGGCTTCGTGGCGGCCATCGTCGGTGGCCTGGCCAGCTATCCCCTGGCCCTGGCCGGGGCGCTGCTGGTGGGGCAGCTGGAGTCGTTCGCCTCGTTCTGGGCCAGTGCCTACAAGGAGGTGCTGGTGTTCACATTGATTGTTCCGGTGCTGTGGTGGCGGTCGCTCAACAGCCACCATGTGGAGGATGAAGAATGAGCGCGCCCCTGAATGCACCCGCCGCTGCACGGGCGGCAGCGCCGGCCCCGCGCGGCGTGGTCACGCGCACCCAGCTCACGCTGGCCTGCGTGGTGCTGCTGGCCCTGGCCTGGGGCTGGCTGCCGGATTTCACCGTGGTGGTGCTGTCCAACATCGGCCTGTTCGCCCTGGTGGCGGCGGGCCTGGTGATGCTGACCGGCGTGGGCGGCATGACGTCCTTCGGCCAGGCGGCGTTTGTGGGCATCGGCGCCTATGCCACGGCCTGGGCCTGCACCGCGCCCGGCCCCGCGCAGGCGCTGGGCGCCATCGTGGGCGCCGAGGGCCTGCCCTGGGCCGGACTGGCCCTGGGCCTGGTGCTGACCGGGGTGGTGGCCTGGGCGCTGGGGGCCGTCACGCTCAAGCTGTCGGGCCACTACCTGCCGCTGTGCACCATTGCCTGGGGGCTCTCCCTGTACTACCTGTTCGGCAACATGCAGTTCCTGGGCGGGCAGACCGGTATTACGGGCGTCCCGCCGCTCATGCTGGGCACGTTCTCGCTGGCCTCGCCGCGGGCTATCGGCGTGCTGATCTGGGCGGTGCTGCTGGTGGCCTTGTGGCTGCTGCACAACCTGCTCGACTCGCGCGAAGGCCGCGCCATCCGCGCGCTCAAGGGCGGGCGGGTGATGGCCGAATCCATGGGTGTGGACACCGCCCGCTACCGCATCAAGCTCTTCGTGCTGGCGGCGCTGCTGGCGGCCATTTCGGGCTGGCTGTATGCGCACATGCAGCGCTTTGTCAGCCCCACGCCGTTCAACCTGAACATCGGCATCGAATACCTGTTCATGGCCGTGGTGGGCGGCGCCGGGCATCTGTGGGGCGCGGTGCTGGGCGCCACGCTCATCACCCTGCTCAAGGAAAAGCTGCAGGACATCCTGCCGAGCCTGCTGGGCACCAGCGGCAACTTTGAGATCATCGTGTTTGGCCTGCTCATGGTGCTGGTGCTGCAGCGCTTTGCCGATGGCCTGTGG
>NZ_AGTS01000054.1 GCF_000238595.1 Acidovorax sp. NO-1 | reverse complement strand
AATCTGCGAGCTGGCAGACGCCACGCCTTCGGCGTTCTGGCGCACCGAGCTCACGGTGTTCACCAGGCTTTGCTGCATGCGCTGCAGCGCGCCCAGCAGCTGCCCGGTTTCGTCCGTGGAGCGCACGACGATCTGGCCGCTCAGGTCGCCCGCGGCCACGCGGTCTGCGGCGTCCACAGCCTGCGCCAGGGGGCGGGTGATGGAGCGGATGATGGAGACCGCCAGGAAGATCGCCATGGCAATGGCAATGGCGGCGGCGATGAGCACATCCCGCATCAGGGCGCTGGCGGCTGCGTCTGCCCGCGCACCGGCCTCTACAGTCACTTGCGCCTGGTAAGTCACCTGCTCTGCCACGGTGGCCTGGTAGGCCTGCTGCACGGGCCGCAGGGTTTCTTCCAGCATGCGAAGAGCTTCATCCTTCTGGCCCTGCTGCAGCATGGCAATGTACTGGTCACCGAGCTTCAGGAACTCTGCGCGGTGCTGCTGCATGCGCGCCTGGATCTCGCGGCCCTTATCGGAGTGGATGAGCGAGTCCAGCACTTTGAACTGCTCGGCCAGCGTGCCGCGCACCGCCGTGATGCGCTCGCGCGAGGACCTGGTGATGGCCTCCGAGCTGAAGATGGCGAGGTTGCGCAGCTGAATGGCCTGCACGTTCACCCCGTCTGCCACCATGCCCAGCGACTTGGTGATCGGTATGCGCATTTCCACAATGTCGTCCAGCGCTGCCCGCTGGGTGGCGGACCGAAGCAGCGCCACCGAACCCAGGGTCGCCAGAAGCAGCACCATGATCGCAAACGCAACCGCCAGACGGGTCGAAATCTTCAGTTTGTTCATCGTTGCTGCCTCCTCAAAGCGCTGGGCCAGAAAACTGCGGGTGTGCTTACCTTACCCGTTTGCAACTTTTGTCACCAGCCCTATCTCGTCGCTGCTCAGCAGCGCTTCGATGTCCATCACGATCAGCATCCGGTCGCCCAGGCTGGCGATGCCGGTGACAAAACTGGGGTCCACATTGCCGTGGCGTTCGAACTGCGGGGCAGGCTTGATCACGTCCGGCGTGAGGGTGACCACATCGGCCACCGCATCCACCACCGCGCCAATGACGGTGCCACCAATGTCCAGGATGATGACCACGGTGAAGTCGGTGTAGTTGGCTTCGGGGCACTGCAGCTTCAGGCGCAGGTCCAGGATGGGCACGATGCGACCGCGCAGGTCAATCACGCCCTTGATGTAGTCGGGCGACTGTGCCAGCCGCGTAGGCCGCTCGTACGAGCGGATTTCCTGCACGCGCAGGATGTCGATGCCGTATTCCTCGGAGCCAAGGCGAAAGGTCAGGAATTCGCCCGCTGGCTCCACACCCGACGCGGCAGAAGAACGGGAGACAGCGGGTGTATGGGCGGAAACAACGGTCATGGCGCGTACTTTCTCGAAAGGAATGGGAAGGGCGCGCGGTTCAGGGCACCCGTGCGATCCCCGGCAGGGGTTGCCCACAAGGCTGCAGCGCGCAGCCCGCGCGGTGCAGGCCTGGTCGCAGGATAGCAGGCTGCCGTTTCATTTGCTAACAAATTGGCTGTTACCCCCGAAGCACGGGCGCCATTGCCGCCCTTGCATCGCCCAAGCCACCGGTTGGGATTGGAGAGCTAGCTCCACTGCGCCGACGCTAGTGCGGGCAAAAAAATGCTACCGTCCAGCAACGGCCTTCGGGATGCGCTTCGCGGGTCACCGCGCCGCCCGCAATTCAGCCACCATGCCCCCTGCTTTTGACCGACGATCCCATGCCCCTTTTCAGGCCCCGAGACACCGATCCCCATCACATGCCGCCTCCTGGCCTGCCACTGCTGGCGTTGGAGCTGCGCGCACCCTGGGAGTTTGGCGCTGTGCTGCCCGCGTGGCCCGTTCTGCAGCGCGCTCCGCTGGGTGACGGGCACGCGGTGATCGTGTTTCCCGGTCTCACGGCGGGGGACGCCACCACCGCGCCACTGCGCCGCTATCTGGATTCGCGCAACTACGACACCCAGGGCTGGGGACAAGGCCTGAACCTGGGCCCTCGCGATGGCGTGCTGGAAAACGCCAAGCGCCAATTGCAGGAGGTGGCCCAGGCCAGCGGCGGCAAGGTGAGCCTGATTGGCTGGAGCCTGGGCGGCGTTTACGCGCGGGAGCTCGCCAAGGAAATGCCCGAGCTGGTGCGCTGCGTGGTGACACTGGGCACGCCCTTTGCCGGGCCGCACACGTCCACCAATGCCTGGCGCATTTACCAGTTTGCCAGCGGCCGCAGCATCGAGCGCGAAACCGAGAGCTACAACCTGCCCGAGGCGCCGCCCGTGCCCACCACCAGCATCTACTCGCGCACCGATGGCGTGGTGGCCTGGCGCGGCAGCATTCAGGCCCCCGCACCGCACAACCCGAACACCGAAAACATCGAGGTGGTGGCAAGCCACTTTGGCATCGGCCTGAACCCCAGCGCCTGGTGGGCCGTGGCCGACCGCCTGGGCCAACCCCAGGGCCCCAGCATGGCGTGGCGGCCGTTTCAGCGGCCCAAGGTTCCGGGGCTGCACCTGGTCTATCCGGACCCGCACCGGTAAGCCGTCGCGCCCTGGCGCGGCCACCGCCCATCCATCACAAAGCACAAAGCACGCAAGGGTTGCCCCCTGCGTGCTTTATTTTGATAGCTGCCAGCGCTTTATGGATAAGCGCTGGAGCCTGTTTTGACTGCTA
>NZ_AGTS01000055.1 GCF_000238595.1 Acidovorax sp. NO-1 | reverse complement strand
TATCTGCGAGCTGGCAGACGCCACGCCTTCGGCGTTGCCGCGCACGCCCGACACCACCCGCGCCAGGTTGTCGCGCATGTCGCGCAAGGCGTTGAGCAGCTGGCCCATCTCGTCCTTGCCGCCTGGGGGCACGTCTGCCGTGAGGTTGCCTTCGGCAATGGCACGGGCTGCACGCACGGCATGGTCGGCCGGGCGCGTGACGGCCCGGGTGATACCCACCCCCAGCAAGGCAGCGAGCAGCACGCACACACCCATCGTGATCAACAGGGACGCACGCGCCATGTTGAAAACCTGCCGGGCTTCTTCGCTGGCCTGCAGTGCGCTTTCAGAGTTGAGCTTTTGCATCTGGCCCAGCGTCTCGGCCACAGCGACAAACGCGGCTTCAGATTCACCGGCATACATCATCGACAGCGCATCACCGGTGATCTCCAGGGTTTCCGCGGTGCTGAAGTCCACACCGTTGGCAATCTCCGTCAGCTTGGCCTGCATGTCGGCGTATTCAGCCTTGCGCTGCTTGTAGGCGGCGTAGATTTCGCGCTCCTTGTCACCGTCGATCAGGGGTTCGTAGGTGGATTCCAGCTGCGCGATATCCTTCGCGCGCAGGGCCACCTGCTCGGAAAAGGCCTTGACTTCAGGCTGGCTGCGCGAAGTGACCATACCGGCCTCCGAGCGGCGCATGCGGTTGTAGAGCACACGCAGATCGCCCGTCTTTTCCACGCTGGGCAGCAGGTTGGTGGCGATCTGTTCGGAATTGGCGTTGATGCGCGCCATCTGCACCAGCGCGATCAGCCCCAGCACGGTGGTAAGCAGCACCACCGCCAGAAAACCCGCACCCAGCTTGACGCCAATGCGTAAATCGGAAACTCTCATGACTCACCCCTCCAATTTCTGCGCTTGCGGCGCCCCATCCAGCCCGCAGCAATACCCAGGGCGCAAAGCCGCCCTTCTGATCTGTAACTAATTGCAGTCTATCAGCGCCCTCACCGGCCCCGCGCCGCAACCCGTGCGCACGCCCGCCGTCGTCGTCCCGTATGGGCAACAAAAAAGCATGCGGGCATTGCTGCCCGCATGCTTGGTGGCGGCCTCTTTTCAGTATCTTTTTGATAGCTGGCGGCGCTTTATCAACAAGCGCCAGAGGCATATTTCACTAAAAAATTTCAGGCCTGGGACTTCTTGTAGTTCTCGATCCCGTCCGAGACTTCCTTCTTCGCGGCGTCAATGCCTTCCCAGCCCAGCACCTTGACCCACTTGCCCTTTTCCAGGTCCTTGTAGTGCTCAAAGAAATGGGCGATGGCATTGCGGCGCATGGAGTTCACGTCGTCGATGGTCTTCCAGTGGTCATACATGGGCAACACCTTGGAGGTGGGCACGGCAATGACCTTGCCATCCACACCGGCCTCGTCTTCCATCATCAGGATGCCCAGGGGGCGGCAGGGCACAACCACGCCGGGGAACAGCGGGTACGGCGTGATCACCAGCACGTCCACCGGGTCACCGTCGCCCGACAGCGTCTGGGGCACATAGCCGTAGTTGGTGGGGTAGTGCATGGCCGTGGTCATGAAACGGTCCACAAAAATGGCGCCCGACTCCTTGTCCACCTCGTACTTGATCGGGTCAGCGTTCATCGGGATCTCGATGACGACATTGAAGGTGTCGGGAACGTTCTTGCCTGGGGGGACGTTATTGAGGGACATGTTTGGTTGAAAAGTTGATTGGCGACAATCCACGCAGCATGCAGCGTCGGGATTAACCCTGATTTTAGGCGCATGCCCCTTTCTGCCCGCTTGCAGACCTGCGTTTGCCTGTAAATTGGGTTTGTTGGCCAATCGGCTCCTGCAGCAATTGCACAGGGAGCACGAGGAAGCAACGCAGCGGGGATGCCACCGATGCGTTGGTCCCCCTCCGTGCAACAAACCCTAGGAGAATTGAATGGCTGCAAGCTCAGCACTGACCTCCCCTCTCATCCTCGCCCTGGTCTGCGGGCTCATTGCCGTGGCCTACGGCATCTGGGCCCGCGGCTGGATCCTCGCCAAAGACCCGGGCAACGCCCGCATGCAGGAGATCGCCGCGGCCATCCAGGCCGGCGCTGCCGCCTACCTGGCCCGCCAATACAAGACCATTGCCATCGTGGGCGTGGTGCTGGCGGTACTCATCGGCGTCTTTTTGGACGCCACCACGGCCGTGGGCTTTGTGGTGGGCGCCGTGCTCTCGGGCGCCTGCGGATTCATCGGCATGAACGTATCGGTGCGCGCCAACGTGCGCACGGCACAGGCCGCCACCCACGGCATCGGCCCGGCGCTCGATGTGGCGTTTCGCGGTGGGGCCATCACCGGCATGCTGGTGGTGGGGCTGGGCCTCCTGGGGGTCACGGGCTTTTACTGGTTTCTGGCGGGCAACGGCAACCACAATCCCACCACCAACCTGGCCACGCTGCTCAACCCGCTGATCGGGTTTGCGTTTGGCTCGTCGCTGATTTCCATCTTTGCGCGCCTGGGCGGCGGCATTTTCACCAAGGGCGCCGATGTGGGCGCCGATCTGGTGGGTAAGGTGGAGGCGGGCATCCCTGAAGACGACCCGCGCAACCCCGCGGTGATTGCGGACAACGTGGGCGACAACGTGGGCGACTGCGCCGGCATGGCGGCCGACCTGTTCGAAACCTATGCCGTGACGCTGATCGCCACCATGGTGCTGGGCGCGCTGCTGGTGGTGAGCGCCCCGGTGAACGCCGTGGTGTACCCGCTGGCGCTGGGCGCCGTGTCCATCATTGCATCCATCATCGGCTGCTTTTTCGTCAAGGCCTCGCCCGGCATGAAGAACGTGATGCCTGCGCTGTACAAGGGCCTGGCGATTGCGGGCGTGCTGTCACTCATCGCCTTCTATTTCGTGACCATCTGGATCATGCCGGACAACGCCATCACCGCCACCGGCAGCCAGCTGAAACTGTTTGGCGCCTGCGCCGTCGGCCTGCTGCTCACGGCCGCGCTGGTGTGGATCACCGAGTTCTACACCGGCACGCAGTATTCGCCCGTGCAGCACATTGCCCAGGCGTCCACCACCGGCCACGGCACCAACATCATTGCCGGGCTTGGCGTGTCGATGCGGTCCACCGCCTGGCCCGTGATTTTTGTGTGCCTGGCCATCCTGTCGGCCTACCAGCTCGCAGGGCTGTACGGCATTGCCGTGGCGGCCATGTCCATGCTCTCGATGGCTGGCATTGTGGTGGCGCTGGATGCGTACGGCCCCATCACCGACAACGCGGGCGGCATTGCCGAGATGGCCGAGCTGCCCAGCAGCGTGCGCGACATCACCGACCCGCTGGACGCCGTGGGCAACACCACCAAGGCCGTGACCAAGGGCTACGCCATCGGCTCGGCCGGCCTGGCCGCACTGGTGCTGTTTGCCGACTACACGCACAAGCTCGAAAGCTACGGCCGCGCCATCAGCTTTGATCTCAGTGATCCGCTGGTCATCATCGGGCTGTTCATTGGCGGGCTGATCCCCTACCTGTTTGGCGCCATGGCCATGGAGGCCGTGGGCCGCGCCGCGGGCGCCGTGGTAGTGGAAGTGCGCCGCCAGTTCCGCGACATTCCCGGCATCATGGAAGGCACCGGCAAGCCCGAATACGGCAAGGCCGTGGACATGCTGACCACCGCCGCCATCAAGGAGATGGTGATCCCCAGCCTGCTGCCGGTGGTGGTGCCCATTGTGGTGGGCCTGCTGCTGGGCCCCAAGGCGCTCGGCGGCTTGCTGATGGGCACCATCGTCACGGGCCTTTTTGTGGCCATCAGCATGTGCACGGGTGGTGGCGCCTGGGACAACGCCAAGAAGTACATCGAAGACGGCCACCACGGCGGCAAGGGCAGCGAGGCCCACAAGGCTGCGGTGACGGGTGACACCGTGGGCGACCCCTACAAGGACACGGCCGGGCCGGCCATCAACCCACTGATCAAGATCATCAACATCGTGGCGCTGCTGATCGTTCCGCTGGTGGTCAAATTCCACGGCGGGTGATACGCTGACGCTGACCACTCCAGGGCTTCGCCACATCCGGCATACCGCCAGGATTTGTCAGGGCCTTAGCCCGCTACGGCGGGCTTTTTTACGTGTGCCCGCTGCGTCAATCGGACTGCAGGGCCTGTGTTCTTCGTTTAGGTACCAGCAGCGTCCGGTGCCGGAGCCTCGTGCACCGTCAGCACGCGCAGTGCCAGCATGTCCAGCGCAGGGCGGACATTGCCCTGCTTGTCCGTCCACACGCGGGGCGTGAGGGTTCCGGCGAGCGCCACCGAGTCGCCGTCGCGCAATGTGCGCAACGCATCACACACCCGCTCTTCAAACGCAATCACATTGACAAAGAGCAGCTCGCCATCCCCCGTGGTGGCGCGCACCTTGGCAACGGTGAATGCCTTGCCCGCCTTGTCCACCCGTTGCGCAGATTCGCCAAAAATCCTGCCGGCCACCAATCCATCGATCATGAGATTCCTCTTGTGTCGAAAGTACGCCGAATCTCCAGCCGGGTACCCAACCTCGCATCCGGTTCGCGTGCTACCTGCCGCGCCAACCGCGCCATGGCTCGCGCGGTTGGCGCATTGAACAATGCGTTTGGCTTGCGCCCAGCAAAAAAGCCCAGAACCTTTCGGTTCTGGGCTTTTGCTATCAATGGTCGGCGTGGCGGGATTCGAACTCGCGACCCCTTGCACCCCATGCAAGTGCGCTACCAGGCTGCGCTACACGCCGACAAGACTTAGATTATATGCTGAAAAATTCAGTTCAAAGAGAGAAGCGCACGAATCTCGAACAATTCTTTGCGCATGGCAAGCGGATCCAGCATCAACCCCGGCGCAATGGACAGGTCGCGCGCCGTATCGACCACCATGCTGGGCAAAACAACATCCGCCACCAACTGATCACCAGCCACCTCGCTGCGGTCCGTGTGCGCCAGCTCCTGAAGCTTGTTGCGCGCCCCGCTGATGGTGAACCCCTGGTCATACAGCAGATCGCGGATGCGGCGGATCATGAGCACCTCGTGGTGCTGGTAGTAGCGCCGGTTGCCACGGCGTTTCATGGGCCGCAGCTGCGTGAACTCCTGCTCCCAATAGCGCAGCACATGCGGCTTCACGCCACACAACTCCGCGACCTCTCCGATCGTGAAGTACCGTTTGGCGGGTATGGAAGGTAGCGTAGTGCCCATGGGATGCAAGTTCAAAGGCGAAAGCCGACAAGCGTACTGCAGTCCCGCCAAAGCCGCCAGTCATGGCGCCCGCAATGAGACACAAATCGGAACAAATTCACGCCGCAGCCTGAATCTGCTCTTTGAGTTTGCTGCTCGCGTGAAATGTCACTACCCGGCGTGCCTTGATCGGGATCGCCTCACCCGTGCGCGGGTTACGCCCGGGGCGTGGCGCCTTGGTACGGATCTGGAAATTGCCAAACCCCGACAGTTTCACGTCCTTGCCCTCGACAAGACTCTGTGAAATCAGATCGAAGAAGGCGTCGATCATGTCCTTGGACTCGCGCTTGTTCAGGCCGATCTGGTCAAACAGCAGATCGGCGAGCTGCGCCTTGGTCAGTGCCGGTGTCTCCAGGCTCTCGACTGCAAATTCAATCATGGCTCGTCATTCCCCTGAACATCGTCACACCCGCAGCCGCGCGCCCGTGCGCTGCGCAAGTTGCGCCATCACGGACTGGACCGCCGCCTCGATTTCAGCCTCCGTCAGGCTCGCTTCGTCGCGTCCGAGCGTGAGGCGCACCGCCAGGCTCTTTTCGCCCGCAGCCAGCCCGCCTGCAGGTGCCTCTTCGCCTGCGCGCAGGGCCTTGGGACGGTATACATCAAACAGCACGGCAGAGCGCAGCATGCCACCCGGAACGGCCTGCTCGACTGCCCCCATGATGTCCGCATGCGTGACACGCTCGGCCACCACCACGGCCAGGTCGCGCTCTACCGCCTGGTGCTTGGACACTGTCTTGAACTCCGGCACCACGCGCTGCAGCACGGCGTCCAGCTCCAGCTCGAACATCACAGGAGCCTGCGGCAGCTCCCACGACTGGCGCCACTGCGGGTGCAGTTCGCCCACAAAACCGATGGCGCGGCCATCCACCAGCACGCGAGCGCAACGGCCAGGGTGCATGGCGGGATGGGTGCCCGGCTCGAACGTCGCGCGCAGCGGTGCCAGCAGGGCTTCCACGTCGCCCTTCACATCAAAGAAGTCGATGGATTGCTCCTTGCGCCCCCATTGCAGCATGTCGTTCGGGCCATAGGCCAGGCCCGACACGCGCATCGGCTGATGGAAGCCTTCGACTGTGGTGTCGGTATTGCTCACGCTGCCGTCGCGCAGGAACACGCGGCCCAGTTCAAAGACGCGCACCCGCTCGGCCTTGCGGTCGAGGTTGAACTTCAACACTTGCAGCAAAGAACCCAGCAACGTGGAGCGCATCACGCTCATCTGGCTGGCAATCGGATTGAGCAGTTTGATCGGCTGGGTGTTGGCGGCCAGCTCGTGCTCCCACCGCTCTTCCACAAAGCTGAAGTTGATCGTTTCCTGATACCCCAGCGCTGCCAGCGAGCGGCGCACCGCAAACGGGCTGCGCGTGGCCTCGAGCGCCAGCTTGGGCGTGATCGGCGCCAGGGGGGGCGTGGTCGGCAGGTTGTTGTAACCCACCATGCGGGCAACCTCTTCGATCAGGTCTTCCTCGATGGTGATGTCGAAACGGAACGACGGCGGCGTAACGGTGAGCGTGCCGTCGCCCTCCACCACCGGCAGGCCCAGACGCTGCAACGCATCGGCACACTGGGCTTGGGTCAGTGGCATGCCGATGACCTTGGCCGCACGCGCCACGCGCAGCGTGACGGGCTGGGACACCGGCAGATTGACGGCCTGATCGTCCATGGGCCCACACGCCGTGTCGGGTGTACCGCAAATGTCGATCACCAGTTGCGTGATGCGCTCGATGTGCTCCACCGTCAGGGCGGAGTCCACGCCGCGCTCGAATCGGTGACCCGCATCGGTCGAGAAATTGAACCGGCGCGAGCGACCCGCCACTGCTTTGGGCCACCAGAACGCGGCCTCGATATAGATGTGGCGGGTGTCATCCGACACGGCTGTGGCGTCGCCGCCCATGATGCCGGCCAGCGACTCCACCTGACGGTCGTCGGCGATCACACCCACCTTGTCATCGACGGTCACGGTGGTGCCGTTGAGCAGCTTGAGCTGCTCGCCCGGCTTGCCCCATCGAACCTCCAGGCCACCGTGGATCTTGTCCAGGTCAAAAATGTGCGACGGACGCCCCAGCTCGAACATCACATAGTTGGAAATGTCAACCAGCGGCGACACGCCGCGCTGTCCGCAGCGTGCCAGGCGGTCCAGCATCCACTGGGGTGTGGCGGCGCGCGTGTTCACGTTGCGCACGATGCGGCCGGAGAAGCGGCCGCACAGATCCGGTGCACTCACCTGCACGGGCAGCTTGTCCGTCAGCTTTGCGGCTACGGCAGGGAACGACGGGCGTTGCAGCGGCGTGCCCGTCAATGCTGAGACTTCGCGCGCGATGCCATAAACGCTCAGGCAGTGCGCCAGATTGGGCGTGAGCTTGAGGGTAAACAGGGTGTCGTCCAGGTCGAGATGCTCACGAATGTCCTGGCCCACGGGAGCCGAGGCATCGAGCTCCAGCAAGCCACCATGGTCTTCGGACAGCTTGAGCTCGCGCGCCGAGCACAGCATGCCCTGGCTTTCCACGCCGCGCAGCTTGCCCACCTTGATGAGAAACGGCTTGCCGTCATCACCCGGCGGCAGCTCGGCGCCCACCAGCGCGCAGGGCACTTTGATGCCCACGCGGGCGTTGGGCGCGCCACACACGATATTCAGCAGGGCGCCCTGCCCCACGTCCACCTGGCACACACGCAGGCGGTCGGCGTCGGGGTGTTGCACGGCCTCCTTGATCTCACCCACCACGATCTTGGTGAAAGGCGGCGCGACGGGGCGCAGCTCTTCCACCTCCAGGCCCGCCATGGTCAGCGTGTCAGCCAGCTCTTGGGTTGTCAGCGGTGGGTTGCAGAATTCGCGCAACCAGGACTCAGGGAATTGCATAGGAAGACTCTTTGGCGTTAGCTCTTAAAAATATAGCTGGCAGCGCTTTTCAATCAAGCGTTTCGATGTCAAAACGCTTTGAAAGCCAATGACTACAAGCGTCAGCAGCTCACTTTTTTGCGTTACTGAAACTGCGACAGAAAACGGATGTCGCCGTCAAAGAACAAACGCAGATCATTGACGCCGTAGCGCAGCATCGTCAGACGGTCCGGGCCCATGCCAAACGCAAAGCCGATGTACTTCTCGGGGTCGAGGCCCATGTTGCGCACCACGTTGGGGTGCACCTGGCCCGAACCCGCCACTTCGAGCCACCGGCCCGCCAGCGGACCCGTCTGGAACTGGATATCGATCTCGGCGCTGGGCTCCGTGAACGGGAAAAAGCTGGGGCGAAAGCGCAACACGAGGTCATCGCTTTCAAAAAACGTGCGGCAGAAGTCCGTGAAGATGACCTTCAGATCCTTGAAACTCACGTTCTCGCCGATCCACAGGCCTTCGCACTGGTGGAACATGGGCGAGTGCGTGGCGTCGCTGTCCACGCGATAAGTGCGGCCTGGGGCGATCACGCGGATCTCGGGCATGGGCTGGCCAGCATCCAGCGCGGCGCGGTGCTTTTTGACATGCTGTACTGCATGGCGGATCTGCATGGGGCTGGTGTGCGTGCGCAGCAGGTTGGGGGCGGTGGCAGTGCCGCCCTCCACATAGAACGTGTCGTGCATGGAACGCGCGGGATGATCCTCTGGCGTGTTCAATGCGGTGAAGTTGAACCAGTCGGTTTCAATCTCGGGGCCTTCGGCAACGTCAAAACCCATGGAGCCGAAAATGCCCTGGATGCGTTCGAGCGTGAGCGACACCGGGTGCAGGCCACCCTGCCCGCGCTGGCGGCCTGGCAGGCTCACGTCCAGTGCTTCAGCCTTCAATTGCAGTTGCAGCTCTGCGTCGGCCAGCGCCTGGCGGCGTGCGGTCAGTGCGGCTTCAATGGCCTGCTTGGCCACGTTGATGGCAGCGCCACGGGATTTCTTTTCCTCGACGGACAGCTGCGCCATGCCCTTCATGAGCTCGGTCACGCGGCCCGACTTGCCCAAAAATTGCGCCTTGGCGTTTTCGAGGTCAGCAGGGGTTGCACTTTGGGCAAACAGTTGCGTGGCGCTCTCAACCAGGGAATCCAACTCGTTCATATCGACTCTCGAAAATGAACAAGGGCTAGTGCCTTTTCAAGCCCTAGCCCTTGCTGTTATTGCGCAAGCAGCTATCAGAACGATAGCCACTCATCGTGAACTCAAGCAGCCAGCTTGGCCTTGACTTGCTCCACGATGCTGCCAAAGGCAGCCTTGTCGTGCACTGCGAGGTCGGCCAGCATCTTGCGGTCGATCTCGATGGAAGCCTTCTTCAGGCCGTTGGCGAACTGGCTGTAGGTCATGCCCAGTTCACGCGCAGCGGCGTTGATACGGGCGATCCACAACTGGCGGAACACGCGCTTCTTGGTGCGGCGGTCACGGTAGGCATATTGCCCAGCCTTCATTACCGCCTGTTTGGCGATACGGAAGACGTTACCGCGGCGACCACGGAAACCCTTGGCAAGGGCGAGAACTTTCTTGTGACGGGCACGGGCCGTTACACCACGTTTGACGCGAGGCATGTATGTACTCCTTGTTCGTCAGTAAATTAAACGCCCATGCCGGGCAGCATCTGTGAAATCGAGCCCATATTGGTCTCGTGCACAGCAACCGCACCACGCAGATGGCGCTTGTTCTTGGTGGTCTTCTTGGTCAAGATGTGACGCTTGAAGGCTTGACCGCGCTTGACGGTGCCACCGGGACGAACGCGGAAACGTTTTTTCGCGCTGCTCTTGGTCTTCATTTTGGGCATGTGAATGCTCCTTTTTCATTGTGCTCGTGAGGCGTTTGCAAACCGATCTGCAAACTTGTTGGCCCCGAGCCACTTTTGTCGAAAGGCTTTCGCCTCTCGGTCGGCAGAGCCAAAGCCCCGCCTCTTCGAGTATTTCGCCCTTGCGGGCGAAGCACTCAAATTTTCGCACCCATCCGCGCGATTCAGGCCGCCCCGCCCGGCACCTGGGCGTTCTCAGCAGCCGGTTTGGCTGCGGCGGGCTTCTTCTTGCCGGGAGCGATCATCATGATCATCTGGCGGCCTTCCAGCTTGGGAAACTGCTCGATGATGATGCTGTCTGCCAATTCGTCACGAATCCGGTTCAGCAACGCCAAACCGAGTTCCTGGTGCGTGATTTCACGACCGCGAAACCGCAGCGTGATCTTGCACTTGTCACCATCCGCCAGAAAACGGCGGATGTTGCGCATCTTGATGTTGTAGTCGCCATCGTCCGTGCCAGGACGGAACTTGACTTCCTTGATCTCGATGACCGTCTGCTTGGCTTTGGCTTCTGCCGCACGCTTTTGCTCTTGGTACTTGAACTTGCCGTAGTCCATGAGGCGGCACACCGGCGGGTTTGCCGTGGCGGCAATTTCCACCAGATCCACATCCAGCTCACCGGCCATGCGCAAGGCCTCCATGAGGCTGACAACACCCAAAGGCTCGTTGTCAGGCCCGGACAGACGGACTTCCGGGGCCATGATTTCACGGTTCAGGCGGTGCTTGCGCTCTTCCCGGTGGCGACGATCACGAAATTCAGTAGCGATGGCTATCTTCCTTGAATCAAAATGCTACAAAAAAAGTAGCTATTCCCGCACAGTCCGCGAGCGGCAAAGCAGCTTTTGTGTTCAAAATCAGGCTTTGGTGGCAATGTCGTTGGCGATCAGCTCAATGAACGCATCCACCGACATCACGCCGAGGTCACGATTGCCCCGGGCTCGCACTGCGACGGCACCTGCGGCCTTTTCCTTGTCGCCAGCGACGAGGATGTAAGGCAGCTTTTGCATCGAATGCTCCCGTATTTTATACGTAATCTTTTCGTTGCGAAGGTCCAGCGTCACCCTAAGGCCTTGATTGGGCAGCGCTTTTTGCAGTTTTGCTGCGATTTCACGACAGTAATCGGACTGCGCATCCGTGATGTTGAGCACCGAAACCTGCACGGGAGCCAGCCACGTGGGCAGGGCGCCAGCGTGCTGCTCGATCAGAATTCCGATAAAGCGCTCCAGACTGCCCACGATGGCGCGGTGCAGCATCACCGGCCTGTGGCGCGCGCCATCCTCGCCAACGTACTCGGCGTCCAGGCGTTCGGGCATGGAGAAATCGACCTGCATGGTGCCGCACTGCCACTGGCGCCCGATTGCATCCTTGAGGGTGTACTCGATCTTGGGGCCATAGAAGGCGCCGTCGCCCGGGGCGATCTCGAACTCGCAGCCCGAGGCCCGCAGGCTTTCCATGAGCGCGTGCTCCGCCTTGTCCCAGCTTTCTTCCGATCCGATGCGCGCCTCGGGGCGCGTGGCCACCTTGTAGATGATGTTCTCGAAGCCGAAATCCTTGTAGACCTTCTGCAGCAGGGTCGTGTACGCCGTGCATTCGGCCAGGATGTGATCTTCCGTGCAGAAAATGTGACCGTCGTCTTGCGTGAAGCCGCGCACGCGCATGATGCCGTGCAGGCCACCCGTGGGCTCGTTACGATGGCACTGGCCAAACTCGCCGTAGCGCAGAGGCAGGTCGCGGTAGCTCTTGATGCCCTGCTTGAAGATCAGGATATGGCCCGGGCAGTTCATCGGCTTGAGCGCGTAGTCGCGCTTCTCGCTCTCGGTCGTGAACATGTTGTCGCGGTACTTGTCCCAGTGGCCCGTCTTTTCCCAGAGCGTCTTGTCCAGAATCTGCGGGCCCTTGACCTCCTGGTAGCCGTTGTCGCGGTACACGCGGCGCATGTATTGCTCCACCTCCTGCCACAGCGTCCAGCCCTTGGGGTGCCAGAACACCGTGCCGGGTGAGTGCTCGTCGATGTGGAAAAGGTCGAGTTCGCGCCCCAGCTTGCGGTGGTCGCGCTTTTCGGCCTCTTCCAGCATCGTGAGGTACTGCTGGAGCTCGTCCTTCGTGGTCCATGCGGTGCCATAGACACGCTGCAGCATTTCGTTGCGGTGGTCGCCGCGCCAGTAGGCACCCGCCACCTTCATGAGCTTGAAGAACTTGAGCTTGCCCGTGCTCGGCACGTGGGGACCTCGGCACAGGTCTTCGAAATTGCCTTCGCGGTACAGGCTCACGTCTTCGTTGCTGGGGATGCTGGCAATGATCTCCGCCTTGTAGTGCTCGCCCAGGCCCTTGAAGTACGCCACCGCCTCGTCACGCGGCAACACGCGGCGCACTACGGGTTCGTCCTTGGCCGCCAGTTCGGCCATGCGCTTTTCGATGGCCACCAGATCTTCCGGCGTGAAGGGGCGCTTGTAAGCAAAGTCGTAATAGAAGCCGTTCTCAATCACCGGGCCGATGGTGACCTGTGCGTCAGGGAATAGCTCCTTGACGGCGTAGGCCAGCAAGTGGGCGGTGGAGTGGCGGATGACATCCAGGCCATCGGCATCTTTCGCAGTCACGATGGACAGCGGGCTATCGGTCGTGATCTGGTAGCTGGTGTCCACGACCTTGTCGCCAATCTTGCCCGCCAAAGCCGCTTTGGCCAGACCCGAGCCAATGGAAGCAGCCACTTCGGCCACCGTGACGGGGCCCGGAAACTCGCGCTGTGAACCGTCGGGAAGCGTGATGTGAATCATGGGAGTAACTCTTTCTTTTCAATCAATCAGTGCAATGGGTGCGGGCACGCGCCAGGCCCAGGAAACAAAAAAGCGCGGAACAGGTCCGCGCTTTTTGGAGGGGTGTGCAATCTCGTGCAGGCGCGAACAGCCAGCCTCAACGGCCGGTCAACATCTCCGATGTAGTTCGCGGTGTCATAACCAGATTGCCTTTCTCGCTCTTGTGCTGTGAATTTCCTTGGATTTTAACCCCAGCACCCAGAAAAAAAGCCCGAAGCAGATGCTTCGGGCTTTTGTCGAGTGCATTTGGCGCCACAACAAAGCGGCGCTGAGCCCCGCAGATCAGTGGAACTGCTCTTCTTCGGTCGAACCCGTCAGGGCCTTCACGGAGGACGAGCCGCCCTGGATCACCGTGGTCACGTCGTCGAAGTAGCCTGCGCCCACTTCCTGTTGGTGCGACACGAAGGTGTAGCCCTTTTCGCGAGCTGCGAATTCAGGTTCCTGCACCATTTCGGTGTAGTGCTTCATGCCTTCGCCGCGTGCATAGGCATGGGCGAACTGGAAGGTGTTGAACCAGTTGATGTGGATGCCAGCCAGCGTGATGAACTGGTACTTGTACCCCAGGGCCGACAGGTCTTCCTGGAAGGAAGCGATCTGCTTGTCGTTGAGGTTCTTCTTCCAGTTGAACGATGGCGAGCAGTTGTACGACAGCAGCTTGCCGGGGCAGGCAGCGTGCACAGCCTGCGCGAACTCACGGGCGAAGCCGATGTCGGGCACGCCGGTTTCGCACCACACCAAGTCGGCGTAGGGGGCGTAAGCCACGCCACGGCTGATGGCTTGTTCCAGGCCGTTTTTGACGCGGTAGAAGCCTTCTTGTGTGCGCTCGCCGGTCAGGAAAGGCTTGTCGTTGGCGTCGTGGTCGGACGTGATCAGGTTGGCGGCTTCGGCGTCGGTGCGGGCCAGCACGATGGTGGACACGCCCATCACGTCAGCAGCAAAACGGGCCGAGATCAGCTTTTCAATGGCTTCCTGCGTAGGAACCAGCACCTTGCCACCCATGTGACCGCACTTCTTCACGGCGGCCAACTGGTCTTCGAAGTGCACGCCGGCTGCACCTGCAGCGATCATGTTCTTCATCAGTTCGAAGGCGTTCAGCACGCCGCCGAAACCGGCTTCTGCATCGGCCACGATGGGCAGGAAGTAGTCGATGAATTCCTTGTCGCCGGGGTTGATGCCACGGCCCCACTGGATTTCGTCAGCGCGCTTGAAGGTGTTGTTGATGCGGCGCACCATGGTGGGCACCGAGTCGTAGGCGTACAGCGACTGGTCGGGGTACATGGTTTCGCTGGTGTTGCCATCAGCGGCCACTTGCCAGCCCGACAGGTACACGGCTTCGAGGCCTGCCTTGGCTTGCTGCATGGCCTGACCGGCAGAGATCGCGCCGAACGCGTTCACATAGCCCTTCTTGGCACCGCCGTTGATCTTGTCCCACAGCTTTTCAGCACCGCGCTTGGCCAGCGTGTGTTCGATGGGCAGCGAGCCGCGCAGGCGCACCACGTCGGCAGCGGAGTAACCACGCTTCACACCCTTCCAGCGGGGGTTCTGGGCCCAGTCTTTTTCCAGGGCGGCAATTTGCTGTTCGCGGCTCAGTTGTTCGTTGAGGGATTGGGGCATGAGATCACTCCAGGAGGTAGGTTAAAAACGCCGGGCTGCGTGTGCTGCCCTTGGAGACAACTTTAAGTCTTCTATAAGACTTATGCAAGCTCTTATGTCTTATACAAGAGATAAATTTTCTCTTTTTAAAACAACGAGTTATCCACACCATCTTGTAATGCAAAATTTGATTTCTCATATTGAGAAAAAATGTGGCGGCGCAACATTCATTGCTTTCCACATCGAGAAAATCAAATTCCGCATTGCAATATTTGACGTTGTTTAAGCCGAAATTCACGCAGTGGCTTGCAACCAGTCTCCATCGGCAATATGGGGCGCAGCGACCGTATACCGGGGATTGATCTCGTAAACCAGGCAGGACACGGCCTGCCCGCCCACATCCACCACGACCTCTCGCTTCACGTATTCATCGATAGGGGTGGCGCCGAGCCCCTCGATCTCGTCCAGAACGGCCTCCAGGTCAGCGCCAATTTCATATACCTCGCCCTGCACCACCAAGGGTCCGCCCAGCGTCATGCCCGGATAGGCCCCCAGGTGGTAAAGCGCCCCGGCCACCCGGGCTGGGCCCACAAACTTTGGTTCCGGGCGAAGGCGCGTGATGTCGTTGGATCCGCCACGGCGCAAGGTGCCATAAACAAAGACATGGCGGGCGGGAACGGCGGGCGGGGGTTTGTCGGGCATGATGCGCACCTCGTTTTGGTTCAGAACCGGTTCAATGTATTCCGGGCGCGCCAGACGGCGGCCCACACCGGCCGCCCGAGCAGGCTCCCGGCCATCTCATCAGCAGTCTAGTGAACACCACGCCCAGCCGCCCTTTTGCTTATGTGTGCCTGGCCCTCAGCATGGCCCTGGTGGGCAGCTACGTGGCGCTGTCCAAGCCGCTGGCTGCCGTGCTGCCCGTGTTCCTGCTCGCGTGGATGCGTTTTGGCATTGGCGGTGTAGCCATGCTGCATTGGCTGCGCAAACCGGTGGATGAACCGCCGATCACCCGGTCCACCCGGCGGCTGCTGTTTCTGCAGTCGTTCCTGGGCAACTTCCTGTTCACCCTCTGCATGATCTATGGCGTAAGCCTTACCGATGCGGTCACGGCCGGGGTGACGCTGGCGGCCATTCCTGCGGCTGTGGCGGTGATGGGCTGGGCTTTCCTGCGCGAACGCGTAGCGCCACGCACCTGGGCCGCCGTGGTCTGTGCCGTGGCAGGGATTGCGCTTTTTTCACTATCAAAACAAGAGCATTCGGCGCATATTGCACAAGCGCTGGATGCCAATAATACTCGTAATATGGGCTGGTTGGGCCCCTGGCTATTGCTGGGCGCAGTAGTGTGCGAAGCCGCCTATACGGTGATCGGCAAGAAGCTCACCACCAGCCTCGGGCCCAAGCGCATCACCTCGCTCATCAACCTGTGGGGTTTTGTGCTGTCCACGCCGTTGGGGCTTTACGCCGCCTGGCATTTCAACTTTACGGCCGTGGGCTGGGGCACCTGGGTGCTGCTGGTGTTCTACGCGCTGGCCGCCTGCGTGTGGACGGTGTGGCTCTGGATGACGGGGCTCAAGGCCGTGCCCGCTGCGCAGGGCGGGGTGTTCTCGGTCATGCTGCCGGTGAGCGCGGCGCTCGTGGGCGTGCTGTTTCTGGGCGAAACCTTGGCCGGCACCCAGCTGATGGCCTTCGTCATCGCACTGGCCAGCGTGCTGCTGGCGACCCTGCCCTCACGCACCGGCCTGCGGGTGGGCCGACGGGCGGGTCACGCAGACTGAGGGCAACCCGGCTGCGCGGCCTCCTGGCCGCGACCGCTACACCACCAGGGGCTGTGCGCTCACCACAATGCCGTCTGCATCGGCGTACAGCCAGTCGCCCGGCCGCACCCAGACGCCCTGGATCTGCACGGCCACATCGCGCTGCCCCTCGCCACGGCGCTCGGTGGGCAGCGGCATCAACGCCAGCGCACACAGGCCAACGGCCGCCGCCTTGAGCTCGGCTACATCGCGCACGCACCCGTCCACCACCACACCGGCCCAGCCATTGCGCGCAGCGGCAGCCGCCAGATTGCCCCCCACCAGCGCGCGGCGCAGCGAGCCACCCCCATCCACCACCAGCACGCGGCCCGCACCCGGCGACTCCACCGCCGCCTTCACCTGCGTGTTGTCTTCATGGCACTTGACGGTGCTCACCGGGCCGGCAAACGCGGCCACACCGCCATAACTGTGAAAAACCGGGGGCAGGACGCGGAACGCACCGCTCATGTCGCCCTTGTGCACATCGCAAAAATCACAGGTGCTGAAAGATGGGGAGGATGGCGCAGCAGACATGGAGTGAAAGCCTTTCAGGCGAAATGAACAACGGGCACAGCGGCAAACCGCCGTGCCCCAAGGATGGGTGCGCATTGTGATACAGCCCGGGTGAGCAAACCTGGAAACGCCGGCATCCCAGGGCGCTTTGTCAAGGTACCGGCGCTGCATGGGCGACTAATTGGCGCGCACGCGGCACCACGGCTACAAATCGAGGCAAAAAAAGCCCTTTCTCCCTTGGAAACGCGTTTTTTTCCCAGTAGCATCGGTCTGCCTATGGGAAAGCCCAGCTTTCTCTGGTGAAAAATCTACTTCCAACAAGGAAAACCCGACATGGCAACTGCAAAAAAAGCTCCGGCAAAAACAGCCCCCGCAGCCCAGAAGGCTGCTGCCCCCGCCAAGAAGCGCACCCCCAACGCTGCTTTCATGAAGGCACTTACGCCCAGCCCCGCGCTGGCCGCCGTGGTGGGCTCGGCGCCGCTGCCGCGCACGGAGATCATCAGCAAGCTGTGGGTCTACATCAAGGCCAACAACCTGCAGGATGCCGCCAACAAGCGCAACATCAACGCCGACGCCAAGCTCAAGGAATTGTTCGGCAAGCCCCAGGTCTCGATGTTTGAACTGGCCGGCCTGATCGGCAAACACGTCAAGTAAGCCCCGCACCCAGTGCCCCAGAAAGCCGGCCCATGCCGGCTTTTTTTCGTCTGCAGCTTGGCAATCTGTGGCTCACAAACATCAATGCAAATGAGAATGACCCGCATTTGATGTAACATAACGCAGCACGTCGAAGCACAGCCATGTTGATCTAGCCACTGCCTCTCGCTTGCGCCTGGCGCACCTGCGCGCCATCAGCACATTCCCACCACGGAGGCCTCCTTGGCAAAATCACGCGCTCTGCGCCGCAGCATCCCGCTGCGCGCGCCCCAATCAACCCAACAACCCATCACCCAGCCCGCTCGCACTGCGGCATCGGAAAAGGCCCTGCTCCCGCTGGGCGCACTGATGCTGGCAGCCTCGGTGGGGGCCATGGCCCAGACCCATGCGGCAGAGGCCACGCTGCCCGCCGTCACCGTGAAGGAAGCGGCAGACGTCCAGGGCAAAGACACCTTGCTGCTCAGGCAGACCACGGTGGGCAAAGGCAAACAGGACATCAAGGACATCCCGCAATCGGTCACGGTGTTCACCGAAAAGCTCATGAACGACCGCAACCAGGACGACTTCCGCGAGGTGCTGCGCACCACCGCGGGGGTAACGTTCCAGGCGGGTGAAACCGGCGAGGAAGACGTGCGCCTGCGCGGCTTCTCGCTGGGCCAGGCCGGTGACATCTACACCGACGGCATGAAAGATGCACCTCTGTACGAGCGCGACACCTTCAACCTCGACCGCGTTGAAGTACTCAAGGGTTCGGCCTCCATGCTGTTTGGCAAGGGCTCCACCGGGGGCGTGGTCAACCAGGTCAACAAGGCCCCGCTGCTGATCGACCAGCACGAAGTCTCGTACACCCTGGGCACCGGCAACTTTCACCGCCTCACCGGCGATTTCAACATCAAGACGGGCGAGAACGCCGCGGTGCGCCTCAATGCGATGGTGCACAACTCCGACAACTTCGGTGCACGGCAGGACAAGCGTGGCATCGCACCCACGTTCAGCTGGGGCATCGGCACGGCCGACGAGTTCTCGGTGGGCCTGTACTACCTGGACGTCAAGGGCCGCCCCATCTACAACAGCCCCTGGATCAACAACAACGGCAAGATCGCGCCCACCCTGGCCGCCCGCAACTACTACGGCCTGGACAGCGACCACCTCAACACGTCATCGCAGTACCTGACGCTGGGCCACATCCACCGCTTGCGCGATGGCGGTGAGCTGCAGACCCGGCTGCGCCACGGCAAGTACGAGCGCGACCTGCTGGCCAGCGTGATCCGCTTTGGCACGCCCATCACATCGCTCGACCAGATCAACGCCAGCACGCCGCTCACACGCAGCTCCAAGGGCCGCATCGGCGACAGCACAATGACGCAGCTGCAGAGCGACTACACCAACTCCTTCACCTGGGGCGGCAAGAAGCACGACATCCTGGCGGGCGTCGATTTCTACCGTGACGACGCCAACCGCAATTCCAATTACGCCAATCCCGCCGGCAATTCATCGGCCACCAACGGGCTGGGCACCACCGTCGGCACACCGGACAACGGTGCCTGGGCGCCCGACACGCGCGCGCCGGTGGCCTACAACACGTTCAAGGCGCAGAACTTTGGCATGTACCTGCAGGACACGATGTCGCTCACCTCGACCGTGAAGCTCGTCGGCGGGCTGCGCTACGACCGGTTCAAGGCCTCCTATCGCAATGCCGATGGTTCGCTGAGCGACCAGACCTCCGACGGCCTGTGGAGCCCGCGCGCGGGCGTGCTGTTCCAGCCTGATGAGGTGTCGTCGTACTACGTGTCCTATGGCTCTTCGTACAACACCTCCGGAGACACCTACCAGTTTGGCGGCGTGAGCGCTGGCGGCACGGTGTCCAACCCGGGCACCGGATCCCTGGCCAACACGCCGCCCGAAAAGAGCCGCAACATTGAAATCGGCGGCAAGTGGGAGCTGTTCGAGCGCCGCGCCCTGCTGGGTGTGGCCGCTTTCTACAGCGAGAAATACAACGAGCGCAACACCGATCCCGACAACCCGGGCTACCTGCTCTCGGGCAAGCGCCACGCGACCGGGATGGAGTTCAACCTGGCCGGCCGCATCACGCCCCAGTGGGAGATCTTCATGAACCACACCTGGATTCCAAGCGCCAAGATCGACCGGAGCACCACCGTGCTGGCCGCCAACGGTGGCGGTGCCCAGGTGAAGGGCGATCGCCCGGGCCTCACCCCCAAGCACAGCGGCAGCATCTGGACCACCTATGTGGTGACGCCTCAGCTGCGCGTGGGCGCGGGCCTCACCTACCGTGGCGCGCAGAACCCCGAAGGCTCGCGTGCCATGAAGGCCAGCGGCTTTGCCACGGCAGATGCGATGGTGGAATACAGCTTCGACGACAAGACCTCGCTCAAGCTCAACATCACCAACCTGGCCAACAAGCTCTACGCCGATACGCTGTACCGCGGCTTCTACGGCGCCGGGGCCGCGCGCTCGGCCCAGCTGACGCTCAAGACCCGTTTCTGAACGGATATCGCTGACGGATTTCCTGAACCACCGCACCGCATGTTTCTGCACATCAAAGAAGTCCTCACGCCCGACGAAGTGGGCATGTTCCGCCAGGCCCTGGGGCCACAAGCCCCCTGGGTGGACGGAGCACGCAGTGCGGGTGGCCAGGCCGTCCACCAGAAAAACAACCTGCAACTGGCGCAAGGCAGCGAGCTGTCGGCCCGGCTGCAAGAGCAGGTCAAGGTCGCGCTGCACCGCAACGCGCTGTTCTTCTCGGCGGCCCTGCCGCGCCGCATATACAACCCGCTGTTCAACAAATACGGCGACGGCGCCAACTTCTACGGCAACCATGTGGACAGCGCCGTCATGCACTCCAGGGCCGACAACTGCTGGGTGCGCAGCGACCTGTCGTGCACCCTGTTCCTGACGCCCCCCGAGGACTACAACGGGGGCGAGCTGGTCATCACCGAAGCGCTCGGCGAAAAACGCATCAAGCTGCCAGCCGGCGACCTGATCCTGTACCCCAGCAGCACGGTGCACCAGGTGTCCCCCGTCACACGCGGCCACCGCATCAGCAGCTTCTTCTGGGTGGAAAGCATGGTGCGCGGGTTGGAGCAGCGCCAGTTGCTGTTCGACATGGACATGGCGCTGCTCAAGCTGCGCCACGCGCACGGCGAAAAAGAACCCTCGGCGATTGCCCTCTCGGGCACTTACCACAACCTGCTGCGCATGTGGGCCGATGCATAAGGCGGCCACACCCAGCATCCGCTCACTTTTCAATAGCACCTTGCGCTTGCTGCATAAGCGCCAGGTGCTTTTTTCGCTTGAATGACCCACACCCCCGCACGGCAAAACATCCCCCCGGAGATCGTCACCCTGGCCGACCACGAGCTGCAGGCGCGCCAGCATCTGGACGACAACGCCTGGGCCTACTTCAGCGGCGGTGCGGCGAACGAGACCACGCTGCACGCCAACCGCAGCGCCTGGGACACACTGCCCCTGTGGCCGCGCGTGCTGCAGCCGCTGGCCGGCGGCCACACACGGGTGCAGCTGCTGGGGCGCACGCTGGCCCACCCCATCCTGCTCGCACCGGTCGCCTTCCAGCGCCTGGCGCACCCGGATGGCGAGCTGGCCATGGCCTACGCAGCGGCGGCGCTGGGCGCGGGGGTGGTGCTCAGCACCCAGGCCAGCGTGTCGCTCGAAGCCATCGCCAGCGCCGTGCTGCCCGACCCGGGGCGGGGCCCCCTGTGGTTTCAGCTTTACCTGCAGCACGACCGGGGCTTTACGCAGGCGCTGGTGCAGCGCGCCGAGGCGGCGGGCTACGAAGCGCTGGTGCTCACGGTGGACGCGCCCGCCAGCGGCGTGCGCGACCGCGAGCAGCGTGCGGGGTTCCGGTTGCCCCAGGGTATAGGCCCGGTCAACCTGGCCGGCCTGCCCCCGCCCCCACCGCCCGACCTGCGCCCCGGCCAGAGTGCACTGTTCGACGGCCTGCTGCGCCACGCCCCCACCTGGGACGACGTGGCCTGGCTGCAGTCCATCACGGCACTGCCGGTGCTGCTCAAAGGCGTGTTGCACCCTGCCGATGCGCGTCAGGCCGTGGCCGCGGGCGCGGCAGGGCTGATCGTCTCCAACCACGGCGGCCGCACGCTCGACACCGCCCCGCCCACGGCCACCGCCCTGCCCCGCGTAGTGCAGGCCGTGGGGGGCGCAGTGCCCGTGCTGGTCGATGGTGGCATCCGGCGTGGCACCGACGTGCTCAAGGCCATGGCGCTGGGTGCATCGGCCGTGCTGGTAGGCCGTCCCGCCGTGTGGGGCCTGGCCAATGCCGGGGCAACGGGCGTGGCCCATGTGCTACGACTGCTGCGCGACGAGCTGGAAGTGGCCATGGCCCTCACCGGCTGTGCCACCCTGGCCGATGCTACCCAGGCCCTGCTGAGCCCCGACTGAGCGGCGACTGAGCGGCGACTGAGCGGCGAGTGAGCGGCGATATGGACGCCCGGCAGCCAGGGCAGGTAGCCTTTCCCATGACGCAAGGAATGTTTATTGCAAATGCGACGGATTCGTATTTATAATCACACATCCCTTCAACAGCCAGCCACACTGCCTGCCGCCATGATCGTCTGTGTTTGCCGCCGGATTTCGGACCGTGAGATTGCCCGCCACGCACGCGCAGGCATGAGCTTTGACGAAATCCAGTTCGAACTGGGCGTGGCCACCCAATGCGGATGCTGCGAAAGCTGCGCCCGCGATGTGGTCGCGCAGTGCAGTGCATCGACCCCTGTGGCCGCCTTGCGCAACGAGGCCGCGCCGCAACCGATCCAGCTTGCCAGCTCCATTTTGGAAAGCAAGTCATGGAACTCCTCTCTACACTCGCAGGCAGCCTGATCCTCGTCGCAGGCTCGGCCTGGTGGGTCTTTCGCAAATAAATTAGGTCTTTTTGGCCTCTGGCGCTTATCCATCAAGCGCTGGCAGCTATCATTTTTATGTCTCACCCTGATCGTTTTGCCCCCGCCGGGGGCGTGAGCCGCAATGCCGTGATCGTGGGATCTGTGGTGGCGCTGCATGTGGCCGGCATCTGGGCCCTGCAGTCGGGCCTGGTGCGCAAGGCTGCCGAGGTCATCGTGCCGGCGGAGCTGCTGAGCGAATTCATTGCGCCACCCGCGCCGCCCAAGGTGGCACCACCTCCCCCCGCGCCGCCCCCGCCCCCACACCGGCACCCAAGGCGCCGCCCCGGGTCGCACCGCGCCCCGCGCCGATGCCTGTGGCCGTTGCCGACCCCACACCGGCACCCACAGCCCCCACGGGCATTGCCACGCCCCAGCCCCCCGCGCCACCCACGGATGCCCCTGCAGTACCGCCGTCCCCCGCGCCGGCGCCTCCTGCCCCACCCGCGCCAGCGGCGCCACCCCGGATCGAGTTGCCCTCCAGCGACGCGGCCTACCTCAACAACCCCAGGCCCAGCTACCCCGCCATCAGCAAACGCATGGGTGAACAGGGCAAGGTGGTGCTGCGCGTGCTGATTGGCACCGACGGCCTGCCGCAGAAGGTGGAGGTGAGCACATCCAGCGGCTTCGACCGGCTGGACCGGCAGGCCCAGGATGCCGTGATGCGCTGGCGCTTTGTGCCTGGCAAGCGCAACGGTGTGCCGGAAGCCATGTGGAACCTGGTGCCCATCAACTTCGTTCTCGAATAACGCATTCAACGCATACCAACATACAGGGAGTTTTCTCATGGAATCGCAATTCGGCATCGCCAACGTCTGGATCCAGGGCGACTTTGTCACCCGCGCAGTCGCCGTGCTGCTGCTGGCCATGTCGCTGGTCACGTGGATCGTCATCCTCATCAAGGCGCTGGACATCATCCGGTTCAAGAAGCACGCCCGCGCGGCCAAGGACTTCTGGCACAGCGAAGACTTTGCGGCCGGCCTGACCAAGCTGGGCCCGGACCCGACCAACCCCTTCCGCCACCTGGCCCTGGAAGGCCGCGAGGCCACCGCCCACCACCGCAACACCAAGGCCCACCTGCACGACGCCCTGGACGTGAGCGACTGGGTCACGCGCTGCCTGCGCAACTGCATTGACGAATTCACCGCCCGCCTGCAGTCAGGCCTGGCCATCCTGGCATCGGTGGGCTCCACGGCGCCGTTCATTGGCCTGTTTGGCACCGTGTGGGGTATCTACCATGCGCTGCTGGCCATCGGCACCTCGGGCCAGTCCACCATCGACAAGGTGGCCGGCCCCATTGGCGAGGCGCTGATCATGACGGCCCTGGGCCTGGCGGTGGCCATCCCGGCGGTGCTGGGCTACAACGCGCTGGTGCGCGGCAACAAGTCCATTCTGGGCGGGCTCAACAGCTTTGCGCACGACCTGCACGCCTACTTTGTGACCGGCGCCCGCGTGAACGCCGGGGGTGAACCGGGCAAGGTGCTGCCCATGAAGAAAGGCAGCTAAGCCATGGCCTTTGGAACCCAAGACGATGCCGATGAGGTGATGAACGAGATCAACATGACGCCGCTGGTGGACGTCATGCTGGTACTACTCATCATCTTCATCATCACCGTGCCGGTGATGAAACACTCGGTCAACGTTGATTTGCCGCGCGCCACCAACCAGCCCGAGCTCATCAAGCCCGAGACCGTGCGCCTGTCTGTTGCGGCCGATGGCAAGTACTACTGGAACGAGTTGCAGCTGACCGACGAAGAGCTGCTGCCCCGCCTGCAGGCCGAAGCCGCCAAGGAGCCCCAGCCCGACCTGCACATCCGCGGCGACAAGGAAGTGCGCTACGAACGCGTGGCCCAGGCCATGGCAGCCGCGCAGCGCGCCGGGGTGCGCAAGATCGGGTTTGTGACGGAGCCAACGCCCTGATTCTTGTCGCAAGGGGTGACCTCGTTCCGGCCCGGCCAGCCACCCGCCGACCGGGCAGTCCACGTTCCGGGGGCCGCAGGGGTTTGGCTTCCTCTTCTACCTTCGGGGCTGAAGGGCGCCTCGCCGCCTTGCGCCTTGCGAGCTTGAAAAAGTGAATGCAGCGCCCACAGCATCAATGGGAATGCTGATGGTGTGCATCCGGCACATGGGGGTGGGAGTGGCTCACCACACCGTGGCTGTGGCGGTGGCTGTGTGGGCCCACGGGCATCTCGGCATGGGCGTGCGTGTGGTGATCGTCATCGTGGGTGTGGGCGTGCTCATGCTCCAGGGCTTCGTGGGTGTGCATGTGCTCATGTCGCTCGGCAAGGTGCAGCAACACGCCACCGACCATGAACGCCCCGCCCATTGCCATCAACCATGACCCTGACCGGTCGCCCAGCGCGAACGCACCCACGGCGCCAATGAACGGAGCAAACGCAAAGACTGACCCCGTGCGTGCCGCTCCAAACGCCCGTTGTGCAAGCAGGTAAAACCGCAGGCTCAGACCGTAGCCAGTGGCCCCAACGGCCAGCAAGGCCAACGCGGCACCGGCCCCGGGCAAAGGCTCGCCCCACACCCTACCCATCAACACGGTCGCCAGCGTGCCAAGCACCGCCTTCACCATGACCACCTGTCCCGGATCGCGGTCCGCAACCCCCCTCGACAGCGTGTTGTCGACGCCCCATGCGATGGTGGCCACGGTGACTGCAAGCAGTCCCAGCAGTTGAACCTGGCCGAGCAGGCCCTGTTCAAGAACGAGCACGACTCCGCCCAGCAGGAGGAGAGTGACAGCGGCAATAACGCGTCTGTCCAGCGTCTCACCGTACCAGCGCCACGCAAGGCCGGCAGTGAACACCGCCTCCAGCGTCAACATCAACGACGCGCTGGACCCGCTGGTGCGTTGCAGACCCCACGCCAGCGCCACCGGGCCTACCACCGCGCCCATGCCAGCCATGGCAAGCAAGCGCGGGAAATCGCCCCGGCGCAGTTGCGCCTCGTGCGCGGATGTGCGGCGCATGAACGCAGCCACCAATGCCGCGCCGCCATACAACAGCGCTGCGGTGGTGAACGGCCCGACGCCCACGCCAAAACCTTGCACCAGCGGAGTGCTCAACCCGAACAAGGCTGCGGAAAGCAGCGCAAGCAAGCCGCCCCGCAACGCGGGTGAGGAAAGATCACGCCGCATGGCTCACTGGCCTGTGAAGTTGGCGGCAATGAAGTGGCCGGGCAAGCTGCAGAACATTTACAGCGTCCATTTGCTGGCGTCCGCAATTGCCAGGTGCTTGAAGGTCAGCTTGCATTCTTGGCCCTTTTAACCGTCCACGGTTTCGATTTTCCCGGTCATGACAGCGGCCGAGGACACATCAAGCTTACGCGCCTTGACCCGCATCGCCAGGCGCTGATCGTGGTAGCCCGTCACAACGGCTCTGCCGCAGGCCTGGAGCCATGAAGCGGCAATTGTTTGATCCTTGCTTGTGGCTGCACCCCGGCCGCACCCCGGCTGCAGCAGCGCCACAAGGCGATGGGAGACATGTCGGGGAGCGCCAAACGCAGCATGGATCAGCCCCCAAGCGCGCGGCGCAGCATCCCGTTTTCAAAACAGAAAAAAGAAACACGGAAATTGCTTGACTCGTAATTGCGAATCGTTATCATTAGTAAAACGCACTGCAATGCAACAGGAACACTTTTCAATGCAAGCCACACTGACCTCCGCCTCGCTCCTGCGTAACGTCCCATCCGATCTGCCCGTCTCGCGTGCAGACAGCGGCACGGCCCATGCGGCCAACGACGCCGTACCAGGTGCTGTAGACAGCAGCGCGCTGCTGCAAGGCCAGAAGGCCGTTGCCATCAGCCACAACGGCTCGCTGTACCGCCTGCAGGCCACCAAGCTGGGCAAACTCATCCTTACCAAGTAAATCCTTGGCACCCAGGTTTCATCGTGGGGCGACTCCAGGGCTTGCCACAAGCCCGAAAGGTCGTTTTTGCCAGCCAACGGGTTCGCCCGCGTAGCCAGGCTTTTTTTTCGGAACGCCCTCGCCCCAGGTTTCATCCACACAACAAAAAACCGGCCCATGGCCGGTTTTTTGCGCAGGGGCTTGCATTGCAAGCTTTTTCAGGCTCCAGCGCTTTACCAACAAGCGCGTGAAGCTATAAATTAAATAGCATCGCAGACGCTGAAGGGCTCCCTCAAAGGCCCAGCGCAGCAATGCCCGCACGGGCAATCTGCGCGTCTTCGGTGGACTTCACACCGCTCACACCTACCGCACCCAGGCACTGGCCGTCCTTCATGATCGGCACGCCGCCTTCGAGAAGGCCGTCAATGGTGGGCGCGCTCAGGAAGGAGGTGCGGCCGCCGTTGATCACGTCCTCGTACACCTTGCTCTCACGGCGGCCCAGGGCTGCCGTACGCGCCTTGGAGGGCGCAATGTGCGACGACACCGCCGCCGCACCGTCCAGGCGCTGCAGCCACAGCAGGTGGCCGCCATCGTCCACGATGGCGATGGTCACGGGCCAGTTGTTCTTGAGGGCTTCAGCTTCGGCGGCGGCGGCAACGGCCTTGACGTCGGCCAGTTCGAGTTCGTGCTTGGTTTTCATGGGAGCAATCCAAAAATGGGGGAATGAAATCAGAATTACGCGCGTTGCCGGAGGCTGGCCCGCAGCAGGAACCCGGAGCATAGCGGGATGCCTTGCCCCCTTCACCCGCACCCAGGGTGAAAGAACCCTTACCAAAAGTAGGTAACCGGATGCGGGTATTGAAGGCCCGAAAACCGTCACCACCTAAAATTTGCTGTGTCTGCGCTGTGCAGGCCAACAAGGAGAGACACAAGATGATGAACGACCAAGTCACCACCCTGGGCCACTCTGCGGGCTATGGCATCTCGCAGGAAGAGCGCCACAAGGTGCTTCGCAATACGTACTGGCTGCTCGCACTGAGCATGATCCCCACCGTGCTGGGCGCCTGGGTGGGTGTGGCCACCGGTATCACGCGCTCGCTGTCTGGCGGCCTGGGCCTGATCGTGTTCCTCGGGGGCGCGTTTGGCTTCATGTATGCCATCGAAAAGACAAAGCGCTCGGCCGCCGGCGTGCCCGTGCTGCTGGCCTTCACGTTCTTCATGGGCCTGATGCTGTCGCGCATGATCGGCATGGTGCTGGGCTTCAAGAACGGCACCGACCTGATCATGACGGCCTTTGCCGGCACCGCAGGCGTGTTTTTCGTGATGGCCAGCCTCGCCAGCGTGATCAAGCGCGACCTGTCGGGCATGGGCAAGTGGCTGATGGTGGGCGCACTGGTGCTCATGGTGGGCGCCGTCGTCAACGTGTTCGTGGGCTCCACGGCCGGCATGATGGCGATTTCGGTGGCGGCCATCGGCATCTTCAGCGCCTTCATGCTGTACGACCTCAAGCGCATTCTGGATGGCGGTGAAACCAACTACATCAGCGCCACGCTGGGCTTGTACCTGAGCATCTTTAACGTGTTCCAGAGCCTGCTGGCGCTGCTGGGCATCATGGGTGGCGAGCGCGAGTAAGCAGTGCAGTTGGTACCCTCAAGTCAAAAAGGCTCCCTCGGGAGCCTTTTTTCTAGGCGCCTTGCAGGGTCAAGCCTCAATACGGCGGAGAGCGTGCCGATAATGCAAGTACATGTATCCCAAAATTCCCTCCACCGCACTGCGGCTGCTGGCGTTCTCCAGCATCCTGCTGCTGACCGCCTGCGACAAGATTCCCGGGCTCGGGCCCGACCCGCGCGTGGCCCAGCGTGAGGAAGAGGCCAAGGCCATTGGTGGCGCCTGCCGCCACGCATTGCGGGGCCTGGAAGACTGCTACACCCTGAACCCCAAGGCCCCCAAGGCCCAGGTGTTTGCGGGCTGGAAGGACATGGACGCCTACATGCGCGAGAACAACATCCAGGGCACGCCGTCGGTGCTGGGCAAGGTCGAAAAACCCGAAAGCGCTGAAAAGCCCGCCGACATCGAAACCGAAACAGGCGAGCCGGCATCCAGCCGCAACCGCAGCTGACGCGGTGCCCACCCCGGCCCCCAGCAGTGCCGCAAGGCTGCAAGCCCGCGGCGGGTGACCGGATCACCGGCCAACCACGCTCACACCCGGTCAAACACCGCCATGCTCTCCACATGCGCCGTGTGCGGGAACATGTTCACCATGCCTGCTGCCGTGCACTGGTAACCCGCCAGGTGCACCAGCAGCCCAGCATCCCGTGCCAGGGTGGCGGGGTTGCAGCTCACATACACAATGCGCTTGGGCGGCGTCCAGCCCTCGGCACCGGCAGGCAGCGGGCCTGCGCCTTCGGCACCGATGCGGGCCTGCTCGATGTCCGCCAAGGCCTTGGCCAGCGCAAACGCACCTTCGCGCGGTGGGTCGACCAGCCACTTCTCGGCAGACCCGTCAGCGACCAGCATCTCCGGCGTCATGTCGAACAGGTTTCTCGCTACAAAATCAGTAGCTGCCAGCGCTTTATGGTCGGGCGCTGCAGCCTGATTTGATGCATAGTTTTCGCGCGAACGGGCCACCAGGGCCTCGCTGCCCTCGATACCCAGCACCTCGCGCGCCTGCGTGGCCAGTGGCAGCGTGAAGTTGCCCAGGCCGCAGAACCAGTCGATCACGCGTTCGTGTGGCTGCACGTCCAGCAGGCGCAGCGCGCGCGACACCAGCACGCGGTTGATGTGCGGGTTCACCTGCGTGAAATCGGTGGGCTTGAACGGCATGGTGATGCCGAAATCCGGCAGCGCATACGACAGCTGCTCGCCGCCCTCGTCCAGCAGCTTCACGGTGTCGGGCCCCTTGGGCTGCAGCCACCACTGCACATGGTGCTCCGCCGCAAAGGCCCGCAGCCGGGCGATGTCACCGGTGCTCAGCGGCTCCAGGTGGCGCAGCACCAGTGCGGTCACGGTGTCGCCGCAGGCCAGTTCAATCTGCGGACAGGTGTCGCGTGCATCCATGCCGGCAATCAGCGCGCGCAAGGGCATGAGCATGGCATCCACATGGGGCGGCAGCACGGGGCACTGCTCCATGTCGGCCACATAGCGGCTCTTGCGCTCATGAAATCCGATCAACACCTGGCCCTTCTTGATCACATGGCGCACCGACAGCCGGGCGCGGTAGCGGTAGCCCCAGGACGGCCCCTCGATGGGCCGCAGCATGGTCTGGGCCTTGACCTTGCCCAGGTGCCAGAGGTTGTCTTCCAGCACCCGCTGCTTGACGGCCACCTGGGCGCCCACATGCAGGTGCTGCATCTTGCAGCCACCGCAGGCACCGGCGTGCAGGCCGAAGTGCGGGCAGCCAGGGCGCACCCGCTGCGAGGATTCGCGGTGGATGGCCGTCAGGCTGGCCTGCTCCCAGTTGTTCTTCTTGCGGTGGGTGTTGGCGGTGACCAGCTCGAAGGGCAGCGCACCCTCGATGAAGATGACCTTGCCGTCGGGCTTGCGGGCGACGCCTTGCGCGTCGAGGTTCAGGGATTGCACCTGCAGCCAGTCGGCAGGCAGGTCGGAGGCGTCTAACGCGGTCGGCTCAAACGCGGGGGACAGTTCTTTGGGTTCACTCATCCCCCGATTGTCTCAGGCCCGGGGCCGCGCTGACCGGGGGCTTGGTGGGGCGGGGAAGGCGTCAGCCCCGGTCGGCGCGGGCCGGACGGCCGCCGCGCAGGCCGCGTTGCGCGGACGCCAGCGGCAGCTTGTTGATGGTCTGGTCGCAGCCGTAGTTGTCAGGACTGAACACCAGTGTGGCGCCGGGCGCCACCAGCGGCAGGGTTTCGTGGATCTGGTAGGACATGTCGATTGGCGGCTCAGGAGCGCGGTACACGATGTCCTTGTCGGGCCCGTACACAACGTAGCACGAGGCTGCAGCCGATTGGCTGAAAAGCGCCACCAGGGCAGCGGCAGCAAAGGGAATGGCGTTCATGGGTGTTCTCCTCAATCGGGCAATTTTGCAAGCAATTATGCGGGCTTATGCCCAGCGAGCCAATGCGGCTGTGGCTTTCAGGCCGCCAGACCGTTTGCCCCCTCAGCGCAGATACAAGTGGTTGGTGTGCTTGACCTCCTCCATCACCGCATAGGTGCGGGTCTCGCGCACGCCGGGCAACTGCCACAGCACATTGCCCGCGAACACGCGGTAGGCGTTCATGTCGGCGGAGCGGGTCTTGAGCAGGTAGTCGAACCCGCCCGCCACCATGTGGCATTCCATGATCTCGGGGTGCACCTGCACGGCGGCCTTGAACTGGTCGAACACGTTGGGCGTGGTGCGGTCGAGCAGCACCTCCACAAACACCAGCATGCCGGCGCCCAGCTTCAGGGGGTTCAGGCGCGCCTCGTAGCCCAGGATGAAGCCGTCGCGTGTGAGGCGCTGCACGCGCGCCAGCACGGCCGTGGGCGACAGAGCCACCGCCTCGGCCAGCTTGAGGTTGGCAATGCGGCCGTCTTCCTGCAGGATTGACAGGATCTTGCGGTCAATTCGGTCGATATCGGGATCTGCTTGCATTTTTGATAGTCATTAATTCGGCGTCAGATGCAATTTTCGAACATTTATTTAGCATCAGTGCAAGGATCATTGCCATCAACATGCCAAACAGGCTTTTGGCCCACAAATCCACCGAAAGACACCGCCATGACGCAGCCCAATACCCAGCCCTCCGCCCCGTTTGCAGACTTCGCACCCCGCACACCGCTGAACAACCCGCTGCGCGCCGCCATCACCGCCGCCACCCGCCGCCCCGAACCCGAAGCCCTGGCCCCGCTGCTGGCCCAGGCCCGCCTGCCTGCTGACCATGCGGCGTCGGCCCAGCAACTGGCCCTGCGCATTGCCAAAGCACTGCGCGAACGCAAGGCCAGCGCCGGGCGCGCGGGCATCGTGCAGGGGCTGCTGCAGGAGTTTTCGCTGTCGTCGCAAGAAGGCGTGGCGCTGATGTGCCTGGCCGAGGCGCTGCTGCGCATCCCCGACAAGGCCACACGCGATGCGCTGATCCGCGACAAGATCAGCCACGGCCAGTGGGATGCCCACCTGGGCAAGAGCCCGTCGCTCTTCGTCAACGCCGCCACCTGGGGCCTGCTCATCACCGGCAAGCTGGTGGCCACACACAGCGAAGGCAGCTTAGGCAACTCGCTCAGCCGCCTGATCGGCAAAGGCGGCGAGCCCCTGATCCGCAAGGGCGTGGACATGGCGATGCGCATGATGGGCGAGCAGTTTGTGACCGGCGAAACCATTGACGAAGCCCTGCGCAACGCCCGCACCATGGAAGCCGAGGGCTTTCGCTATTCGTACGACATGCTGGGCGAGGCCGCGCTGACCAGCGAAGACGCCCAGCGCTACTACGCGTCGTATGAGCAAGCCATCCACGCCATCGGCAAGGCCTCTGCCGGACGCGGCATCTATGAAGGGCCGGGCATCTCCATCAAGCTCTCGGCCCTGCACCCGCGCTACAGCCGCGCACAGTTTGGCCGTGTGATGGATGAGCTGTACCCGCTGGTGTTGCGCCTGACCGCGCTGGCCAAGCAGTACGACATTGGCCTGAACATCGACGCCGAAGAAACCGACCGGCTGGAGCTGTCGCTGGACCTGCTGGAACGCCTGTGCCACGAGCCCACCCTGGCGGGCTGGAACGGCATTGGTTTCGTCATCCAGGCCTACCAAAAGCGCTGCCCGTTCGTCATCGACTGCGTGGTGGACTTGGCCCGCCGCACCCAGCGCCGGCTGATGGTGCGCTTGGTCAAGGGCGCGTACTGGGACAGCGAGATCAAGCGAGCCCAGGTCGATGGCCTGGAGGACTACCCCGTCTACACCCGCAAGGTGCACACCGACATCTCGTACATCGCCTGCGCACGCAAGCTGCTGGCCGCGCCCGAGGCCGTATACCCCCAGTTCGCCACGCACAACGCCGAGACGGTGGCCACCATTTACCAACTGGCAGGGAGCAACTACTACGCCGGGCAGTACGAGTTCCAGTGCCTGCACGGCATGGGCGAGCCGCTGTATGAGCAGGTGGTAGGTGCCATCACCGCGGGCAAGCTCGGCCGCCCCTGCCGCATCTACGCCCCCGTGGGCACGCATGAGACGCTGCTGGCCTACCTGGTGCGCCGCCTGCTGGAGAACGGCGCCAACACCTCGTTCGTGAACCGCATTGCCGATGAAACCATTCCTTTGGATGAGCTGGTGAAGAGCCCCGTGTTGGTGGTGGACCAGCAAGCCGCTGCAGAAGGTGCCGCTGGCCTGCCCCACCCCGCATTGCCACACCCCAGGGGCTGTATGGCGCGCACCGCGCCAACTCGCGCGGGCTGGATCTGTCGAACGAAAACACGCTGACCGAACTGGCCGCCGCCCTGCAAGCCACGGCCGCCCATGCCTGGACTGCTGCCCCGCTGCTGGGCACCGATGCCCCTGCAGGCTCGACCCAGCCTGTGCGCAACCCCGCCAACCACAGCGACGTGGTGGGCCAGGTGCAAGAGGCCACCACTGCCGACGTGGACCAGGCCCTGGCCCATGCCGAGGCCGCCGCAGCCCCCTGGGCGGCCACACCGCCCGCCGAGCGTGCTGCCGCGCTGCTGCGCACGGCCGACTTGCTGGAGGAGCGCATCCAGCCCCTCATGGGCCTGCTGATGCGCGAAGCAGGCAAGAGCGCCAGCAACGCCATCGCCGAAGTGCGCGAAGCCGTGGACTTCCTGCGCTACTACGCAGCCCAGGTGCAAAGCACCTTCGACAACGCCACCCACATCCCGCTGGGCCCAGTGGCCTGCATCAGCCCCTGGAACTTCCCGCTCGCCATCTTCATGGGCCAGGTGGCGGCCGCGCTGGCCGCTGGCAACCCCGTGCTGGCCAAGCCGGCAGAGCAAACCCCGCTGATCGCCGCCGAGGCCGTGCGCCTGCTGTGGCAAGCCGGTGTGCCCCGTGCGGCGATGCAACTGCTGCCCGGCCAGGGTGAGACCGTGGGCGCGCGCCTGATCGGTGACGCCCGCGTGATGGGCGTGATGTTCACTGGCTCCACCGAAGTGGCGCGCATACTGCAACGCACCGTGGCCGGGCGGCTGGACGCTGCAGGCCGTCCCATCCCGCTGATTGCTGAAACCGGCGGGCAGAACGCAATGATCGTGGACTCGTCCGCCTTGGTCGAGCAGGTGGTGGGCGATGCGGTGTCGTCCGCCTTTGACAGCGCAGGACAGCGCTGCTCGGCGCTGCGCGTGTTGTGCGTGCAGGAAGATGCCGCGGACCGCGTGGTGGAGATGCTGCAAGGTGCCATGGGTGAACTGCGCGTGGGCAACCCTGGCGAGCTGCGCGTGGACGTGGGCCCGGTGATCGACGCCGAAGCACAAGCGGGCATCACCCAACACATCGAGAACTTCAAGGCCCAAGGCCATAGGGTGTTCCAGCACCCGCAGCACCTTGCGACCGCGACCAGCCAAGGCACTTTTGTGCCCCCCACGCTGATCGAGCTGAACCACATCGGCGAGCTGCAACGCGAAGTCTTCGGCCCTGTGCTGCACCTGGTGCGCTACGCCCGCAACGACCTGGACCAGTTGCTCGACCAGATCAACGCCACCGGCTACGGCCTGACGCAAGGCGTGCACACCCGCATCGACGAAACCATTGCCCGTGTGGTGAACCGGGCCCACGCTGGCAACGTGTACGTCAACCGCAACATGGTCGGTGCCGTGGTGGGCGTGCAGCCGTTTGGCGGCGAGGGCCTGTCGGGCACGGGGCCCAAGGCAGGCGGGCCGCTGTACCTGCTGCGCCTGGTGTCGCAGCGCCCGGCCGATGCGCTGGCGCGCACCTTTGCCGAGGCTGACCGCACCAGTCCGCCCGACACCGAGCGGCGCGAGCGCCTGCTGGCACCGCTGACCACGCTGGAGCAATGGGCCCAACTCCAAGGCAACGCCGCGCTGGCGGCCACCTGCCAGCGCTTTGCCCAACAAACCCAAAGCGGCACCGCCCGCACCCTGCCCGGCCCGACGGGCGAGCGCAATGTGTACACCTTGGCCCCACGTGCCCGCGTGCTGTGCCTCGCGCAGAGCGCGGACGACCTGCTGGTGCAGACGGCCGCCGTGCTCGCCACCGGTGGCACGGCCCTGTGGCCCAACGCCCAGGCCCAACTGCGCACGCCATTGCCCACGCTGGTGCAAGCGCAAATCCTGCTGCAGGACAACACACTGAACGATGGCACGCTCGCGCTGGACGCCGTGTTGCACCATGGCGACGCCCCATCGCTGCAGGCGGTGTGCACCGCCCTCGCCCGCCGCGCCGGGCCCATCGTGGGCGTGACCGCGCTGCAGCCCGGCGCCACCGACATTCCGCTGGAGCGCCTGCTGATCGAGCGTGCGCTCAGTGTGAACACGGCAGCTGCTGGTGGAAACGCGAGCCTGATGACGATTGGATGAGCGTCCAGCACCGGACGGCCAGTCATCGTGAAGAATTTGAATCAAATTGGCCGCTAGCGCTTATTCATCAAGCGCTATATGCTATTGATTCAATAGCAATCAAGATGCCGATGCCAGCGGCAGATTGAGCAACAGGTTCTGCGGCTTGATGCGCACCACGCCATCAGCATTGGTGGCGAGCCCCAGGTACACCGGCTTGCCCGCCACATCGACGCGCATCTCGGCCGGGTTGGCAAAAGTCAGCGTGAACAGGCTCACCAGACGCTGCATGCGCTCGGCCTCCACCGGCCGGTCCTGGTACAGATCATTCAGGATGGCAGTGGACTCCACATCCAGCCCCACATGCCAGCGCCACGCGCTGTCGGTGACCTGGTGCACAGGCTCGATCTGCACTTGCACGCCCAGCAAGTGGGCGACCCAGCGCTCCAGCACCCGCGCCAGCGCCTTGAGGCCCGAGCGGGCGCGGGTCATCTTGAAGGTCAACCCATGGCTCAGGTCCTGCGTCAGCTCATGGGTCAGGTCGAGCAGAAAGTGGTGGCGGTCGCTCTCCTGCCAATATTGCGCCGCATTGTCGGCCGACAGCACCTTGACCTGCGCCGTGGGCTGCAGTGCGCCGCTTTGCAGCAGCAACCGCCCCACCTCACCCAGGCCCGCGGTCTCATTGAGCATGTCGAGCGTCGCCCGGTCGCCCGCCAGCATTTGCCCGTCTTGCAGGGTGATGCGCTGCGGCCGAAACAGCATTTCGGCGGCGCGGGCTTCGAAGGCGTCGTTGCAGTTGTCCAGCAGGTTGCGCAGCAGCGCCTGCACCACGGCGTCGATGAACACGGCAGGAACGTTCACCACCCCACTGCGCATGAGTTGAAGGTAGTAGGCCTCTAGCGTGCCGGCGGTTTGCAGCGCATCGCGAAAGCGCAGAAACACCGCGTAGTTCTCGCGGGCGTCGTCGTCCTGCACAGCGGCCAGCTCACTGGCTGAAACAGCCCGCAAGGGCTGCGCCGCCAACGATTCGTGCAGGGCGATTTCTGCGGCGCATGACTCGGGTACCAGCGCCAGCTCGGGGCGGGCCAGCACCTGTACAAAGTAGTCACCGGTAGGGATCAGCCACCCGCGTTCAGTGCGCACCAGCGTGCGAAAGCCGCAATGGAGCCAGAAATCAGTCCCAAACGTCATAGCAGAGATATCAGGAGGTGGTGATCTGCGCAAAGGGAGGGATCACTCCCACTCGATGGTCGCAGGCGGCTTGCTGCTCACGTCGTAGGTCACGCGGTTGATGCCACGCACTTCGTTGATGATGCGGCCCGACACCTTCTTGAGCAGGGCGTAGGGCAGCTCGGCCCAGTCGGCGGTCATGAAATCGCTGGTCTGCACGGCGCGCAGGGCCACCACGTAGTCGTAGGTGCGGCCGTCGCCCATCACGCCCACGCTCTTGACGGGCAGGAAGACGGTGAAGGCCTGGCTGGTGAGGTCGTACCAGGTCTTGCCGGTGGCTTCATCCACGAAGTTGCGCAATTCTTCGATGAAGATCGCGTCGGCGCGGCGCAGCAGGTCTGCGTATTCCTTCTTCACTTCGCCCAGGATGCGCACGCCCAGGCCGGGGCCTGGGAACGGGTGGCGGTAGACCATCTCGGGCGGCAGGCCCAGAGCCACGCCGAGTTCGCGCACTTCGTCCTTGAAGAGGTCGCGCAGGGGCTCCAAAAGCTTGAGGCCCAGCTGCTCGGGCAGGCCGCCGACGTTGTGGTGGCTCTTGATGGTGACGGCCTTTTTGCTCTTGGCGCCGCCCGATTCGATCACGTCGGGGTAGATGGTGCCCTGGGCCAGCCACGTCGCGCCTTTGACGGTGCGACCTCCCGCCTCGCCCTTGGCCCCCTCGCCCTTGAGCTTGGCGGCTTCCTGCTTGAACACATCGACGAACAGGCCACCGATGATCTTGCGCTTTTGCTCGGGCTCGCTGACACCCGCCAGCTTGCCCAGGAACAGGTCGCTGGCGTCGACGCGGATGACCTTGGCGTGCAGCTTGCCGACGAACATGTCCATGACCATGTCGCCCTCGTTCAGGCGCAGCAGGCCGTGGTCCACGAACACGCAGGTGAGCTGGTCGCCGATGGCACGGTGGATCAGCGCTGCGGCCACGGACGAATCCACGCCGCCCGACAGGCCCAGAATCACTTCTTCATCGCCCACCTGCTGGCGGATCTGCTCCACCGCCTCGGCAATGTGGTCGCGCATCACCCAGTCGGGCGTGGTGCCGCAGATGCCGAGCACGAAGCGCTCGAGCAGTGCCTTGCCTTGCACGGTGTGCGTGACTTCGGGGTGGAACTGCACGGCGTAGAAGCGGCGCGCCTCGTCGGCCATGCCCGCGATGGGGCAGCTGTCCGTGCTGGCCATGAGCTTGAAGCCTGGCGGCATTTCTGTGACCTTGTCACCGTGGCTCATCCACACTTTGAGCATGCCGTGGCCTTCGGGTGTGGTGAAGTCGGCGATATCTTTGAGCAGCGCCGTATGGCTGCGTGCACGAACCTCGGCATAACCAAACTCGCGGGTATGACCCGCCTCGACCTTCCCGCCCAGCTGCTGGGCCATGGTCTGCATACCGTAGCAAATGCCCAGCACGGGCACACCCAGCGAGAACACGGCGTCCGGCGCTTTGTCGTCCACCTCGTACACGCTGGCGTGGCTGCCCGAAAGGATCACACCCTTGAGCGAGCCATCCTTGGCGTAGTCACGCACCCACTCGTCGCTCACGTCGCACGGGTGCACTTCGCAATACACATGGGCCTCGCGCACGCGGCGGGCGATGAGCTGGGTGACTTGCGAACCGAAGTCGAGAATGAGGATTTTCTGGTGTTGCATGGCGATTTAGAATGAAATCAGCCCCTGGCGCTTAATGGGCAAGCGCCAGGGGCTATCAAAACAATAGCATCGGACAATCAGTCAGCGCGGTAGTTGGGCGCTTCCTTGGTGATCTGCACGTCGTGCACATGGCTTTCGCGGATGCCGGCGGTGGTGATCTCGACGAACTCGGCCTTGTTGTTCATCTCTTCGATGCTGGCGCAGCCGCAGTAACCCATGGCCGCACGCACGCCGCCCGCCATCTGGTACACGATGGAAACCATCGAGCCCTTGTACGGCACACGGCCTTCGATGCCTTCGGGCACCAGTTTGTCGGCATTGGGGTTTCCGGTGCTCGACTCCTGGAAGTAGCGGTCGGCACTGCCCTGCTGCATGGCGCCGATGGAGCCCATGCCGCGGTAGCTCTTGTAGCTGCGGCCCTGGAACAAAATGACTTCGCCGGGAGCCTCTTCGGTGCCCGCAAACATGCCGCCCATCATGATGGAGCTGGCGCCTGCGGCCAGCGCCTTGGCGATGTCGCCGCTATAGCGCACGCCACCGTCGGCAATCAGCGGCACGCCGGTGCCGCGCAGTGCTGTGGCCACGTTGTCGATGGCCATGATCTGCGGCACGCCCACGCCCGCCACGATGCGGGTGGTGCAGATGGAGCCAGGGCCGATGCCGACCTTGACGGCATCGGCCCCGGCCTCGACCAGCGCCAGAGCGGCTGCGCCGGTGGCGATATTGCCGCCAATCACATCGACCTGCGGATAGTTCTGCTTGACCCAGCGCACGCGCTCGATCACACCCTTGCTGTGGCCGTGTGCGGTGTCCACCACGATGGCATCGACGCCGGCCTTGACCAGGGCCTCGACACGCTCTTCGGTGCCCTCGCCCACGCCCACCGCCGCGCCCACGCGCAGGCGGCCCGAAGGGTCGCGTGCAGCGTTGGGGAAGCTGGTCTGCTTGGTGATGTCCTTCACCGTGATCAGGCCCTTGAGCTCAAAGGCGTCGTTCACCACCATGATGCGCTCAAGCTTGTGCTTGTTGAGCAGCGCCTTGGCCTCGGCCGGCGTGGTGTGGTCCTTCTCGTTGACGGTGATGAGCTTTTCTCGCGGCGTCATGATCTGGTGGACCTTGACGTCATAGCGGGTCTCGAAGCGCAGATCGCGGCCCGTGACGATACCGACCACCTTGCCACCATCGCACACCGGGAAGCCCGAAATGCCCAGTTGCTCGGACAGTTGCAGCACCTGCAGCACCGTGTGCTCGGGGGTGATGACCACCGGGTCGCGCAGCACGCCCGACTCATACCGCTTGACCTTGGCCACATGGGCGGCCTGCTCTTGCGGGGTGAGGTTCTTGTGCACGATGCCGATGCCGCCCTCCTGGGCAATGGCAATGGCCAGGCGCGCCTCGGTCACGGTGTCCATGGCGGCGGACACCAGCGGCAGGTTCAGTTGGATATTGCGGGAGAGTTTCGTCGCGAGGGACGTGTCCTTGGGCAGGACCTGGGAGTACGCTGGCACCAGCAACACATCGTCGAAGGTGAGCGCTTTTCCAAGAAGGCGCATGAGAAAGCTCCAAAAAACGGATTGTACCCGCGGCAAAGGAGCCTGCCGGGTCGGGAGTGCCGAAAGCGACAACCGATCTCAGCGATCGCGGTTTTCGCCGGGGTTGCAGCCCCGTAGCCGCAGCTGCGGGGCAAAAAGCCGGCAGAAAGGTGCCGCTGTGGTCGATTTCGCCGGCGATTCCACGTCCCACATCCGCCAGATGTGGCGAAAACGCGCCCTCCCGTCGGTAACGCACTGGCGGGGGGGAGTCACATGGATAAACTTGTCCGCATGAAAATGCACAAGCTTCTCCTGCTGGCCGTGGCCTGCACCTGGGCCATGGGCGCGGCGGCGCAATGGCAGTGGATCGACAAGGACGGCCGCAAGGTCTTCAGTGACCGCCCTCCCCCACAGGAAATCCCGGACAAGAGCATCCTCAAACAACCCGGCGGCGGCGTACCGCGCGCGGCTCCGGCGCCCGCCGCTGTGCAGCCCGCAGACGGTGCGCAGGCAGCCGCAACCGCACAACCCGCTTCGGCGCCCAGGGTGGCTGCAAGCGCTCCTGGCAGTGGCAAAGACAATGCCCTGGAAGAGAAGAAAGCCCAAGCTGAAGCCGCCGAAGCTGCCAAGCAGAAGGCCGAGGAAGAAAAACTGGCCAAAGCCAAGGCTGACAACTGTGCCCGTGCGCGGCAGGCAAAGGCAGCATTTGACTCCGGTCGGCCCATCACCCAGTCCAATGCCCAGGGTGAGCGCGTGTTTCTCGATGAAGCAGGACGCGCCGCCGAAGCCCGCCGCATTGACGGGATCATCGCGGCCGACTGCAAACGCTGACAGGTTGCTGCCCGCCCCGTCGGCAGGGTCAGTAGCCGGACTTGCCCCCGGGCCTCTGGCGCGCAAACAAGCCGGTGGTACGGGCACCCTGGCGCGCAAAGCGCTCGCGTCGGGCGACTTTGGGGTCTACCTTCAGCGGCCGGTAGATCTCTACACGGTCCAGATCCTGAAGCGGTGCATCCACCCCCACGCTCCGGCCCCAGATTCCCAGCAGCGGTGCACCGCCGCCCTGCAGCCCCGCCAGCCGATCTGCGCCACATGCGCGCAGCGCGTCACCCGCCGTGGCACCCACAGGGAGCTCCAGCTCCCATTCCTGCGTCTGCCTCGGGGCCACACACACCACCACCGTGACCCGAACGCACGCGCCGGCCACGCGGTCAGCCATATACCTGCTCTGCCCGCTTGACAAATGCATCCACCATGCTGCCCGCGATACGGTCAAACACGGGGCCCACAAGCGTCGCCAACGCAGCGCTGTCAAAACCGTAGTTCAGCAGCAGCTCCACCTTGCAGGCGCGCTGCGAGCCATCCCCCACGGGGTGGAAGTGCCAGTCCCCATCGAGGCGCGAAAACGGGCCTTTGACAAGGTGCATCTGCACGCGCCTTCCGGGTTCGTGCGTGTTGCGTGTTACGAAGGTCTGGCGGATGCCGCTGAATGCGATGCCCACTTCGGCGGTCATGCCCTCGTCGCTGCGCTCCAGCACGCCCGCGTGGTCGCACCATGGCAGAAACTGCGGGTATTGCTCCACCCCGGTCACCAGGGAAAACATTTCTTCGGGGCTGTACCAGATGAGGACGGACTTGTGAACGGTTTTCATGCAGACGTTGCAGTGCTGGGGCCAATGTGCGCTGGCAGGAGGAAACTAGAATCACAGCCAGCGGCACTGCGCATTGTAGGGAGGCCTTTTAACTCCCGGTTTGTGCCGCATCTACATCCCCATGGCCAAAAAACCCGATTCAGCGTCCCGCATCGCCGACAACAAGAAAGCGGCTTTCAATTATTTCTTTGAAGAACGCCACGAGGCGGGCATGGTGCTGCACGGCTGGGAGGTCAAGGCCTTGCGCGAGGGCAAGGTGCAACTGACGGACGGTTACGTGCTGATCCGCGACGGCGAGTTGTACCTGCTGGGCTGCCTCATCCATCCACTCAAGACGGCCTCCACCCACGTCAATCCTGAATCGGCGCGCACCAAGAAGCTGCTGCTCAAGAAGGACGACATCAAACGCCTGATCGGCAAGGTCGAGCAAAAGGGCTACACGCTGGTGCCGCTGAACCTGCACTGGAAGAACGGCTTTGTGAAATGCGAGATCGCCCTGGCCAAGGGCAAGGCCGAGCATGACAAGCGCGACACCATCAAGGACCGGGAAGGCAAGCGCGAGGTGGAGCGCGCCATGAAAAGCAGGAACAGGTAACCCAGCTAGCCCGCTGAGGCAACCGCGATGCTGCAGGTAGCGGCAGTTGGTGTGCAGCGCGGCCCCTGTGCCACCAACGAGCCACCGCTCAGGGCCAGCAAGGCGCCCAGTGGCGACTACAGCGTCATACGGTGGTGTACCCGGAGCTGAGCCCCTGACGCGCCGCTTTGAGCCTGCTCACGATCTTGCAATGGATCGTGAACACGCTCTGAGGACTCGGCACGACCAGGGCACGCCCCAGTCAGTTGAGGTGGCCCAGCGGGTGCGCATGCGCCGGCCAAGGGCTCTTGAAGAAGTCCTGCACCAGCGCCGGGTTCACATCCTCGATGCGATCGGGGCTCCACTTCGGCTGGTGGTCCTTGTCCACCGCCAGCGCACGGATGCCTTCCACCGTCTCACTCTGGCCGGGCCGCAGGTAAAAGCAGTGCCGCACCATGTCGCGCTCCATGCGCAGGTCGTCGGCCAGGTCCATGCCGCGTGCGCGGCGGATCTGCTCCAGCACCACATGCAGCATCAGCGGCGAGCGCTTGCGCAGCGTGGCGGCGGTGGTACGGGCCCAATCGCTGTCCGCGCCTTCCAGCGCTTTCACGATGGCCGGCACATCATCGAGAGAAAAATATTGGTCAATTTGGCCTCCAGCGCTTATAGAACAAGCGCCAGCAGCTACAAATTTTGAAGCAACCCATTGCTGCGCCGCGGCGCCGTCTGCAAAGGTTTGTGCGCCCAGGGCGTCCCACACCGCGGCCTGCTGGTCTGCGGCCAGGAAGCCGTCGGCAAGCTTGAAGGCAATGGCGTCTGCGGCGCCGATGGTGTCCCCCGTCAAGGCCAGCCACTCGCCCACCCGGCCGGGGCAGCGCGAGAGAAAGTAGCCGCCGCCCACATCCGGGAACAGGCCGATGGCCGTCTCCGGCATGGCCATCTTGGTGCGCTCGGTCACGATGCGCAGGCTGCCACCCTGGCTGATACCCATGCCGCCGCCCATGACGATGCCGTCCATGAAGGCAATGTAGGGCTTGGGATAGTTGTGGATCAGGTGGTTGAGCGCGTATTCCTCGGTAAAGAAATCTTCGAGCTGCGGATTGCCCGTGCTGCCTGCCTGGTGCAGGAAGCGGATGTCACCGCCTGCGCAGAAGGCGCCAAACGGACCTTCCTTGTTGCTGCCGCGGATGGCCACGGCCAGCACCCGCGCATCGTCCTGCCAGGCCAGCAGGATGCCCATCAGGTCCCGCACCATGCCGAGCGACAACGCATTGAGCGCACGCGGGCGATTCAACGTGATGAAGCCTACCTGGCCACGCACTTCACTCAGTACTTCCGACACCACCGTCTCCGTCATTTCTGTTCCTTCCAACCCAACAGTTCATTGAAAACCAGCGCACCGATCACCAGTGCGCCCCCCGTCAGCACGGCAGCGGCGGGTCGTTCGCCCGCGCCCAGCCATGCCAGCAAGATGCCAAAGATTACTTCGAGCAGCCCGAGCAGCGCCATCTCGGGTGCCTTGAGCACGCGCCCGCAGCGCACGGCCAGCACGCACGGTATGGCCAATTGCACCACGCCCAGCAGCGCCAGCAGGCCCAGGTCGTGCCATGACGCCTGAAAAGGCAGAGCCACCGGCAGCGTGGCCACCACCGAGATCACCGCCCCCACCAGCACGGCGGGCACCAGGTCCACCGCGTGGCCATGGCGCTGCGAATGCTGCACCACCGTCCAGTTGATGGCCGCGGCCACCGGAACACACAAGGCAACCAGCGTGCCAACGATGGGCAGGCCTGCCATCTGCGAGCCATACATCCACGCAATACCGAGGCCAGCCACCGCAATCGCCACCCACGTGCGCGGTGCAATATGGTGGCCGATGAACACACGGGCAAACAGCGCGGTCAGCAGCGGCCCCACGGCCATGGTCACCAGCACATTGGCGACCGGCATGAGCATGATGGCCACCATGAAGGCGGTGAACATGACGCTCCAGCACACGCCAGAAATCCACAAGGCGCGCCCGCTGTGGCGCATCGACGTGAACACCGCCCTGCCCTGCAAGGTCGGCAGGATGATGAGCAGCGCCACCAGGGTGAAGAAGCTGCGCCAGAAGGTGACTTCAAAGCTGCGCGCATGTTCAAGATGGCGCGTGACCACACCGGCGATGGACCACATCAGGGTCACGGCCACCATCAGAAAAACGGCACGGGAGTGGGTGAGTTTTGGCATAGCTGCGACGGGCGGAAAAAAGGCCACTGCATGGCAGTGGCCCTTTTGGCAAACGCTCAGCCCATCAGGACCGCGAAGCGCGCTTGCGCTCGTTTTCGGTCAGATGGCGCTTGCGCAGGCGGATCGACTTGGGCGTGATTTCGACCAGTTCGTCGTCCTCGATGAATTCCACGCCGTATTCCAGCGTGAGGTCGATCGGGGGCGTGATCTTGATCGCGTCTTCCTTGCCGGAGACGCGGAAGTTGGTCAGCTGCTTGGTACGCGTGGCGTTCACCACCAGATCGTTGTCGCGGCTGTGGATGCCCACGATCATGCCTTCGTACACGGGGTCGTTGGCCTTCACGAACATGCGGCCACGGTCGTCCAGCTTGCCCAGGGCATAGGTGAAGATTTCACCGTCGTCCATGGAGATCAGCACGCCGTTCTTGCGGCCACCGATCTCGCCCTTGTGCGGCTCGTAGCTGTCGAAGATGTTGCTGATGAGGCCGGACCCACGCGTCAGGTTCAGGAATTCGTTGGTGAAACCGATCAGGCCACGGGCCGGGATGCGGTACTCCAGGCGAACGCGGCCACGGCCGTCGGACTCCATGTTCACCAGCTCGCCCTTGCGCTCGCCCAGGGCCTGCATCACGCCGCCCTGGTGGCCTTCTTCGATGTCGGCTGTCACCAGCTCGATAGGCTCGTGCTTGACACCGTCGATGTCCTTGAACACCACGCGGGGCTTGGACACGGCCAGCTCGTAACCTTCGCGGCGCATGTTTTCCAAGAGGATGGTCAGGTGCAGTTCACCACGGCCCATCACTTCGAAGATGCCTTCTTCGTCGGTTTCGTTCACACGCAGGGCCACGTTGTGCTGCAGTTCCTTTTGCAGGCGGTCCCAGATCTGGCGGCTGGTCACGAACTTGCCTTCGCGGCCGGCCAGCGGGCTGGTGTTCACGCAGAAGTTCATGGTCAGCGTGGGCTCATCCACCTTCAACATGGGCAGCGGCGCGGGGTTGGCGGGGTCGGTCACGGTCACGCCGATACCGATGTCTTCAATGCCGTTGATCAGCACGATGTCGCCAGGGCCCGCCAAGGGGGTCTGCATGCGATCGAGACCCTGGAAGGTCAGCACCTGGTTCACACGGCCCTTCACGGCCTTGCCATCAGGGCCTTCCATGACGATCACGTCCTGCATGGGCTTCAGGGTGCCCTGGCTGATGCGGCCCACGCCGATGCGGCCCACGAAGCTGGAGAAGTCCAGCGCAGAGATCTGCAGCTGCAGCGGCGCATTGGCATCGCCCGTGTTGGGCGGAACGTGCGAGAGGATGGTATCGAACAGGGCCGACATGTCGGGGCCCCACTGCTCACCGGGCGCGCCTTCTTCCAGCGACGACCAGCCGTTGATGCCCGAGGCGTACACGACGGGGAAGTCGAGCTGCTCATCGGTAGCACCGAGCTTGTCGAACAGGTCGAACGCGGCGTTCACCACCTTGTCGGGGTTGGCACCGGGCTTGTCCACCTTGTTCACCACCAGGATGGGGCGCAGGCCCAGGGCCAGTGCCTTCTTGGTCACGAAACGCGTCTGGGGCATAGGGCCTTCTTGCGCATCGATCAGCAGCACCACGCTGTCCACCATGGACAGCGCACGTTCCACTTCGCCGCCGAAGTCCGCGTGGCCGGGGGTGTCCACGATGTTGATGTGCGTACCCTTCCAACTCACGGCACAGTTCTTGGCCAGGATGGTGATCCCACGCTCTTTTTCAATCGCGTTGTTGTCCATCACGGTGTCCACGACCTTCTCGTGGTCGGCAAAGGTGCCGGACTGGCGCAGCAGCTGGTCGACCATGGTGGTTTTGCCGTGGTCAACGTGGGCAATGATCGCGATATTGCGGATTTGTTTCGTCGTCATAGTTTTTCCAATGTGCCGCTGGCTTGAGGGTGCGGCATGCCTTCCAAAATTTGTTGAATTTCCAGCGGACTCAGGAGCCTGTCCGGCACCAGCTCCCCGCCCACGATGTGGCCCACCCCCAGCAACGCCGGTGGGTTCTCGCCAAACACCGCCACGGCACTGGCATCGGGCCAGTTGCCACGGCGACGCACGCCCGACAGGAATCGGGCTGCATTTTCACTGTCCAGCGTGACACGCACGTGGTGGGCCAGCAGGGACTCGGGCGCCTCCAGGCTGGCCAGGCGCTCCGCCTCGGGCATGGCCTCCAGCTGGGCCAGTGTCACGCAGCGCTCCACGCCAATGCCACCGGTATCGATGCGGCGCAGGAACGTCAGGTGCGCGCCGCAACCGAGCGCCGCGCCGATGTCTTCGCCCAGCGTGCGGATGTAGGTGCCTTTGCTGCAGGTCACTATTATTTTGATAGCTGTTTGCGCTTTATCCGTCTGCGTCAAGGTCAGTTTTAATGCATGAATGACCACGTCGCGCGCCTCGCGCTCTACGGTGACACCGGCCCGTGCGTATTCGTACAACGCCTTGCCATCTTTCTTGAGCGCGCTGTGCATGGGCGGCACCTGGCGAATGGGGCCGGTGAACTGCTGCTGAACTGCGGCGAGGCGCTCGGGCGTGAGCTGCGCAGGGTCCACATCACAGCGCTGCACCACATCACCTTCGGCATCGCCAGTGGTGGTGGTGGTGCCCAGCAGGGCGATTGCCTCATAGGTCTTTGGAGCGTCCAGCTGCAGCTGGCTGAATTTGGTGGCGGCGCCGAAACACAGCGGCAACACGCCTGTGGCGAGCGGGTCCAGCGTGCCCGTGTGGCCCGCTTTCTCGGCGCGCAGCAGCCATTTCGCCTTTTGCAACGCGTCATTGCTCGACAGGCCGAGCGGTTTATCCAGCAGCAACACCCCATGCACAGGGCGCCGCTGCACCCTGGTGCGTGGCGCGTGCATAGGCTAGTCCTCTTTCGCGCGCGAAGAAACGGCCTTGGCGATCAAGGCGTTCATGTCAGCCGCACGCTCGGAGGTGCGGTCGAACACGAAGTGCAGCGTAGGCACGGTGTGGATGTGCAGACGCTTGAACAGACCGTTGCGCAGGAACCCGGCTGCCTGGTTGAGCGCTGCCTGGGTTTCCACAGGGTCGCCTGTGAGCAGGCTGAAGAACACCTTGGCGTGGGCGTAGTCGGGAGTCACCTCCACACCCTGCAGCGTGACCATGCCCACGCGCGGGTCTTTCAACTCGCGCGCGATCAGCTCCGTCAGATCGCGCTGGATCTGATCGGCCACCTTGAAGGCGCGGTTCGGTGTAGAAGATTTCTTCGCAGCCATGTTGTCAGCAGCTTTCCAGCACGGATTCATTCACCTGTGACCCATGCACTTGGCGGGGTTCATGCGAGTGCCCCCGCGCAAGGGCCGCCCCGCCGCGCTGGGGGCGTCCCCCTCCCGACTCGCACAGCGAGTCGAGAGAGGGGGAAGGCGTAAAGCGACTCAGGGGGTGACTCATAGAGTTCTTGCGATTTCCTTGATGTCAAAGAACTCGAGTTGATCGCCTTCCTTGATGTCGTTGTAATTCTTGAGCTTGATACCGCACTCAAAGCCTTCCTTGACATCCTTGACATCGTCCTTGAGGCGCTTGATCGAATCGACTTCGCCCGTGTAGACCACCACGTTGTCGCGCAGCAGACGGAATTTGGCGTTGCGATGGACCATGCCGGACGTGATGTACGAACCGGCCACAGTACCGATCTTGGAGGCCACGAACACGGTGCGGATTTCGGCCGTGCCAATGACTTCTTCGCGCTGCTCAGGTGCCAGCATGCCGGACATTGCCACACGCAGCTCGTCCACAGCGTCATAGATGATGCTGTAGTAGTGCAGATCAACACCATTGCCTTCGGCCAGCTTGCGCGCACCGGCATCGGCACGCACGTTGAAGCCGATCACGATGGCCTTGGATGCAATCGCCAGGTTGATGTCGGACTCGCTGATCGCACCCACGGCGGCGTACACCAGTTGCACCTTGACCTCGTCGGTCGAGAGCTTGAGCAGCGACTGGGCCAGCGCTTCCTGCGAGCCTTGCACGTCGGCCTTGACGATGATGGGCAGGGTCTTGACCTCGCCCGCCGTCATGTCGGCGAACATGTTTTCCAGCTTGGCAGCCTGCTGCTTGGCCAGCTTGGTGTTGCGGAACTTGCCTGCACGGTAGGTGGCGATCTCACGGGCACGGCGTTCGTCCGTGAGCACCATGAACTCGTCACCAGCCTGCGGAACTTCGGTCAGGCCCTGGATTTCCACGGGGATCGACGGACCGGCCGTCTTGGCGACCTTGCCGTTCTCGTCCAGCATGGCGCGCACGCGGCCATAGGTCTGGCCCGCCAGCACCACATCGCCGACCTTGAGCGTACCGGCCTGCACCAACACCGTGGCCACCGGGCCGCGGCCCTTGTCGAGCTGCGCTTCGATCACGAGGCCCTTGGCCAGGGAATCGACGGGCGCCTTGAGCTCCAGCACTTCGGCCTGCAGCAGCACCTGCTCCAGCAGGGTGTCGATACCCATACCGGTCTTGGAGGACACGGGCACAAAGGGCGAATCACCGCCGTATTCTTCAGGCACCACTTCTTCGACCACCAGCTCCTGCTTGACGCGGTCGGGGTTGGCATCGGGCTTGTCCGACTTGGTGATGGCGACCACGATAGGAACACCCGCCGCCTTGGCGTGCTTGATGGCTTCCTTGGTCTGTGGCATCACACCGTCATCGGCAGCCACCACCAGAATCACGATGTCGGTGGCCTGCGCACCACGGGCACGCATGGCCGTGAAGGCCTCGTGACCCGGGGTGTCGAGGAACGACACCATGCCGCGTGGCGTTTCCACGTGGTAGGCACCAATGTGCTGGGTAATGCCACCGGCTTCGCCCGCAGCCACCTTGGCGCGGCGGATGTAGTCCAGCAGCGAGGTCTTGCCGTGGTCCACGTGGCCCATGACGGTCACGACGGGAGCGCGCGGCAGGAGTTCGACGTTTTGCTGGCCCGAATCCTCATCGGTAAAGGCTTCCGGATCGTCCAACGCCGCCACCACGGCCTTGTGGCCCAGTTCTTCCACCACGATCATGGCGGTGTCCTGGTCCAGCGGCTGGTTGATGGTGACCATCTGGCCCATCTTCATCAGCGCCTTGATGACCTCGTTGGCCTTGATGGACATCTTGTGTGCCAGCTCGGCGACCGTGATGGTCTCGGGCACGTGCACTTCAATCGTGCGCGCTTCGACCGGCGCGGATTGCTGGTGGTCATCGCGGTGGTCGCGGTTGTCACCACGGCGGCCACGGGGGCCACCACGCCAGTTGTTGCGACCGACGCCGCCACTGCTGTCGCCGCGGGTCTTGATTTCTTTCTTCTTGGCGGTGTCATTGGCCCAGCTGGAGGACAGCTTGGCCGACTTCACTTCCTTGCCAGCGCCCGGCGCCGCGGCACCAGCCGCTGCAGGAGCGCCCGCACGCGGCACGCCCGTGCCGACGGCAGGCTTGTGCAGGGTGCCCTTTTTGGCATCGCCCACGGCAGCGGGCTTGGCAACAGGCTTGGCTTCCTCGGGCTTCTTGGCCACCATGACAGCCTTCTTGGGTGTGGCCATCATCGAACGGATGGCGGCAGCTTCGGCCTCGGCCTTGCGGCGGCGTGCATCCAGATCAGCAGCACGGGCGGACTCCTCGTCCGAGCGTGCCTTCGATTCGGCAGCAGCCTTTTCGCGCGCCTCGTTCTGCGCAGCAGTGCGCGCGGCGGCTTCGGCGGCCTGCTCACGGGTGGCTTCCTGCTTGACGGCAGAGGCCTGCGCCTTCTTTTCGGCTTCCTGGGCGGCGTAGGCGGCAGCGCGCTCTTCGGCTTCGCGTTCGCGCTTCTCGCGGGCTTCGCGCTCTGCGCGCTTTTCGGCGAGTTCAGCTTCCTGTCGACGGATCAGTTCGGCCTGACGACGGGCTTCTTCCTCGCGGCGGGCCAGTTCCTGATCCTCACTCGAGACGGCAACCTGCTCGACCATGGGCTCGCGCGCTTCAGCCACGGCTTCTGCGCCTTCGTCACGCTGGATGAAAGTGCGCTTCTTGCGCACCTCTACCTGGATCGTGCGGGCCTTGCCCGTGGCATCCGCCTGCTTGATCTCGCTGGTGGACTTCTTCACGAGCGTGATTTTCTTGCGGTCGGCCGAGGCCGTACCGTGGCTGGCCTGCAGGTAAGCCAGCAGTTTTTGCTTGTCAGACTCGGTCAACGGATCAGACAGGGCAGCCTTGCCCACACCGGCAGCCTTGAGCTGATCGAGCAGGATTTCGGGCGATTTTTTGAGTTCGGTTGCAAACTCGGCGACAGTATTACTGGACATATGTGGTTCGTGCCTCCCTGACCTTTACTCTTGCCCTGCGAACCAGTGTTCGCGCGCCTTCATGATCAAGGCTTTGGCATCTTCATCAGACTGTCCGGTCAGGTCGGTCAGTTCATCAATGGCCAGATCGGCCAGGTCGTCACGTGTGTGCACACCGCCTTCGGCCAACTTTGCAATCAGCTCGGGGGTGAGGCCTTCGAGGTCGCGCAGGTCCTGGGAGACCTCTTCCACGCTTTCCTCACGGGCGATTTCCATGGTCAGGAGGGCATCCTTGGCACGGGCGCGCAGCTCGTTCACGGTATCTTCGTCGAAGCTTTCGATCTCCAGCATTTCCTGCAGCGGCACGTAGGCCACTTCTTCCAGGCTGTTGAAACCTTCAGCGATCAGGATGTCAGCGATTTCCTCGTCCACATCGAGCTTTTCCATGAACAGCTTGCGGGCCGTGTCGGTCTCGTTGGCCTGCTTCTGCGCGCTTTCGGCGGCGTCCATGATGTTGATTTTCCAGCCGGTCAGATCGGACGCCAGGCGCACGTTCTGACCACCACGGCCGATGGCGATGGCGAGGTTTTCCTCGTCTACCACCACGTCCATGGCGTGTTTTTCTTCATCGACCACGATGGAGGACACGTTGGCCGGTGCCAGGGCGCCAATCACAAACTGGGCCGGGTCTTCAGACCACAGGACGATGTCCACGCGTTCGCCAGCGAGTTCGTTGGTCACCGCATTCACGCGGGTGCCGCGCACACCTACGCAGGTGCCGATGGGGTCCACGCGCTTGTCGTGCGAGAGCACGGCGATCTTGGCGCGCGAGCCGGGGTCACGTGCGCAGGACTTGATCTCCAGCAGGCCCTGCTCGATCTCGGGCACTTCGTTGCGGAAGAGCTCGATCATGAACTCGGGGGCCGAGCGCGACAGGATGATGGGCGCGCCGCGCAGCGTCAGGTCCACTTCCATGATCATGGCCCGCACGCGGTCGCCGCTGCGCAGGTTTTCCTTGGGGATCATCTCGCCGCGACGCAGACGGCCTTCCACGCGGCCAGACTCGACAATGATGTCGCCCTTGTCCATGCGCTTGACGGTGCCGGTGAAAATCTTCTCGCCACGCGACATGAAGTCGTTGAGCAACATTTCGCGCTCGGCGTCGCGGATCTTCTGCAAGATGACCTGCTTGGCAGCCATGGCGCCAATACGGCCAATCGGCACGGACTCGACACCTTCTTCGATGTACTCGCCCACTTCGATGTCCGGAATGCGGTCCTTCGCATCCATCAGCAGCTCTTCGGCCTCGGGGTTTTGCAGGCCGGCATCATCGGGCACCACCAGCCACCGGCGGAAAGTCTCGTAGTTGCCGCTGTCGCGATCGACGGACACGCGAATGTCCACCTCGCCCTGGTACAGCTTCTTGGTAGCCTGGGCCAAGGCCGATTCCACGGCGCCCAAGACCACATCACGCTCCACGTTCTTTTCGCGCGAAATGGCCTCAACCAACATCAACAATTCGCGATTCATGCGACGACTCTCCTGTTTCAATCACCCGAGGGCGGGGCTGCGCGCTGCAACCACCCACCCCACATTGTTCAGCAGCAAATCAGCCAGGGGCAGCCCCGGCTTTGCCCGCGCGCCCCTTGAAGTCCACGATGGGCGCCAGGCGTACATCCCGGCACTCGTCCAGGGTGAAGCCCATCGCCTGCAACGGGGCGGGCACGCGTTTCTTGCTGACTCTCTGACCTGGCTTGACCGGCGGCTCGTCGCTCCAGACGATCTGCCAGCCCCCGGTCTCGGCCCGCTCCAGCGTGCCGCGAAATTTCTTGCGGGTGGCGTTGACCTGCCCTCCCGCTGCTGCGGCGCCGATGGGCGCCTTCAGGGTGATGTCAATGACCGAGCCCTCGAAGCGCACGAAATCCTGCTCGTGACGCAAGGGGCGGTCGATACCGGGCGACGAGACTTCCAGGCGCTTGTATTCGGCGCCATCCACCTCCAGCGCAAACTGCAGCTGGCGGGTAACCTTCTCGCAATCCTCGACAGTGACAAACTGCTCCACTGGGGGTGTCGGCGCGTCGGCAGCCGGCTGCACCCAGGGCAAATCGATGGTGACGCGCAGAAGGCCGCCGGCGGAGCGTTCGATCTCCACCAGGTCATAGCCCAGACCCGTCACGATTTCTTCAACGACTTGCTGCAATGCCACGTGCTCAGTTCAATCCCGGAAAAACAATCCGACATACGCAAATAAGAATCAGGCCAATCGCCCTCTCCAAGGAAGCACTTTTTTGTGCACCTGTTTGCGTGTGTCCAAAACAAAAAACCCGATAACCCCCGGAGACCCTCTCCGACAGCTTCGAGCTCCAAAAGCGTTCGACCAAAAAAACGGGCGGTTGGTACCCGCCCGCTTGGTCGTGAGAGTTGTATTGTAGCGCGCAAAGGGGTGTTTTGCAAAGACACGCAAGGGGAAAACTGTTGTCAACACGCCCTTTCGCGCCCTTGATTCCTCACCAATGCCAGCGCTCATGCGGCTTGCAGGCCGACAAGGCACAAAAACAGCCCCTTACGCGCACCCCACCAGCGCGGGCAGCTATGACAGTGATAGCGGTTGCAACAGCTCGGCCAGATCGCCCTCGGTGAACATCGGCTCCTTGCGGGCCGCAGCGCCACTGTACAGACTGCCCGCCAACTGGGCCTTGCGCTCCTGCAGCGCCAGGATGCGTTCTTCGATCGTGCCCTGCGCCACCAGCTTGATCACCCAGACGCTCTGCACCTGGCCAATGCGGTGGGCGCGATCGGTGGCCTGGTTTTCCACCGCCGGGTTCCACCAGGGGTCGTAGTGGATCACCGTGTCGGCCTGTGGCAGGTTCAGCCCCACCCCGCCCGCCTTGAGGCTGATGAGGAACAGCGGCACCTGCCCGCTGGTGAACTGTTCAATGATCGCGTCGCGCTTTTGGCTCTGGCCCGTGAGCTTGACCCAGGGCAGGCCGCGCTTTTTCAACTCGGCCTCGATCAGCGTGAGCATGCTGGTGAACTGCGAGAACAGCAAAATGCGCCGCCCTTCGGCGAGCATCTCGGGCAGCAGCGCCATCAACTGGTCCAGTTTGGCCGATGTCTTGACCTTTTTGGCCGCATCCAGTGGCACCAGTTGTGGATGGCAGCAGACCTGGCGCAACTTGAGCAGCGCATCGAGGATGGTGATTTGCGATTTGGCCAGCCCCTTGGACTGCAAAGCCTCGCGCACGGTTTTTTCCATCCCCAAGCGGATGGTTTCGTACACGTCGGCCTGCGCGCCGGTCAGTTCCACGGGCATCACCGATTCGACCTTGGGCGGCAGCTCGCCCGCCACCAGCGCCTTGGTTCGCCGCAGCATGAAGGGCGTGATGCGCGCACGCAGCTGCGCCATGCGCGCGCCGTCGCCCTGCTTTTCGATGGGCGTGCGAAACACTTCCTTGAAGCGCTGCTGGCTTCCCAGAAAGCCCGGCATCAGGAAGTGGAACAGGCTCCAGATCTCACCCAAGTGGTTTTCCATGGGCGTGCCCGACAGGCACAGGCGGTGGCGCGCCTGCAGCTGGCTCACCACCTGCGCGGCGTGGGTGCTGGCGTTCTTGACATTCTGGGCTTCGTCGAGCACCACCAGGTGCCACTGGTGCGCCAGCCAGCGTTCGCGGTCGCGCTGCAGCAGCGAATACGGGGCGATGACGAGGTCGTGCTCGGTGACTTCGTCAGCCACCTGGTGGCGGCCTGCGCCGTGCAGCACCAGGCAGCGCAGGCCGGGGCAAAAGCGCGCGGCTTCGCGCTGCCAGTTGCCCATCAGGCTCACGGGCGCGATGACCAGCGCGGGGTGGGTCAGGCGCCCGGCGTCTTTTTCGACCTGGATGTGGGCCAGCGTCTGCAGCGTTTTGCCCAGGCCCATGTCGTCGGCCAGCACCCCGGCCAGGCCATTGGCGCTCAAGAACTGCAGCCAGTTCAGGCCCTGCTGCTGGTAGGGGCGCAGCGTGGCCAACACGCTGGCGGGCAGCGGCACATCGGGCAAGGCACTGGCGCCCCGCAACTGGGCCACCATGGCACGCAAGGCATCGGCGCCCTGCCACACCGCGCCTTCGCCCAGCGCGGCGCCGGTGCGCAGCGCGTCCAGGCGCGATAGCTTCAGGCTGCCGGCCTGGAAGTCCCGCGCCCGGTCGCCCACCAGATCCATCAGCGCCGCCATCCAGGGCCGCAGGGTGTCGGTGGGCAGGCGCACAAAGCCAGGGCCGCTCAGCGACGGCAGGTAGACATGCGAGGGCAGCTGGGGCAGGCCCGTGGCAGGGTCCAGCGGCTGGGTGGCTGCAGCAGCAATCAGATGGGGCAGCCAGGGCAGGATGTTGTGCCGCACGCCGTCGATGTCCATGCCCAGCGACAGCGCAAACCACGGCGATGTGGCCTCGTCGCCGCCTTCGGGCTGCAGCGCTACATCGAGCGCGTCGGCATGCTGGATCCAGCCGTCCAGCGCCGCATCCAGCGTGATGTCAAAACCGGCGTTTCGCAGCACCTCAAAGCCGTTGTCCGCCCAGTGCATCCAGTCGTTCTGCGAGTGTTCACCCGGAATGCCAAACAGGCCTTCGTCGGTGGCCAGCAGGCCGAGGTCCATCAGGCTTTGGATGGCGTTGAGTTCGGCCCCCGCGTCGCGCTGCAGCAGCACCTGGCCGCCGTCAGCGCCTTGCACCAGCACGGCGAGCTCCTGCCCGGCCCACCAACCAACATGGCCTGCGTAATCGAACTGCAGTTGCGCGGTGATGAGGCCCATGTCTGCCACTTCGTGCGGCGGCGACGGCGCAAGATGCAGACGGGCCACCGGGTTCACCCCGTGCACCCGCGCGAGTGGCCCGAGCACCGGCGGCAGCGGCAACAGCCCACCGATGCGGCGTGCCATGTCGGCATGGTGTTTTTGCAGCGCCGTGGCGCTGAGGGCGGGCGCCTTGAGCAGCATGGCGACCTGCGCCGGGCTCAGGCCCTCGGCCTGCACCGGGCCGCAAACGCCCTCGCTTGCGTCCAGATACAAAGGCGGGTGGTTGTCGCACAGCGTCGCTGACGCGCTGGGCAGCGTGGCCTGCAGTGCCCAGACACCCTCGCCCCCCTGGGCGGGCACCGACTCCTTCCAGCCCCACGTGATGGGCAGCGCATCGCCCCAGCGCAAGGGTGCGCCCACGGTGGACCCGCCCGCGTCCACAAACAGCCGGCCCGTGGCGGCCGCCTGCTCCAGCGCCAGCAAGCCCACAGCCCCTTCCAGCACCCCGATGGGCGCTACGCTGTACGCCGAGTAGTAGCCCACGCTGCGCGGCATGGCGCGCAGCAGCTGCAGCACCTGGCGGTCTGCATCGCTGGCGCGGTCGTACACCGCCTGGCCAGGCCCGGGCTGGGTGCGGATCTGCTTGGGCTTGGCCCAGCCGCCCGTGACCTTGGGGTACGAGACCACGGCTTCCAGCTGCATCTGCGGCACCGTGGTGCGCGACCGCCCCGCGGTGGAGACGAGGTACAGATAGCACTCGGGCCGCCCTGGATGCGCACTTGGCGCCTGCGAGGTGGCGGCGCCCACAGCGCGGTCCCAGTCCTGCAGCCAGTGCACCAGCCGTGCCTCGGCCTCGGCGCGGGCCAAAGCCTCTTTGCGCTCCCGCATTGCCGCCAAAGCATCTGCCGCATGTGATGAGTTCGTTCCGTCCGCAGGGTTCAGTTGCGCGGCCGCAAGCGTCAGGGCCACGGCGTGCTTGCAGTCCCCACCCACAGGGCAAGTGCAATCCCCGGACCAGTGCTTGACCTGCCCGTTGGGCGCAAGAATGAGGTGCACCAGCACCTGGTACGGCGCGGGCAGGCTGCCCTGCACCTCGCCCTCGATGGTCCAGCTGCCTTCGGCCTGGGGGGTGACGTCCATGCGAACCACGTCGGCGCGCCGGTACAGATCCATGCCGCGCGACCATGCGCCCCTGTCGCACTGGGCCTGCAGCGAACTGGTCTGAAACCACGGGGATCGTTGTGTAGCCACAAAAAAATCAAATAAAAAGTGCCTCTAGCGCTTTACCATCAAGCGCTAGCAGCTATAAAAACAGGAGTACACGGAGCGGAGTCGCATGCTGCGCGGCAGGCGCGGTGGGCCGCTACGCGCCGCGGGCGGTACGCACGCGCTCGAACACTTGCTGCGCCTCTCCGCCTGCGCCGGCACTGCCCGGTGCTGCGGCCTGCAAGCTGGTCAACAACCGCGCCAGCACGGGCGCCTGGGGCAGCAAGGGCCCCAGAAACAGCGCGCGCTCGCCATCGGCGATTAGCAGGGTGGGGAAGGTCTCCACATCCAGATCACCGGCGATGTCCGAGTCGTCCTCGATGTCCACCCATTCGAACCGCACCTCCGGATGCGCCCGGGCCAGTTCGTCAAACAGGGGGCGGTACACACCGCAGGTGCCGCACCATGCTGCGCACAGGCACACCGCCCACCAGCCGCCGCGCGCGGGGAGTTCAGGACTTGATGGCGGTGGGGATTCTGGCAATGCGGCCGGGCTTTGCATCTAAGGGGCTCCTGGGGGTCGGTCAGCACGCGGCCGGGCTGCGAGCAGGCGAACCGCCGCCCCAGCAACTGCTACATGCCGCGCCGTTCGCGGGCGCGATAAACCTCGATGGTACCCACACCGGGGGCCTGGTTGCCCCAGCTGTTGCGCACAAAGGTGGTCACGGCCGCGATGTCTTCGTCGGACAACAACTGCTGGAACGGTGGCATGCCGTGCGGGCGCGGGTTGCCTGCGGTGGCGGGTAGGTAGCCGCCCTGCAGCACCACGCGCACCAGGTTGGTCGGGTCGGCCAGCATCACTGCGCGGTTGCCCGCCAGCGCGGGGAAGGCACCGGGCTCGCCCTGGCCCCGGTCGCCGTGGCACTGGGCGCATTGCTGCTCGTACACCTTGCCGCCACGCGCCATGGCGCTGGCCGGGGGCGCGGCCACGGTGGCGGGCGGTGTGCTGCCCTGCTGCGGCAGGGCCTGCAGGTACACGCCCATGGCGCGGGCATCGACGTCGGTGAGGTACTGCGTGCTGCGGAACACCACCTCGGCCATGGGGCCCAGCACCGAGCCCTGGGGGGCCACGCCGGTTTTGAGCAGTGCGACCACGTCGTCCGTCTTCCACTCTTTGACGCCCGCTTCCTGCGCAGCATTGAGCGCAGGGGCATACCAGTTCTGCACCGGGATCAGCCCGCCGGTGAAGGCCTTGGCATCGGTGGTGGCGCCCAGTGCATTGCGCGGCGTGTGGCAGGCGGTGCAGTGACCCAGGCCGTTGACCAGGTACGCGCCCCGGTTGTACTCGGCCGTTTGCAAAGGCTCGTGCTGGGGCGCGCCGGGCGTGAAGAACAGCGCACGCCACACGGCCAGCGCCGCCTGCGTGTTGTACGGAAAGCGCAGGGCGTGGTCGCGGTTGGCCTCCGCGACGGCGGGCAGGCTTTGCAGGTAGGCAAAGATGGCGTCCGAATCCTCGCGCGTCACCTGCGTGTAGTTGGGGTACGGGAAGGCCGGGTAGAGCAGGCGCCCGTCCTTGCTGCGGCCGTGGTGCATGGCGCGCCAGAACTCGGCAGAGGTCCACGCGCCGATCCCATGGGCCTTGTCGGGCGTGAGGTTGGAGCTGTGCATCACGCCAAACGGCGTCTCGATGCCGCGCCCACCCGCAAACGGCGCGCCGCCCTGCGTGGTGTGGCAGGCCATGCAGTTGCCGACGCGGGCCAGGTATTCGCCGCGCTGCACCAGCGCGGGCGTGCTCTGCAGCGTCTCGTTGGGGGGCAGCGGTTCTTCACCACGCAGGTTCAGGGTGATCAGCACGGCTGCGGCAATGCCAAGGGCCGCCAGCACGCAAGAGAGGGACCAGAGGATGCGTTTCATCGGGGCATCCTTTCTCAGCGTGCCGCAGCGGCGACTACAGGCACTTCGGCCACGCCACCGCAGCGTGCGGGCATGGCGGCAGGCAAGGTACGGGCAGGCTTGCCGCCTGCTGCCACGGGCTGGGCGGCCAGCCAGGCAGAGACCGCGCTCACATCGTCGGGCGTGAGCTGGCGGGCAATATCGGCCATGCAGTCGGGCGCATGTGCGCGGCGCTGGCCGGTCTTCCAGGCGCCGAGCTGGCTGTTGAGGTAGTCGCGCGGCAGGCCCAGCAGGCCGGGTATGGACGGCTCCACCCCCGTCATGGCTGCGCCATGGCAGGCCACGCAGGCGGGGATGTTGCGGGCCACGTCGCCCACTTGCACCAGCTTGCGGCCTTGCTCCAGCGCAGCGGGGGGTGCCTGGGGCGCGGGCGGTGGCGGATAGGGCACATCCAGCGCGGCGAAGTGGTCGGCCATCTCGCGCAGGTAGTCGTCCGTCAGGTGCTCTATCAGGTAAGTCATCTGCGGGTAGCTGCGCCGCCCGTCGCGAAAGTTGATGAGCTGGTTGGCCAGGTAGCCCGCAGGCTTGCCCGCAATGCGCGGAAAGTAGCCGTCGGGCGTAGCCCGCCCCTCCTTGCCGTGGCAGGCGGTGCAGGCCAGCACGCGCGAGGCCATGGATGACGCGGGCACCGTGGCCGCCGGGGTTGCTGGCGCCGCGCTGGCCGGCGCGGTCTGGGCCTGGGCGCCAGCGCTCAAGGCCATCGCGGCCACCGCAGCGGCAGCAGACAGGAAAGAAACAGGGCGCAGCAGGCTGCGCAGGCAATCGATCATGGGGAATTGTCCGTGGGAAACCTGTCGGTGGGCGCACAAGGGGCATGCGCCAAGGCTTGCACCGACACGCCACGGCACTTTACGCGCTGGCTGAAAAACAGTACAGATTCAGTTTCAAGTTAAAAATACAGATCAGTTTGCCCCCCGCCCTGCCCATGAAACGCTACGAACGCCACGCTGACACCATCGCGCAGCTCATCCACAGTGGCGCGCTGCGCCCCGGCGACCGCGTACCCTCGGTGCGCGAAGCCAGCCGCACGCAGGGCATCAGCCCGTCCACCGTGTTCGAGGCGTATTACCTGCTGGAGGCCCAGGGCCTGATCCACGCGCGCCCGCGCTCGGGCTATTACGTGAGCGCCCGGGTGCCCGCCGCCGAGGCCCGGTCAGCCGAGCCCCTGCCCTCGCGCACGGCCGCCACTTCCACCGGCGTGGCCATCAGCGATCTGGTGTTCGAGGTACTGGGCCTGGCGCGCGACCGCAACCTGGTGCCGCTGGGCTCGGCCTTTCCAGGGCTGGAGCTGTTTCCGCTGGACCGCCTGGCGCGGTGCCTGGCCAGCGGCATGCGCAAGCTCGACCCGTGGACCATCGTGCAAAGCCTGCCGCCCGGCGACGAACGCCTGCGCCAGCAGATTGCGCTGCGCTACGGGCTGCACGGCATGGCGGTGGATGTGGAAGAAATCATCATCACCAACGGTGCGATGGAGGCGCTCAACCTGTGCCTGGAGGCCGTCACCCAGCCCGGCGATGTGGTGGTGGTCGAATCGCCCACCTTCTACGCCGCGCTGCAGGCGCTGGAACGGCTGAACCTGCAGGCGCTGGAAATCGCCACCCACCCGCGCGACGGCATCGACCTGGCCGCGCTTGCCGAGGCGCTGGAACGCCAGCCACCCCACCAGCCTGTCAAGGCCTGCTGGCTCATGCCCAGTTTTCAGAACCCGCTGGGCAGCCTGATGCCCGCGGACAAAAAACGCGAGCTGGTGGCCCTGCTGGCGCACCACGGCGTACCGCTGATCGAAGACGACGTGTATGGCGAACTGCACTTCGGCCCCCAGCGCCCGCCACCGACCAAGGCGTTTGACGGTGCGGGGCTGGTGATGCACTGCAGCTCGTTCAGCAAAAGCCTGGCGCCCGGCTACCGCGTGGGCTGGGTGGCGGCGGGCCGCTTCGCCACGGCGGTGCAACGGCTCAAGCTCATGACCACGCTTTCGGCCGCCACGCCGTCGCAGCAGGCGCTGTCCGAATACCTGGCCCAAGGCGGCTACGACCGCCACTTGCGCGCACTGCGCCGCAGCCTGGAACAACAGCAGGCCATCGCGCTGGCGGCGGTGGCCCGGCACTTTCCGCCCGGCACGCGCGTATCGCAGCCCGAGGGAGGCTACTTTCTGTGGGTGGAGCTTCCGCCACAGGTCAACGCCCTGGATCTGCACTGCCGGGCACTGCAGCACGGCATCAGCCTGGCCCCGGGGCAGATCTTTTCGGCAGACCAGCGTTTTGCAAACTGCGTGCGCATCAACTATGGGCACCCGGCGCGGGGGCTCCTGGAGCCCGCACTGCAGACCGTGGGGGCGCTGGCCGCGAACAAAACGCCTGCAAACATCCTCAATTACTCCTGAATTCATAGCTGTTTGCGCTTTACAGATAAGCGCTGGAGTCATATTTTTCATATATTTTTGCTGTGCATACCGGCACCGCACATGCTGGCAGCCAAGCCGTGTGTTGGAAGCACCCAACCTCGGGTTCTCCCCACATCGGCGCGACGATTGCATGGGCATACTGGCGCCCACCCGGCTGAGCCCGCGTGCCTGAGCCCCGGCCACCGGGGGCTCGCCCCCTTCCTACCCACCACCCATGGCCACCACGCCCCAGCCTGTCCCGTTTCTGACCGTGGAAGACGAAGACGACTGGGTCGTCTCGTTTGCGCTGTGCCCGCAGGGCGGCAATCGCCTCACGCTCATGCGTGCGCCCCGGCTCGAATTCATGATGCACCCCGAGCAGCGCGGCGTCTCGGTGGCAGCAGAAACACCCCCGCACCGCGCGCAACTGGTGGCGGTGCAGTGGGGCAGCACCAGCGTGGATGTGGTGTCTACCGAGCGGCGCTACCGCCTGGACGTCAGCAAGATCGACGGCCGCACACTGGCCGCCGCGATGCGGGTGCTGGGCAAGATGAATTTTGACCAGCGGTTCCAGCTCGCCAGTCTTTAGCCGCAACAGCGGGATAATCCCGGCCACTGTCCGGCCAACGCCGCGCACCCAGGCCCGCCCTCCCGGCCAGCGCCCTCCACAGAGCGCGCATCGCAGCCCCTGGGCAGCGGTGGAGCGGCTGGCGCCCCCCTGCACGCACCGTCCATCCCATGTCCCAGGCCTTTCGCAACACCCTGCTTTCACTGCGCGATCTGATCGTGTCCGCCGGCCCGCTGGCCATCCTGGCCGTGGCGCTGGTGGTGCTGGCGTACTGGTGGCTCAACCCCAATCCGCCCAAAACCGTCACGCTGGCCACCGGCCCGGCGCAAAGCGCCTACGAAGAGTTTGGCAAGCGCTACCAGAAAGCACTGGCAGCCGAAGGCATCAACGTTCTGCTCCTGGCCAGCGACGGGTCTTCGCACAATCTGGAGTTGCTGCGCGAGGGCAAGGCCGATGTGGCCTTCGTGCAGGGCGGCACGGCCGAACTGCAACCCGACGACACCGACGAACTGGTGTCACTGGGCAGCCTCTTTGTGGAGCCGGTGTGGCTGTTCTACCGATCGGACAGCGCAGAGCGCAGGGCCAGGTCCCCCCGCATTGACAACCTGCGGCAACTGCGCGGCTGGCGGGTGAATGTGGGCTCGGAGGGCAGCGGAGTGCCCCGGCTCATGGAGCGGCTGCTGGAGGCCAACAAGCTGGCGCCCGGCGACGTGCAGATGTCCCGGCTGGACCAGACGCCCGCCACGGTGAAGTTTCTGGCAGGCGAGCTGGACGCGCTGGTGTTTGCCTCGGCCCCCGAGTCGCTCATGGTGCAGATGCTGTTGCAGACACCCGGGGTGCAGCTGCTCGACTTTCCGCAGCATGAAGCCTATGCACGGCGCTTTCCCTTTCTCACGCCGGTGACACTGCCGCGCGGCGTGGTGGACCTGGCGGCCAATGTGCCGGCAGGGGATGTGCGGCTGGTGGCGTCCACCACCTCGATGCTGGCGCGCGAAGCCACGCACCCTGCGCTGCTCACGCTGTTCGCCCAGAACGCCCAGAAGCTGCACGGTGGCTCGGGCTGGTTCAACCGGGCCCGGGAGTTCCCCAACTCGCGCCACAGCGAGCTGCCACTTTCCAAGGAAGCCGACCGCGCCATGAACGAGCCGGTACCGATGCTGCAGCGCTACCTGCCGTTCTGGCTGGCGAACCTGATCGAGCGCATGTGGCTGGTGCTGGGCATCCTGCTGGCCATCATGCTGCCGCTGTCGCGCGTCGTGCCGCCGCTGTACCAGTTCAGGGTGCGTTCACGGGTGTTCCGCTGGTATGGCCGGCTGCGTGAAATCGAGAACGACATGGAGACCGGCAAGGCAGCGCCAGCCGAACTCCTGCAGGCGCTCGATGCGCTGGAGGCGCAGGCTGAAAAGGTGAGCGTGCCGCTGTCGTATGCCGACGAGTTGTACGCATTGCGCAACCACATCCACCTGGTGCGCAAGAAGCTGCTGCGCACTTGAGGTAAGTACCGGAGGCGCGTATCCGCCCGGCCCACCGGGGGCCTGCGTCAGCGCGTCTTGGGGGGCTTGCCCGCCAAGGGGGCCGCCCTGGATGCAACGCCCGACGGTTTGCGGGGCGATCCTGACGCCGCGGCGTCCAGGGCGCGGGTGGTGGTCACGGGAGGCAGCAGGCGCAAGGAGCCATCCGTGAACAACTTGTCGCGCATGCGCCGGGTCATCGACTGCGTGCTGGCATCCGGCGCCGTGAAAAGGAACAGCGTGCCGTGCGGGCTGGCCCAGGTGAGCTGGGTGCGCACGACCCGACCGTTGGTGACAAGCTCCACCCAGGCGCCTATGACAAAGTCTGCATAGGGGTCAGGCGCGGCAACAGGCGCCTCGGCGGTGTCCACAGGCGCTTGGGCAGAAGGCTCCGCCGAAGCAGGTTCCGCGGCTGGTGCGGACTCGGGCGCTGGCTCGGGTTCTGGCGATGACGCCGCGGCGGGCGCCGGTTTTTCAAACGCTGACTGGTGCAACCCCACCAGCCGCTGCAAAAACGCACTGGTCTGGGTGGGGGGGTAATTGATGGTCTTGAGGCCCTTGCGCAGCTTGGCCAGCAGCCCGGGGATGGCCTCGTTCAGACGGTCCGGCTCCAGGCGGGTGAGGTCGGGCTGCGCGCTCCACAGCAGCACCGGCACCAGCGCCAGGTACCCGCCCGGGTCTTCGTCCTTGCCGTCGCCGCCCTTGAGGACCTGCGCCAGCGCAATCACGTCTGCCCAGGGGCCGGCCGCAAAGTCCAGCACGTCGGCCGGCACATTGCCCAGGCCAGGCAGCTTGCGGATGTCGGCAGCCGTTTTTTCTGCCAGCATCTCGCGCTGCTCGGCCTGCAACAGGGTTTTCTGCTGCTCCTCCTGCTGGGCCTTGATCTTTTTCTCTTGCGTATCCCAGGCAGACTGCAGCGCCTTGAGCACCGAGTCAAACGGCCCGGCGTCCCGGATGTCGTTGGCGGTGAGGTGCCCCACGGCACCCTGCACCAGGCGCATGAAACGGCTGAACCCGGGCGTGGACTCCTCGGCAAACGCAAGGCTGCGCTGCGTCAGCTCGTCCAGCAGGATGCGCGCAGGGTGCGTCGCATCGGTAAAGAACCGCGTGTCGTGCGTCACCAGCTGCTTGAGGGCCGGCTCCAGGCTTTTCACCGCCTGTTGCACGGGCGGCAGCAGCCGGGTGTCCTGGGCAATGTTCTGCATCATGCGGCCTACCACCTCCATGGCCACCGCAGGCGACTGTGCTGCGGCCTCCATGGGCATCGCGGCGTAAACCACCGGCGCCACACCCGAGGCGCGCCATCCAGACAAGGGCGCCGACAGGGAAGCCGCCGGGCTGCCGTTGGCAAGCCGGCCCACCAGACGCTCGAGCTGGGCCATGTCTTCAATGGCCTCTGCCGCCGCACCGGCTGGGAAGTACCCGCCTGCGTGCGCCATGGGCGCGCCCTGCGCGCCCCCCACCGGCATCCCCACCACAGGCCCACCCCAGCCCGGCTGCAGCGCCACCGGCTGAGATGGCATCACGCCATGCGCGGGGACGCTGAACGGGTCTCCACCCGCCAGCATCTGGCGCAGGATGCCCACGGTGAGCAACGCTTCTTCCGCAGCCGGCGCCATGGCGGACTGCATGGAATCCCCGCTCCAGCCCGTCGACGGACCGCCACCACGGCCGTACCCGGTGGTGCCGTATTCGCTCATGGGTGCGCTGGTCGAATGACCGTAGCCGGAATATCCGCTGCCGTATCCGGTGCCCATCCCGGTGTTCATGCCGGGGCCACCGTAACCGCCGCCGCGCCCGCCCTGCCCGCCCGGCGTGCCCACCACGGCATACCCCACGGGTTGCACGCCGTGTTCGCGCAGGCTGGCGGCTGTCTTCTTGTATTCCTCCACCAGCAGCTTGCCCAGCAGGTCACGCATGTGCTGCATCCACAGCTGGCGCACCTCGGCAGAAACACCGGTGTCACCCACCACCCGCTGAAGGGCACGGATGTAGCTCTCGGGCCGCAGCGGGTTGCGCTCGGGCTGCACGCTGCGAAGCCCCTGCGCAGAACTGACCAGCGTGTTGAGCTCTGCCAGCACGGCATCGGTGGCATGCAGCGCGGATTGCTGCGCCTTGGAGAGCTCGACCTGCGCCTGCATTTCGCTCTCGTCCATGAGCGAGAGCTCGCCAAAGTCCATTCCGGTGTCTTCCGCGGAGCTGCGGCCTTTGGCGGCAGAAGGGCCCTCCGCAAAAATCTCCAGCAGCGCCATTGGATAGCCCTTGACCAGCGCTGCTTCGTGCTGGGTCAGCAGGCGCAGGCTGTCACTGACCAGATTGCGCTGCTGGATGTTGCGCACCACAGACTCTTCCGCCGTCAGGGCCCCCTGCGTGACCTTGACCAGTTCCTGCATCAAGGCCTCGCCCCCGCGCACGGCGTTGACGACACAAGCGCGAAAAACGGTTCTCGAACGAGAAGCAGGCTGGGACATGGTGGGGAGGAATCAATTGCCCGACGGGGCTCCGGGTGCAATGCTACTTGACCAGACGCCCTATTTGAGGGCCTTGAACCGCATACGCTTGGGTTTTGCGCCTTCTTCGCCCAGACGCTTCTTCTTGTCGGCCTCGTACTCCTGGTAGTTGCCGTCGAAGAACGTCCACTGGCTGTCGCCTTCAGCGGCCAGGATGTGCGTGGCAATCCGGTCGAGGAACCAGCGATCGTGGCTGATTACCAACACTGTGCCCGCATATTCGAGCAGGGCGTCTTCCAGTGCACGCAGGGTTTCCACGTCCAGGTCGTTGGAGGGTTCGTCCAGCAGCAGCACGTTGCCGCCCGCGATCAGTGTCTTGGCCAGATGCAGGCGACCGCGTTCACCACCGGAAAGCAAGCCGACCTTCTTTTGCTGGTCGCCGCCGTTGAAGTTGAAGCGCCCGGCGTAGGCACGGCTGGCCATGGTGAACTTGCCGATGTTGATCATGTCCAGGCCACCGGAGATGTCTTCCCACACGGTCTTGTCGTCCGACAGGGCATCGCGGTGCTGGTCCACAAAGGCCATCTTCACCGTGGCACCGATCACCACCTCACCGCTATCGGGCTTCTCGCGGCCAGCGATGAGCTTGAACAGGGTCGATTTACCGGCACCGTTCGGGCCGATGATGCCGACGATGGCGCCTGCCGGGATCGTCATGGACAGGTTGTCAATGAGCACGCGGTCGCCAAACGACTTGGTGACGTTGTGGAATTCGATCACCTGTGTACCCAGGCGCTCGGCCACAGGAATGAAGATTTCCTGCGTTTCGTTGCGCTTTTGGTATTCGTAGTCGCTCAGTTCCTCGAAGCGGGCAATACGCGCCTTGCTCTTGGCCTGGCGGCCCTTGGCGTTCTGGCGCACCCATTCCAGTTCCTTCTTCAGGGCCTTGGCGCGGGCTTCCTCACCCTTGTTTTCGGATTCCAGGCGGGCCTGCTTCTGGTCCAGCCAGGTGCTGTAGTTGCCCTTGTAGGGGTGGCCATAGCCCCGGTCCAGCTCCAGGATCCACTCGGCCGCGTTGTCGAGGAAGTAGCGATCGTGGGTGATGGCCACCACGGTGCCAGGGAAGCGGTGCAGGAACTGCTCCAGCCAGTCCACCGATTCGGCGTCCAGGTGGTTGGTGGGCTCGTCGAGCAGCAACATGTCGGGCTTGGACAGCAGGAGGCGGCACAGCGCCACACGGCGCTTTTCACCACCCGACAGCAGGCCGATCTTGGCATCCCAGGGCGGCAGGCGCAGCGCATCGGCTGCGATTTCAAGCTGGTGCTCGGAGTCCGTGCCCGCGGTGGCGATGATGGCTTCAAGGCGCGCCTGCTCGGCCGCCAGGGCATCGAAATCCGCATCTGGCTCTGCATAAGCGGCATACACCTCTTCGAGCTTGGCCTTGGCGGCAAACACCTCGCCCATGGCCTCTTCTACGCTTTCGCGCACCGTGTGCTCGTTGTTGAGCTGGGGTTCCTGGGGCAGATAGCCGATCTTGATTCCCGGCATGGGGATGGCTTCGCCTTCGATCTCCTTGTCGACGCCGGCCATGATCTTGAGCAGTGTGGACTTGCCGGAACCGTTCAGACCCAGCACGCCGATCTTGGCGCCGGGGAAGAAGCTCAGGGAAATGTCTTTCAAGATCTGCCGCTTGGGTGGCACGGTCTTGGAGACGCGATTCATCGAGTAAACGTATTGGGCCATGGGGGTTCTGACTTGCGAAAGTGGGCAGGATGTCTGCATCCGAGCCTGTCCAGGAGGTCATTTCCGGGCCTCCGGAAAAGACAGAACAAGCTCTCAAACCTTGGATTATCGGTCCATGCGACAATACCCCTCGTTGCGGGCTCCAGTTGCCCGCCACATCAGCACACTGCTGGGGACGAAGGAAGCCACGCTTCCGGGCTCCCAATCCTGAACTCATCCGCCTGAGACTGGCTCAGCAACCGCCCGGTTGCACGACAGGCAGATACCCGGCGCCCCGGACGGGCGCATCCTACGACATGACATTTGACGAACTGAACCTGGCTCCTGCCATCCTGAAGGCCGTGCACGAAACGGGCTACGAAACCCCGACGCCCATTCAGGCCCAGGCCATTCCCGCCGTGATGGAAGGCCATGACCTTCTGGCCGGCGCACAGACCGGGACCGGCAAGACCGCTGCGTTCACCCTGCCCATGCTGCACCGCCTCTCGCAAAGCGCTGCGCCCAAGAACAAGTTTGGTGGCAAGGGCATCCGTGCCCTGGTGCTCACCCCCACCCGTGAACTCGCCGCCCAGGTGGAAGAGTCGGTCCGCGAATACGGCAAATACCTGGATATCAACTCCACCGTCGTTTTCGGCGGCGTGGGCATGAACCCGCAGATCGACCGTATCAAGCGCGGCGTGGACATCCTGGTGGCCACCCCCGGCCGCCTGCTCGACCTGCAGCAACAGGGCTTTCTGGACCTGTCCACCGTGCAGGTGCTGGTGCTGGATGAAGCCGACCGCATGCTGGACATGGGCTTCATCCACGACGTGAAAAAGGTGCTGGCCCTGGTGCCCAAGGACAAGCAAAGCCTGCTGTTCTCGGCCACTTTCAGCGACGAAATCCGCGACCTGGCCAACACCCTGCTCAAGAACCCCCAGAGCATCCAGGTCACCCCGCGCAACACCACCGTGCAGCGTATCTCGCAGGTGATCCACCCCGTGGGCCGCGGCAAGAAAAAGCAGGTGCTGCTGCACATCATCCAGCAGCACAACTGGAGCCAGGTGCTGGTGTTCACGCGCACCAAGTTCGGCGCCAACAACGTGGCCGAGTTCCTGACCAAGAACGGCGTGCAGGCCATGGCTTTGCACGGCAACAAGAGCCAGAGCGCCCGCACGCAGGCACTGGCTGGATTCAAGAGCGGCGAGATCCGCGCGCTGGTGGCCACCGACATCGCCGCACGCGGCATCGACATCGATGACCTGCCCCACGTCGTCAACTACGAAATCCCCAACGTCTCCGAAGACTACGTGCACCGCATTGGGCGCACCGGCCGCGCAGGCGCCACGGGCGAAGCCGTGAGCCTGGTCTGCATGGACGAAGAAGGCTTCATGATGGACATCGAGCGCTTCACCAAGCAGCAGATTCCTGTCCAGGTGATCGAAGGTTTTGGCCCAGAACCTGGCGAGAAGGCCGAGCCCATCGCCATGGGCCGCCAGACGATCTGGGGTGGCGCGGGCAAGCCGCCCAGCCGTGAAGTGATGCAGGCAGCCGCCAAGGCAGCGCGCAGCGAAATGATGGACCGCATCCGCACCAACAAGGCAGGCCAGGGCGGCGGCCAGGGTGGTGATCGCGCCCC
>NZ_AGTS01000056.1 GCF_000238595.1 Acidovorax sp. NO-1 | reverse complement strand
GAGCAATAACGAGAGTTTTCATGATTTTTCCTTGATGATTAGACGTGCGCAACGGAGGAGCGCTGCCATGTTGTGAGGACGCTATAGGGCGCTTTGGGGTTACTTGGCAGGCTCGATGGCAGTGACGACCATCTTTCCGCCCTCGCTGACCACCATAAAGCTGACCTTGTCGCCGACCTGTACCTTGTCGAGCAGGGACTTGTCTTTGGCGTTGAACACCATGGTCATGCCCGGCATCTCCAAATGCTTGATCTCCCCATGCTTGATGGTGATCTTGCTGCTGTCCTTGTCGATCTTGCGAACCTCGCCATCGGTCATAGAGGCTGCGGCGGGGGACGACTTGGCGGCATCACCTGCAGCCTGCGCCATGGTCGAGACCGGCAGCAGCGTGGCCAGCGACAGCAGCACGGCGGAGATGGCGGTATTGGTTTTCTTCATAAATGTTCCTTGCTCAGTGGGTTGGCACAGCAACCCGGGGTTTACTTCTTGGAGACCTTGACCTGGCCCTTCATGCCAGCGTCGTAGTGGCCTGGGTACAGGCACGCAAAATTCACATCTCCGGCTTTGGTGAATTGCCAGATGATTTCGCCCTGTTTGCCTGGTGCGAGGGAGATCTTGCTGGGCTCGTCATGCTCCATCTCGGGAAACTTCTTCATGGTCTCGTAGTGTTCCTTGAGCTCGGCCTCGGTACCCAGGCTGAACTCGTGCTTGACCTGGCCACTGTTCTTGATCACGAACTTGATGGTT
>NZ_AGTS01000057.1 GCF_000238595.1 Acidovorax sp. NO-1 | reverse complement strand
TCGCCCTGCTTGACGGAGATTGCTGCCGGCGTGAAGCGCATGGTGTCAGCCATGTCCACGTTGATCGTGCGGGTCACCTTGGCAGCTTTGCCGGGTTGACCAATGGCTGACTCCTCGCTTGCGTGGCCGTGACCACCGCTGTGAGTGCCACCTGCAAAGCTGTTAAAGGACAGAGCCACCAGGGCGGAGGCTGCGATCAGGGAAAGAGTGCGTTTCATAGTTGCCTTGGGTTGTGAAGGTGATGGGGAACGTGGCAGTTAGTGGCCGCTGTGCGAAGACGGCTTTTTGACCTTGACGACAGTGTCCGAGCTGGACTTCTCTTTGCGAGGCATGGACTGTCCGCCCTCGGCCTTGAAGCGGGCCGGTTCAGCCATCGGACCGGTGTACTCGTAGGCCACCGTGCCCTCCGGGTTCTTGTACCAACCCGGGTTCTTGTAGTCGCCCGGTTTCTGGTCGCGGCGAACCTTTAAGACACTGAACATCCCGCCCATTTCGACCGAGCCGAACGGGCCTTCTCCGGTCATCATGGGAATGGTGTTGTCCGGGATGGGCATCTCCATTTCCGTCATGTCTGCCATGCCCCGCTCGCCCATGACCATGTAGTCGGGGATCAAGTTGTTGATCTTCTTGGCCACGCCCCGGTGGTCCACGCCAATCATGGTGGGAATGTCGTGCCCCATTGCATTCATGGTGTGGTGGCTCTTGTGGCAGTGGAACGCCCAGTCGCCTTCTTCGTCCGCGAGGAACTCGATTTGACGCATCTGTCCAACGGCCACGTCGGTGGTCACTTCATACAGACGGGTGCTCTTGGGTGTGGGTCCGCCATCCGTGCCGGTGACCAAAAACTCATGACCGTGCAAATGCATGGGGTGGTTGGTCATGGTGAGGTTGCCGATGCGAATGCGCACCTTGTCGTTAAGCCGGACATTCAAGGAGTCGATGCCGGGAAAGATGCGGCTGTTCCATGTCCACAGATTGAAGTTCAGCATCTCCGCAACCTTGGGCGTGGCGGCGCCGGGCTCAATGTCGTAGGCACTGAGCAGGAAGCAAAAGTCTCGATTCACTTCATCAATCAGCGGATGCTTGGTCTTCGGATGCGTTATCCAGAAGCCCATCATGCCCATGGCCATCTGGGTCATCTCATCGGCGTGCGGGTGGTACATGAAGGTACCTGGACGGCGCGCCACAAATTCGTAGACAAAGGTTTTGCCCGACTGAATCGCGGGCTGGTTCAGCCCTGCCACACCGTCCATGCCGTTGGGCAAACGCTGTCCGTGCCAGTGGATGCTGGTGTGCTCGGGCAGCTTGTTGGTCACAAAAATGCGAACGCGGTCACCTTCCACCACTTCGATGGTGGGGCCCGGACTCTGGCCGTTGTACCCCCAAAGGTGCGCCTTGAAGCCTGGGGCCATCTCGCGCACCACCGGTTCTGCCACCAAGTGAAACTCCTTGACCCCCTGATTCATGCGCCAGGGCAGCGTCCAGCCGTTCAGCGTGACCACCGGGTTGTAGGGGCGCCCAGAGTTGGGCACCAAAGGCGCCATGGTGTCTGGGCTTGACTGGTACACGGGTTCCGGCAGTGCCGCCATCGCCACTCGGCTCACACTCGCTGCGGCCACGGCCCCTCCGGCAATGCCCGCAAATCGGAAAAAATCTCTTCTTGAATTCATGTTGGTTTCCTTGACGGGATCAGTGGCCTGCACCAGCTTCGGCAGCGGCTGCGCCACCGCCCGAGACGCCAGCACTGGTGGGCTTGCCGATGAGAGAGGCCTGAAGGGCGGCATCGGCCTGCCAGAACTGCTGTTCGGCGTTCAGGGCCGCCATCACCGAGTTCACCTGGTCACGGGAGTCAGCGAGCAACTCGAAAACGCTGATAAGCATCCCGTTGTAGCGAAGCTGGTTTTCTTCTGAAATGGTTTTTCTCAGGGGGATCACTTCGTCGCGATGGTGACGCGCGATGTCATACGCAGTGCGGTACGCGGAGTAGCTCTCCCGAAGGTTGGAGCCCGCCGCGCGGGCAGTCGCCTCAAGGCGATTGGCTGCAGCCAGGGTCTGCGCGTTCATAGCG
>NZ_AGTS01000058.1 GCF_000238595.1 Acidovorax sp. NO-1 | reverse complement strand
CTGCGCCGCATGCCACCCCAGTCAAAGATGGGCAGCTGCAGGCTGATCTCGAAACCACGTCGCGTGGAGTGGGTGTTCTCAGCAGCGTCGAAGACCGAGTCGCGCCGGACTCCCAGCTCGATATCCGTGAACGTTGTAATCGTGTTCCAGCCCTGGGCGCGGGCAGCTGCGTCATAGTTTGCCTTCGCGATCTGCAGGTCCAGCCGACCCTTGGACGCCTCGCGGCCTGCGTCCAAGGGCGACAAAGGCTCCTTGGGAAGCGCGGGCAGACGCTCTGGCAACCTGAGTTGTTTGGCTTGAGCGTCGTCCAGGCCCAGCAATCGGACAAGTTCCTCACGGGCCGCCGTGACCTGGTGCTGCGCGCTTGCCAGCTGAGTTGCTGTGTCGGCATAGAACGCTTGCTGGCGTACACGATCGAGCTTGTTGAAATTGCCCACCGCCTGCATGCGCTTGGCCAATTCGGCGCTGGCCTGGGCGCTGGCGAAAACTTGCTGTGTGTAGGTCAGGGTTTGTTGCGCCGCGACGGCGCGTACCCAGGACTGTCGCACCTGTGTGACTTGGTCCACCACATCACTGCTCAGGCGCAATTGAGCCTGCTGGATGCGCCGCTCGGCGACGCCTTTGCGCGTGGGCAAGGTTAGCAGGTCCAGCAGTCCAAAGGAAAGGAGGCGTCCGATCTCCGTCTCGCTGCCCAAGCGCACGCGTTCCAGGCTCAAGATGGGGTTGGCGATGCGTCCAGACTGCGCTGCCGTCGACGCGTCCGCCCAGTTTTGGGCCACGATGGCCTGCATGGACGGGCTGTTGACCAATGCAAGTTGCACAGCTTCCTTCTGCCCCAGTGGCTTGCTCAGCAGATCCGAAGCACGCTGGCGCAAGGCCTCACGCTCGCTCTGATCCCGGGCCACGGTGAGTTGGCCGTCCGTGAAACTGCTTGTCGCTGCATTGGCGCTGGAGAGGCTCTGCTCCAGATTCACGCTGGCGCATCCGGACAACACCGCAACAGCGGCCACGGCGATCACTAACTTGGCGCGGGGCAAATGCAAGAGGCGGCTCATTGTTTGCCCCCGTGGTGTGCGTCATGGCCCTGGGCGGGCAGGTCCTGATCGGTAGCGGGTGCTGTCTGGCGCATTTCCTTGGCATAGGCGCGCCATCCTCCGATCTCCCCCACCTTGTCGTTGGCCGCCTTCCAGGGCTGGACGGACTGCTCCTTGTAGGCTTCGTAGCCCGACAGTGCAGATCGGTACGAAAACTCATAGTCCACCTTCGCGGTTTCACCCTCAGGCATTTGCGCCAGTGACAGCGATGGAACCAATACCGCGGCGGCCAGCCAGAAGCTTGCGGTAGGTCGTGAAAGCCAGCGATTGTTCATAGATTCACCATCCGTTCTTGATGCATCGCATTGTCTGGGCCGATGCCTGCCGCGGACATAACAGTTTCATTACATTTTTGTCATCTAGAAGAAACCCAGCGATCTGCGGGCACACTCGCAACCACGCGCAGTGCCTGGGAGTTCCCGTGAAAATATTGATCGTGGAAGATGAAATCAAAACCGGCGAGTACCTGCGCCAAGGGTTGCGCGAGGCTGGTTTCAATGCCGATCTGGTCCACAACGGAGTGGACGGGCTGCATCTGGCCCAGGATGGCGACTATGACCTGGTGATCCTTGATGTGATGCTTCCGGGGATGGACGGATGGCAGGTTCTCACCAATCTGCGCCGCCTCGGTCTGGAGATGGCCGTCCTGTTCCTCACGGCGAAGGACCAGGTGCAAGACCGGGTGAAGGGACTGGAACTGGGAGCCGATGACTATCTGGTCAAACCTTTTTCTTTCGCCGAACTGCTGGCGCGTGTGCGAACGATCCTGCGGCGTGGGCGCAATGGCACGGAAGTGACCGTGCTGCAGGTGGCCGATCTGGAATTGGACCTGCTGCGAAGACGTGTCAGCCGCGCCGGGAAACGGATCGACCTGACGGCCAAGGAATTTGGACTGCTTGAGTTGCTGATGCGCCGCCACGGGGAAGTTCTTCCGCGCTCGTTGATCGCTTCCCAAGTGTGGGACATGAACTTTGACAGCGACACCAATGTGATCGAGGTGGCCATGCGCAGGCTTCGTGCCAAGATCGATGACGCCTACGACATCAAGCTGATCCAGACGGTGCGGGGGATGGGGTACGTGCTTGAGGCCCCGCAGGTGGGCGCGTGAAAGCCCGGTACTCGCTGACGACACGGTTGACGGTTCTTTTTACCTTGGCATCTGGGCTGGTGCTCATTTGCCTGGGGACCCTTGTCGCCGTTTCCATTGACAGGCATTTCGTAGAACTCGACCGAGATGCCCTGCGCGACAAAATCCACCTGACGCGTGAAGTCATCAGCAAATCCAAGTCGCCACAAGATCTGCAAACACGGCTGGATGATGTCTTGCATAGCCACAAGGGTCTCTACGTCAGTGTGCTTCGCGGCGCGGAATCGCTTTACTCGACCGCAGACTTCCAGTTTCCAAAGGACCTGATCGCCTGGACCCAAACAGCGCGCTTGGGTGTTGCTTCATGGCAAACCAAGTGGGGTGAATATCGAGGGATGTCCGAATCCGTGCCGTTGCCGGGATCCTCTGATCCACCGTTGCAGGTCTGGGTGGCCCTGGACATTGCTCACCACAAGCACTTCATGTATGGCCTGATTCGCGTGCTCGTGGGTTACGTGACTTTGGCAACGCTGGTGGCGGGGTTCCTTGGCTGGTGGGCCGCCAAGAAGGGTCTGGCACCCCTTCGGGCCATGCGGTCCCGGGCAATGGCCATTACGGCTCAGCGGCTGGACGAGCGCATGCCAAGCCAGGAGTTTCCGGTGGAGATGGCAGACCTTGCCACCACCCTGAATGAAATGCTCCGGCGCCTCAAGGAGGAGTTCGACCGCCTGTCGGAGTTTTCGTCGGACCTGGCCCACGAGTTGCGTACGCCTATCAACAATCTGATGACGCAGACACAGGTAACGCTCAGTCAGGCCCGTTCCACGGCGGAGTACCAAGAGATTCTTGCCTCTAACGCCGAGGAGTATCAGCGCCTGGCGCGCATGATCGCCGACATGTTGTTCCTGGCGAAGGCCGATCACGGGCTTATTCTTCCCAGGACGGAAAACATCGCGGTCCATGATGAAACCCGGGCCCTGTTTGATTTCTATGAAGCACTTGCCGAAGAACAGCAGGTGCGGCTGACGCTGGCTGGAGAGGGGGACCTCTCCGGTGACAGGTTGATGCTCCGGCGAGCCTTGAGCAATCTTCTGTCCAACGCTATCCGGTACACGCCGCCAGGCGAGACGGTTGTTGTGAGTATCAAAAGCGACCTGCATGGAACTACGGTGGATGTCATCAACCACGGACCTACCATCGACGAGCAGATGATCCCCCGCCTGTTTGACCGATTTTTCCGGGCCGACAAGTCGCGTAAGCAACTGGACTCTGATGGGGCGGGCCTTGGGCTGTCCATCACCCAGGCCATCGTTCATGCGCACCGCGGCCGCATCGCTGTGAACTCGGCCAACGGCAAGACCTGCTTTTCGATGTACTTTCCCAGTACACCCAGGTAAACAAGTTATGACAGATGCATGTTTTTCCCGGTACCCACGTTGATTGCCGAAAGTTAGACCCGTCCAAATATCAGCCACCAAGAAATTCCGCTCCGTACGTAGTGGCACCGTACAAGTTGTTCTGGGCATACACGCCGAATAGAACGAAGGGGGCTATCAATGCGCTTGATGGACAACAAGACGAGCAACACTGTCCGCTTCACGGTCAAGTAGCGCACCCATGTCGCGCGAGTTTCTGCATCTACCGGCACTGCGAGGCGGTCTGTTGGCCTTGCTGGCGGCAGCGTTGTTTGGCATCAGCACCCCTGTGGTGCAGCGTTTGGGCGCAGGGCTAGGGGCATTCACGACGGCCGCGCTGCTGTACGCGGGAGCCGCTGTAGTGGGAGCCTTGTCATTGCGGACTGCCGCGCACGAAGCACGCCTGAAGAAATCTGACACCCCGCGCCTTATTGCCATGGCGGGGTTTGGCGCTGCGCTGGGGCCGGTAGCCCTGGCCTGGGGCCTTCAGCACACCAGCGGAGCCAGTGCATCGCTCATGCTCACCTTGGAAGCGGTGTTCACAGCTACGCTGGCGTGGTGGCTCTACAGCGAAACCATGGACCGCCGCGTATGGGCCGCCATGCTTTTGCTGCTTGCGGGTGGTATGGCTCTCGTCCTGGACCAGGGCCTGCAAGGCGGAGTACAGCTGCTTGGGCTGCTTGCAGTGCTGGTGGCTACGATGGCCTGGGGTGTGGACAACACCTTGTCGCGAGGACTGGCTGAGCGTGACCCGAGCCAGGTGGTGATGGCCAAGGCAACCCTGGGTGCTACCGCAACCGCAGCGTTGGCCGTGTTGGCAGGGGAGCCCTTGCCTTCTTTAACTGCAACACTGGGGCTGCTTGCCATTGGAGCCACAGGCTACGGGCTAAGCCTGCGCTTTTATCTTCTGGCACAAAGGGCATTCGGCGCGGCGCGTACGGGTTCGGTGTTCGCCTTCGCGCCTTTCATTGGTGCGGCAGTGGCCTTCGGGCTCGGGGAGCGCTCTGCGGGATGGTTGATGCTGCTAGGTGGCTTGTTCATGCTGGCGGGGGTGGTACTTCACTTGGCCGAGAGCCACGGACACGAACACACCCACGAAGCGTTGGAACATGAGCACGCCCACCGCCATGACGACGGGCACCATCTACACGCGCACGAGGTGATGCCTGAAGGTAGCCATAGCCATCGGCATGCGCACGAGCCGATGACACACGCTCACGCGCATGCACCCGATGCGCACCATCAACACAGGCACTAGCAGCACCATTTGTTGGCGGGCATGTTTCGACAATGGCGCGCCTTTCAAACGACCCGTTTCCGTGTACAACAGAGGGTCGGCATCGCGCTGCTGTCGGTGCGGTGGTGCTACGGAGAGAGGAGGTGCTTCGACTCTCGTTGACGATCTGCTCGATGAGGGGTACACGGAGGCCACGGTCCTTGACCTCTCCGAGGCCGCATTGGCAGCGTCATGAGCCCGACTGGGTATGCGTGGGGCCAACGTGACCTGGCTCGACCTAAGGCCACCCCACCCAGCTGCTTCGACACTAACGCGCGCTCCGCTTTGCTGCCCGAAGCCTCCTTCTGAAAGTTTCCGCTGCTGGGCACTAGATGGCTTCGGGTTGAGCGGGAGGCAACGTCAGAAGCGGGGAGTCGTAGGGATCTGCCCCGCGTTAGCCGCGGCATGATGCGCTGCATGGTAGCGGTCGGGATAGATCTCGTTGAGCTTGCGGCCGTCTTCGCCAGCGACAATCTCCCCTTCGCGGATAGCGCGCGCCAGTTCACTCTTGACTTGACCGCGGGTCTTTGAAGGAGCGGCAGCCACCGCAGGATAACGACCAGGAGTCAGCTCATTCAGCTTGGCGCTTGATTCACCGCCCGCCAGGATGTCGCCGGTGCGGATCGCTTGCTCCAGCTCCGTGCGCACTTGCTCGCGTGTTTTTGTGACCTGCGCGGAGGCGCCTACTGGATACGCACCGGGGTTGATCTGTTTGTGCGTCAGGCCCGACTCGCCAGAGGCGGGCATGTCACCACTACGCATTGCTTGCGCCAGCTCAGCCCGTACTTGTTCGCGCGTCTTGCTAACACCTTGGTCGGACGCGAATGCGGGGGCGGCGAAGAGAGAGAGAACGATGAGGGTGGACTTGATTTTCATGATGAATTTTCCTTCTTGGGTAAACGGTGGGAGATTGCAAGCGCATGCCGGTCTAGGAGAGGCACTCGGTTGCAGGTGATCGTTGAGGTGCTTCAGGGCAGTTAAGGGCAGCGACCCAATTCGCTTCGCCATCTAGGTCGCGCATGGCTTCGTTGATATCAGGGTTGCGCTTGACCTCCTGCAACACATCCAGGACTTGTCGGCGCGTCTTCGCAGCTTGGGGTACTGACTTGCATGGTGGTCTCCTGTGGCGCCAGATGCCCGATATGGTCCATCCAGGTGGCGTTTTTTATGCACCACGGAGAGGAGTCTAGAAATCACCGCCCCACATGGAGGTGACTTCCGGATTACGCTTTTGACAGCAAGTGGCATCACACGAACCCAAGCGCGGACGCTGTCGCTTGTGGAGCGACTCTCTCAAATGCAGCGGAGCTACAGAGGAACCAGACGCGCAACTGCCGCGACAAAGCAACAGTGCTTTGGCAAGCCGCTAAAAACGGTGATCGGAGGCATGGAATGCTGGTC
>NZ_AGTS01000059.1 GCF_000238595.1 Acidovorax sp. NO-1 | reverse complement strand
TCGCGCCGCATGCCACCCCAATCGAAGATCGGCAACTGCAGGCTGATCTCGAAGCCGCGCCGTGTGGAGTGGGTGTTTTCGGCGGCATCAAAGACCGAATCGCGCCTAACTCCCAGCTCGATGTCCGTGAAAGTGGTGAGCGTGTTCCAGCCTTGCGACTGAGCCGCTGCGTCGTAGTCGGCCTTCGCGAGCTGCAGATCCAGGCGCCCCTTTGATGCCTGGCGGGCAGCGTCGGAAGGGGACAACGGCTCCTTGGGCAGTGTGGGCAGGCGCTCGGGCAACTTGAGCTGTTGGGCTTGGCTGTCGTCCAGGCCCAGCAGCCGCACCAGCTCCTCACGGGCTGCGGTGACTTGGTGCTGGGCGGTGGCCAGCTGGGTCGCTGTGTCGGCATAGAACGCTTGCTGGCGTGCCCGGTCAAGCTTGTTGAAATTGCCCACCGACTGCATGCGTTTGGCCAGTTCGGCGCTGGCCTGGGCGCTGGCGACGACCTGTTGGGTGTAAGTCAGGGTCTGTTGCGTCGCAACAGCGCGGACCCAAGCCTGGCGCACCTGCGTCACTTGGTCCACCACGTCGCTACTCAGGCGTAACTGGGTCTGCTTGATCCGCTGCTCGGCAATACCTTTGCGTGTTGGCAAGGTCAGCAGATCCAGCAGGCCGAAGGACAGGAGGCGACCGATCTCCGTCTCGCTACCCAGGCGAACCCGCTCCAGGCTCAAAATGGGGTTGGCGATGCGTCCGGACTGGGCTGCAGTGGAAGAGTCCGCCCAGTTTTGGGCCACGATGGCCTGCAGGGACGGGCTATTGACCAGGGCGAGTTGAACGGCATCCTGTTGACTGAGCGGCTTTGCCAGCAAGTCCGAGGCGCGTTGGCGCAAGGCATCTTGCTCATTCCGGTCCCGGGCCAACGTGAGTTTGCCGTCGGTGAAACTGTTTGCCGCCGCGTTGGCGCTGGAGAGGTTTTGCTCCAGATTCACGCTGGCGCAGCCAGACAATACCGCAACTGCGGCCACGGCGATCACGATCTTGGCGCGGGGCATTTGCACTGGTCGGCTCATTGTTTGCCCCCGTGGTGTGCGTCATGGCCTTGGGCTGGTTGGTCCTGGCCCGCTGCGGGTGCGGACTGGCGCATTTCCTTGGCATAGGCCCGCCATCCTCCGATTTCACCCACCTTGTCGTTGGCGGCCTTCCACGGCTGGACTGATTGCTCCTTGTAGACCTCATAGCCCGCGAGAGCTGATCGGTACGAAAGTTGGTAGTCCACCTTTGGGGGGGCATCGTCCGGCATCTGAGCAAGTGCCAGCGAAGGTGCCAGCAATGCTGCGGCCAGCCAAGGGATTGAGTTAAGTCGTGAAAGCCAAGAATTTCTCATAGATTCACCATGCGTTTTGATGCAACGCATTGTGTGAGTTATTAGCTTCCAAAGACATAACGGATTGGTTACATATTTGTCATGTTCAAGAAAGGCATAAATCTCCGGGCACACTGGCGACCTCTTGTAGCGCCAAGGAGGTCTCGTGAAGATACTGATCGTTGAGGACGAAATCAAAACCGGGGAATACCTGCGCCAAGGCTTGCGTGAAGCGGGATTCAACGCTGATCTGGTTCACAACGGTGTCGATGGCCTGCGTCTGGTTCAAGAGGAGGATTACGATCTCGTGATCCTGGATGTGATGCTTCCTCGGATGGACGGCTGGCAGGTCCTCACCAATATGCGTCGTCGAGGCCTTGAGATGCCCGTGTTATTTCTCACGGCAAAGGACCAGGTTCAGGATCGCGTCAAAGGCCTAGAGTTGGGCGCAGACGACTATCTGGTCAAGCCGTTTTCTTTTGCCGAATTGCTGGCAAGGGCACGGACCATACTGAGGCGCGGCCGCAGTGGCGCCGAGGTGACTATTCTGCAGGTGGCAGATCTTGAACTGGACCTTCTGCGGCGTCGAGTCAGCAGGTCCGGCAAACGCATCGACCTCACACCCAAGGAATTCGGGCTGCTGGAGATGCTGATGCGTCGCCAAGGGGAGGTTTTGCCTCGCTCTCTGATCGCGTCGCAGGTGTGGGACATGAATTTCGACAGCGATTCCAACGTGGTCGAGGTGGCAATGCGCAGGCTTCGGGCCAAAATTGACGATGCCTATGACGCCAAGCTGATTCAGACGGTGCGAGGCATGGGTTATGTGCTTGAGGCACCCCAGGAGAATGTGTGATAGCTCAGTACTCGCTCACGACACGACTGACAGTCTTTTTTACGCTGGCTTCCGGGCTCGTGCTTGTTGGCCTGGGGACACTTGTTGCCATTTCCATTGACCGGCATTTTGTGGAACTCGACCGCGATGCTCTGCGCGACAAAATTCACCTCACACGTGAGGTGATAGGAAAATCCACGTCACCGCAGGACCTCAAAATTCGGCTGGACGACGTTTTGCACAGCCACGAGGGCCTTTTTGTCAGCGTTTTCCGTGACAAGGACCCGCTTTACGCGACCACGGGTTTCCAGTTTCCACAGGACCTCATCGCCCAAACCCAGAAAGCCCGCTTGGGGGTCGCATCCTGGCAGACCAATGACCGCGAGTACCGAGGGATGTCCGAATCCGTATCGATGCCGGGCGCCTCTCAAGCACCGCTCCAGATTTGGGTCGCGTTGGACATCGCACACCACAAGCATTTCATGCAAGGCCTGATTCGGGTGCTCGTGGGTTACGTGGCATTGGCAACGCTGGTGGCTGGGATCCTGGGCTGGTGGGCTGCAAAGAATGGCTTGGCGCCCCTTCGGACAATGCGGTCTCGCGCGATGGCGATCACGGCGCAGCGGCTGGACGATCGGATGCCAACTCAGGAGTTTCCGGTGGAGATGGCAGACTTGGCTACAACCCTCAACGAGATGCTCCGGCGCTTGAAAGAGGAGTTTGATCGCTTGTCCGAGTTTTCTTCGGATCTGGCCCACGAGTTGCGTACGCCGATCAACAACCTGATGACGCAGACACAGGTCACGCTCAGCCAGCCTCGCTCCTGCGGGGAGTATCAGGACATACTGGCCTCTAACGCCGAGGAGTACCAGCGTCTGGCCCGCATGGTGGCGGATATGTTGTTCCTGGCGAAAGCCGACCACGGACTCATTCTTCCCAGTACGGAAAAAATTGCTGTCCACGACGAAGCACAGGCCCTGTTTGACTTCTACGAGGCCCTTGCCGAAGAAAAGCAGGTCGGTCTGCAGCTTATTGGGGCGGCAGAGATCACTGGCGATCGGTTGATGCTGCGCCGGGCGCTGAGCAATCTCCTGTCCAACGCCATTCGCTATACCCCCCCTGGAGAACAGGTGGTCGTTGACATTCAAGGGGACGTTCACGGAACCACCGTGGATGTAGTCAACACTGGACCTTCCATCGACGCGCAGATGATCCCCCGCCTTTTCGACCGCTTCTTTCGGGCAGACAAGTCGCGCAAGCAACTGGACTCCGACGGTGCGGGCTTGGGCTTGTCTATCACCCAGGCGATTGTTCATGCGCACCGAGGCCGCATCTCTGTGAGTTCGGCCGATGGCAGGACTTGTTTTTCGATGTATTTCCCCAGTGCTCAGAACATTGGCAAGCGCCTCACAACAGATGCATGACCCCCTGGCCACCCTCATTGACTGCTGGAAGGCAGATCCCAGCAGCACCTACAACACCTGGTTCCTGTGGGATCAGCGGATCAAAAACTTCCGCTCTATTCGCCGAGGCATTACGCAAGTGGTGGAGGACATCCGAGCGGGAACGTTTGGCAACGCCTACCGAGGATCCTCGTTAGAGACAATCGTTGGCTCCGTGGCGGAGCAGCGCCAGATCTTCAAGGGTGCGGACCACGCGTTCCTCTGGAAACCCAAGCTGCGCATTCCGGACATCTACGAGAACCCGAGCAACCAGCGCGCTTTTGCGGACCTCCTGCACACCTGTGATCACTGCGACTGCGCAGAAGACGTAGTGGCCGCCATACAGCGCATTGATGCGATTGGCATCAAAGGCTTGGGCCCAGCAGTCGCCAACTTGCTGTATTTCATCCACCCAACGCTGGTCTCTCCCTTCAACACGGCCATCGTCAATGGGTTCAACGCGGTGACCGGGGGGCGCTTAAAGCTCGGGCGCTGGGACCACTATCTCTCCATGCGGGAGGGCTTGCTGCGCTTGAACGCGCAGTACCGGCTGAAACTATCGAACGATCTGGGCGCGATTGCAGGACTCATGTTTGACATTGGCAGTGGCCGATATGCAACACCGCTACAAGCAATGGATGCAGCGGCGGCAGCTCTCTGGCAAGAAGACCTTGAGCGTGTGCGGCAGGAATCTACCGCATTGCAACGGGAACTGTCCCAAGCGACCGAGAGCGATGCGACCCACACGGGTGTCCAGGCTTCGCTGCGCGACCTGGGCAAGGCCCTCGGCTTTGAGGTCTGGATAGCGTCCAACGACCGGGGCCGCGCCCATGGCGGGGGGCTGCTGGGAGATGGATGCATGGCGCAGTTGCCCGCCAGCCTGGACCGAGGACTGGAGTCTGTGCGACTGATCGATGTTGTATGGGTTGATCCCCAGACCTCGCAATTCGCCGCTGCATTCGAAGTCGAACACACCACGTCCATCTATTCGGGCATCGTACGCATGCTCGATCTGGCCTTGGGCACGCCGGTTGCAGGCAACTGTGCGCTGTTTCTGGTGGCTCCAGACAATCGCAGAGACAAGGTCGCTGAGCAACTTCAAAGGCCTGCCTTCTCCAGGGTGTCGGAGCTTGGAATCCGGTACTTGCCTTACAGCCAGCTGGAGCAGAACCATGCTTCCATGAGCCGCTTTGGGTCCAGCATCAAGCCGCTGCTAGAGATTTCGCAGCGGCTGTGAGCCACGGTTCATCGGCGCGGCGCGGTCCCTGTGGGTTTGGCTCCTTGGGCCCAGGGGGAGGCAATCCTCGGGGATGTCGGCAAGATGAAGTTCCTGTTATCCCAAACGCAGGGATTGAGGGGCAGAGGCTTGCGTCGCAAAAGTTACAGGTCAGGCGCCATTAGCTACGATGAGCCATCACCTTGGTAGAGATCTCCGAGGCGGCACTTCGCAAATTCTTCGCCAAAACCAAGAAGCTCTCGACATGAACGTCACTACTAAGCCATTAGATGCTCTATCGCCAGTCGGCTTGTTGGGAAACTCTGTGCACAAAGCGCCGAGCATCCAGGAAGGCGGTTTTCTGGACGCGATGAAGCAGGCGCTGACAACCACCAGCCATTTGCAAAGTGAGTCGGGTCGGCTGAGTCGTGAGGTCACACTCGGCAATCCCACGGTCAGCTTGGAAGAAACGATGCTCGCCGGAGTCAAGTCGAACATTGCGTTTCAGGCTACCCTGCAAAGTCGTAACCGAATTGTTCAAGCCTACACCGATGTGATGAATATGTAGGTGTGACTTGCTCTGGGCAAAAGCCACGTAGTCGGAGCACAGATCGGCGCGGACGCTTCCCAGCGAAGTCGGCACATTCCTGCGAGAGCATAGACGCGCGTACTTTCATTGGAGATTTACATGCAGTCCAAAGATCATTGGGAGCAGGTCTACACGGCAAAGCCCACCTCTGGGGTGAGTTGGTTTCAGGAACACGCTCAGCAATCCACCCAGCTCATTCGGCAGACTTCAGTCGCCCGTGATGCGAGCATCATTGATATTGGAGGGGGTGCTTCAACTTTGGTCGATGATTTGCTTGATGAGGGGTACATGAAGGTCGCGGTTCTTGACTTGTCCGAGGCTGCTTTGTCGGCGTCACGGTCTCGACTGGGGGCGCGTGCGGACACCGTAACCTGGCTTGTGAGCGACATTACGCGCGTGGACCTTCCACGGCATGCCTACGACGTTTGGCATGACAGGGCCGTTTTTCATTTCCTTACCTCGTCGCACGAGCGGGAGGCCTACGTTCAGGCGGTTCTGCGCGCTGTCAAGCCCGGCGGTCACGTCATCGTGGCGACGTTTGCAGAAGACGGACCAGAGAGGTGCAGCGGTTTGCCCGTCATGCGCTACAGCGCCGACGGCTTGCACGCGCAATTCGGGGCCCCATTCACGCTCTTGCAGCAAGCGCGCGAAGAGCACCATACGCCACTCGGCACCGTCCAGAAGTTCATCTACTGTCTGTGCCGCAAAGAGCCGAGCTGAGGTTCGCATCGCGCCGATGCCTCCGATGCCCCTACAGACATATTTTCCTTGGGCCTATGGTTCGCTATGCAGGCGCTCTTGCCAGGCATCGACGTCCTCACGTGGACCGGACCGATTTAGAAGCGGGGAGCCTTGGTGGACTCATCCGATGTGACGGCGACGGCAGCATGCTGCGCTGCGTGGTATCGGTCCGGATAGATTTCGTTGAGTTTGCGGCCGTCTTCGCCCACAGCGACGACTTCGCCCTCGCGGATGGCACGTGCCAGCTCGCTCTTGACCTGGTCGCGTGTCTTCAGCGATTTGCTCGCCACGGTGGGATAGCGGCCTGACATCAGTTCATTGCGTTTGACCCCGAACTCGCCGGCCACCATGATGTCGCCTGTGCGGATAGCCTGCTCCAACTCGTCCCGCACTTGCTCCCGGGATTTGCCGACCTGAGTCGAAGTAGCCACGGGATAGGCGCCAGGATTGATCTGTTTGAGCGTAAGACCCGATTCGCCAAAGGCGAGCATGTCGCCGCTTCGCTGAGCCTGCGCCAATTCAGCCCGCACTTGTTCGCGCGTCTTGCTGACCGCTTGGTCCGAAGCAAATGCGGGGGCGGCGACGAGGGAAAGGACGATGAGGGTGGACTTGAGTTTCATGATGGGATTTCCTTGTTGAATAAATGATGGTGGTTTGAGTGCAACCGCAGGCCGGTCTTGAAGGGGCACACGATTGCAGGTAATCGTTGAGACAGCTCAGGGGAGTTGGCGGGCGTTGACCCAACCTGCCTCGCCGCCCAGGTCGCGCATGCCATCGCTGGTCACAGGGTTGCGCTTGGCGGCCTGCAACTCATCCAGAACTTGCTGGCGGGTCTTGGTGAGCTTGGGACCGGGGACGAGCGGATAGGTAGCGGGGTAGCCACGGCTGATCCAGTACAGCGAACCGTCCTTTTGAGCGGCCAGAACGGTGTTTTCGACAGCTTGGC
>NZ_AGTS01000060.1 GCF_000238595.1 Acidovorax sp. NO-1 | reverse complement strand
GGGAAATCCTGCAAAACCTCCCCCGATGTTTGGTAGTTGTCAGCCGGCCGTGGCATGCTTATCGGCCATGAAACAAAGCAGCCTGGGTCTGGACTTGAGCATCAAAAGAACCCGCAAGCAGGAACTGCTGGCCCAGATGGAGCGGGTGGTTCCCTGGGCTGCATTGGTCGATCTCATCGCCCCGTATTACCCCGAAGGCAAGAACGGTCGCCCCCCTTTGCACTGGAGACCATGCTGCGCATCCACTGCATGCAGCAGTGGTTCACCTTGTCGGATCTGGCGATGGAAGAAGCCTTCTTTGACACCCCGATCTACCGGGAGTTTGCAGGGCTTGATGCCCATGGGCGAATGCCTGACGAGAGCACCATCTTGCGCTTTCGCCACCGGCTGGAAAGGCACAAACTGGCCGATCAGATTCTGGCCACCGTCAATGAACTTCTGGCAGCCCAGGGCCTGCTGCTCAAGGCGGGCACTGCCGTGGACGCCACCTTGATCGCGGCGCCGAGCTCGACCAAGAACAAGGACAAAAAGCGCGATCCAGAGATGCACTCAAGCCAAAAGGGCAACGAGTGGCACTTTGGCATGAAGGCTCACATTGGCGTGGACGCGGACTCTGGGCTGGTGCACACCGTCATCGGTACCTCGGGCAACGTGTCTGATGTGGTGGAAGGCAACAGCTTGCTCCATGGTGAGGAGAAAGACGTCTTTGGTGATGCTGGCTACCAAGGCGCGCAAAAGCGCCCGGATGCCAGGAAAGATGTCACTTGGCATGTGGCGATGCGCCCGGGCAAGCGCAAAGAGCTGGACAAGGAAAACAACCCCATTGACGCGCTGATCGACCAAGTGGAGAAGATCAAGGCCAGCATCCGTGCCAAGGTGGAGCACCCCTTCAGGGTGATCAAACGGCAGTTTGGCTATACCAAGGTGCGCTACCGTGGGCTCAAGAAGAACACGCTGCAGCTCAAGACACTGTTTGCGCTATCGAACCTGTGGATGGTGCGCCACCAATTGCTGGCGGCGCAGGGATGAGTGCGCCTGCAAACAGGCAAGAGGCCGCAAAAGCGGCGCGAATGACCCGAAAGGGCGTGAAAAATGGCGCAAAGATGCGAGAAAACGGCCGCAATTGCATCATCTGAAAAACATCGACCCTGTAGCACTTACGAGTCCGAGTTGTTCAGGACATCC
>NZ_AGTS01000061.1 GCF_000238595.1 Acidovorax sp. NO-1 | reverse complement strand
AAGCGCCAGCGGCCAAAAAGACCAAAAATCAGCGGGCCAGCTCTTCACGCACCGCCGCCACCTGGCGGCGCGACACGGCCAGCAGCTCGGTCGATCCTTGCAGTCGCACGGCCCAGCCTTCGCCTTCCTCGGGGTCGTAGTGTTTCTCCAGCGCGCGCACGGCGCGGCGGGCCACCAGCGCGTTGCGGTGAATGCGCAGGAAGCGCGGCGCAAACTTGGCTTCCAGCTCGCTGAGCGAGCCGTCCATGATGTAGCTGCGCGTGGTGGTGCGCACCGTCACGTATTTCTGCTCGGCCTTGAAGTACAGCACCTCGGCCAGGGGCAGGCGTTCGGTGCGGCCGCGGTCCTGGATCAGCAGGGTTTCGCCCTCGGGCACGCTGGCCGCCAGCGTGGGCGCGGCGGGGCGGGTGCTGCGCTGCACCTTGGCCAGGGCCTGCTGCAGGCGTTCGCGGCGCACGGGCTTGGTGAGGTAGTCGGTGGCGTCCAGCTCGAAGGCGCTCACGGCATGGTCGGCGTGGGCCGTGACAAATACCACGGCCGGGGGCTGGGGCAGGGTCTGCAGGGTGTGGGCCAGGGCCAGGCCGTCCTGGCCGGGCATGTGGATGTCCAGCAGCACCAGGTCAAACGCGCGCCCGCCCGTGGGCCCCAGCGCCGCCATGGTTTCGCTGGCGTTGGCGGCCTCAGCCACCGTGATGCGCTGGGCGGGGTCGGCCTGTGCGCAGTCGGACAGCAGCGTGCGCAGGCGGCTGCGGGCCAGTGCTTCGTCGTCAACGATAAGGATGTTCATGGTCGGTGGGGGTGGTGTCTGCGGGAGCTGCCGGGTTCATCACAACGCCGCGGCGAGGGGTGTCGCTGCGGCGCCGGGGGTTGCCGCTGCGCTGGTCGCGGGTTCTGCCTGGGGCGGCCTGGCGGGGTTTGGTGTCGGCCGCGGGCAGGGTGATGCGCACCTGGTACAGGCCGTCCAGCACACCGGCGGTGAACTCGCCCTGCACATCGTGCAGCAGCGCCAGCCGCGCGCGTACATTGGCCAGCGCTATGCCGTGGCCTTTGGTGGTAGATGGCTCGTCGCCGTTGCCGTTCTTTCCGTCCTTGGGCGGCAGGGTGTTGGTGATGCGCACCACCACCCGACTGCCACGCAGCTCCGTCAGCACCCTGAGCTTGCCACCGTGCGCGCTGGGCTCCACGCCGTGCTTGACGGCGTTTTCCACCAGGGGTTGCAGCAGCAGGGGCGGCAGGCGCGCGGTGTCGGTGCGGGGGTCCAGGCTCCACTGCACCTGCAGGCGCTTGCCAAACCGCACCTCTTCAATGGCCAGGTAGCGGCGTGCCAGGGTGATTTCTTCCGCCAGCGTGGTCGACTCGCCCTGCTCGATCAGGGCCACGCGGAACAGGTCCGAGAGGTCTTCCAGCAGCGATTCGGCCTTGGCGGGCTCTTCGCGCACCAGTGCAATGGCGCTGTTGAGGGTGTTGAACAGAAAGTGCGGACGGATGCGCGACTGCAGCTCGGTCAGCCTTGCCGTGGTGGCAGCGGGTGTGCGGCCCCGCGCGCGCAGCACCAGCGCAGCCACCAGCATGGCCGCCAGCAGGGCGCCGGTGGCGGCACTGGCCAGCCAGGGCGCTGAAGCTGGGCGGGCGACCAGGGTCAGCATGCCGCAGGCATAGGCCCCCGCCAGCGCACCCAGCAGCACGCCCGCTGCATACTGCTGCACCATCGACAGGCGCTGCAGCACCGTCTTCAAGCTGCAGGCCGTCACCAGCCACACCAGCGTGGCCGGCAGCGCACCCCCCGTGAGCAACGCCAGCGTGGCCAGCCATTCCACCGGGTTGCTGGCGCTGTACATGGCACCCACGCCCAGCACCAGCTCCACAAACAGCACGGCCCGCAGCACCACGCCCACCTGGCAGGCGTCAAACACCAGCGCCCGCCCGCGCGGCGGCTGGCCGCCCGGCCCTGCGCCCGCAGCAGCCCGCACGCTGCGCGCGCGCCCGTTTGGCGGGGCAGAATCCGGCGGCGGGGGCTGGGTCGATAAAATTTGCGTGTTTTGCATTGCGGCATCCGGGCAGTCCGGGTGTCTGAACCACCGGATTATTGCCCTCCTTATGTCCAAAGCCCAAGCCACCAGCGCCGACTCTGCGCCGTCCCACAATCAGCTCGACACCAAGGCGCAGGCCTGGTCGGCGCTGTTTTCCGAGCCCATGAGCGATCTGGTCAAGCGCTATACATCCAGCGTGTTCTTCGACAAGCGCCTGTGGCAGGCTGATATTGCGGGCAGCCTGGCACATGCCGAGATGCTGGCCGCGCAGGGCATCATCAGCGCGGACGACCACGCCTCCATCCAGCGCGGGATGGCGCAGATCACGTCGGAAATCGAATCCGGCGGCTTCGAATGGAAGCTGGACCTGGAAGACGTGCACCTGAACATCGAAGCGCGCCTGACCCAGCTAGTGGGTGATGCCGGCAAGCGCCTGCACACCGGCCGCAGCCGCAATGACCAGGTGGCCACCGACGTGCGCCTGTGGCTGCGCGGCGAGATTGATCTGATCGGCGACCTGCTCAAAGAGCTGCAGGTGTCGCTGGTGGATGTGGCCGAGCAGAACGTCGAGGTGATCCTGCCCGGCTTCACCCACCTGCAGGTGGCCCAGCCCGTGAGCTTCGGCCACCACATGCTGGCTTATGTGGAGATGTTCAAGCGCGACGCCGAGCGCATGGCCGATGTGCGCCGCCGCACCAACGTGCTGCCCCTGGGCAGCGCGGCGCTGGCGGGAACCACTTACCCGCTGGACCGCGAGCGCGTGGCCAAGAGGCTCGGAATGGACGGCGTATGCCAGAACAGCCTGGACGCCGTGAGCGACCGCGACTTCGCCATCGAATTCACCGCCGCCGCCAGCCTGTGCATGGTGCACGTGAGCCGCCTCTCTGAAGAACTCATCATCTGGATGAGCCAGAACTTCGGCTTCATCAAGATCGCCGACCGCTTCACCACCGGCTCGTCGATCATGCCGCAGAAGAAAAACCCCGACGTGCCCGAACTCGCGCGCGGCAAGACGGGCCGCGTGGTCGGACACCTGATGGGCCTCATCACCCTGATGAAGGGCCAGCCTCTGGCCTACAACAAGGACAACCAGGAAGACAAGGAGCCGCTGTTCGACACGGTGGACACCCTGAAGGACACGCTGCGCATTTTTGCCGAGATGGTGGGCGGCCAGCTGAACCCCGCCACGGGCAAGAAGGAGGGCGGCATCACCGTCAACGCCCAGGCCATGGAGCAGGCCGCGCTCAAGGGTTACGCCACCGCCACCGACCTGGCCGACTACCTGGTCAAAAAGGGCCTGCCCTTCCGCGACGCCCACGAGACCGTGGCCCATGCCGTCAAGGCCGCCACGTCGCACGCGTGTGACCTGTCGGAGCTGCCCCTGGCCGTGCTGCAGGGCTTTCACCCACAGATCGAGAAGGACGTGTATGAGTGCCTGAGCCTGCGCGGCTCGCTCAACGCCCGCAACACGCTGGGCGGCACGGCCCCCGCGCAGGTGCGTGCCCAGCTGGCGCGCCACCGCGCGCGGCTGGCCTGAACCGGCGCTCTTCACTTAAGCTCACAACGTACATCACCACCACCATCCCCCGGAGCCTTGCCATGACGACTTCCCGCCGCCACCTGCTGTCCCGCCTTCTGCGCACGGCCGCTTTCCTGGGGGCCGCACTCACCGTGGGGGTGGCGGCTGCCCAGTCGGCCAAGCCCGTCCGCATCCTGGTGGGGTTCCCTGCCGGCGGCGGCTCGGACGCGATTGCGCGCGCGCTGGCCGACAAGCTCAAGGACCAGCTCGGCGTGCCCGTGGTGGTTGAAAACCGCCCCGGTGCCGGGGGGCAGATCGCAGCGCAGGCGCTCAAGGCGGCCGCGCCCGATGGCACCACGCTGTTCCTCACGCACGACCACACCATCTCCATCCTGCCCCAGGTGGTCAAGAACCCCGGGTTCGATCCCGTGCGGGACTTTGTGCCCGTGGGCGGCTTTGCCACGTTTGTGAACGCGTTTGCAGTGTCCGGCGGCACGCCTGCCAACACATTCACCGAGTACGTGAACTGGGTCAAGACAGCGGGCAGCGGCAAGGGCGCGGTCGGCATTCCCGCACCGGCTTCCACGCCGGAGTTCCTCGTCAAGCTGATCGGGCAGAAGTACCAGCTCGACCTGGTGTCGGCACCCTACCGGGGCAGCGCGCCCATGATCGCCGACATGCTGGGCAACCAGATCAATGCGGGCGTGGCCTCGGTGCAGGATTTCATCGAGAACCACAAGGCCGGCAAGCTGCGTGTGGTGGGCGTGCTCGGCACCAAGCGCCAGGCCGCCATGCCCGATGTGCCCACCTTTGACGAGATGGGCCTCAAGGGCTTTGAAGACCTGCCGTATTACGGCATCTACGCCCCCACCGGCACGCCGCAGAAGTTCATCACCGAGTTCTCCATTGCCCTGTCCAGGGTGGTGGCCATGCCCGACGTGCGCGACCAGCTCACGGCCATGGGCCTCACCGTGGGCTACATGACGCCCCAGCAGCTGGCCACCCGCCAGGCCGACTACACCAAGGCCTGGACGCGCATCATCCAGACCAGCGGCTTCGTGGCGCAGTAAGCCAAGGGGTTTTGAGCCACTGGGCGGGCCCCGTGCCGGTCGCAACCGGCATGGCAAACCGTCGCAGATGTAAAAGATGTGCTGCAGGGGCTGAACTTGCACACAATGGGGTCCTCTGTAGTTGATGGCCCCCTTTGCCTCTGCCCAGCCCATGTACCTGCACCGCACCCCTGCAGCCCGCCTTGGTGCCCTGGCCCGGCGCCTTGCGCTGTCGGGCCTTCTGGCGGCTTCCATCAGCGCGCCCGCGCAGACGGCCTTGCCCGCGGGTTTTTCGCGCTGGCAGGCCAGCATGGATGCGTTTGCCGCGGCCGACCGGCTGCGCCAGCCCCAGCCGGGTGGCGTGCTGTTTGTGGGCAGCTCCAGCATCCGCATGTGGGCCCATCTGTCGCAGGACTTCCAGTCGATGCCCGTGGTCATCAACCGCGGGTTTGGCGGCTCCACCATGGCCGACTGCCACCACCTGGTGCAGCAACTGGTGGTGCAGTACCGGCCGCGCCAGGTGATGGTGTACGCCGGCGACAACGACCTGGCCGAAGGCCGCACCCCGGCGCAGGTACTGGAGAGTTTTGAGGGCTTTGTGCGCGCCGTGCGGGCTGAGCTGCCCGGCGTGCGCATTGGCTACATCTCCATCAAGCCCAGCCCCGCGCGGGCAAACCTGCTGCCCCAGGTGGCCGAAACCAACGCCTTGCTGCGCGCCTATGTGGCCACGCTGCCCCACGCCGACTACATCGACATCTTCACCCCCATGCTGGACGCACACAACGCGCCGCGCCCGGACCTGTACGGACCCGATCGCCTGCACATGAACGCGGCGGGATACGCCGTGTGGCGCGAGGTGATCGGGCCGTACCTCTCCCCGGGTGCGGCAGCGGGCACGCCCACACTGACGGCCACCGCAACACCCCCACCCAGCGGGGCGCACACCGCAGCCGGGCGCTGAAGGCCGGGCCATGCGCCACAGGCTTGCCGACGGAGCGCCTGCTCAGGCCGGCCGGGTGCGCGCCAGGGGCGAAGCGGGCGCCGCAGGGGCAGAGGTGCCACCGGCCTGCGCGCCCGTGGTCAGAACGGTTCCAGGCTCCGGTGCGGGTTGGGTGTCTGGTCCCGTCCGGTCATCGGGCGGGCTTTCGATCCACAACGTGATGCGGGCAACCGTGTACAGCAGGCCAAAACACAGCACCAGCAGCGGAATGTCCAGCGCCCACGGGCGGTTCTGGTCGGCGCCGAGCAGCCCCAGCACCAGCAGCACCACCACCAGATGGGCGCAAAACACGGGCAGCGATGCTGCGCCCAGCGTTTCCAGCCACCGCATGCGCGGCGTGCGCCGGGCCAGGCCCGGGCCGTAGTGCAGGGTCAGGATGACCAGCGCAAACAGGTTGATCACGCGCAGGGGCCCCAGCGACCATTTGTCGAACACCAGGTTCAGCCCCGTGTGATTGCCGAACGGGCTTTGGCCGATGCCGTGGCGCCACACCAGGCACACCAGTGCCAACCCCAGCGCAGCACGCACGGCCCAGGCCGGAAAGGTGAACGCTGGCGCCTTCGGGTCATTGCGGGTGGCGCCCATCCACAGGCCCAGCATCCACAGCAGTTGCCAGCCCCAGGTGTCAAAACTGCCGGTTTCCGAATACGGCACCGGAATGGGCACCACGGCCGATACAGCCTGAAAAGCCCACTGCGACAGTCCGAACTGCGCCAGCAGCCACAGGGCCACACTCACACCCATCACTGGCGCCCAGCCGTGGCGCCAGGCCAGCACCATCACCCAGGGGCTCGCCAGCATGAACAGGATGTACAGCGGCAGGATGTCCAGCAGCGGCGGCGAATACACCAGCAGCAGCCCGTACACCAGCGCGGTGAGCGGCTGCTCCAGGTAGTACGCCATCAGGTTGGTGGCAGCGGGCTGTTCAAAGCGCAGGCCGATGAACGCGATCACGGTGAACAGAAACAACAGCGTGCCCGCCTGGCACGCATAGATCCTGAGCGCGCGGCGCCAGAAGGCCTGGCGCATTTCGTGCACGCCTTTGCGCCAGGCAATGCGGCCGTACACCATGCCCGCCATATAGGCCGAGAGCAACACGAAGCCCTCCGCCGCCGACACGAACCCGAAGGGCTGGCCCAGCGGGGAGGTCAATCGGGAGGGCAGGTGCGTGGCGGTCATCAGGACCAGCATCAGGCCCCGCAGTGCGTCGATCTCCCAGCGGCGGGTGGATGAGGAAGCGGGCATCGGTGGCTGTGGGTGGCAAGCGATTCAGGGGGGCGGTCGGTCGGTCTAAACGGACGCAAGGGTGCGCGCCAGCAACCACGCATCCCGATGACAGCCGCAGGGGCTGCTCCAAAAAGACTGTGGACAGCCCCCAAGGTTCCCGCGGTGGGTGCGTCCCGCACAACTAAAATCTGCATAAAAAAGGCTTACAGCGCTTGTCTGTAAAGCGCTGGAAGCTCATTTTTTGATAGTGACGCGGCGAAAAAGCCCTGTGCGCCAGCCGCGCAGGGCGCGGCTTCACGCGTTACAGCATGGTTTCGCGCTGCTGTTCGGCGCGCGATGCGCCAATGGCCGTTTCCACGTTCTTCACCTCTTCCGGGGGTGGCAGCACGGCGGGCATTCCCAGGGCCTGGATGGACAGCTCACGGCACCAGCCCTTGGTGTGGTACAGGTGGTGGTCTTCGTCTTTTTCCACGGCCTCGTGCGCGGTCTTCAGTGCCTTGCCCAGGTCGCCGGTGGCCACTTCGGCCACTTTGCCCAGCAGCTCCCAGTTGGCGTGGTCCTTGGTTTCTGCGTGCACCACGCACTCGCAGGCCACCAGTTGCGCGGCGTCGGGCGTACCGGTGCGCTGTGCCAGCTGCATGGCCTTCACCAGCGATTCGCCGATGTGTTTGACGACCTGGCGCGTGGGTGTCTGCTGGTTCGGGTCCAGCCCCAGCGTGTCGCACAGGCTGCGCACCACGTTTTGGTGCGTCAGGGTTTCCTCAAGGTACTCCTGCCACTCTTCCTTGAGGTCGGGGTTGATGGCGCAGGCGATGGCGGTGCGGTACACCTGCTCGCCGCCGAGTTCGGTTTCCATCATCTGCAGGACGAGATCGTTGAGCTGCTGGCTGTCATAGCGGGCTTTGGACATGGTGACTCCTTTGGTGAGGGGGTGAAACGGGCGTGAATAATCGGGGGATGAAGGCTTTCAGGCCAGTGTGCGGACCTTGGGTTCGCGGTCCCACTGCCGGGTCTGCGCGGCGGCAATGAAGCCCTGCGTATCCGCGGGGTCCACCACGCCGGCATCGGGCTCGATCCCGCCCGCCTGCAGGATGGCCTGCGTGCCCTTGCACGCCGCGATGGCCTTGAGATGACCGAAGGCGTCGCGGAACCAGTCCACGGCTGCGGCCTCCTTGGCCAGCTTGGCACCCATGTCGGGCGCCAGCACGGAGGCCACGGCGTCAAACACCATCGAGGGGGTGCCCTGCAACTGGCCATCGGCAGGCAGCAGCGTGCCGTCCTTGAGCACGGCGCCACCCACCTTGGGCGCGACGATCTTTACCGTGGCGCCCGTCTTCTCCAGCGCCTTGCGCAAGTTGGCCACCGTGGTGCCATTGCTGCCGTCGGCCACCAGAATGCCCACGCAGCGCCCCTGCAGGGTGGGCTTCATGCGGTCGATGATGCGTGTTGCGGGGGAGGGCGGAAGGTCCTGCACCGGCTCGGCCAGCGGAGGCGGCGGTGGAAGGGCCTGCAATGCCAGCCCGTTGGCCACGCGTTGGGCCAGTTCGGCATCCACATGCAACAACTGGCCCACCACGGCTTCGCGCACATGGAGCGTTTGCACCTTCGACAGCTCAAACACCAGGGCCGACGCCATGTGCGCCTGCTCCAGCGGGCTCTGACTGCGGTAGAACATGCGCGCCTGGCTGTAGTGGTCGGCAAAGCTCTCCGGGCGCACGCGTCCCTTCACGCCGTCATCGGCCTGCGCAAAGTGCCGGAATCCGTGTGCCTGCGAGGCACGCGGTGTGTCGGGCTCCAGGCTGCTGGGCTCGTAGTGCACGCGGCCCTTGGGCACCTGCATCTGCATGTGGCCGTCGCGCTGGTTGTTGTGAAACGGACACTTGGGCGCATTGATCGGAATCTGCGCAAAGTTGGGCCCGCCCAGGCGGGAAAGCTGCGTGTCCAGGTACGAAAACAGCCGGCCCTGCAGCAGCGGGTCGTTGCTGAAGTCGATGCCCGGTGGCACGTTGGCCGGGCAGAAAGCCACCTGCTCGGTTTCGGCAAAAAAGTTGTCGGGCCAGCGGTTGAGCACCATGCGGCCCACGGGTTGCAGGGGCACCAGTTCTTCGGGGATGAGCTTGGTCGGGTCGAGGTGGTCAAACGGAAAGCGCGCTGCGTCTTCCTCGGTGAACAGCTGCACCAGCAGTTCCCACTCGGGGAAGTCGCCCGCCTCGATGGATTCGAACAGGTCACGGCGGTGGAAGTCGTTGTCGGCCGCCTGCAGCTTCAGGGCTTCGTCCCACACGGTGGACTGGATGCCCAGCTTGGGGCGCCAGTGGAACTTGACGAACGTGCTGTCGCCCGCAGCGTTGATGAGGCGGAAGCTGTGCACGCCAAAGCCCTCCATCATGCGCAGGCTGCGCGGGAGGGTGCGGTCGCTCATGGCCCACATCACCATGTGCATGGATTCGGGCATGAGCGAGATGAAATCCCAGAACGTATCGTGCGCGCTGGCGGCCTGGGGAAAGGCGCGGTCGGGCTCCATCTTCACGGCGTGCACCAGGTCGGGGAACTTCATCGCATCCTGGATGAAGAACACCGGGATGTTGTTGCCCACCAGGTCCCAGTTGCCTTCGGGGGTGTAGAACTTGACGGCAAAGCCGCGCACATCACGCGGCGTATCCACCGAGCCTGCGCCACCGGCCACAGTGGAAAACCGGGTGAACACCGGCGTCTGCACGCCCGTTTCGGTGAGCACCTTGGCCGTGGTGTATTTCTTGAGCGAATGCGTGAGTTCAAAGAAGCCGTGGGCTGCCGACCCGCGGGCATGCACGATGCGCTCGGGAATGCGCTCGTGGTCGAAGTGGGTGATCTTCTCGCGCAGGATGAAGTCTTCCAGCAGCCCGGGGCCGCGCGGGGATGCGCGCAGCGAGTTCTGGTTGTCCGCCACCGGGATGCCTTGCTGCGTGGTCAGCACCGGGTGTTTGCCACCGGCCTGCTGCTGCAGTTCACCGGCGTTGCCGCGAAACGTGTCGGACTGGGTGGACGAAGGCGTGGCGGACGGCGATCGGGGTGCCGCGCCGCGCGATGAGGGGGTACGTGCCATGGGCGCTCCTGAGGGTTTTGGAGGGAAATCGAGTGACAAGCCGACATCGTTGGCGAGCAGCCGTTTTCACGAAGTAGGACGCGGCCGTATCAGTGCGTGGTCGCGTTCACCGACATGCGCCGACATGCGCAAAATGCACCCGCCTTGCCGCGCGCCGACCCACCCTGGCAGAACCTGCCCCCCTCCTTTCGGCGCGCTCCCCTTGGGGGGCGAGGTCACACGAGCCCGCTGCCCCCGGGCATGCCTTCACCCCGGCATGCGCAGCCCGGAGGGCACCGAGGGCACCGGCGAGGCGTTCGACCGCAGCCCCTGTGCATCTGCCGCGGCGCCAGGCGGCTCCGGGATGGTGCTGACGGCGCCTTCGCCCGGCAGTGCCCCTGCCACTTCCCCGGCACCTCCCGCCCTGGCCTGGCCCCCAGGCGCCGTCAGAAACAGATACAGCGCCCGCGCGTCCACATCGCTCAACTGCCCCAGCGATTCGAAAGGCATGACCTGGATGGGCGTGCCATCGGGCCGCTTGCCCGAGCGCAGCATCGCCACAAAGCTCTCGCTGCTGGCGTAGCGGGCCAGGGCGCTGTCCTTGCCGGGGCGCAGGTTCGAGGCCGCGGGCCAGTCCGGGGGCGCCCCCGGGATCTTGCCGCCCGACAGATCTGCACCATGGCAGCCAATGCACATGTTGGCCACGTACTGGCCGTTGGCCAGCGTCACACCCGCAGGCACGGGGCGCGATGGCGCCAGCTGGTGGTCGATGCGCGCCGCCGCGTCGGGGATGGCGCCCAGGCCGTACAGCACCCAGGCCGGGCGCGGCAGATCGATCACGGCCTGCAGCCCTTGCTGGGGTTTGAACTGGCGCACGTACGACACCAGGGCATTGAGGTCGTCGTTGGTGAACCGGTTGTAGTCCTCACTGGGCATCACCAGCAGCGGGCGGCCGTTGGGCTTGACGCCGTGGCGGATCATGCTGTTCCAGTCTTCGGGCTGGTAGCGGGCCACCACGCCAGCGGGCGTGATGTTGGGGCCCACGATGCGCGTGCCCTTGCCGTCGTTCACAAACTCGCGCCCCGTGCCCTGCGCGCCGTGGCAGTCGGTGCAGCCGCGCGACGCATACAGGTACCGCCCGCGCTCGATGGTCTGCGCTTCGGTGGTGTAGGCCACGGGGCGGGGCTTGATGTCGATATGGCGGTTGCGCTTTTGCTCGGCCAGGTACAGGCCGCTGGTGGCGGTGGCCACAACGACCAGGCCCAGCAGCAGCGTGCCGGTGGCGGTCCATTTGATCCAGCGTTTCATGGTGGTATCCCTCTTCTTCGAATGAATGGCTCTGATTTGCCGAACGAATCAGCGTGTACAGGCGCCGGATTCTGGATTCGAAGAAGCCGTTTGTGGCACCCCTGCGGCGCAGGGCGAGGCAGTGCCGGTGACATTTGTCACGGATGGGCGGCGGGGCTTGCGTTGACCGCGTGTTCAGCGATTCACGTGCCGGCCGGGGCAGGCGCCATGGTGCACAAGGGGCAGTGGTACAGGCCCTGGCAGGAGGCGGAGCACGCCAGGCCCGATTGCTTTGATTTTGATAGCTGCCAGCGCTTTACCATCAAGCGTCAGAGGCATATTGGGTACATATTTATCCATCTGCGGCAGAGTGGGCTGATGCGCTCCCTCAGCCCGTGGCTCGCCCCGCGCACTCCGCCACCAACCAGTCCCTGAACGCCTTGACCAGCGGCGTCTGCGCCCGCGCCTCCGGGTACACCAGGTAATACGCATCGGTGCTGGTCAGCACCTGGTCGGACAGCTCCACCAGGCTCCCTGCCGCCAGCTCCTGTTCGATCAAGAAGCGTGGCAGCAGCGCCGCGCCCAGGTGGGACACGGCGGCCTGCGCAATCATGGCGAAGTGCTCGGACTGCGGGCCGCGCAGGGCCAGCGCCGTGGGCGCGCCCACCCGCTCGAACCACTCAGCCCACTGGGTGGGGCGGGTGCTTTGCTGCAGCAGCACCACGCGGGCCAAATCCTGCGGCGTGCGGATGCCGTGGCGGTCCCGGTAGGTGGGGCTGCACACGGGCACGGTTTCTTCGTGCATCAGGTATTCGCACACGGCGCCCGCCCAGTGCGGCGTGCCAAAGTGGATGGCCGCGTCAAACGGCGTGCCCGCAAAGTCAAAGGGCTCGGTGCGGGCCGAGAAGTTGACCAGGGCCTCGGGGTGCAGCGCCATGAAGCCTCCCAGGCGCGGGATGAGCCAGCGGGTGCCCAGCGTGGGCAGCACTGCCAGGTTGAGCAGGCCGTCGGTGCTGGCAAACGCCATGGCTTTTTGTGTGCTGGCCGACAACTGCTGCAGCACGTTTTGCACGTCGGCCGCGTAAACGCGGCCCGCGTCGGTCAGCACCACGCGCTGGCGCACGCGGTGAAAGAGGGCGGTGCCGATCTGCGCCTCCAGCTGGCGGATCTGGCGCGACACCGCGCTTTGTGTGAGGTGCAGTTCGTCGGCCGCGCGCGACACGCTCTGGTGGCGGGCGGCGGCCTCAAAGGCCAGCAGGTCGGTGGTGGACGGCAGAAAGGCGCGGCGTAGCAGGGTCATGGGCAAGTCATGCGGCGGGAGAATGAAATGCAGCGGCTGTCCATGCACCCTTTTGGAGTCTGGCGCTCAGGTATCAAGCGCTGGCAGCTATGCAATTTTCAGGGAGTTCATTCTCATTTGTGATCAAGTAGTTCCATTTTTTTGCTATCCACCCGCGGCGGTTTGGCGGATATTGGCGTACCCACCGGGGGTTTGCGCCTGCAAGCTTCTCCCCTGCTGATTTGCGAGCCGCCATGTCTGCCACCACTGACACCACTGCCACCACTGCCACCACTGCCCCTGCGCCCCATGCGATCGAAGCTGATCCACTGCTGCAACGCCTGGGCGTGACGTGGGGTATCCATGTCCGTCGCTGAAGACCAGCACCCCATCGTCATCATCGGCGGTGGCGTCATCGGGAGCGCCATTGCGTACTTCCTCACGCTGCAGCAACCGGGCTGCGCAGTGGTGGTGGTCGAGCGCGATCCGTCCTATGCGCGCGCCTCGTCGGCGCTGTCGGCCAGCTCCATCCGCCAGCAGTTCTCCACCGACATCAATATCCAGATGTCGGCGTTCGGCATCGGCTTTTTGCGCAATGTGGCCACGCTGCTGGCCTGCCAGGGCGATGTGCCTGCGATTGGCCTGCACGAGGGCGGCTACCTGTACCTGGCCACCCCGGCGGGCGAGCCCACGCTGCGCGAAAACCATGCGCTGCAAAAGCAGCATGGCGCCGATGTGGCACTGCTCAGCCCGCAGCAGCTGGCCGAACGTTTTCCGTGGCTGGCGCTGCAGGGTGTGGCGCTGGGCTCGCTGGGCCTGTCGGGCGAGGGCTGGTTTGATGGCTACCTGCTGTTGACGGCGCTGCGCAAGAAGGCGCAAAGCCAGGGCGTGCGCTACCTGGCCGATGAGGCTGTCGATTTGGACACGGCGACCAGCGACGGAGTGTTGCATGTGAACGCCGTGCGCCTGCAAAGCGGGGCCGTGCTGCCGTGCCGCTACGCCGTGAACGCCGGCGGCGCGTGGGCGGCGGCCATTGCAGGCTGGGCGGGCATCGACCTGCCCGTGGTGGGCAAGCGCCGCACAGTGTTCAATCTGGCCAGCCCTGCGGCGCTGCCAGGCTGCCCACTGCTCATCGACACCAGTGGTATCTGGCTGCGGCCCGAGGGCAAGGGCTTCATCTGTGGCTTTGCGCCAGAGGCGGGTAATGACGCCGACTTTGCCCCGCTGGAGCCCGAGTACGCAGCGTTTGACGACCACATCTGGCCCACGCTGGCCGGGCGCATTCCGGGCTTTGAGGCGCTGCGCATGCAGGGCGCCTGGGCGGGCTACTACGAGATGAACACCTTCGACCACAACGCCATCGTGGGCCTGCACCCGGCGTGCGACAACCTGGTGTTTGCCAACGGTTTCTCAGGCCACGGCCTGCAGCAGTGCCCAGCCGTGGGGCGCGGGCTGGCCGAGTGGATGCTGACCGGGCGTTACCAGAGCCTGGACCTGGCGCCCGTGTCCATCCAGCGGCTGGTGGACAACCGCCCGCTGCGGGAGAAGAACGTGATCTAAGCCCGTCGCCAGGCTGCCGATGCGCGAACCATCCATGCAACCCCACCCGTTCGGGCTGAGCCTGTCAAAGCCTGCGCACCACATTCACCTACCCCGTCCACATCTTTGTAGTGAGTCGTCATGAACGCACCGCTTCCACTTTCCGCAAACGCTGCGCCAGCCGCCACCTTTGTGCCCGCAGACCGCATTCGCTCCATCGGCGTGTCCGACATCGTGCGCATATCGCAGGCGGCCAACGAACTCAAGCGTCAGGGTCAGCCCGTGATCGTGCTGGGCCTGGGCGAGCCGGACTTTGACACGCCCGCCCATGTTCTGGAGGCGGCACAGCAGGCCATGGCCCAGGGCGACACCCACTACACGGCGCTCGATGGCACGCCCGCGCTGAAAGCGGCCATACAGCTCAAGTTCCGTCGCGACAACGCGCTGGAATTCGCGACCAACGAAATCACCGTGGGTGCGGGCGCCAAGCAGGTCATCTACAACGCGCTGATGGCCAGCCTGAACCCCGGCGACGAGGTGATCCTGCCCGCGCCGTACTGGACGTCGTACGCCGACATGGTGCTGATTGCGGGCGGCGTGCCCGTGGTGGTGCCGTGCAGCGAGGCCAATGGCTTTCGCATCACTGCCCAGCAGCTGGAAGCGGCCATCACGCCGCGCACGCGCTGGGTGTTCATCAACTCGCCGTCCAACCCCAGTGGCTCGGCCTACAGCGCCGAGCAGCTGCGGCCCATTCTGGACGTGGCGCTGCGCCACCCGCAGGTGTGGGTGCTGGCCGACGACATTTACGAGCACATCCTGTACGACGGCCGGACCTTTGCCACGCCCGTGGCCGTGCTGCCCGCACTGCGCGAGCGCACGCTCACCGTGAACGGCGTCTCCAAGTCGTATGCCATGACGGGCTGGCGCATCGGCTATGGCGCAGGCCCCAAGGCGCTGATTGCCGCGATGGCCGTGGTGCAGAGCCAGGCCACGTCGTGCCCTTCGTCCATCAGCCAGGCGGCGGCGGTGGCAGCGCTGACCGGCCCGCAGGATGTGGTGGCCGAGCGCTGCCGCGCGTTCCAGGCGCGGCGCGACGTGGTGGTGGCCGCGCTCAACGCTTCACCCGGCCTGCACTGTCGCGTGCCCGAGGGCGCGTTCTACACCTTTGCCCGCTGTGAAGGCGTGCTGGGCCGCACCACGCCGGGCGGTGCACTGCTGCGCACCGACGCCGACTTTTGCGACTACCTGCTGCGCGAGTTCCACGTGGCTGTGGTGCCGGGCAGCGTGCTGGGGCTGGCGCCATACTTTCGCATCTCGTACGCTGCGTCCATGGCCGATCTGCAGGAGGCCTGCGGCCGTATCCAGCGCGCCTGCCACGCGCTGTTCTGAATTGTTTTTGAGAAGTGATTGCCCGACATGACCCACGTTTCCATTCCCTCCCGCACTGGCGGCCAGATCCTGGTCCGCCAGCTCATCACCCACGGCGTGAAGCAGCTTTTTTGCGTGCCGGGCGAGAGCTATCTGGCCGTGCTCGATGCGCTGCATGATGCCGACATCGGCGTGACCGTGTGCCGCCAGGAAGGCGGCGCCGCCATGATGGCCGAGGCGCAGGGCAAACTCACTGGCCAGCCCGGCATCTGCTTTGTGACGCGCGGGCCGGGTGCCACCAATGCGTCGGCCGGTGTGCACATTGCCCATCAGGACTCGACGCCGCTGATCCTGTTCGTGGGCCAGGTGGCACGCAACGCCAAGGGTCGCGAAGCTTTCCAGGAGCTGGACTACAGCGCCGTGTTTGGCACCATGGCCAAGTGGGTGGTGGAGATTGACGACCCCGCGCGCGTGCCCGAGCTGATCTCGCGCGCCTTCCACGTCGCCACGTCGGGCCGCCCTGGCCCGGTGGTGGTGGCGCTCCCCGAAGACATGCTGACCGAAGCCGCCGCCGTTGCCGACGCGCTGCCCTACCAGGTCACGGAAACACACCCCGGCCCCGCGCAGATGGCCGAGCTGGCCCAGCGCCTGAAGGCCGCACACCAGCCCGTGGCCATCCTGGGCGGCAGCCGGTGGTCAGAGCAGGCGGTGCGCGAGTTTGTAGCGTTTGCTTCAGATTGGTCGCTGCCCGTGTACTGCTCGTTCCGGCGGCAAATGCTGTTCCCGGCCAACCACCCGTGCTACGGCGGCGACCTGGGCCTGGGCGTGAACCCGCGCCTGCTGGCGCGCATCCGTGCGTCGGACCTGGTGCTGGTGGTGGGCGGACGCCTGTCCGAGATTCCGTCGCAAGGCTACGAGCTGTTTGCCATTCCCAACCCCGCACAGCCGCTGGTGCATGTGCATGCCGATGCGGACGAGCTGGGCAAGCTCTACCGCCCGGCGCAGGCCATCCATGCCACCCCTCAAGCATTCACTGCCGCGCTGGCCAGCGTGCGCCCCGCAACGCCCGTGGCGTGGCTGGCCCACGCCGAAATGGCGCGGTCTGAGTACGTGCTGTGGAGCGACACCAACCCCATCCAGATTCCGGGCGAACTGCAGATGGGCCAGGTCATGCAGCACCTCAAATCCACCCTGCCGGCCAACACCATCTTCTGCAATGGCGCGGGTAACTTTGCCACCTGGGTGCACCGCTTCTGGCCGTTTACCACCTACGCCAGCCAGCTCGCGCCCACCAGCGGCTCCATGGGCTACGGCCTGCCGGCCGGCGTGGGCGCCAAGCGCCTGTGGCCAGAGCGCGAGGTGGTGGTGTTCGCGGGCGATGGCGACTTTCTGATGCACGGCCAGGAGTTTGCGACCGCCGTGCAATACCGCCTGCCTCTCATCGTGGTGCTGCTCGATAACGCCATGTACGGGACCATCCGCATGCACCAGGAGCGCGAGTACCCCGGCCGCATCAGTGCCACGCAGCTCAAGAACCCCGACTTCAAAGCCTACGCCCAGGCCTTTGGGGGCCACGGCGAGCGCGTGGAGCGCACCGAAGACTTCGCCCCGGCGCTCGCCCGCGCGCGCGCCAGCGGCCTGCCCAGCGTGCTGCACTGCCTGATCGACCCTGAGGCGATCACGCCCACGGGCACGCTGCAGGGAATTCGGAGTGCGGCAATGGCAAAGCAGTGACGCTCTGATCAAGTCGTTTATTCATAGAGTTTATTTTTGGGTTTGAAATGAGCAATCTATGAATTTTCAGGCGGCTAGTTGACGCGTCCACTCACGCACGGCACCGGAGAGTTCTTAGAAAATATTCATAGAGTTGCATAAAAAAATAAAAAAGCTACTATCTATGAATGCCAAGACAAACCACCAGTCCTGCGGACTATCCGCAGGCCGTACTGCAGCAGATTGAGTTGCTGGGGCAGAACATTGCCATCGCCCGCAAGCGGCGTGGCGAATCACAGGCGCAATGGGCGCGGCGCTTGGGGGTGTCGCAGCCGACCATGGCGCGCATCGAGCGGGGCGATCCTTCGGTGGCCATGGCCTCGTATGTGATGTGCATGTGGCTGGTCAATCCTGCCGTAGTGGTGGCGGATCTGGTGGCGCCTCAGCGCGACCTTGCGGCGCTGGAGCGCGAGGTCACCCGCGTGCGGGGCGCACCCAAGCCCGCGCGTGCGGCAGCAAAGCGCACGGCGGCCGCTGCAGCCGTGCCTTTTCCTGCCGCCAAGTCCGCCAACAACACGGCAGCAGGCCTGGCCGCGTTGCTGCATCCGGCTACACAGGGTTCGACATGACCGGGGCAGTCACCCCGCACAACTACGTACCGCAGGACCAGCTCTCCGTATGGGCTCTGGTGAACCCCGCGCGGCCCATGCTGGTGGGCGAGTTGCGCCTCTCCCAGCTGGTGGCCGACTGCGCCACGTTTGTCTATGCCCCGCAGTGGTGGAACTTTGCGCTGAGCGAAGATTTGCCGCTGGTGCAAGGCCAGGAGTTCACGGCGGGCGAGCGCGCAAGCGCCCCCGGTGCCATCGACGACGCGCGGCCCGACCGATGGGGCGAGCGCATCATCCGCCATGTAGACCGGCCCGCGCGCCTGTCGATTCTGGAAAGGCTGCTGTTTGCGGGTGATGACCGATTTGGCGCGTTGGGCGTGTCGGTGTCGGCAGACCAATACATTCCGCGCCACCTGGGCGCGTACCCGCAGTTGCGTGACCTGGCGCAGCTCAGCGCCGCCATGGAAGACCTGCAGACCCAGGCCCCGGTGACGGCCGCCATGCAAAGGCTGATACAGCCCGGGGTGACGCTGGGCGGTACGCGGCCCAAGGCCTTGCTGCAGACCGATGCCGGAGCATGTGTCATCAAGTTCAGCGAGCTGGACGACGCGGTGGACACGCCCTTGGTGGAACACGCCACGATGACCCTGGCCGCCAAGGCCGGCATCCGCGTGGCAGCCACGGGCGTGTTGCCCATCCCTGCACGCCACGGCAAGGCGCGTCACGCCCTGACCATCGAACGCTTTGACCGCGTAGGTGACTACCGGCTGCATTGCATGTCGGCACGCACCGCGCTGCGCGCCGCGCGTTTGCCCGAGAGCTACAGCGCCCTGGCTACCGTGCTGCTGCGCCTGGGCCATCCTGACCGGCAGGGCGCGCAGCGTGAGGAGTTGTTCCAGCGCATGGTGTTCAACATCCTCATGGACAACACCGACGACCATGAGCGCAACCACAGCCTGCGCCTGGGCCTGGACGGCTACCACGAGCTGACCCCTGCGTATGACGTGGTGCCGGCGCTGCAGAACCTGGGCTACCAGGCGATGTTGGTGGGCAAGGCGGGGGTGGAGTCCAGTCTGGACAACGCGCTGACTGAGGTCAACGAGTTTGGCATTCGCAGAGCCCGTGCCATTGAGCTGATCCGCCAGGTGGTTCGTGTGGTGGATGGTTGGCACACCCACTTTGCACAGCAAGGCGTGTGCCGAGCAGACATGGAGCAACTGCACGCCAGCATCGACCGGGATGCCATGCGTGCGCAAAGGAAGGCGTTTCTCTGAGCTGGAATCAGCGAGGGCTTGGCAGCAGCCTCTCACACCGCCGCGCACAATAACGGGCGTGACCGTCCCAGCGCCTGACCTTCCCGTTAACGAGCCCACAACGGCTGCCCCCCATGAGTGCCAGGGGCAGCGGCTGCGCCGCATCGCCCACCTCGACATGGATGCCTTTTTTGCATCGGTCGAACTGCTGCGATATCCCCAGCTCAAGGGCCTGCCGGTGGTCATTGGCGGTGGCCGCCGCAAGGTGGACGAGCTGTTGCTGCAAAACCCCGACGGCTCCGGGCCGCGCGAGCCGTGCTTCATCCCGGTGGAGGATTTCCCGCTGCTCAAGGATTACGTGGGCCGGGGCGTGATCACCACGGCCACCTACCCCGCGCGGCAGTTTGGCGTGGGCTCGGCCATGGGCATGATGAAGGCTGCCAGGCTGTGCCCGCAGGCCATCGTGCTGCCCGTGGATTTTGACGAGGTGCGGCGCTTTTCGCGCCTGTTCAAAAGCACCATCATGGAGATTGCGCCCGTGATGCAGGACCGGGGCGTGGATGAGGTCTACATCGACTTCACGGACGTGCCCGGCGGCCAGCGCGAGGGCGGGCGCGTGCTGGCGCGGCTCATCCAGAAAAGCATCTTTGAAAAAACGGGGCTCACCTGCTCCATCGGCGTGGCGCCCAACCGGCTGCTGGCCAAGATGGCCAGCGAGTTCAACAAGCCCAACGGCATCTCCATCGTTTACGAGGAAGACCTGCAGGGCAAGATCTGGCCCCTGAACGTGCGCAAGATCAACGGCATCGGTCCCAAGGCGGGCGAGAAGCTGGCGCGGCTGGGCATCGAGACCATCGGTCAGCTGGCCGCGCAGGATGCGCAGTGGCTGATGGGCCACTTTGGCAAATCCACCGGCGCCTGGATGCACCGCGTGGCCTGGGGCCGCGACGAAAGCCCCGTGGTCACCGAGAGCGAGCCCGTGAGCATGAGCCGCGAGACCACCTTTGACCGCGACCTGCATGCGGTGCGCGACCGGGCCGAGCTCTCTGCCATCTTTACCGACCTGTGCCAGCGCGTGGCCGAAGACCTGCAGCGCAAGGGCTATGTGGCGCGCACCATCGGCATCAAGCTGCGCTACGAGGACTTCAGGATCGCCACGCGCGACCACACCGCGAACACGTACACGGCAGACGGTGCCACCATCCGCCATTTGGCCGGGCAATGCCTCAAGCGCGTGCCGCTGGACAAGCGCCTGCGGCTGCTGGGCGTGCGCGCCAGCGGCCTGGTGCGCAAGGGCGATGAACCTGCGCCAGAGCACGGCCCTTCGCAGTCTGGCAAGGCGGGGCGCACGCGGCGGGGTGCAACGCAGGTGGTGGACAGCCCGCAGCTGTTTTGAGCACCCGGGTCTATCCCCGTGCGCCCGGCCCTGCAATTCGGAGTTCTTTTGTGCAGGGCGGCTGATCGGCCGTTAGACTTGACAGGTATCAAGCGGTAACAGGGCCCCAGCGCCTGACGCTCAGCCTGCTCCCTTGCAGGGCCTCCAGGAGTTATTCATGCGCATCAATCTGCCGGTGACCCAGCAGAATTTCGACTTTCCGGGTGATGAGTTGCTGGTATCCAGCACCAACACCAAGGGCGAAATCACCCATTGCAACCCGGCGTTTGCACGCGTGAGCGGTTTCAGCTACGACGAGCTGATCGGCCAGCCGCACAACCTGATCCGCCACCCTGACATGCCCCCCGAGGCCTACAAGGACATGTGGCGCACCATTGGCAGGGGGGAGCCGTGGACGGGCCTGGTGAAGAACCGCCGCAAGAACGGCGACCACTACTGGGTGCGCGCCAATGTCACGCCCATCATGGAGGGCGGCAAGCCGCGCGGCTATATGTCGGTGCGCACCAAGCCTGGCGCCAACGAGGTCGCCGCGGCCGAGGCGCTGTATGCCCAGATGCGCAGCGAGGCGGCATCGGGCCAGAGCAGCTTGTCTCTGGAGGCCGGGGCCGTGCGATACCGTGGCCTGCGCGGCTGGGCGCAGCGGCTGGCGCAGATGGCGCTGTTGCCGCGCATGGCGTTGCTGATGGGGTTGCTCGTGCTGCTGGCCCTGGTGCCTGACGCACTGTCGCTGCAGGGCGCTACGGCCTGGGTGGCGCGGCTGGTGCTGATGCTGCTGGGAGCTGCCTGGGTGCTGTGGCGCTTTCAGGCCATGGTGCTGCATGGGGTGCGCGATGCCACGCGGTTTGCATCGGACATCTCGGCCTGCAACCTGACGACGTCGGTGCGCGGCGACTACCCGCAGCCCCTGGGCGCGCTCATGCAGCGGCTGCAGCAGACGCAGGTGAACCTGCGCGCGGTGGTGGGCGATGTGCGCACCGAGGTGCGCAACTTCGTCGAATCGGCCGACGAGATCGCGCGCGGCGGGCTGGACCTGTCGGCCCGCACCGAATCGCAGGCCAGCAGCCTGCAGGAGACTGCGGCGGCCATGGAAGAGCTGGCCAGCACCGTGCTGCAGACGTCCGACACCGCCGCCCATGTCTCGCGCGAAAGCGCGCAAAGCAGTGAAATTGCCAAGCGGGGAGGGCAGGCCGTGCGGGAGATTGGCGACGCCATGCAGCAGATGAAGCTGTCGTCCACCAAGATCAGCGAAATTGTCGGAGTCATCGAGGGCATTGCCTTCCAGACCAATCTGCTCGCGCTCAACGCGGCCGTCGAGGCGGCCCGTGCCGGTGAGCAGGGGCGGGGTTTTGCGGTGGTGGCGGGCGAGGTGCGTGCGCTCGCGCAGCGCAGTGCCAGCTCGGCCAAGGAGATCAGTGGCCTCATCGGTGTGACGGTGGGGCAGATCGCCAGCGGTGCGCAGCAGATGGACCATGCGGGCACCACGATCGGGGGCGTTGTCGACGCGGTCGAACGCGTGAGCACGCTGGTGCAGCAGATCAGCAGCGCCACCAAAGAGCAGTCGCAGGGGATTTCGCAGGTGAATGAAGCCGTGACCCAGCTCGATACCGTCACCCAGCAGAACGCCGCCCTGGTGGAAGAGTCTGCCGCAGCCGCGCAGGGCCTGAAGGAAAGTGCCGTGTCCCTGGGCCGCTCGGTGGACGTGTTCAACATGCCCTGAGGCAGTGCCGCCCCGGGCGCCGGTGCTGTGGCCGTGCGCTACTGCCGGGCCGTGCGCACGTTGCGCGGCAGGGCCTGCGGGTGGCTGGTGCGCAGCGGGTTGATGTCCAGCCCGCCCCGGCGCGTGTAGCGCGCGTACACCGTGAGCTTGATGGGTTTGCAGCGCGTCCACACATCCATGAAGATGCGCTCCACGCACTGCTCGTGGAACTCGTTGTGGTTGCGAAAGCTCACCAGGTACTGCAGCAGCCCTTCCTGGTTGATCTGCGGGCCGCTGTAACTGATCTGCACGCTGCCCCAGTCGGGCTGGCCCGTCACCAGGCAGTTGCTTTTGAGCAGGTTGCTGGTGAGGGTCTCGGTCACGGGCGCTTCGTTGAATTCGGCTGTGAGCAGCTCGGGCGCGGGCTGGTACTGCGTGCATTCCACGTCCAGGCGGTCCAGGCTCAGGCCGTCCAGTTCATGCACGGGTTCCTGGTCGAACAGCTCCGGCGCGATGAGCTTTACGCCCACGGTGGCGGATTGCCCGGCGCCACGCCACACGGCTTCGCTGATGTCGGTGCGCATGCGCGCCTGCACTTCGGCCGCATCGGCAAAACGGGTGTTGTTGAAGCTGTTGAGGTACAGCTTGAACGACTTGCTCTCCACGATATTGGGCGTCTCGCACGGCACGGTGATGTGCGCCAGCGCCACCTGCGGCTTGCCGCGCAGGTTCAGCCACGACAGCTCGAATGCCGTCCACAGGTCGGCCCCAAAGAAGGGTGCGGCGCCGGTGATGCCGATCTCGGCCCGTTTGCCTGCGCGCGGGATGGGGAAGAGCAGCGAGGCGTCGTACTGGTCTACATAGGCCGAAGCCTTGCCGAGCTGGGATTGTTCCGGTGTGTTCATGATTGCTATATATTTTATAGCTGCTGGCGCTTTATGGATAAGCGCCAGAGCCTGTTTTTATCTAAATTCCCGTTCGCGCAGCCACTTGGTGGCGATCCATTTCTCACCCGCAATCACCGGCGCACCGCCGTGCAGCGTGCGGGTGGAGGGGTGTGGGCGTTCGTAGCTGAAGAACACCGCATTGCCACGTTGCGGCGCCACCTCGAGGTGCACGTCGGGGAAGGTGGTGCCACCGCCTTTTTCAGGGGTGTTCAGGTACATCACCAGCGTACCGACCCGCTGACCGCCACGGTTAACGATGCTCGGGGTGCCGGGTTCGGCAGGGTCGAAGTAGTCGTAGTGGGGCTTGTACTCGGCGCCCGGGCGGTAGTGCAGCACCTGCAGTCCCTCGCCGTTTTCGATGGGCCAGTTCAAGAGGCGCGCAATGCGCTCTTCGATGCGCTGGATCAGCGGGCTCTGGCCGCGCTGGAAGAACATGCCGTCGCTGGTGCGGTCATCGTTGATTTCCTCACCGCCCGTCTTGGTGGCCACGGTGAGCGAGCGCGCCAGGCGCGGCTGTGCATCGGCGATGAGGGCATCGCACTCCTCGGGCGACAGCAGGTTGCCAAACACCACGATGCGCGGCTGGGCCATGGCCAGCAGCACATTCACGGTGCGGTCGCCGCAGTCCAGCTGGGCGGGCGATGCATCCAGCCGGGGCTCGGGCACGGGTACGGCAGCGGGCTGGCCCTGTTGCACGGCCAGTTCGTTCAGGTGGTCCTGCAGCGTGGCCTCCAGGGCGTCGGCCGCCACGTCTTCATCCCAGCCCGCATCGCGCATGGACTGCAGCACCACGGGGGCGGCATAGCCGGCCTGGGCCTGTTCAATGATCCAGCGGCGCAACTCGGGCGTGATGGCCTGCCGCGTGGCTGTGGTGTGGCGGGTGGTTGTGGTGTGGTCCGTGTGCTGGTCAGAACGCGATGCCATGGCGGTCCTTTGACGTGAGCAGGGTTGTGTGCGGGGTTAGGTGGAGGGTACGACTTTGCGCCGAAACACCAGGCGCTCCGGCGTGGAAGATGCCGGGACAAAGGCGTAGCCATCCAGATCAAACCCTTCGAGCTGGTGTGGCGTGGCCACGCGGTGGGTGATGGCATAACGCGCCATCAGGCCCCGCGCGCGCTTGGCATGAAAGCTGATGATCTTGTAGCCGCCGCCCTTCCAGTCCTCGAACACACATTCGATGACACGGGCCTTGAGCGCCTTGCGGTCCACGGCCTTGAAGTACTCCTGCGACGCGAGGTTGACCACTACCGGCGTGGTGTCAGCGCGCAGCCGGGTGTTGAGGTGCTCGGCAATCTGGCTGCCCCAGAACTGGTAGAGGTTGTCGCCTGCGGCCGTGGCCAGGTGCGTGCCCATTTCCAGGCGGTAGGGCTGCATACGGTCCAGCGGCCGCAGCACGCCATACAGGCCGCTCAGGATGGCCACGTGGCTTTGCGCCCAGTCCAGGTCCTGCGGGGCGAGCGTGCGGGCGTCCAGCCCCTCGTACACGTCGCCATTGAAGGCCAGCAGCGCCTGCCGTGAATTGCTGGCCGTGAACCGGGGGCGCCAGGCCTGGTAGCGCGCCACGTTCAGGGCTGCAAGCTTGTCGCTCAGAGCCATCAGCGAGGCGATCTGCTGCGGTGACTGCTCGCGCAGCACCTCGATGAGCGCGGTGGATTGCGCCACAAACTGGGGCGTGGTGTGTGGCAGGCCTTCGGGCAGGGGCGTGTCGTAGTCGAGCGATTTGGCGGGAGACAGCAGGAACAGCATGGGGGCAGGGGGTCCGTGGATCTCGGTGGGTAAAACGGGTGCCCGTGCGGGCAGTTTGCAGTGGGGCGATGACGGCGGTGGCCTGAAATGGTACCCGTTGAACAAGCGCCGACAGCCGCGAAAGGGGCTTTGGTGAAAGCCGCAAAAAAGAAGGCGGCCTGGGCCGCCTTCTTGCCGGGTGGCTGCGTGCCCCGCAGGAGCTGCAGCCGTCTCAGTGCATCAAGCCGAAGGAGGCTGCTCAAACGGCAGCTTCATGGCAGACAGGTCGCGGCGGGTTTCCACCAGCACCAGCGGGCCTTCGTCGATGACGACTGCTGGAGGGCGCTCGCGGGGCACGCGGATGGGCTTGGGTTCGGCGGCAATCGCAGCCTGCACGGCAGCGATCTTGTCCGCGTCGGAGTTGACCCACTGCAGGCCCGATGCGGCAGCCACTTGCTGCAGGTCATCGATGGGCAGCGCAAACGCCTGGACACGGGGCAGGCCGCTGGCAGCAGGTGCCACCGGTGCGGCTGGTGCTGCAATCGGTGCAGGTGCTGCAACAGCTTCAGGTGCCACCGCAGGGGCTGGCGTGGCCGCCACCGAGGCTGCTACCGGCGCGGCGACAGGTGCAGCAACGGGGGCCGGTGCGTTGGCTGCGGCGGGCACGGGTGCTGCCACAGGCGCTGGGGCAGGTGCTGCTGCCGCTGGCTCCGCTGCAGGGGCCGTGAAGTAGCTGCGGCGTGGCGCTTCGTCCTGCGCGGGCGCGGGGTCGGCCTGTGTGGGGTCGAAATCCAGCGTCGCCGGTGCGGCGGCTTCGGCATTGCCGTTGCCGTCACGCGGTCCGCGCTCACCGCGCTCGCGGCGGTCACGGCCGTAGCGGTCGCGCGAACGGCGCTCACGGCGCTGCTCTTCGGCGGCGGCGCCGTTGGGCGGTGCATCGTTGCCGGACAGGTCCAGATCGGGCAGGGCCGCCAGCGGCGCTGTGTCAGCAAAGTCGCCGGGTGCCACCGCTGCAGCCGCTTCCTGTGCTTCCACCGCGCGGGGTGTGCGCTCGCCACGGTTGCCGCGTTCGCCTCGTTCACGGCGTGGGCCGCGCTCGCCGCGGGGCTGCTGGCCGGGCTGGGCATCTGCGCCGTTACCGGTGTTGCCGCTGTTACCGCCATTACCGTTGTTTCCGCCATTGGGTCCTTCCACCTGCGCTGTCATCGCGGTGGTGTTGTCACCGTTCAAGCCCGCGTTCTGGTGGCGTGGCTCGGTGTTGTCGCGGCGGCCACGGCCACCACCCTCACGCCCTTCGCGCCCGTTGCGGCCACCGTCGCGGCCCTGCCCGTCGCGGGCTTCGCCTTCGGGGCGGCGCTCGGCGTCACGGGGTGGACGGCTTTCGGCGTCGCGCGGTGCGCGGCCTTCTGTCGAGCGCTCACCACGGCGGCCCCGGCCTTCGCCATTGCCTTCGCGGGGCGCGCCATCGCGCTGGCCATCACGGTTGCCACCTCGCCCGCCGCGGCCACCACGGCCTTCGCCGCTGCGGCCATCACGGCGGGGTTCGCCCCGGCCAGAGGGTTCCGGTGTGACCACTGGTGCGGGGGCTGCCACGGAGGCGGGTGCTGCCGGTGTATCGCCAAAGCCGAACAGGCTCTTGAGCCAGCCGAAGAAGCCTTGCTCCTGCGGCGCTGCGGCCACGGGTGCGGGTGCAGCCACGGGTGCCGCTGCGGTGGCTGCCGCCGGGCGCTGGCCGCCACGGGGTGCGCGTGCAGCACCCTCAGGGCGGGGCTCGCGCGGCTCGGCGATGGGGGCGGGTGCGTCCGGCAGCACACCCTTGATCACCGGCGTCTGCTTGTTGGTGGGCTCTTGCGAGCGGCGCGTCACGGCGGTGGGGTCTTCCACTTCTTCGGCGAGCTTGTAGCTGGCTTCGATGTGGTCCAGGCGCGGGTCGTCGTGCTTGAGGCGTTCCAGGCGGTAGTTCGGGGTTTCCAGCGTCTTGTTGGGCACCATCAGCACGGCCACGCGCTGCTTGAGTTCGATCTTTGCGATCTCGGTGCGCTTTTCGTTCAGCAGGAAAGAGGCCACTTCTACTGGCACCTGGCAGTGCACGGCGGCCGTGTTGTCCTTCATGGACTCTTCCTGAATGATCCGCAGGATCTGCAGGGCCGACGATTCCGTGTCGCGGATGTGTCCCGAGCCACCGCAGCGGGGGCAGGGGATGGACGAGCCTTCGGAGAGGGCGGGCTTCAGGCGCTGGCGGCTCATTTCCATGAGGCCGAACTTGCTGATGGTGCCGAACTGCACGCGGGCGCGGTCCTGGCGCAGCGCGTCGCGCAGGCGGTTTTCCACTTCGCGGCGGTTCTTGCTCTCTTCCATGTCGATGAAGTCGATCACGATCAGGCCGCCGAGGTCGCGCAGGCGCATCTGGCGGGCCACTTCGTCGGCGGCTTCCAGGTTGGTGCGGGTGGCGGTTTCCTCGATGTCGCCGCCCTTGATGGCGCGGGCCGAGTTCACGTCCACGCTGACCAGCGCTTCGGTGTGGTCGATCACGATGGCGCCGCCCGAGGGCAGCTGCACGGTGCGGGCGTAGGCCGATTCGATCTGGTGCTCGATCTGGAATCGGCTGAACAGGGCGGCATCGTCGCGGTAGCGCTTCACGCGGGCGGCATGCTCGGGCATGACGTGCGCCATGAACTGCTGCGCCTGTTCGTAAATGTCGTCGGTATCGATGAGGATGTCACCGATGTCGTTGTTGAAGTAGTCGCGGATGGCGCGGATCACCAGGCTCGATTCCTGATAGATCAGGAAGGCGCCCTTGCCACCCTTGGCAGCGCCGTCGATGGCGTTCCACAATTTCAGCAGGTAGTTCAGGTCCCACTGCAGTTCGGGCGCGCTGCGGCCGATGCCTGCGGTGCGCGCAATGATGGACATGCCGTTGGGGTACTCCAGCTGGTCCATCGCCTCCTTGAGCTCGGCGCGGTCCTCACCCTCGATGCGGCGCGAGACGCCACCACCGCGGGGGTTGTTGGGCATCAGCACCACGTAGCGGCCGGCCAGCGAGACGAAGGTCGTCAGGGCTGCGCCCTTGTTGCCGCGTTCTTCCTTTTCGACCTGGACCAGCAGCTCCTGGCCTTCCTTGATCACTTCATTGATGCGCGCCTGGCTGGGCGAGACACCGGGCGCGAAGTAGGTGCGCGAAATTTCCTTGAATGGCAAAAAGCCGTGGCGGTCTTCGCCGTAGTCCACAAAACAGGCTTCCAGCGAGGGCTCGACGCGGGTGACAACGGCCTTGTAGATGTTGCCCTTGCGCTGTTCGCGCCCTTCAATTTCGATTTCGTAGTCGAGGAGCTTTTGTCCGTCGACGATGGCCAGGCGCCGTTCTTCGGCCTGCGTGGCGTTGATGAGCATCCGCTTCATGATGCGATTCCTTCTCGTGTTTCGCGGTCGGCAGCGGCGCGGCCCACAGGGCTGCGGCGGGCTGCCACCCGCAGTTCAAACCAATAACAACAAGCTCTACAGGAGCTGTGAATGCCTGGACTGACGCATCGAAACGAAGGGAATTGCCGGGGATGCCAAGGGACTGCCGAGCGCTAGCGCGGCAGTGAAAGGCAGGGGCGCGTGGATGGGGGCGAGTGAGAGGGGCGCAACTTTGCTATTGAAAAAATAGCTGCTCGCGCTTGCTGGATGGGCGCTGGGGCCGGATTGGAGCGCGCAGCCGGGGGCAACAGCCACCGCCACAAGGTCACCATCCAGCTCATCAACAACCACATGCTCGCTTCGATCCGCTGGCAGACCGCTCCCGGGTAGGGAACGGTCTGCCAGCTTGGGGGATTCCGTATCAGTGTTTCAATCTGTCAGCCCGCCGCACGGCATACAGGCCACCACAGGCATCTGGCCTGCAATCTGCGTGTACGACGCCCGTTGGCATCGACCTACCTGTGCCGATGCAAGGGTTGCGTGGACTAAACTCCAGACAAATCAACCACTTACATAACGACGCGCAGGTGAAACACATTATAGGGGGCAAACCGCCATCCCACCCCGCCCCGGCTGTCCACCCTCCTGCAGCACGTCTGGTCGAGGTCGATCAAGACTCCGCAGGGCAGCGGCTCGATAACTTTTTGATACGCCACCTGAAAGGCGTGCCAAAAACGCATGTCTACCGCATCATCCGCAGCGGCGAGGTGCGCATCAACAAAGGCCGCGTGAGTGCCGACACCCGCGTCGAGGCCGGGGATGTGGTGCGCCTGCCGCCCGTGCGCATCTCCGACAAGGTGGCCGAAAAGGCCGAACGGCCTGCGCCCGCGCGCGAATTTCCCGTTCTCCTGGAAGACGAGCACCTGATCGCCATCGACAAACCTGCGGGCGTTGCGGTGCATGGCGGCAGCGGCGTGAGCTTTGGCGTGATCGAACAGCTGCGCCAGGCGCGGCCTGCCTCCAGGTTCCTGGAACTGGTGCACCGCCTGGACCGCGAGACCTCGGGCATCCTGCTGGTGGCCAAGAAGCGGTCAGCGCTCACTCACCTGCAAGACCAGTTCCGTGAGCGCGAGACGGGCAAAACGTATCTGGCGCTGGTCACCGGCACCTGGCCTGCCAACAAGAAGGTCATCGACCTGCCACTGCACAAGTACCTGCAGGCGGGGCCGGAAGGCACCTCCGGTGCTGGCGAGCGCCGCGTGCGTGTGACCACGGCCGATGACCCGGATGGCATGCGCTCCATCACCCTGGTCAAGGTGCGCAGCACCGTGCCCGCGCGCGCTGCGCAGGGCCTGCCCGCCATGTCGTTGCTGGAGGTGACCATCAAGACCGGTCGCACCCACCAGATTCGTGTGCACCTGGCCAGCCAGGGCCACGCCATCGTCGGGGACGACAAATACGGCGACTTTGACCTCAACAAGCGCCTTCAGAAGCTCTCGATGAAGCGCATGTTCCTGCATGCATGGCGGTTACAGTTCAACCACCCCGCCTCGGGCGAGCGTGTGCAGCTGATTGCCGAACTGCCCCCCGAGCTGGCCGGTTTTGTGTCCCCTGCCTGACGATCCAGCGCGAAAACCCTCTCCATGTCCGCCAAAAACTTCCGCCCGCGCCGCTTCGACCTCATCGCCTTTGACTGGGATGGCACCCTGTTCGACTCCACCGCCATCATCGTGCGCTGCATACAGGCGGCGGTGCGCGATGTGGGGGGCACGGTGCCCTCGGACAAGGAAGCCGCGTACGTGATCGGCATGGGTCTGATGCAGGCGCTGGCCCATGCCGCGCCGGATGTGCCGCCCGAGAAGTACACCGAGCTGGGTAACCGCTACCGCTTTCATTACGTCCAGCACCAGGACGATCTGGTGCTGTTTGACGGGGTGCTGCCCCTGCTGAACGATCTGCGCGAACGCGGCCACTTGCTGGCCGTGGCCACGGGCAAGAGCCGGCGCGGGCTGGACGAGGCGCTGCATTCGGTCGATTTGCGCGGGGTGTTCGACGGCTCGCGAACCGCCGACCAGACCGCTGGCAAGCCGCACCCCCTGATGCTGCAGGAGCTGATGGCTGAATTTGACGTGGCGCCGGAGCGCCTGCTGATGATTGGCGACACCACCCACGACCTGCAGATGGCCGTGAACGCGGGCTGCGCGAGCGTGGGCGTGAGCTACGGGGCCCACGAGCCCGATGCCTTTCACGCCCTCAAGCCGCTGGCGGTTGCGCATTCGGTGCTCGAGCTGCACGACTGGCTGCTGCACAACGCCTGACCACCAGGACCAGAGTGGGGAATACCCGTGACTACGTCTCCTGATCAGTGCATTGCGTTGTGCAACAGTGCGGATTTGCTGGAAGGCGGCCTGGCCGTTCCGTTCGATGTCCGCTATGCGGGCCAGACGTGTCGGGCGTTTGCGATCCGCTACCGGGGCGTCGCCCATGCCTATCTGAACCGCTGCACCCATGTGGCGATGGAGATGGACTACCAGCCCAACCGTTTTTTTGACGACACGGGCCATTGGCTGCTGTGCGCCACCCACGGGGCCGCCTATCTGCCGGGCACCGGCGAGTGTGCGGGTGGCCCCTGCCGCGGCGGGCTGGTGAAAATTGCCCTGACGGAGAGTGATGGTGTGGTGCACTGGCATACTGCGCACCACCTGCAACCCGCAGAGTTCTAGAAAATCCAGGACGAACGACCCCCACGCGCTGACGCCTGCCTGCCTGCGTCCGCCCAGTGCCAGGACGCAAGACATGAACGACCCCCAGCAGCCCGGCCCTTCGGGTTTTGACCCAAAAAGCACTCCAGCGCCCGACCTGTGGGCGCAAGCAGCTACTAATTCAGGAGCATCTGTGAGCGACCCATCGCAGCAACCCGGCTGGGAGCGCGCCACGCTGGAAAAGCTGGCCCTCTCCGCCCTTCAGGAACAGCGCAGCGCCCGCCGCTGGAAGATCTTCTTCCGCCTGGCGTGGCTGTTGCTGATCGCCGCCGTTGCCTTTGCGGCCCTGCGCCAGGCATCGCCCGGCGCCAGCAAAAGCGCCCCGCACACGGCGGTGGTGGACATCAAGGGCGAAATCGCCAGCGGCGCCGAGGCCAGTGCCGAGTTTGTGGTGGCCGCCATGCGCAGCGCGCTGGAGGACGAGGGCTCCCAGGCCCTGGTGCTCCTGATCAACTCGCCCGGCGGCAGCCCCGTGCAGGCGGGCATCATCAACGACGAAATCGTGCGCCTGAAGGCCAAGCACAACAAACCGATCTACGCCGTGGTGGAAGAAACCTGCGCCTCGGCCGCGTACTACATTGCCGCTGCGGCCGACGACATCTTTGTGGACAAGGCCAGCATCGTGGGCAGCATCGGCGTGCTGATGGACGGATTTGGCTTTACCGGCACCATGGAAAAGCTGGGTGTGGAGCGCCGCCTGCTGACCGCCGGTGAGAACAAGGGCTTCCTGGACCCGTTCAGCCCCCAGACGGAACAGCAGCGCGCCTACGCGCAGACCATGCTCGATCAGATCCACCAGCAGTTCATCGCCGTGGTGAAGGCCGGGCGGGGCGACCGGCTCAAGCCCACACCCGACACCTTCAGCGGCCTGTTCTGGACCGGCCAGCAGGCCGTGGAAATGGGCCTGGCCGACAAACTGGGCAACCTGGACTACGTGGCCCGGGAAGTGGTTCAGGCCGAAGACATCATCGATTACACCCGGCGCGACAACGTGGCCGAGCGGCTGGTCAAGCGCTTTGGCGCGGCGATCGGTGTCGGTGCGGTGAAGTCGCTTTCCATGGCGGGGCCCCAGCTGCGTTAA
>NZ_AGTS01000062.1 GCF_000238595.1 Acidovorax sp. NO-1 | reverse complement strand
CCTTGTGATTGACGATGAGCCCAGCGAATTTCTGGCTGAGTTCCCGCTTCAGGTTGTTGCCTGTGATCCCACGACTGGCATCTCCTGCCAGCCCGTGCAGAACGAGATCACGGCGTGGCTGAACCACGTAGGACCCATCCCTCTGGATGCAGAGCGGCTGTAACGACGCATACGGTGATGGTGGGGCGGCCTCTGAGACAGTCTCCCCGCGAAATCCGCTCGTGACGAATCCGAAGTGACGCAAGTTACTGCCCACGATGCCAAGCCGAAGTTTTCCTGTTATGAGCGGTGCACGGCGAATGTCCTCCTGAGCATCATCACCTCGTGGCCGTACAGGCTTAAATCCGGCGGTGCAGGGAACGCTA
>NZ_AGTS01000063.1 GCF_000238595.1 Acidovorax sp. NO-1 | reverse complement strand
GTCCACCGAGCGGGTGGTGATGACGGAGGTGACGACGCCCCAGGGCGTTTCGACATCGACCTCGGAGACGACATCGCCGCGAATGATTTCGCGCACTTTGCCCTTGAACTGGTTGCGTACGTTGATGGCTTGGATGGACATGGTTTTCTCCTTGAAAAGTCCGTGGATGGGAAAAATTAAATGGGGTTCAGACCGCCCAGCGCAGGCCGTGCGCAGGCACGCCGGGCCAAGACACCTCGTGCGCAGACTCCCCTGCGGGCTTTTGCAGCACCCGGTCGAGGATGCGTTTTTCGATGGCGGCAAACGCGGGGTCGCCGTGCGAGCGGGGGCGTGGCAGGTCGATGCGCTGGTCCAGCGCGATCTGGCCGTCTTCGATCAGGATCACGCGGTCGGCCAGGGCCACGGCCTCTTGCACGTCGTGGGTGACCAGCAGCGCGGTAAAGCCGCTGCTGCGCCACAGGCCTTCAATCAGGCGGTGCATTTCTATGCGGGTGAGCGCATCCAGCGCGCCCAGCGGTTCATCCAGCAGCAAGAGGCGCGGGTTGTGCACCAAGGCGCGGGCCAGGGCCACGCGCTGGCGCTGGCCGCCAGAGAGGCGCGCGGGCCATTCGCCGAGCCGATCCCCCAGGCCCACGCGGGCCAGCACATCGGCCGCTGCGCCACGCTGCGCGGGCGGCAGACCCAGGGCCACGTTGTCCTGCACGCGCTTCCAGGGCAGCAGGCGCGAGTCCTGGAACATGATGCGTGTGCTGTCGCTGAGGCCACTCACGCTGTCGCCGTCGATGCGGATGGTGCCACCCGAGACCGATTCCAGCCCCGCCACCAGGCGCAGCAGCGTGCTCTTGCCGCACCCGCTGCGGCCCACGATGGCGACGAACTCGCCGGGCTCGATGACCAGATCGGCCTTGTGGAGCACGCTGCGCGCGCCGTAGCGCTTGTCCACGCCACGCACTTCCAGGCGCACGCCTTGGGGTTGTGGAGATGATGAATTTTTAGTCAAAATGGCCTCCTGCGCTTATCTATCAAGCGCTAGCAGCTATAAAAATGTGAGTAATTAGACACAGGACCTTGCTGAGGGCGTGGCCCCATGCGAGGGGCGCAGAGCAAGGGCCGCCCCGCAGCGAGTGCGTCGTCCCCCTGCCCGCGTAGCGCAGCGAAGCGAGAGCGGGGGGGCTGAGGACTGCGGCTCCAAGCCTGCCTGCGCAGGGTTGGACAGTCCGAAGAGCTGCCGCCTCTGGCGGCTGCACCGAGCGGTCTCGCCTCAGGGGGGTGTCGCTACTGATATCCGGGATGCCAGCGCAGCCAGTAGCGTTCGAGGCCCTTGGCAAACACGTCGGCCAGCTTGCCCAGCAGCGCATACAGCAGGATGCCCACCAGCACGATGTCGGTCTGCAGAAACTCGCGTGCATTCATCGTGAGGTAGCCGATTCCCGCCTGCGCCGAGATGGTTTCGGCCACGATCAGGATCACCCACATCAAACCGAGCGAAAACCGCAGCCCCACCAGGATGCTGGAGAGCGCACCGGGCAGGATGATTTGCCGGTAGAGCTGCCAGCGGCCCAGGCCGTAGGTGCGGCCCATCTCGATCAGGCCCGGGTCCACATTGCGGATGCCGTGGAAGGTGTTGAGGTAGATCGGGAAGAACACCGACACGCTGATGAGGAACAGCTTGGCCGATTCGTCGATGCCGAACCACAGGATCACCAGCGGGATCAGCGCCAACGCAGGGATGTTGCGCACCATCTGGATGGTGGAGTCGAGCAGCGTCTCGAACAGCTTGACCGAGCCGGTAAGCAGGCCCAGCGCCAGTCCCAGGCCGCCGCCAACGGCCAGCCCGGCCAGCGCGCGGCCCGCGCTGACCTGGACGTGGGTCCACAGCTCGCCCGAAGCGGCCAGCGTCCACGCGGCCTTGACGACCTCCAGCGGTGCGGGCAGCACACGGGTAGACAACCAGCCCTGTGACGATGCGATCTGCCACAGCGCGATGAGGCCGATGGGCACAGCCCAGGGCAACAGGCGCTGTGCGACGTTGGCGAGAAAGCGGGCGACGGGTGCGGGCAACAACGGCCCTTCGATGGGCAGGTCCACGGAGTCGGCCACCGGGGATACCTGCAGTTCTCTTGCGGTGTGTGTCATGGAGAGTTCCGGTTCGGGGCAAATCAGCTTTGCGACGCGCGCGGCACAAAGTCGTTGGCCACGGTTTCGCCAAACGGGCCCAGTGGGTTGCCAAACAAGGGGTTGCGGCTGGCCAGTTGGTTGCGCAGCGGCAGGGGCAGCAGCGGGAACACCAGCTCGGCAAACCGATACGCCTCGTCCAGGTGCGGATAGCCCGACAGCACAAAAGTGTCCAGCCCCAGCGCGGCGTATTCCTCGATGCGCGCAGCCACTGTCTGCGGGTCGCCTACCAGGGCCGTGCCCGCGCCACCACGCACCAGGCCTACGCCCGCCCACAGGTTGGGGCTGATCTCCAGATCCTTGCGGCTGCGCTTGGCACCACCAGCGTGCAAGGCGGCCATGCGGCGCTGGCCTTCGGAGTCCATGCGTGCAAACACGGCCTGGGCGCGCACCACGGTGTCGTCGGTTACATGGCTGATGAGTTCTTCGGCAGCGGCCCAGGCCTGCTCATCGGTCTCGCGCACGATGACGTGCAGGCGGATGCCGAAGTTGACGGTGCGGCCGTGTTTGGCGGCGCGGGCGCGCACGTCTGCCACTTTCTTGGCGACTTCAGCCGGTGGCTCGCCCCAGGTCAGGTAGGTCTCGACCTGCTCGGCCGCCAGGTCGTGCGCGGCGTCGGACGAGCCACCAAAGTACACGGGCGGGTGGGGCTGCTGCAGCGGCGGAAAGAGCAGCTTGGCGCCTTTCACCGACAGGTGCTGGCCTTCAAAGTCCAGGCTCTCTCCCCGGTGGCTGCGCGCCAAAATTTCGCGCCAGATGCGGATGAACTCGGCCGATTGCTCGTAGCGCGTGGCGTGGTCCAGAAACACGCCGTCGCCCTCCAGCTCCGCTTGGTCGCCCCCGGTGACCAGGTTGATGAGCAGGCGCCCGCCCGAAAGCCGGTCGAACGTAGCCGCCATGCGCGCGGCCAACGCAGGCTGGTGCAGGCCGGGGCGCACTGCCACCAGAAACTTGAGGTTGCGCGTGACGGGCAGGAGGCTGGCCGCCACCACCCACGGGTCTTCGCACGAGCGGCCGGTGGGGATGAGCACGCCTTCGTAACCCAGGCTGTCGGCCGCCACTGCGACTTGCTTCAAGTAGTCGTGGCTGAGCTGGCGCGCGCCTTTGGCGGTGCCGAGGTAGCGGCTGTCGCCGTGGGTGGGGATGAACCAGAAAATTTTCATGAGTGAGTGCCTCGAAAGGTGAGTGAATGGACCGTGGTATTTCTTTGATGGATTGCCGTGTTTTGAACTCGCCCCGACCGTTCGGGCTGAGCTCGTCGAAGCCCTGCGCAGCGCTTCGACAGGCTCAGCGTGAACGGTTCAGGGGGATTGATGCTCTCCACAATGCATCTCAAGTCAGCGCCGGTGCAGCAGGCCGCCACACGATGTCGGCCACGTTCACGGGTTTGGGAATCAGGCCGAGCTTGAAAAACGCATCGGCCACGCGCTGCTGGTCGGCCACGGTGGCGGGCAAGAGCAGCCCCACGGGAGACGAGGGGCGGCGCTGGATGAACAGGCTCACCACGCCCGCGTCCAGGCCGCTGAAGTCGGCAATGAGCTTGATCGCGTCCTTGCGCGCCTCTTGCGCCAGGCGGTCGGCGCGGCTGAGTTCTTCAAACAGCACGCGCAGCACCTGGGGGTGGGCTTGCACAAACGGGCGGGCCGCCAGGTAGAAGGAGTTGTTGCTGCTGGCAAGATCACGGCCAGTCGCAAGGACTCGGGGTCCGATGGCCAGCTCGGTGGCGGCGTAGAACGGGTCCCAGATGGCCCAGGCGTCCACGCTCTTGCGCTCGAACGCGGCGCGCGCATCGGCCGGGGTCAGGTACACGGGCTGGATGTCGGCCCACTGCAGGCCCGCGCGCTCCACGGCGCGCACCAGTAGGTAGTGGGCGCTGCTGCCCTTTTGCACGGCGATGCGGCGGCCCTTGAGATCGGGCAGCTTGCGCAGGGGCGAATCGTTGAGCACCAGCAGCGCGGAGCTGTCGGGCTTGGGCGGCTCGGCGCCGACGTACAGCTGGTCTTTGCCAGCGGCCTGTGCGAACACGGGCGGCGAGTCGCCGGTCAGGCCAAACTCCAGGCTGCCCACCGACAGGGCTTCGAGCAGCTGCGGCCCGGCCGGGAACTCCAGCCAGCTGATCCGTGTGCCGGGGAAGCGCTTTTCCAGCACGCCCTGCTGCTTGAGGATCACGAGGTTGACGGCGGATTTTTGGTAGCCGATGCGCAGCAGCTCAGGCCCTTGCACAGCGGCGCTTTGCGCGTGGGCATAGCGGCTGGCCAGCGCCCAGCTGAACGCGGTGATGCCCAGCAGTTGCAGTGCGCGGCGGCGCTCGGGGTGGATGGTGGGGTGGGTCATGGCGCGGTGTCCTTTCGTGTTGCAGGTCACAGCAGATCCACCGGCGCGGCATGCAGCAGGTTGAGCTTCTTGGGGATGAGCTTGAGGTCGAAGAAGGTGTCGGCAATCGCCTGCTGCTCGGCCAGGATCTCGCGCGTGACGGGCGCGGTGCCGAAGCGGGCGCGGCTCAGGTACAGGTCGGTGATGGATTTGTCCAGGCCCAGCACGGCCGACAGCTCGGCAGCGGCGGCGTCCTTGTTTTTGGAGGCCCAGGTGTCGATGGCGTTGACTTCTTCGATGGCGATGCGCAGCACGTCGGCGTTCCTGGTGGCGAAGTCGCGCGAGGTGAAGTAGTAGGCGCGGTTGTTCACCACGCCGGTGGCATCGACCAGCAGGCGCGCATCGAGCTGCTTTTGGGCGGCGGCGAGGAAGGGGTCCCAGATGATCCAGGCATCGATCGCGCCGCGTTCAAACGCGGCCCGCGCGTCGGCCGGGGCCAGGAAGATGGATTGCACGTCACCGTATTTCAGGCCGTTCTTCTCCAGCAGCTTGACCAGGAAATACTGCACGTTGGAGCCTTTGTTGTAGGCCACGCGCTTGCCTTTGAGGTCGGCCACGCTGCGAATCGGCGAACCGCTGGGAACGATCACGGCCTCCAATGCGGGGCGCGGCACTGTGGCACCGGCGTAGACCAGCGGGGCACCAGCGGCCTGCGCAAAGATGGGCGGGGCTTCGCCCACGTCGCCGAAGTCGATGGAGCCGACGTTGAGCGCTTCCAGCTGAACGGGGCCTGCATTGAACTCGGTCCAGGTCACCTTTACACCCAGCGGGGCCAGGCGCTTTTCGAGCGTGCCACGGCCCTTGAGGATGGAGAGCCAGCCCTTTTGGTGGCCCACGCGCAGCACGCGGGCCGCGCCAGGGGCCTGGGCCCAGGCGGAGGAAATCGCCCCAGCGGCGGCGGAGGCAGCACTGGCGGCCAGCAGGTGGCGGCGTTGCAGGGAGAAGCGGTTCAGTTCGTTCATGGTGCAGGTTCCAGCAGCAAATCGGGTGAGGGGAGCACGGGGGCTGGCAAAGGCGGAACACCGCCCTGCCCGCGCACCCGGCGCAGCAAATCAAAAAATGGAAATGAAGGGGAAGGAAGGTGGCGCTGGCACTGCGGGCCTGCCGCAGCGCCGGGCCCGCGTCAGACGCTACATCGCACCTGCGAGAAATGCACCGGCGCAAACCGGGTGGCCTGGGCGGGCGACGGGCGCAGGGTTTCGGTCACCAGCACGTTCACCGCATCGTCCAGCCGGGCGGCAATGTCGGCCTGCACGTGGTAGCTGCCCTCGGGCGTCAGCGTGACCTGCGCATCGGTGGCATAGATGCCGGGCAGGATGCTTTTGGCGCCCAGCGACTGGAGCACGGGGCGCAGCGCGTAATCGAGCGCCAGCATGTGGTGCGGGCTGCCGCCCGTGGCCAAGGGCAGCACGGTCTTGCCCTTGAGGGCCGTTTGCGGCAGCAGATCCAGAAACACCTTGAGCACACCGCTGTAGGCCGCCTTGTAGACCGGGGTGGCCACCACCAGCACGCTGGCATCGGCCACCTGGTCGATGGCATGCACCACCGTGGGGTGCCCAAAGTCGGCCAGCAGCAGCGCCTGGGGCGAGAGGTCGCGGATGTGGATGCGGTCCACCAGCGCACCACGCACCGAGAGGCGCTGGGCCACGGCATCCAGCAAGGCGGCGGAGCGGGAACGCTCGGAGGGGCTGCCGGCAATCAACAAGGTGGACATATCTTTCCTCTACTTCTTTTTTGATAGCTTCCAGCGCTTATTGGATAAGCGCTAGAGTCCAATTTCATTCAAAAACACGCGATGACGCCACCCATCCGTTCGGGCTAAGCCTGTCGAAGCCGAGGCGCCCTCTGCGAGCAGCCCTTCGACAGGCTCAGGGCGAACGGTTCATAACCGGCCGATGCCGCATCAGGCCGCGTCGGGGTGAACTCACTTCCTGGAATAGATCTGGTCAAAGCTCGCGTTGTCCGCAAAGTGCTCCTTGGCCGCCTTGTCCCAGCCACCGAACGCGTCGTTGATGGTGAACAGGTTCAGCTTGGGGAACTGCCTGGCGTACTTGGCCTTGGCCTTTGCGGACACGGCGGGGCGATAGAAATGTTTGCCCGCAATGTCCTGGCCTTCTTCGGTGTAGAGGTACTGCAGATAGGCCTCGGCCACGGCACGGGTGCCCTTCTTGTCCACGTTCTTGTCCACCACCGACACGGCGGGTTCGGCCAGGATGGAGATCGAGGGATAGACCACATCCACCTTGCTGCCAAATTCCTTTTCCAGCAGGTAGGCTTCGTTTTCCCAGCTGATGAACACATCGCCCTGGTTGCGCTGCGCAAAGGTCACCGAAGAGCCCCGCGCACCCGTGTCCAGCACCGGCACGTTGGCGTAGAGCCGGGCCACAAACTCCTTGGCCTGGGCTTCACCCCCGTATTTGCGCTTGGCAAACTCCCAGGCGGCCAGGTAGTTCCAGCGCGCGCCGCCCGAGGTCTTGGGGTTGGGCGTGATCACCTTCACGTCGGCGCGCACCAGGTCGTCCCAATCCTTGATGCCCTTCGGATTGCCCTGGCGCACCACCAGCACGATGGTGCTGGTGTAGGGCGAACTGTTGTGCGGCAGGCGCTTTTGCCAGTCTTTCGGGATCCAGCCGCCATTGGCGTGCAGCGCATCGGTGTCGCCCGCTAGTGCCAGCGTGGCCACATCGGCCTCCAGCCCGTCGATGATGGAGCGCGCCTGCTTGCCCGAGCCGCCGTGGCTTTGCTTGATGGTCACGTCCTGGCCGGTCTTGGCCTTCCAGTGCTTGGCAAAGGCCTGGTTGAACTCCACGTACAACTCGCGCGTGGGGTCGTACGAGACATTGAGCAGCGTCACAGACTGCGCAAACGACGGCAATGCCGTCAGGGCCAAACTGCCGATGAGGGCGGCGGCAAGGGGAAACTTGATAAAGTCACGGCGAAAGTTCATGGAAGGGCCTCTTTGGTGAATGTGTTGCGGTGCGAAACACCGATGGAACGCATTCTGGAAGCCGCCTCTTAAAACTGGAACTACTGAGATTTCAGTTCTTTATACCTAAATCATCTGAGCACCTCGTCTGCTCGCCACCCACACAAGGAAACACCCATGGCACGCACCATTCAATGCATCAAGCTCGGCAAGGAAGCCGAAGGCCTCGACTTTCCGCCCTACCCCGGCGAGCTGGGCAAGCGCATCTGGGAAAGCGTGAGCAAGGAAGCCTGGGCCGACTGGCTCAAACACCAGACCATGCTGGTCAATGAAAACCGCCTGAACCTGGCCGATGCGCGCGCCCGCCAGTACCTGGCACGCCAGATGGAAAACCACTTTTTTGGTGGCGGCGCAGACGCCGCGGCGGGCTACGTCCCGCCCAGCGCGTAACGGAGCGACGCGAAGTGCAGCGCTGCAAAAAGTGGTTTTGCCAAAACCATTTCTTTGGCGGTGGCGCAGACGCCGCGGCGGGATACGTCCCGCCCAGTGCGTAACGTAGTGAAGCACTGCGAGAAATGGTTTCGCCAAAACCACTTTTTTGGCAGCGGCGCAGACGCTGCGGCGGGCTGCGCCCCGCCCAGCGCGTGACGCAGCGCAACACACCCCGGAGCGGTTCGCGGTAAAAACCGCCTTCCCTTTGCAACAAGGCCGGCGCCACGCCGGCCTTCTGCCGTTCCCATGACTGAACCCATTGACTGGCTGCCGGACGGCACCCCCTACAGCCCCCGCTTCGGCGACCGCTACCACAGCGAAAACGGCGGCCTCACCCAGGCCCGCCGGGTTTTTCTGCACGGCTGCGGCCTGCCCGAGGCCTGGGCGGGGCAGCCGCAATGGCGCATTCTGGAAACCGGGTTTGGCTTTGGCCTGAACTTCCTGGTGACCTGGGCCGCCTGGCGGGCCGACCCGGCGCGGCCCACGCTGCTGCACTTCGTATCGACCGAAGCCTGGCCTGTGAGTGCAGCCGACCTGCTGCGCGCCACCTCAGTCCACCCCGAGCTGGCGCCGCTGGCTGAGGCATTGCACCGCCAGTGGTGGGGCCTGCTGCCGGGCGTGCACCGCCTGCGTTTTGATGACGGCCGGGTGCTGCTCACCCTGTATGTGGGCGACACCCAGGCCATGCTGCGACAGCAGAACCTGACGGTGGACTCCATCTACCTCGACGGCTTCAGCCCCCAGCGCAACCCCGAGAGCTGGGACCTGCACACTCTGAAAGCCGTGGCGCGCTCTTGCCGGCGCGGTACGCAACTCGCCACCTGGACCATCGCACGCGCCGTGCGCGATACCCTGGCGCAATGCGGCTTTGACGTGACCCGCGTGCCCGGCGTGCCGCCCAAGCGCGACAACCTGCACGCCACCTACAACCCGCGCTGGGAGCCCCGCACCTCGCGCCAGCCTGGGGTGACACCGGAGCCGTCTCTGCCCGGCCCCTGCATCGTGATCGGTGGTGGCATTGCAGGTGCCGCCGCCGCCGCCAGCCTGGCCCGACGCGGCTGGCAAGTCACGGTGCTAGACCAGGCCGCCGAACCTGCGGCCGGTGCATCCGCCCTGCCCGCCGGGGTGTTCGCGCCCCATGTGTCGCCCGACGACAGTGTGCTGTCGCGCCTGTCGCGCAGCGGTGTGCGGACCACGCTGCAGCAGGCCACCTGGGTGCTGAAGAAAGACATCGACTGGTCGCCCTGCGGGGTGCTGGAGCACCGCACCGATGGCACACCTGGCCTGGCACCTGACTGGATGGACGGGCCCGGCGCCGACTGGAGCCAGCCTGCACCCCCCGCTCGGCTGGCCCAGGCAGGTTTGCCCAGCGATGCCGCTGCATGCTGGCACCACCAGGCGGGCTGGCTGCGCCCTGCCCGGCTCGCGTCGGCCCTGCTGGCGCAGCCGGGCATCCAGTGGCGAGGCGATTGCCGCGTGGCTGCGCTACGGCGCACAAAGCCCACGGAGGGCGACGGCAGCACACCCGGCCCTGTCTGGCAGGTGCTGGACCCCCAAGGCAACTTGATGGCTGAAGCACCCCTGGTCATCATCGCTGCGGGCGCAGGCAGCCTGGAGTTGCTGAACCCCCGCTGGCCGCTGCAGCCCGTGCGCGGGCAGGTGTCGTGGGGCACACGCCCGTCTGTGGCCGCCCCGCTGGCGCCGTTCCCGGCCAACGGGCACGGCAATCTGGTTCCGGCGTTTCCGCTGGAAGACGGCCCGGCTGGACACATGGCCTGGGTGATGGGCTCGACCTTCGAGCGGGATGTCGCCACCCTGCCCCCGTCCGAGGCCGATGTCGAGGCAGCCCATACCGCCAACTGGGCCAAGCTGCAATCGCTGCTGCCGCAGGCGGCGTCGCAGCTGCAGGCAACATTTGCCGCACAACCCCGGGCCTGGGCGGCCGTGCGCTGCACCGCACCGGACCGGCTGCCCATCGTGGGCCCGGTCGATGCCGCGCAACTGCCCGGCCTGTGGGTGAGCACTGCCATGGGCGCCAGGGGGCTGACGCTCGCAGTTTTGTGCGGCGAACTGCTGGCTGCGCGCCTGCAGGGCGAGCCCCTGCCACTGGACGCCAGGCTGGCCAAAGCACTGGGCACCGAGCGCCTTTAGCGGTTTGGCGCCAGCGCGGCGGCAGTCGCCCCACAGTGCCGCTACCGGCCAAAAGCCCGCGCCGCGCCTTGCTTATACGCAAATTGGCATATTGGAAGAGCAAAACAATAGTTTGCATCCATAAGCGCGCCACCTACATTCGCAGCCATGCATGAATTGGCGTTTGTTTTTGCGGGCTTTGCGGTGGGGCTGATCGTCGGCCTCACCGGCGTGGGCGGTGGCTCGCTGATGACGCCGGTGCTGATCTTCTTCTTTGGCGTGAAGCCCCACCTGGCCATTGGCACCGACCTGCTGTTTGCGGCCTTCACCAAGATGGGAGGCACCGTCAGCATGGCGCGCCAGCGCCTCGTGCCCTGGCGCGTGGTGGGCCAGCTGTGCGCGGGCAGCATTCCGGCGGCGCTGCTGTCACTGTGGGCGCTCAAGACGCTGGGCCCCGCCAGTGGCGAGGCCCAGCGCATCATGACCACCACGCTCGGCTTTGCATTGCTGCTCACCGCTGGTGCCACGCTCTACAAGGTGGTGGCGTTCTCCCGACAACGCCAGGCCGCCGACCACGCCAGGCGTCAGCAACTGCCAGCGCTGGCCACCCGGCCTCGCCACTGGGCGCTGCCCGTGCTGCTGGGTGCGGTGATCGGCACGCTGGTCACTTTCACCTCCGTGGGTGCAGGCGCCATCGGCGTCACCGTGCTGCTGCTTGTGTACCCCCTGCTGCCGCTGCCGCGCGTCATTGGCGCGGACATCGCCTACGCGGTGCCATTAACCCTGGTCGCAGGGTTGGGCCATGCGTCGCTGGGCTCGGTGGACTGGGGATTGCTTGCACAATTGCTGGCTGGCTCGCTGCCGGGGATCTGGATAGGGTCCCGCCTGGTCACCCGCACGCCCGAACGGCTGATCCGCTCTGCACTGTCCGTCCTGCTCGCCTGGGCAGGCTTCAAATTGATTCTGATCTAGGAACCCTCAGGTTCCCTCCCCACGATGTACCAATACACCGACTTTGACCGCCAATTCATCCGCCTGCGCGCCGAGCAGTTCCGCGACCAACTCGAACGCTGGCAGGCGGGCAAACTGCCTGAAGAGCACTTTCGCCCGCTGCGCCTGCAAAACGGCTGGTACATCCAGCGCTACGCGCCCATGCTGCGCGTGGCTGTGCCCTACGGCGAGCTCTCCAGCGCCCAGCTGCGTGTGCTGGCCCAGGTGGCCCGCGAATACGACCGGCCCGACCCCGCCCTGCTGGCCGAGGCCCAGGCCACGCAGGAAAAGCTGGGCGAAATCCCGCTGGCCGATGGTCGCCGCATCGGCACACGGCTGAAGTACGGTTACGGCCACTTCACCACGCGCACCAACGTGCAGTACAACTGGATTCCGCTGGCGAAGGCCGCCGACGTGATGGACCTTTTGGCCACCGTGCAGTTGCACGGCATCCAGACCAGCGGCAACTGCATTCGCAACATCAACAGCGACGCGCTGGCCGGCATTGCAGCCGACGAGATTGCCGACCCCCGGCCGTTTTGCGAAATCCTGCGCCAGTGGAGCACGCTGCACCCCGAGTTCTCGTTCCTGCCCCGCAAGTTCAAGATCTCGATCAACGGCGCGCGCGAAGACCGCGCCGCTTTGGGCTGGTACGACGTGGGCCTGCAACTGGTGAAGAACGACGCGGGCGAGCTGGGCTTCAAGGTGCGCGTGGGCGGCGGCATGGGCCGCACGCCCACCATCAGCCCGGTGCTGCGCGAGTTCCTGCCGTGGAACCAGCTCATGAACTACCTGGAGGCCGTGATCCGCGTCTACAACCGCTACGGCCGCCGCGACAACAGCTGGAAGGCGCGCATCAAGATTCTGGTGAAGGCCGAAGGCCAAGCCTACATCGACCAGGTGAATGAAGAATTCCGCCAGATCGTCGAGGACGAAGGCGGCCCGCACACCATCACCCAGGCCGAGTACGACCGCGTGGCCGCGAACTTCCGCGAGCCCGACCTGGATCTCTCGCCCGCCAATGCCGAGGCGGAAACGCTGGAGCTGCTGCGCACCGCCGCCAGCGAAGACCGCGACTTCGGCCGCTGGCTCTCCAGCAACGTGCTGCCGCACCGCCACCCGCAACTGCGCGCCGTGATGCTGTCGTTCAAGCGCCTGGGCTATGCGCCGGGCGACGCCACGGCCGAGCAGATGGAAGCCGCTGCCGCGTTGGCCGACCGCTTCTCGGGCGGCGAAGCCCGCGTGACGCACGAACAAAACCTGCTGCTTCCCTGGGTGCGCCGCGACCAGCTGCCCGCGCTGTACCAGGCCGCCAAGGCGCTGGGCCTGGCCAAGCCCAATATCGGCCTGCTGACCGACATGATTGCCTGCCCCGGCGGCGACTTCTGCTCGCTGGCCAACGCGCGCAGCCTGCCGATTGCCGAAGCCATCACCGAGCGCTACCAGGACCTGGACGAGCTGTGGGACCTGGGCGAGATCGACCTGCACATCAGCGGCTGCATCAACAGCTGCGGCCACCACCACAGCGGCCACATCGGCATCCTGGGCGTGGATAAAGATGGCAAGGAGTGGTACCAGATCACGCTGGGCGGGGCCGACGGCTCCAACCTGTCGGGCCCCGCCACGCCGGGCAAGATCATCGGCCCCTCGTTCAGCGCATCGGAAGTGCCGGGCGTCATCGAAGCCCTGCTGGCCACCTACCGCACCGAGCGCCAGCCGCTGGCCGATGACGCGCAAGGCCCGCGCTACGAGAACTTCATCGACACCGTGCGCCGCGTGGGCCTTGAGCCCTTCAAGACCGCAGCCAACGCAGCCCGCCGACCCGCGGAAACCGAAACCGCCTGAGGGTTTATCACTATGAAAATAATAGCTGCTCACGAGCACCAGCCAAGCCCTGCGGGCATGAAAGTCATTGAACTGCCCAACGACGCCAACCCGTTCGATCTGGACCTGGCGGGCGTGGACCGCATTGACCTGCAGTTCCCCAAGTTCACCGACGGCCGGGCCTTCAGCCAGGCCCGCCTGCTGCGCGGCCGCCTGAAGTTTGCGGGCGAATTGCGCGCCACCGGCGAGGTGCTGATCGACCAGCTGGTGCAGATGGCCCGCTGCGGATTTGACGTGGCCGTGCTGCGCGAAGGCCTGGACATGGCCGATGCCCAGCGCCAGTTTGACCGCTTCAAGGGCTTCTACCAAGGCGACGTGACGCACCCGCTCCCCCACTTTCGTGAGGCCGCCTGATGAACACCCGAGACCCCCTCGCCACAAGCCCGCTGGATCTGGCCACCGTCAACGCCGACCTGGGCCGCAACGCGCCCGCCCTGGTGCAATGGGCCCTGGGCCTGGGCAAGACCAGCATCGTCACCACCAACTTTCGCCCCTTCGAAGCCGTGATCCTGCACATGGTCACGCAGGTGAATCCTGAAGTGCCCGTGGTGTGGATGGACAACGGCTACAACACCGAAGCCACCTACCGCTTTGCCGACGAGGTGACCAAGCAACTCGGCCTGAAGCTGAAGATCTACCTGCCCCTGCGCTCGCGCGCCCACCGCGAAGCCGTGGACGGCCCCACGCCCGCGCTGGATGACCCACGCCACGCTGCCTTCACCGCCGAGGTGAAGCTGGAGCCCTTTGCCCGCGCCCTGCGCGAGACCGCGCCCGAGGTCTGGTTCACCGCGCTGCGCGCCACTGACACTGCCGTGCGCGCGCAGATGGACCCGGTGAGCATCAACCCCGACGGGCTCATCAAGGTGGCGCCGCTGCTGCACTGGTCGTCCAAAGACCTGCACGAATACTGCGTGAAGCACGGCCTGCCCAACAATTTTGATTACGTGGACCCGACCAAGGGCGAAGACAACCGCGAGTGCGGCTTGCATCTGGCCCACTGAACCTGGACACCGCCATGAACGCCCGCACCGACTCAGCGCTGCTTGAGAAAACCAACAACATGAGCTACCACCTCAACAACTCGCACCTCGACGCTTTGGAGGAAGAAACCATCTTCATCCTGCGCGAAGTCGCCGCCGCCTTCGAGCGCCCCGCCCTGCTGTTCTCGGGCGGCAAGGATTCACTGGTGATGCTCAAGTGCGCGGAAAAGGCTTTTGGCACCAAGGCCAGCGGTGGCGGCATTCCCTACCCGCTGCTCATGATCGACACGGGCCACAACTTCCCTGAAGTGACGGACTTCCGCGACTTCCGGGCGAAGGAGCTGGGTGCCGAACTCATCGTGCGCAGCGTGGAGGATTCGATGGCGCGCGGCACCGTGCGCCTGGCGCACCCCGGCGAATCGCGCAACGTGCACCAGTCCGTCACGCTGCTTGAGGCAATTGAAGAGTTCCGCTTTGACGCGCTGATCGGCGGTGCCCGCCGCGACGAAGAAAAGGCGCGCGCCAAGGAGCGCATCTTCAGCCACCGTGACAGCTTTGGCCAATGGCAGCCCAAGGCCCAGCGCCCCGAGCTGTGGACGCTGTTCAACACCCGCCTGCAGCCCGGCGAGCACTTCCGCGTGTTCCCCATCAGCAACTGGACCGAGCTCGATGTGTGGCAATACATCGACCGCGAGCAGATCGGCCTGCCCAGCATCTACTACACGCACAAACGGCAGGTGGTGGACAAGAAGGGCCTGCTGATGCCCGTGACCGAGCTGACTCCACCCCGCGAAGGCGATGTGGTGGAAACACGCGACGTACGCTTTCGCACCGTGGGCGACATCACCTGCACCGCACCGGTGGAAAGCACCGCCGCCACGCCAGCCGAGATCGTCATTGAGACCCTGGCCGCCGACGTGAGCGAGCGCGGCGCGACGCGCATGGACGACAAGACCAGCGATGCGTCGATGGAAAAGCGCAAGAAAGATGGGTACTTCTGATGACCACTACCAATTCGATAGCTGCCAGCGCTTATACAGCAAGCGCTGGAGCCCAAAATGACCATATTTCCGCCCTCAAGTTCATCACCTGCGGCAGCGTGGATGACGGCAAGAGCACGCTGATCGGCCGCCTGCTGGTGGACAGCAAGGCCGTGCTGCAGGACCACCTGGCCGGCGTGCAGCGCCAGGGCGAGACCGACCTGGCGCTCCTGACCGACGGCCTCTCTGCCGAGCGCGAGCAGGGCATCACCATCGACGTCGCCTACCGCTACTTCGCCACCGAAGAGCGCAAGTTCATCATTGGCGACGCGCCCGGCCACGAGCAGTACACCCGCAACATGGTGACGGCCGCCAGCAGCGCCGACGCCGCCGTGGTGCTGGTGGACGCCACCAAGCTCGACTGGAAGAACGCCCAGCTCGCCCTGCTGCCGCAAACGCGCCGCCACAGCCTGCTGGTGCACCTGCTGCGCGTGCATTCGCTGGTGTTCGCCGTGAACAAGCTGGACGCGGTGGAAGACCCCGCGATGGCGTGGAAGCACATCCAGGGCGCGCTCCAGGCGTTTGCGCAGGCCGCTGGCATTGCTGTGCGTGCCACGGTGCCCGTTTCGGCACTCAAAGGCTGGAACGTGGTGGACGCCCACGCCGGCTGGTGCGGCTATGAGGGTCCTACCCTGCTGCAGGTGCTGGAAGAACTGCCCAACACCCCCGCCGACACGGCGCTGGCGCCAGCCTTCCCGGTGCAGTGGGTCGAGAAGTTCTCGTCCTCGTCCGACACCAGCCAGGGCCGCCGCGTCTTCTGGGGCCGCGTGGCTGCAGGCAGCTTTGCGCCCGGCACCGCCGTACAGATCTTCCCCAGCGGCCAGCTCGCCACCGTGGCCCAGGTGCTGGACCACGCACGCCGCCCCAAGGACGTGCCCGCAGGCACCAGCGCCGGCATCATCCTGGACCGCGAAGTCGATGTGTCGCGCGGCGACTGGATTTTGGCAGCGCCCACGGCAGCCGCAGCCCCGGCCGCCGAGGACGACTTTGGCGACACCCCCGCTGCCACCGCGGCCTGGCCCGCCAGCCGCGAGCTGCGCACCACCATCGCCTGGATGGACGACGAGCCCCTGGTCGCGGGCCGCGTGTACTGGGCGCTTCACGGCCACCGCTGGATCAAGGCCAAGGTGAAAGCCGTGGTGCACAGGCTCAACATCAACACGCTGGCCGAAGAGGCCGCCACGCAGCTCGACCCCAACGCCATCGGCCATGTTCAACTCGTGCTGCAAGAGGCCATTCCCGCCGCGCCGTTCAACCAGGCCCGCGTGCTGGGTTCGCTGATCCTGGTGGACACGGCCAGCCACAAGACGGCCGGCGCCGTGCTGGTCAACTGATCTGGATCAGCGCACGCCGCCCCCACATCCCTCCCGCGAGAAGGGCCCTGTAACCAAAGGTCGGTGAAAGCCTTAAAATCGAGGGTTTTCACCGACCCACACAACTCCTGTCATGACCCACGTCGTTTCCGAAAACTGCATCAAGTGCAAGTACACCGATTGTGTGGACGTGTGCCCCGTGGACTGCTTCCGCGAAGGCCCGAACATGCTCGTCATCGATCCCGATGAGTGCATCGATTGCGCCGTCTGCATCCCCGAGTGCCCGGCCAACGCCATCTTTGCCGAAGAAGACCTGCCGGCCGACCAGATCGCCTTCATCAAGCTCAACGCCGACCTGGCCTTTGCCGACGGCTGGAAGAGCATCACCAAGCGCAAGCCCGCGCTGCCCGACGCCGACGAGTGGAACGGCAAGCCGGGCAAGGTCAACGAACTGATCAAGTGACCCACCGACCCCAACCGTTCGGGCTGAGCTTGTCGAAGCCTTGCGCCGCGCTTCGACAGGCTCAGCAGGAACGGTTTGTGTCGATCCAGGGCAACGTGGCGCCTGGCGCTGCTACCCAGGCGTGACGGCCATGATTCAAGAAACCGACGCCGTCGTCATCGGCGCGGGGCCCGTGGGCCTGTTCCAGGTCTTCCAGCTGGGCCTGCAAGGCATCACCGCCCACCTGATCGACGCCCTGCCCCATGCGGGTGGCCAGTGTGTCGAGCTGTACGGCGACAAACCCATCTACGACATCCCGGGCATCCCGGTGTGCACCGGGCGCGAGCTGGCCGGTTTGCTGCTTCAGCAGATTGCGCCGTTCAAGACCCAGTGGCACCTGAACGCGCTGGTGTCCGCACTCACCGTGCAGACCGATGGGCGCCTGCTGGTCGAAACCTCGCAAGGTGCACAGCTGCTGGCCCGCAGCGTATTCATTGCCGCCGGCGTGGGCGCCTTTGTGCCGCGCACGCTCAAGGTGGACGGCATCGAGCGGTTTGTGGGCAACCAGGTCCACTACCAACACCTGCCCGCGACTGCGGATGTGGCGGGGCGCCACGTCGTCGTGCACGGCGGCGACGAGCCCGCCGTGGCCCGCGCCGTGGATCTGGCCGAGCAGGGCCAGGCCGCCCGCGTGAGCCTGCTGCACCGCCGCGACGTCTTCCAGGCACCGGATGCCCTGCTGCAGCGCATGCAGCAACTGCGCGATGCGGGCCGCATCCACGTCGAGGCCGCACAGATCACCGGCATCGAAACCACGGGTGAACAGCTGACCGCCCTGCAGATGGTGGACGCCGATGGCAGCAGCCGCGCCCTGGCGCTCGACCTGCTGGTGGCTGTGCTGGGCATCTCGCCCCGCCTCGGGCCCATTGCGGACTGGGGCTTGGCCATGGACCGCAAGCAACTGGTGGTGGATACCGAGGCCTTTCGCACCAGCGTGCCCGGCATCTACGCCGTGGGCGACATCAACACCTACCCCGGCAAACGCAAACTCATCCTGTGCGGATTTCACGAAGCCACGCTGGCCGCCTTTGGCGCGGCCGAGGCACTCAAGGGCGACAAGGTGGCCCTGCAATACACCACCACCAGCCCGCGCCTGCACCAGCTGCTGGGTGTGTCGCCCGCCGCCGCTGCGGCCTGACCGGGCACGCAGCCACGCCACTACAATCCGCAGCGCACTGCTTTTGCAAGTGCTACCGCTAGGGGTGTCGAAGCGGGTTTGCCCACTTCGACTGAGAGAGTCCCTTTGAACCTGATTGAGATCATCCTCGCGCAGGGAAGCAAGTTCGCCACATTGCGACTCTGAACACGTCAGGGCGCACCGGCGGGCCGCCCCTGCTCTGTATCTGCTTACGGAGCCATTCCATGTCCTCATCGCCCGCCGCGCCCTCCCACAACGAAGCGCTGGCCCCCGTCTCCCCCGACCGCCGCGTCTTCCAGTGGCATGACCACGCCTCGCTCTGGTTCAGCCTGGGCGTGGGCCTGCTGGTCATGCAGGTGGGCGCGTACCTGATGCCCGCATTGGGCACCAAAGAGGCACTCATCGCCATCGTGGCCGGCTCCATCGTGGGCGCGGGCCTGCTGGGCTGGGTGGCCAAGCTGGGCTGCGACAGCGGGCTGGCGAGCGCGGGCCTGATGCACGCGGTGTATGGCCGCACCTTTGCCAGCCTGCCCATCATCCTGAACATCGTGCAGCTGGTGGGCTGGGGCACTTTCGAGCTGGTGGTGATGCGCGATGCCACCGTGGCCATTGGTCAGCAGTCGGGCAGCATGGCCGGTGCGCACTGGCAGGTAGCGGCCACGCTGCTGTGGGGCGGCGTGGTAATGCTGCTCATCAGCGGCTCGATGGTGCAGCTGGTGCGCAAGGTGATTGCGCGCGTGGCGCTGCCGCTGGTGGTGCTGTCGCTGCTGTGGCTGTCGTGGCAGTTCTTGTCACTGGCGCAGGCCCAGGGGTTTGATGCGCTGTGGAACCGCCAGGGCGCGGGTGGCATGGGCGTGTTCCCTGCGCTGGATCTGGTGATTGCCATGCCCATCTCCTGGCTGCCGCTGGTAGCCGACTATGCGCGCCACGGCAGGAACGGCGGCTCCGCATTGCGTGGCACCTGGCTCGGCTATGCGCTGGCCAACATGTGGTGCTACACGCTGGGTGTGCTGGTAGCGCTGACCTTGCCCAGCAAGGATCTGGTGCAGGCGCTGCTGCTGGCCCAGGGCGGGCTGATCGCGCTGTCGCTGATCCTGATCGACGAGGTGGACAACGCCTATGGCGACACCTATTCGGGCGCCGTGTCGGCCCACAGCCTGATGCCGCGCTGGAGCGTGCGTGCCTGGGGCCTGGTGGTGGCTGCGGTGTGTACCGGCCTCGCACTGGCGCTGCCCATGCACAGCCTGGAGCCGTTCCTGCTGCTGCTGAGTTCGGTGTTTGTGCCGCTGTTCGGCGTAATCCTCGGGCGCCTCGCATTTGGCGCGCCCACGCAGGCGCTGCTGAACGGCGCGCGTGGCGTGCACGCAGTGCCGGTGGCGATCTGGATCGGCGGGATCGCGTGCTTTCATCTGCTGCCCCGCCTGCTGCCGCAAGCGGGCTCGTCGCTTCCCACGCTGGCTTTGTGCTTCGCTCTGGCGTTCCTCACGCGTCCGCAGATTGCTACCAAATAGATAGCATTTTCCGCTTGATGGGCAAGGTTTTCAAGCCATTTATGGTTACAAATGGCGCGCTACAAGCGCCAGGCGCTCCGATTTAAATAGCGATACGAGCGAAACGGGCTGGAACTTTGCAGGATAGCGTGGGCTCTGCCCAGACTCATTCTGTAACGCCATGTCTACTGGAAGGAGTACCTGCCCCGTGTCTTACGACCTGCCCCGACTTACCCACGCCCTGTTTTGCACGCTGCTGGGCGCCGCCATCGTGCTGCCCGCCACTGCGCAGGTCAACAATGGCTTCGTGAGTATCAGTAGCGATAGCGTCAACGTTCGAACGCAGCCCACCACGCGCTCGGACACCGCGTGGGAGCTGAGCAAAGGCTACCCGCTCCAGGTCGAGCAGCGGCGCGGCAAATGGCTCAAGGTGCGCGACCACGAAGAGTCGCTGGGCTGGGTCTTCGCGCCGCTGACGGCCAAGACACCGCACCGCGTGGTGACCGTGCACACGGCCAACCTGCGCGCGGGCCCCGGCCGGCGCCATCGGGTGATCGGCAAGCTGGACCAGCACGAGGTGGTACGCACCGTGGGCAGCCAGGGCGAGTGGGCCCGCGTGAAACGCGACGGCGGCCAGCGCGGTTGGGTTGCCAAACGGCTTACTTGGGGCTGGTAAACACCAGTTGCGCCACGGGCGCATAGCCGTGGTTGAGCGGGCCGTGACCACGGCCGGTGGTCACATCAGCCCCTGCAGCAATGGCGCCCAGGATGTAGGCCCGCGCGCGCTCCACCGCCTGCTGCAAGGGCAGGCCCTGCGCCAGGTGTGCAGCAATGGCCGACGACAGGGTGCAGCCGGTGCCGTGCCCGTTGGGCGTGGCAATGCGTGCGGACTCCAGCCGCTGCCGCACGCCGCTGCGGGTGGCCAGCACGTCCACCACCCAGTCTCCGGGCAGGTGGCCGCCCTTGAGCAGCGCCGCACGTGCACCCAGCGCGCACAGGGCCTGCGCGGCTTCGTCCAGCGTTTCCACGCCCTTGATGCTGCGCCCCAGCAGCCAGCCGGCCTCGTCTAGGTTGGGGGTGATGATCTCGGCCAGCGGAAACAGCTCCTGCACCAGCACGCTCACGGTTTCTGCAGCGATGAGCCGGTCTCCACTGGTGGCGACCATCACGGGGTCGAGCACCACATGGGGCAGTTGGTAGGTGCGGATGGCATCGGCCACCACACGCACCACCTCGGGCGAATGCAGCATGCCGATCTTGACCGCATCCACACCAATGTCCTGCACCACAGCGTCGATCTGGGCCTTGAGCATTTCGGGCGGAATGCCGTGGATGCCCGTCACGCCACAGGTGTTCTGCGCCGTGATGGCCGTGATGGCCGTCATGCCGTAGCAGCCCAGGGCGGCAAAGGTCTTGAGGTCGGCCTGGATGCCCGCGCCGCCGCCGCTGTCAGAACCTGCGATGGAGAGCACACGCACATAGCGGCGTGTAGAAGGCAGAGGCGGCGTGGAGGACGGCGGGATCAAAGAAGTCATGGCAAAAATTATGGCCTATGCGCTAGCGCAAAAAGAGCGTTGCGGGCTTGTGCTGTAATTGATTTTTCCGGACGAAACAGGGGTGTCCCGCCATTTTGGTGTGCGACTGAGAAATACCCTGGGGCTACCGCGCACACAGTTGCATGGCCCCGCTACCCGATCCAGGTCATGCTGGCGTGGGGAGTTTCCTTTCAAGCGGCACAGCCCCGTTTTGTCCCCATGCACCTTGCTCGCGCCTCGCCTGCAGCACACGGACAGACCATAACGACTATGCCACTGCCACCCTCCTCATTTGCCATCCTGGGCGCAGGCCTCATGGGCCGCCTGCTGGCGGTCGAGCTGGCCCGCCAGGGCCACCGCGTGGACATCCACGACGCGGGCAGCCCGGCTGCAGAAGGCTCGGCCGCCATGGTGGCCGCCGCCATGCTGGCGCCCCTGGCCGAATCAGCCATCACCGAACCTGGCGTGGTGCGCATGGGCCACCATGCCCTCACCCGCTGGCCGCAGCTGCTGGCGCCGCTGGCCGAGCCTGTGTTCTTCCAGCAGGCGGGCACGCTGATCGTGTGGCACCGGCAGGACGCGGCCGAAGCCCAGCGCCTGACGCGCCAGCTGGAGGCCAACCAGCACACCGTGCCCGAGCTGCCCCGCCTGCAAAAGCTGGGCAGCGAGGCCCTGGCTGAGGCCGAGCCCACGCTGGCGCACCGCTTTGTCCAGGGCCTGTACCTGCCCGGCGAAGGCCAGCTCGACAACCGACAGCTGCTAGCCGCCCTGGTGGTGGAAATGCAGCGGCTGTCGGTGCGCACGCACTGGCACAGCCCGCAATCGCCCGACACCTTCACCCCCGGCGCCCCCGGCCAGCCCGACTGGGTGCTGGACTGCCGGGGCCTGGGCGCCAGGGGCCAGTGGAGCGCACTGCGCGGCGTGCGCGGCGAGGTGGTGCGCATCCACGCGCCGGATGTCACGCTGCAGCGCCCGACACGGCTGGTGCACCCGCGCTACCCCATCTACATCGCGCCCAAGGAGGACCACCTTTTCGTGATTGGCGCGACCGAGATCGAATCGGACGACCTCTCGCCCGCCAGCGTGCGGTCCACGCTGGAACTGCTCTCAGCCGCCTACGCCGTGCACCCCGGCTTTGCAGAGGGCCGCATCCTGGAGCTGGCCACGCAGTGCCGCCCCACGCTGCCCGACAACCTGCCCGCCATCCGCCAGCCGCGCCCGGGTGTGCTGGAGATCAACGGCCTGTACCGCCACGGTTTCATGATCGCCCCAGCGATGCTGGATGTGACCCTGGAAGTGCTGAACACGGGACAATCGCAGCTTTCGCAACGTTTTGACCTCGCGCTGGACCTGGCCCCCACACCTGCGCCCGCCACCCGCGCTGATACCGCCCTCGCATGAACATCACCATCAACCAGACCCCGCACGAGCTGCCCGACGGTGCCACCGTGTCCGACGCCGTGGCCGCCATCGATGCACACCCGCCCTTTGCGGTGGCCGTGAACACCACCTTCGTGCCCAACACCGGCTACGCCGCCCGCACGCTGCAGCCCGGCGACCGCGTGGAAATCATCTCGCCCGTGACCGGGGGTTGATCCCGCACCCAAGATTTGAATAAAAATGGCCTCCAGCGCTTATCTATAAAGCGCCAACAGCTATCAAAACAATAGTGAATCCATGACCACTCCAACGCCACAAGACCCGCTGGTGCTGTACGGCCAGACCTTTGCCAGCCGCCTGCTGCTGGGCACCTCGCGCTACCCCTCGCCCGCCGTGCTCGAAGCCGCCGTGCTCCGCGCCCGGCCCGCCATGGTCACCGCGTCATTGCGCCGCCAGGGCAGCAACCCGGCCGAAAGCGGCAGCAGCTTCTGGGAGCTGCTGCGCAAGCTCAACGTGCCCGTGCTGCCCAACACCGCCGGCTGCCACAGCGCGCAAGAGGCCATCACCACCGCCCAGATGGCGCGCGAGGTGTTCAACACCCCGTGGATCAAGCTGGAGCTGATTGGCGACGACTACACCCTGCAGCCCGACACCCTGAACCTGGTGGGTGTGGCCGAGCATCTCATCAAGGAAGGCTTTCAGGTGCTGCCCTACTGCACCGAAGACCTGGTGCTGTGCCAGCGCCTGGTGGACGTGGGCTGCCAGGCCGTTATGCCCTGGGCCGCGCCCATCGGCACCGGGCGCGGCCCAGTCAACCCCTATGCCCTGCAGACGCTGCGCGAGCGCCTGAACGTGCCCATGCTGGTGGACGCGGGCCTGGGCCTGCCGTCCCACGCCTGCCAGGTGATGGAATGGGGCTATGACGGCGTGCTGCTGAACACGGCCGTTGCATTGGCGCAAGACCCGGTGGCCATGGCCGGTGCGTTTGCCGATGCCGTGAGCGGCGGGCGCGCAGCCCGCCTGGCCGGTGCCATGGCCGCACAAGACGCCGCCCAGCCCAGCACACCCGTGCTGGGCACCCCTTTCTGGCACCACGCCCATGCATGACACCACCGCCCTGGCGCACGCCATCCTGAGCCACCACGCCGCCACCTTTGCGGGTTTTGCACCCGAGCCGGTGCCTGCCCCCACCTCGCAGGAGCCCGTCTACCTGGCCGCGCTGCAAGCCTGCAGTCAGCTGGGTTTCATCGCCCACGATGCCGAATGCCTGGCCCGCGCCTGGCAGACCCGCGCCCTGCGCACCGGCGTGGCACAGCCCGAGACGTGGCCCGACGCCCCTGAGGACTTCGGGCTGCAGCCACTGCCGCGCGCCCACCAGTTTGCGCCCTGCCCCCATCACCTGGGCCTCTACGCCGTGCTGCCCGATGCCGCCTGGGTGGGCCGCATGGCCCGCGCGGGGGTGCCCACGGTGCAGCTGCGCTTCAAGTCCGACGACCCGGTCGCCATCGATCGCGAAGTGCGCTCGGCCGTGTCGGCCGTGCAGGGCACGGGCGCGCTGCTGTTCATCAACGATCACTGGCGCGCGGCCATCGACGCCGGTGCCTATGGCGTACATCTGGGCCAGGAAGACCTGGACGCACTGAGTGCTCCCGAGCTTCAGGCGTTGCACTGTTCGGGCCTGCGCCTGGGCGTCAGCACCCACGGTTATGCCGAAATGGTGCGCGCGGACGCGGTGGGTCCGAGCTACGTCGCCATGGGTGCGGTGTTTCCGACCACGCTGAAAAAAATGGCCACGGCCCCGCAAGGTGTGGGGCGGCTCGGGGTGTATGCGCGGCTGATGCGCCACTACCCCCAGGTGGCGATTGGCGGCATCGGCGCCGAGCAGTTTGGGCAGGTGCTGGCCACCGGCGTGGGATCGGTGGCGGTGGTGCGCGCCATCGTGAACGCGCCAGATGCAGAGGTCGCCGCAGCGCAGCTGATGCAGGGCCTGAAGGCAGGCGGTATGCCCCACGAAACCTGACAAGAGCGCCTGAATGCCCGGGCAGGCATCAGGCGGCTGCCATCGTCACTTGCCGGGGATCTTTTTTTCCAGTTCCAGCCGGAGTTCCATCAGGTCGTTGTCCATGCCGAAACCCACCGGCTGCCCCTGCGCCGGAGGCGCTGTCACCGGCGCGGGCGGCAGGTCGCTGAGGGTGAGATGGGGAGGCTCCGACAGATCGAGGTCGAGATCCAGCGGCGCGCCGCGTGATGGCGCTTGAAGGGCAGCGGGAGCCGTAGTTGCAGACGCCCGGGGAGCCAAGTTCACAGCGGTGGGCAGATGCGCATCAAAGTCGAAGTCCAGACCACCAGCCAGAGAGTCGGCCGGGGCTGCAGCGGCCATGATGGCCGATGGTGGGGACGGCCGCAGCACCTGGGTTTCATCCCTGGGCGGCGCAAGTGGTGTGGTGCGCTTGCGGGGCGCAGGGGCGCCGCGTGCGCTGGGGGGCGTGGTTTGCGCAATGGCCAGCAGCAGCAACAAATCATCGTAGGCGGCCAGATCAAACGGCTCTTGCGATTCCACACCGTCTGGCTTGAACAGCAGCTTTTCCAGCAGTATCACCACCGCGGGAGACGTCCACGCCTCCTCGATCTCGGCCAGCGCGTCGGTGTAGTGGTACAGCATTCGGCCCGTGCGATGAAAGCCCGAAAACTCCGGAACCTGTGCATTGAACGACTGCATGAACTGCACCCGCAGCTGCGAGAACTCCTCCACGCGGCTGAGCGTGTGGTACAGCCGCAAGAGCTCCAGATAGGCAAGCGGCGATGTCGCTCCACGCTCGGCAATGTGCTTTTTCAGCACTTCGATGGCCTGCTGGTGCTCGCCCACTGACACAAAAAACTCCGCCTGCTGCTGGATGTCGAACAGCTCTTCGGGGCTGACGATGTGCAGCGGGGCCTGCGGCGCTGCGGCGGGGGGCGGCTCTGAAGGCGTGGCCTTCAGGGGCGACGGCGCACTGGGCAGCGGGGCGGTGGCCACAAACGGCGGCGCCAGTGGCGCCGCAGCGGAGTCCGGCGAAGGCGCCCTGGGGCCCGACAATTCGTCGGAAGCCACCCAGTCATCGCTAGGCTCCGGGGCGAGGCCCAGTGCCGCACCGTGCTCCGCCATCACGTCCTCTCCGCCCAGCGCAGCCACGGAGTCGCGCCACGAGCGTACCGCCCTTTCAGAGGCACTGCGCAGCCTGGCCCAGGCCCACAACACCAGCAGCAACGCCAGCAGGACCGCGGCGGCCAGCGCATACACCACGGTGGCCGGGAAACGATCGTTCTCGGCCTGCTCCAGTTGCAGCTGCAGCTGTGCAGCGCGGGCGCTGTCACTTGCGGCTTGCGCCCGCAATGCCGCCACATCCGCCTCCAGGGCGCTGAGCCGGTCTGTCTGCGCAGCGGATTCTTCGGGGGGCGCGTTCAACGCCCGCCACATCGCTGCAGCCTGTGCACGCTCGGCCGAGGGCTGGTCGGACGGCACGGTCAGCAGCTCGGGGGAACTGCGCAGCGCCACGGGGCGGTCCGTCCACAGGTCCAGCGACTCGACCACCAGACGGGGCCGGTCGGCAGGTGCGGATGCTGCGGGTGTCTTCTTTGCTGCCGGGGGTGCACTTGCTGCGGTCTGCGCACGTGCGCGGCTGCGCTCTGCGGGGCGCGCTGGGCCTTGTGCCTGGGGCGACGCCGGGGTAATCGGCGGCGCTGCCCGCGCAACCGGGGCAGCGGCGCTGGCAGGGGGTAACGATGGCGGGGCGGACGGCGGTGCCAGGGGCGCTGCTGGCGCTGCGGCTGCGGTGGCGCCACGTGCACTGGCCGCGGTCTGGGCCGGGCGCGACGTTTCAGCCCCGGTCCGCTCAACCGAGGGAAGCTGCGAGACATCCACCGGGGCGGCAGATCGGGCTACCGAGTTCGGAAGCTCTGCAAAAAAGGTGTAGGTGCGTGTGACCTTGCCAGCGCACCCGGCAGACAGGGTGACGGTCAAAACGGGCTCATCCACCGCAATCGCCGCCTGAACCCTCACCGCCGAGGGGCGGCCACGCATGTCGGGAAGAGGCGTCACGCGCACCCTGGCGTCGCCAACGGCCGTCTCGCCAGCCATGATCCGCGCCGTGACGCAGGCGGAGGCGATATCGGTGCCCGGGTCCGGCTGGACATCAAAGGACAAGTCCACCGGCGCACCCAAGACCACAGCGCCGCGGCTGCTGCCCAAAGACAATGCAGATACGCCTGTGGCCACCACCCACAGACTGGCCCCCATCATGGCGTTACGAATTTTCACAATATTTTCGGATTTTCAGCGCGGCCCATTCTTGCACATAACTCCCGCGCAACGCCAGAGCCATAATGGCGCTATGAAAATTCAGTTTCCGAACATCGCCATCGTGGGTACCGGCGCCATGGGCCGGGGTATTGCGCAGATCGCCGCACAGGCGGGCAGCCAGGTGTTTCTGCTGGACGCCAATCCCGGTGCAGCGGACGCGGCCTTGAGCGCCCTCAAGGACCAGTGGAACAAGCTGGCGGGCAAAGGGCGCATCACTGCGCAGCAGGCGGCGGAGTTTTCGGCGCGTTTGCATCCGGTGCTGGCAGCATCTGAACTTGCAGGCTGTGACCTGGTGGTGGAAGCCATCGTGGAGCGCCTGGATGTCAAGCAAAAGCTCTTTGCAGAGCTTGAGGCGGTGGTGCGCAGCGATGCCGTGCTGGCCACCAATACGTCTTCGCTCTCGGTGACCGCGATTGGTGCCGGGCTCCAGCGTCCGGAGCGGCTTGCCGGCTTTCATTTCTTCAACCCGGTGCCCTTGATGAAGGTGGTGGAGGTGATTGCAGGGCTCAAGACCGATCCCGCCGTGTGCACTGCGCTGGCCGCGTACGCCAGGGAAATGGGTCACACGCCCGTGCAGGCACAAGACACACCCGGCTTCATCGTGAACCACGCAGGGCGCGGTTTTGGCACTGAAGCCTTGCGCATCGTGGGCGAAGGCGTGGCCGACTTTGCCACCATCGACCGCATCCTGCGCGACCAGGTCGGTTTCAAGCTCGGCCCCTTTGAGTTGATGGACCTGACAGCGCTGGACGTGTCCCACCCGGTGATGGAGTCCATCTACCGCCAGTACTACGACGAGCCGCGCTTTCGCCCCAGCGTGATCACTGCGCAGCGCCTGGCGGGCGGCGTGGTGGGCAAAAAGGTGGGCGAAGGTTTTTACCGCTATGTGGATGGCGTGGCGCAGATACCCGCGGAAGCACCACCGCCCGTGGTGGCCGAGATTCCCCCCGTGTGGGTCTCGCCCCGCGCTGCGCGCCGTGCCGAGCTGTACCAGCTGCTCAAGGACCTGGGCGCCACCATCGAAACGGGCCAGTCGCCCTCGCCCCAGGCCATCACGCTGGTCGCGCCACTGGGGTTTGACATTACCACCGTGGCGGTGGTCGAGCGCCTGGACCCGGCGCGCACCATCGGCATCGACATGCTGATCGACGACGCCGCTACCAAGCGCCGCGTGCTGGCCACCAACCCCGCCACCCGCGTGGACATCCGCAACGCAGCGCATGCGCTGTTTGCCCGCGACGGCAAGGCCGTGAGCGTGATCCGCGACAGCGGTGGTTTTGTCACGCAGCGCGTGGTGGCCACCATCGTCAACATCGCCAGCGACATCTGCCAGCAAGGCATCTGCTCCCCCAAGGATCTGGAAACCGCCGTGACCCTGGGCCTGGGCTACCCGCTCGGCCCCTTGGCCATGGGCGACCGCTGGGGTCCCACCAACATCCTGGAGGTGCTGTTCAACATGCAGACCGTGTATGGCGACACGCGCTACCGCCCCAGCCCCTGGCTGCGTCGGCGGGGAGCCATTGGCCTGAGCCTGAGCCACGTCGAAGAAGCCTGAACGCCCAGCACCCCGGCCACTCCACCGAAGACCGCCATGCCCGCAGAACTCCAGAGCACCAGCCAGGGCCAGACCCTGATCCTGACCCTTCGCAACCCCGAGCGGCGCAACGCCATCGACCCGGTGATGTACGCGGCGGGCGTGGAGGCGCTGGGCGTGGCCGAAAGCAGCCCGGACATTCGCAGCGTTGTCATCACGGGCGCCGATGGCATGTTCTGCTCCGGCGGCAATCTGCAGCGGCTTTTGGCCAACCGGCAGGAAGCCCCGGAGGTGCAGGCCCAGAGCATTGAAGGCCTGCACAACTGGATCGAGACCATCCGCACCTACCCCAAGCCCGTGATTGCGGCCGTGGAGGGCGCTGCGGCCGGGGCAGGCTTTTCGCTGGCGCTGGCCTGCGATTTCATCGTGGCAGCCCGCAACGCGGTGTTTGTGATGGCCTACAGCAACGTGGCGCTTTCGCCCGATGGCGGCGCCAGCTGGAGCCTGTCGCACGCCCTGCCCCGCCAGGTGGCCACCGAGATCCTGATGTGTGGCGACCGCATCGGCGCAGAACGCCTGCACGCGCTCGGCGTGGTCAACCGCATTGCAGAAAGCGGCAATGCGCTGGATGCCGCCCTGGCGCTGGCCGAGCAGCTCAATGCGCGCGCGCCCAACGCCCTGGCCAGCATCAAGGAGCTGCTGAACGAAGCACCCCACGCCCAGCTCACTCACCACCTGGCGCACGAGCGGGACCACTTTGTGAAGAACCTGCACCACGCCAACGGTGGGGCGGGCATTTCGGCTTTCCTTGAAAAACGCGTGCCCCGCTACGATTAGCGCCTCGACCACGCCCAACAAGCACCCCCGGCCCGCTGACCCCAGCCCCGGGGGTTCTTTTATGGCCTACGCACAGACACGCAGGTGACAACCCTGACGTAGCGCCGAGGTCCCTGACGCGACAATGGACCGGTTTCAAGTCACGCAAAAGACAGGCCATGGACGACCCGATTCTTACTATCGAAGAACGTGAAGCGATCAACTCCGGTCGCTGGTTTTCATCTCTCTCTCCCTCTCTACGCCACGACATCCTCAGATGTGCCTACGTCAAACGCTTCAAGGACGGCGGACTGATTGCCGCACGTGGAGATCCGCCCGAGGAGTGGATTGCGTGTGCGCGCGGCGCGGTGCGGGTGAGCTCCACCTCCATCTCGGGCAAGCAGATCACGCTGACCTATGTGGAGCCGGGCATCTGGTTTGGCGACGTGGCGATCTTCGACGGGGACCGGCGCACGCACGACGCCTACGCGCATGGCGACACCACCATCCTCTGTGTGGCCAAGGCCGATTTCAAGAAGATCCTGGCCGCGCATACCGAGCTGTACGAAGCCATGTTGCGCCTGCATGCGCGGCGCATCCGTCAGCTGTTCGGGCTGGTGGAAGACCTCAATACGCTGCCCTTGCGCTCGCGCCTTGCCAAGCAGTTGGTGCACCTGGTGCGCAGCTATGGCGTTCCCAGCCTGTCCGACGGCAGCGAGATGCGCATTGGCCTGCAGCTGGCACAGGAAGAACTGGCACAGCTGCTGGGCGCATCGCGCCAGCGGGTGAACCAGGAACTCAAGGCCATGGAGCGGGAGGACGCCATCCGCATCGAGCCGGGCGGCCTGGTGGTGCGCGACCGTGAAGCGCTCATGCGCATTGCCGAATCCGACAACTGACTGAATGAAACTTTCCGATCCTTCATGAGCAACTTTGACCATTTCGTCGGCACCCGCCCTGTTTCCGATCAGCACGCCTTTGACATCGACGCGCTGACGAACTGGCTCACCCGGAACATGAAAGGGTTCACGGGCCCCTTGACGGTGGAGATGTTCAAGGGCGGGCAGTCCAACCCCACCTACAAGCTCATCACGCCCGGTGCCAGTTATGTGATGCGCTCCAAACCCGGGCCGGTGGCCAAGCTGCTGCCCTCGGCGCATGCCATTGAACGCGAATTTGCCGTGATGAGCGGCCTGTACGGCACCGACGTGCCCGTGCCGCGCATGTTTGTGCTGTGCGAAGACGAATCCATCATTGGCCGTGCCTTCTATGTGATGGAGTGCATGCAGGGCCGCGTGCTGTGGGACCAATCCCTGCCCGGCATGACGCCCGCTGAACGCGGGGACATCTATAACGAGATGAACCGCGTGATCGCAGCGCTGCACACGGTCAAGTTTGCAGACCGGGGCCTGGCCAGCTACGGCAAGCCCGGCAACTACTTTGACCGCCAGATCGGCCGCTGGAGCAAGCAATACGTGGCCTCCATCACACAGCCCATCGAAGAGATGGACCGCCTCATGGAGTGGTTGCCCGCCCACATGCCCGCGAGCGCGCGGGACGAGGGCCATGTGTCCATCGTGCACGGCGACTACCGCCTGGACAACCTGATGTTCCACCCCACCGAGCCCCGCGTGATTGCCGTGCTGGACTGGGAGCTTTCCACGCTGGGCCACCCGCTGGCGGATTTCAGCTACCACTGCATGAGCTGGCACATTCCTGCCTCGCTGGGGCGCGGCATTGCGGGGCTGGACCTGGGCGTGCTCGGCATTCCCGACGAAGACACCTACATCCGCCGCTACTGCGAGCGCACCGGCATCGCCACGCCCGACGCCCTGCGGGCGGACTGGAACTTCTACCTCGCCTACAACATGTTCCGCATCGCCGCCATCCTGCAAGGCATTGCCAAGCGCGTGGAGGCCGGCACAGCGTCCAGCGCCCAGGCGAAAGCCTCTGGCGACACCGCACGGCCCATGGCCGAACTGGCCTGGTCGTTCGCGCAGCGCGGCTGAACACGCGACGCCCCCCCAGCGCCGCCCCACGATTACCAACGGAGAAGAAACCCATGGACTTTGACTACTCGCCCAAAACCAAGGAACTGCAGGCCAAGCTGCTCCAGTTCATGGATGACCACATTTATCCGAGCGAAACCGCGTACAAGGACGAGCTGGCCGCCAACACGGTGGCCGGCAAGCGCTGGAGCGCGCTGAACACCATCGAGAACCTCAAGCCCAAGGCGCAGGCTGCTGGCCTGTGGAACCTGTTCCTGCCGGTGGACAGCGCAGCCGCCTCGGGCTACGAAGGCGCGGGCCTGACCAACCAGGAATACGCACCCCTGGCCGAGATCATGGGCCGCGTGCAGTGGGCCAGCGAGGTGTTCAACTGCTCTGCCCCCGACACGGGCAACATGGAAACCATCGCCCGCTACGGCGACGAGGCCAACAAGGCCCGCTGGCTCAAGCCGCTGCTCGAAGGCAGGATCCGCTCGGCCTTTGCGATGACCGAGCCCGATGTGGCATCGAGCGACGCGACCAACATCGAAACCCGGATTACGCGGGAAGGCGACGAGTACGTCATCAACGGCCGCAAGTGGTGGATCTCGGGCGCGGCCGACCCGCGCTGTGCGGTGTTCGTCACCATGGGCAAGACGGACCCTGACGCGCCCAAGCACTCGCAACAGAGCATGGTGCTGGTGCCTGCCGACGCCAAGGGCATCACCATCATCCGCCCGCTGAACGTGATGGGCTATGACGACGCACCCCACGGCCATGTGGAGATGACGTTCGAGAACGTGCGCGTGCCCGTCTCCAACATCCTGCTGGGCGAAGGCCGCGGTTTCGAGATTGCCCAAGGGCGCCTGGGCCCCGGCCGCATCCACCACTGCATGCGCCTCATCGGACTGGCCGAGCGTGCGCTGGAGCTGATGTGCAAGCGTGCTTCGTCGCGCGTGGCCTTCGGCAAGACGGTGGCGCAGCAGACGGTAACGCAAGAGCGCATTGCCGAAGCCCGCTGCAAGATCGACATGGCCCGCCTGCTCACGCTCAAGGCGGCCTGGCTGATGGACGTGGCGGGCAACAAGGTCGCCAAGACCGAGATCGCCATGATCAAGGTGGTGGCCCCCAGCATGGCCTGCCAGGTGATCGACTGGGCCATGCAGGTGCACGGCGGCGGCGGCATGTGCGATGACTTCCCGCTGGCCTACGCCTACGCCGGTGCGCGCACCCTGCGCTTTGCCGACGGCCCGGACGAAGTGCACCGCAACGCCATTGCCAAGTGGGAGCTGGGCAAGTACAGCACCTACGGCCGCGATGCCAGCGTGCCCGTCACACGCGGCTCCTGAAAAGCGCCGGGGCGGGTGACCCCTGCGCCAGCAAGCAAGTCGGCGCTAATGCGCCGACCCGTCGTCCGGCCCTGCCACTGACATCGGTGGCAGGTTCTGCAAGGCGGCTTGCCCTGCCACCAGCAGCAGCTGCCTGGCATGTGCAATTTCGGCCAGGCTGCGCTCGGCGTGCTCCATGCGCAGGTAGACCCGGCCGCGCACCAGCATCAGCACCAGCGGTGCACGTGCGCGTTCCGTGGCGCCCTCACCCTCCACGGCATTGAGCAGTTGCGAAACCACCGGAGCATGAATCCAGCGCTGCGCGAACTCGATGCGCTCAGCCACCACCGCAAAGTGTTCCCGGAACGATGCGGGCAAGCCCGGCCACACCATCTCCTCGTACATCGCAAGCCAGCGCATCTCCTCCGGCAGGCTGGAGTCCACCGTGGTCTGCAGCGTGTCGGTGATGGCGTCGTAGGCCGTGCTCTCCAGCGTATCCTGCAAGGGCCGGTTGATGACCATGACGGCAGCGTCCATGTCGGCGCCCACATCGGCCCGCCCCGTGAGCTCCAGCCCGTGCACGTAGTCGCGTGTGGGCACACCACATTCGAGCCGCCAGGGGTGACCATGGAGATCTCCGCCCAGGTCGAAGTGCCCTTCGGTGGGGTGCGTCACAATGGCGAGCCGCTGATCGGCCGCCCATCGGGCAACGTCGCGGTTGGAGACGGGCCGCCCCGGAACCGGCCCCGTGTTGCCAGACGTACCAAGTGCTTTGCGGAGGCGTTCAAACATGGCAATCCGAAGCGCATGGCTTCGCAAGAGTCGCGGGTGCAGGCATTATTGGGGTCATTGGCTGCCGAAGGAAGCCCCCTGATTCACTCCCGGCGCCCTGCCCCGATCGAGACACGCCCGGTGCTCTGGCCTGGCGTGGTGCAGGTTTCAACGGCTGTGCAGGGGGCACGGCCCCATGGATGAAGACATACATGCTTTGCAGGACCGTAAACCGCCGTGTCGCCTTGAGCGCAGCGGCATTGGCGCTGATGACACCGGTGTGCGCCCTGGCGCTGCCACAGGACGCCTCGCCCACGGCCCGCAAGCTGGTGCGCTGGGCCGTCGGAACGGGCGACCACCAAAGCATGCCTTTTGCCGTGATCGACAAGCCTGCGGCCCGCATCCATGTGTTCTCGGCGCGGGCGCAATGGCTGGGCAGTGCGCCGGTGCTGCTGGGCGCTGCGCTGGGTGACCGGTCTGCGCCGGACATCGGGCAGCGGCCGCTGTCGCACATTCGCCCGGAAGAGCGCACCACGCCCGCTGGCCGGTTTGTGACGGAGCCCGGCCGCAACCTGCGCGGTGAAGACATTGTGTGGATCGACTACGAATCGGCTGTCTCGCTGCACCGCGTTCGCAGCGTGCATGCCGCAGAACGCCGCCTGCAGCGGCTTGCAAGCCCGGGCGTGCGGGACAAGCGCATCAGCTACGGCTGCGTGAACGCGCCCGAGGCGTTCTACGACCAGCTCATCGCCCCTGTCTTCGGGCAGACCCAGGGCGTGGTGTACGTGCTGCCTGACACGGAACCGTTTGCTACATTATTTGTAGCTGCCAGCGCTTATCCATAAAGCGCTTCAGGCACTTTGTACTTGAAATTTGAGTCCCACAACTTCCACCGGGATACCGGGGAGATGGCGCGGCGCGTCAGGCCGTCTTCAGCCGGAACACGGGCCTGCGCCCGCCCACCTCGATGCCCCGGGCGTTGATGATGCGCGCAGACCGGCGCGGCGCCAGGGCATCGCGCTGCGCGTCGTCCAGCCAGCCAAGTTGGTCCATCACCTCGACCGCAGCAGCCACCTGCGCCACCATGTTGCCATCCATGATCTTGAGGGCGAATGCTTCGCCGCGGCTTCGGCTGCCCACGGTCTGAACGCCGTCAGCGCCCGTCTTGGAGACCCAGTCGCCCCGGCCGATGCGCATGAAGTCCTGGTCGTGGCGGCCGGTGCCAGAGCCCAGCTCGGGGCGGGCCACCATCGCATCGGCCAGCGCCGTCAGGCTCTCGTGCAGATCGGTGTCGGGCGCGCCACCCGCCAGCCGGGCGTACCCCCGGGCCAGGTGGGCCAGCGGCATCGCGTAGTTGGGGGCCGAGCAACCGTCGGTGCCCATAGCCATCTGCTCCGGCTCCAGCCCCACGGCATGCGCAACCCTTTCACGCACTGCAGTCTGCAAGGGATGGCCTGGCGCCAAGTGATCCTCCAGCGGCCACCCCTGCTGCACGCAGTGCGCCACAAACCCTGCGTGCTTGCCACTGCAATTGTTGTGGCGCTCATCGGCCACAAAGCCTGCGGGCAACTGCAGGCCGGGCAGCCCCAGTGCGGCAAACATCGGCACGTGGCAGCCGCAGCGCAAGGCCTTGTAGGTGAGATTGACGGTGCCCAGCATGTGGTCGACCTGCTCCACATGCATGGGCTCTCCGTTGTGGCTGGCGCACAGCAGCGCCAGGTCTGCCGGGCCCCAGCCCAGTGCACGGGCGCCACCCGACTGCATGAACGGCAGCGCCTGAAATGCCTTGATCGTCGAGCGCGTGAACGTGACCGCATACGGGTCGCCCACCCGGGCCAGTACCCGCCCATCGCGGTTGACAACCGCCACCGCACCCCAGTGCTGGCATTCGACCATGCCACCCCGCGTCACTTCCATCAATGGAACGAACTGCATAAATGTCCTGACATTCAAAAGAGGTGGGTTACTTGGCAGCGGGCGCCAGCGTCAACTGGTGCACCCAGTTGGCGGGGCTGCGCTGCAGGGCACGGTAGCCGGTCTGCGCCCAGGCGCTGCTCATGTCGCGATAGCGGGGCGAGAACACCAGGCCACTTTGCCCGGTCTGGTAGATGAAGCGGGACTGCTCCAGGTCTGCCAGGTCATACACCGCGCGCAGCGATGCCGCATGCCGGTTCACAAACGTGCCCTTGGCCTCGCCCGCGTTGTACTGGCCCACGTTCACCGTGTACGAGTCGCCGTGCGATGGCACGCTCACATCAAAATACCGGGCCAGTGCGGCCACATTGCCAAAAGGCCGGTGCGCGCTGAGCGCCGGGTGCGCCGCGCCCCAACGCCATTGCGCCGGGTCGGCGCCGTAGGCGGCCTGCAGACGGTCCAGCGCGCGGCCCAGGGCGGCCGCCGATTGCTCGGCGCAGGTCGTGGGCTGGCACCACCACGGGTCGTTACGCTCCAGCATGCGTTCGATGCCGGCGCGGTAGTCGCGCTTGCCATAGGTGGCGGCAAACCGGTCTTCGCCGATGCGCGGGATGATCAGGCCGCGGGCCAGTTCATCCGTCCAGGCCGCAAACACCAGTGGCGCGGCCGCGTTGGCATCCATGACCCCGTCAAATCCCTTGAGCTGCACCTGCGCGGCTGCGGCGAGCGGGTGCGTGGACTGCGCCTGCAGCAGATGCGGCAACAGGCGGCGCGTGGCCAGCGATGTCACGTCGCTATGGATGGTCTGCATGCTGTTCGCGTCGTGCTTCTCGGTCGCGCCGATCAGCTGCTCAATGCGCTCGTAGCGGTAGGGCAACGCCCAATCCTGCGTCAGGTAGTGGGTGTAGTCTGGCGCCGTAATGCGCTGGTTGGCAGTAGCCACCCAGCCTTTGGCGCCATCGTCCTCTGGCGTCTGTGCATAGGGCAGCCAGCCTGTCCAGTCGTAGCGCGCATCCCAGCCGGGCGATGGGGCCACGCCGCGAATGTCATTGGCGGGATCGCGCAGCGGCACGCGCCCCACGGCCTTGAAGCGGATGCGGCCCTGGTCATCGGCCGCCACCACGCTTTGCATGGGCGAGTGGTAGTGCGACAGCCCCTCAAAGAGCTCATCCACCGATTGGGCCTGGTTGGTCTGCAAGCCCGCCAGCACCGTCTGGTTGTCCGCATCCAGCGCGCTCCAGCGCAGCGCCAGCACGTACTTGCCCAGGTCCAGCACCTCGGCGTGCACCTTTTGCACGTCGCTGAGCACGGGCCCGTGCCGGGTGCTGCGCAGTTTCAGCTCCAGATCGGGGGCGCCCTTGATGCGGATGGTTTCTTCGCGGACCATGAACGGCGCCCACCCTTGCGGCGTGCGGTACTGCGAAGGGTCTGCGGGGTTGATCTGTTCGAGGTAGAGGTCCTGCACGTCGGGCCCGGTGTTCGTAAAGCCCCAGGCCACACGGTTGGTGCGGCCCAGCACCACGAACGGCAGACCCGGCAGGGTGGCGCCCACCACATCAATGGCCGCAATGGGGGTACCGTCTGACGCCTGCCCGGCCGGCGCCTGCATGCCCGCGAAGTACCAGATGGCCGGTGCCGAAAGGCCCAGGTGCGGGTCGTTGGCCAGCAGGGGCTTGCCACTCACGGTGCGCGTGCCAGCCAGCACCCAGTTGTTGCTGCCCTTGCCTTCGTTGGTGCCAGCGTTGCGGGTCAGCTCATCAGCCCAGGCCAGCATGCCCGCGCTGATCTGGCGCGACAGCGGCCCTTCGTGCCGCTCTGGCGGCAATGCCGCAGCCACAGGGACGGCACCGCCGGCGCGAAACACGCCCAGCTGGCGGTACAACGCCGCAAGATCGGCAGAGGCTGCCGGTGGCTCGCCCGGGTACGGTGGCATCAGCTGCCAGAGACGCTCGGTGTCCAGCGTTCTGGCCACGGACAGCCTTGCAAACTCGTTGCCCCAGTTGCCGCCCAGGTCCAGCGCCATCATGAGCGCCCAGCCCACGCTGTCTTCGGGCTCCCACACGGCGCCTTGCGCGCCCCCGGGCTTTACGCCCAGCACATGGAACTCCGGTGGCAAGGCCTGCGGGCGATTGTTGTGGAAGGCCTGAATGCCCCGGCTGTAGGCTTGCAATGCCTCCCGGGCATACAGCGGCAAACCGGCGTACTGGCGCCGGGCCGCACCCATGATGTCGAGGCTGCGCATGAGCTTGTCGGTTTCCACCGTGGCGGGGCCAAAGACTTCGGACAGCTGGCCATGCATCACGCGGCGGTTGAACTCCAGCTGCCAGGTGCGCTCCTGCGCATGCACGTAGCCCATGGAAAACCAGGCGTCCTGTGGGCTCTGGGCGCGGATATGCGTCACATCGGCGCCGTCACGCCGCACCTGCACGGCATTGCCCAGCCCCGCCACCGCAATCGAGCCGTCAAGCTGCGCAAAACTGCGCTGCACATACACTGCGGCGCCGGCGCCTGCCAGCAGCGCCGCAGCCACCAGGCCCAGGGCTGTGCGTTTCATCCATGCCATATATCTTGTCTCCTGCCGTTGGTATTGGTATTGGTATTGCTGTGGGGAATTTGTGGGTGGCAAATGCACGCCCGTGACAGGCCACCCTGCACAGGCGCCACGCCACGCAGGCCGCCAGCCGCGTGCATTCAGCTCAGGTGCACACTGCCGTCTGCCACATGAAAGCTCATGACCGGCGCACTGGGTTCGCTGAACGATACGCCCAGCGCAATGTGCCCTGCGCCATGCAGGATGCAGGCATCGCGCCGCAGGCGCACGGGCGATTCGCTGCCTTCGAACCGCACCCAGGTGCCGAAACTGCTCATGTCCGTCAGCACGAAGCCGCTGTTGCGCCAGTCGATGCGGGCATGCAGGCGCGATACACGGGGGTCGTTGATGCACAGCTGGGCGTGCTGGGCACGGCCCACCATCACCGGGGCATCTGCTGAGGTGAAGGTGCGGTCCACCTCGTGCCATGAAAACTGGATCTGCCCCAGGATGGAATCCGCCGGCGCAAAGTTGCTGACCAGGGCGGCCTGCATGGTGAGGGAGTCGGGCGCTTCGTCCTCGCGCCACTCCACGTGGTAGAGCATCAGCAGCTCGGCCTTGCCACGGATATCCATCATGCCGAGCTTGCGGTACCACACGTCGGGCGCTGTGCCCGCCAGCAGCACCGTGGTCTCGGTGGCCCAGATTTCGGCGGGGCCGGCACGTTCGCACAGCCTGGACGCGACATTGACGGCATCGCCATAACAATCGCCATCCACATCCACCACTTCACCGCTGGCCACCCCTACCCGGATGTCCATGCGCAAGGGCTGCGGCCAACGGTCCTGCCGGGACTGGTGCTGGCGCAGCATGGTCGCCATGGCCGAGACCGCACTGGAGGCATCGCCAAAGACACCCAGCACGCCGTCGCCCAGCTTCTTGACCACGCGCCCGCCGTGCGACTCCACGGTGTCCCCGATCCACTGTGTGACCTCGGTGACGGCTTCGGTGGCCCGCTCGTTGCCCAGTGCCTCATACAGTGCCGTGCTGCCCGAGATGTCCGCAAAGACCATGGTCGACAACACACTCATGAACGACGGGCCATTGGTAACATCATGTGAACCAGTTTAGTGCAAGCGCCCGCGCCGTGCATCTTTCAAATTGCCACGAGCCTGAACGGGTGGAAGATGCCATTGAACACTGCCTGCGTAGAACCGGTAATAGTTGGCAACAATCCGGCCCCGTCTGTTGTCTTTGCGCAAAAACAGGAGCACGGCCCTTGCGCTGCGCCTCGCTCCCGCTTACTTTGTCCGACCCTGCTACGCAAACGCATTGCCCGCCCCCTCATGCGCTGGATCAAGCCCAACCTCCGCAACAGCCTGCACGACCTGCTTGGCCGCGACAAACCGTCGTCGACGGCGTGGGTGCGCCACCCGGGGATGGAGGACATCCGGCGCGCCATGCTGCAAAGCCTGGCTGGCATCACCGGCTGTGAAGTGGCGCGCATGAACATGCGGCTGCGCTATGCGGCCGACATCGAGGCCCTGTGGTACCTGCGCTCCGACCTGTTCAGCATGCTGGTGCCGCTGCGCGGTGAACCCGCTGCCCAACGGGTGATGGACGAAGTCACACTGCTGTTCCAGGGGCAACTGCCCCGCGCGCCGCGCCCGGCACTGGCGCACCACATCCGGCCCTGACGCGGCGCGACACCTGCACTGCGGCGGGTGCTGGCAAGACCTCAGTGCTGGTGGCCCCAGTAAATCAGCGCATCCCGTTCTTCCACCGACAGCGACACCGTGGCGCCCACCGGCAGCAGCACCTTGGTCTGCACATGCCCGAACGGCAGGTTGGTCAGCACGGGCGCCTTGATCTGGGTGCGCAGCCAGTCCACCACCGACTGCAGCTTGAAGCCCTTGTCGTGCGGAGCCAGCCGGTAGCCGGTGAACTGCCCCAGCACCACCGCCTTTTGCTGCGCCAACACCCCGGCGTGCAGCAGTTGCGTGAGCATGCGCTCGATGCGGTAAGGGTGCTCGCTCACGTCCTCCACAAAAAGGATGCCGCCCTTGACCTGCGGAAAGTAAGGCGTTCCCACCAGCCCGGTCAGCACGGCGAGGTTGCCGCCCCACAGCGTGGCGTTTTTCACATACACGTCCGGCACGGCAGGTTTGCCAGTCACCGCATGAGGCTGCTCCTTGTTCATGCGCCAGCCTGTGCCTTCGCCGTGGCCGGTCAGCAGGTCGTCAAAGCAGGCCATCATGATGTCGTCGGGCTCGCCTTCCACGCCAAAGTCGCTGATCAGTGCGGGCCCGGCCCAGGTGGTGGCGCCGGTCTGGGCCAGCACTGCGGTCTGAAACGCCGTGAAATCGCTCAGACCCACAAATTTCATGCCGCGCTCGATCGCCTTGGCCACGGCCTTGTAGCGGATGCCGGGCAGGATGCGCGTGAGCCCATAGGCGCCGCGCGTGATCAGCGCCACGTCGGCACCACTGGCCGCAGCCCGGTGGATGGCCGCCAGGCGTGTGGCGTCATCGCCCGCAAAACGGGTGTGCACGGCCTGCGCATCGGGGTCCACCTCTACCTCGTGGCCCAGGGCCTTCAGGCGCGCAATGCCGCGCTTGAAGGCGGCCTTGTCGCGGATGGCACTGGCCGGGGAGTAAATGTAGATGTGCCTGGGACCATGGTCGTGGCCGCAATGCGAAGGGTCGTGATCGTGGTGGTCGTGCAAAGCGCTCAGGCCCGCCGAGGGGCCTCCTCCGTAAACAGGGGGGAAAGCCGGGCAGCAGAGGGTGCCGCCGGGCAAGTCAGTGCGCGAAGTATTCCACAGCCTGTGCGGCAATGGCCTCGCCATGCTCCTGCACAAAGTGGCCGGCGCGGGGCAGCACGACAGGCGCGGGGCAGCCTTGGATGCACTGTTGCAGCGCCTGCATGGTGGGCAGGCCCAGCACCGGGTCTTGCGCGCCCACCACCATCAGGCTGCGGCCCTGCCACTGGTGCTGCCAGAAATCGCGGGCTGCACGCGACAGCACCGCGCCAGGGTCATCCAGCGCGGCAGGGACACGTTCGGGGAAAGCACGCAGCGCAGCGCGGTAGCCTTTGTCCGGGAAGGGCGCGTCGTACGCGGCACATTCGGCGGCGCTCAGGTGCGGATTGCCACGTGCCAGCAGGCGCCCTACCCCGTATAGCGGCTTGTCACGGCACATGGCGCGCCAGTCCACAAAGCCCTGAGGCAAGGGCGCAGCGCCCGTGGCCAGCAGGGTGTTCATCACCAGCAGTCCGTCGAAGCGCTCGGGCATCGACATGGGCAGCGTCAGGCCCAGGATGCCACCCCAGTCCTGCACCACCAGCACGACATTGCGCAGGTCCAGCCGCTCAATCAGCTCCAGCAGCACCTGGCGGTGCCAGTCGAACTGGTGGGCGCCCTCCTTTTTGGGCTTGTCGCTTTTGCCAAAGCCGATCAGGTCGGGCGCGACCACGCGGTCGCCTGCGGCAAGAAACGTGGGCAGCATGCGGCGGTAGAGGTAGCTCCAGGCCGGGTTGCCGTGCAGGCACAGCCAGGTGCGCGGCGCATCGCGGGGGCCTTCGTCCAGGTAATGCAGCCGCAGGCCCGCCAGGCTGGGCAGGTCGCTGAGGTAACGGGGCGCCCAGGGGTAGCCGGGCAGGTGGGCAAACGCTGCATCGGGCGTGCGCAAGGCGTCGTCGCGCAGCGGGTGGCGGGCCAGGGCCTCGGTGCGCTGCTGTTGCCGGCGTTGCCGAAAAAAGCGGCTCAGCAGGCTGCCACATTCGTCGGCCAGCACACCGCCCAGCACTTCGGTCTGGTGGTTGATTTCGGAATGGCCAAACAGGTTGAGCACCGAACCCGCCGCGCCCGTCTTGGGGTCGGCCGCGCCGTACACCACGCGCGCGAGCCGGGCATGCAGCATGGCGCCGCTGCACATGGCACAGGGCTCTAGCGTCACATACAGGCTGCAGCCGTCCAGCCGGTAGTTGCCCAGGCGCTGCGCCGCTGCGCGCAGGGCCACGATCTCGGCATGGGCCGTGGGGTCGTGGCCCTCCACAGGGGCATTGCGGCCGGTGGCGATGACCTGGCCGTCCTTGACCACGATGGCGCCCACGGGCACCTCACCAGCGCGGGTGGCGGCTTGCGCCTCGGCCAGGGCCAGGCGCATCCAGTGCGTGTCGTTGTCCAGCGTCATTGCTACTTATTTAATAGCTACTCGCGCTTTCTGGATAAGCGCCAGAGGCCGATTTGGCTTATTTTTCTTCATCCGGCATGGGCCGGGTCTGCTGCAGCAGGCCTTCCACCTGTTGCTTCACCTGCTGCTGGATCTGCTGGCTCTGGTCGCGCACCGTCGGTGCCGACGCAGGCGCCACAGCGCCGGGCGCCGTCTGCAGCGACGGCACCGGCGTGCGCGTGGCGGACGTCTGCTTCTTGGCAAGCAAGCCCACCACCGCCAGTACCACCACCAGCCCGACCAATCCCAGCATTGCGCGCATACCTTGGCTCCTTGGCGGACACCGATGGCCCGCCTGCAATCTTGCACAGGGGCCTGACTGTAAAGCCAAAGCGCGCACGCAAAAACGGCCGCACAGGGCGGCCGTCCAACTCAGCGCAAGCGCTGCAGGCGTCAGTTCAGCGCCACGCGGCTGCCGTCCTTGAAGGTATAGAGCGTCACGGCGGGGGCTGTCAGCTCGCCCTTGGCGGTAAAGGCGATGTTGGCGGTCACGCCCTTGTATTCGGTCTTGGCGATAAAGGGCGCGAAGACTTTGGGGTCCACCGAGTTGGCGCGCTTCATGGCGTCGGCCAGCACCATGGCGGCGTCATAGGCGTAGGGGCTATAGATCTGGAACTGGCCGGGAAACTTGGCGTCGTAGCGCTTCTTCCAGTCTGCGCCGCCCTGCATCTTGTCCACCGACGCACCACCGGTGGCGCAGGTCACGTTCTTGAGCGCGGGGGTTTTGCCCGACAGCTCGGGCAGCTTTTCGGTGCACAGTGCGTCACCGCCAAAGTACTTCACGTTGCCCAGGCCCAGCTGCTCCATCTGGCGCAGCATGGGGCCGGCTTGCGCGTCCAGGCCGCCGTAGAAGATCGCGTCAGGCTTCTTGTTCTTGATGGACGTCAGGATGGCCATGAAATCGGTGGCCTTGTCGTTGGTGAACTCCTCGCCCACCACCTTCAGGCCCTTTTGCAGCGCCGTGGCCTTGAAGACCGAGGCCACGCCCTGGCCGTAGGCCGTGCGGTCGTCGATGATGGCAACGCTTTTCAGCTTCTGGTGGTCGGCACCAAACAGCGCCAGCGCCGCACCCAGCGCGTTGTCGTTGGCGATCAGGCGGAAAGTGGTCTTGTGGCCGGGTTTGGTCAGGTCGGGGTTGGAGGCCGAGGCCGTGATGTGGGGCAGGTCGCACTTGGCATAGATGGCCGATGCGGGGATGGACGTGCCCGACTGCAGGTGGCCCACCACGCCCGCAACCTTCTGGTCGCACAGCTTCTGGGCCACGGCGGTGGCCTGGCGCGGGTCGCCCGCATCGTCTTCGGCCGCAATTTCAAATTTGATCTTCTTGCCGCCGATGACGAGGTTCTGGGCGTTCAGGTCGTCAATGGCCAGGCGCACACCGTTTTCGGTGTCCTTGCCGATGTGGGCAATGCCGCCCGAAACGGGGCCCGCGTGGGCGATCTTGACGGTTTGCACGTCCTGGGCAAACGCACTGGCGGTGGCCAGAGAGCAGGCCACCAGGGCCACGGCAGACAGGGGAAAAGCGGGTGAAGAAGCGAGGCGCAACACGATGAGAGGTCTCCAGGGGTCGATCAAAACGGCTGTGCACGGCGAGAGCGTGCAACAGGCCCCGCATCCTAGCCAGCCCGACGGCGATTTGGCGCCAACCGCTAAGCGAACTTAGCAATTTGCCAATTCATTAATCCGGCTAATGCAAAGCGCCCCGCCCGCAGCGGCGGGCACACTGGGATAATCCGGGCCCATGTCCCTTTTGCCCCACCAGCTCGAACTGCTCTCGCCTGCGCGCGACGCCAACATTGGCATCGAAGCCATCAACCACGGCGCCGATGCCGTCTACATCGGCGGCCCGGCCTTTGGCGCGCGCGCCAGCGCGGGCAACGACATCCGGGACATCGAACGCCTGGTCAGGCACGCGCACCGCTTCAACAGCCGCATCTTCATCACGCTCAACACCATCCTGCGCGACGACGAGCTGGAGGCCGCGCGCCAGATGGCCTGGCAGGTGTACGAGGCGGGCGCGGACGCGCTCATCATCCAGGACATGGGCCTCTTGGAAATCGACCTGCCCCCCATCCAGCTGCACGCCAGCACACAGACCGACATCCGCACGCCCGAGAAGGCGCGCTTTCTGCAGGACGCCGGCCTCTCGCAGATCGTGCTGGCGCGTGAGCTCACGGTGCAACAGGTCGCTGCCGTGCACAAGGCCTTGGGGCCGGTGGATGCGCCGGGGCGCGCCAACATCGAGTTCTTCATCCACGGCGCGCTGTGCGTGGCCTACAGCGGGCAGTGCAACATCAGCCATGCACAAACGGGCCGCAGCGCCAACCGCGGCGACTGCAGCCAGGCCTGCCGCCTGCCCTACCAGGTGACGGACGCGCAGGGCCGCTTCATCGCACACGACAAGCATGTGCTCTCCATGAAGGACAACAACCAGAGCGACAACCTGCGCGCCCTCATCGATGCGGGCGTGCGCAGCTTCAAGATCGAGGGGCGCTACAAGGACATGGGCTACGTGAAGAACATCACGGCCCACTACCGCACGCTGCTCGACGAAATCATCGAAGAGCGTGAGGCCCAGGGCCGGCCCCTCGGCCGCTCATCCAGCGGGCGCACCACCTTCACCTTCACGCCCGACCCGCTGCAGAACTTCAACCGCGAGTTCACCGACTACTTCGTGACCGGCCGCAAGGAAGACATTGGCGCCTTCGACACCCCCAAGAACCCCGGCCAGGCCATCGGCTGGGTGACCAAGGTAGGCCCCGACTTTGTGGAGCTGGAAGTGAGCGACCCCAGCACGGTGCTGCACAACGGCGACGGCCTGTGCTACTACGACCTGCACAAGGAGCTGGTGGGCATGGCCATCAACGTGGCCGAGCCCGTGTCGGCGCACAGCGTGGGCAAGCTCATCACGCAATGGCGCGTGTACCCCAAAGACCCGATGGAGAGCTTCAAGGACCTGCGCAAGGGCACCGAAGTCAACCGCAACCGCGACATGGACTGGGTGCGCACGCTGGAGAAAAAGTCTAGCGACCGCCGCATCGGCCTGTGGGCCCACCTGAGCGAAACCCCCAACGGCTTTCGCCTGCTGCTGACCGACGAAGACGGCAATGTGGGCTCTGCCTCCGTGCAGCAGCCGCATCAGGTTGCGACCGACGCCGCCAAGGCCGAAGCCAGCCTGCGCGAGCAGCTCGGCCGCTTTGGCGCGACGGTGTTTGCGGTGCATGACATTGCGCTGCAGCTGTCGCAGCCGTGGTTTGTGCCCGCCTCGGTGGTCAACGCGCTGCGGCGCGATGCCGTGGCCGACCTGGAGGCCAACCGCGCCCGCAACTTTGCCCGTCTGCCGCGCGCCACGCCGGTGGAGCCGCCTGCGCCCTACCCCGAAGACACGCTCTCGTTCCTGGGCAACGTGTTCAACCACAAGGCCCACGACTTCTACGTGCGCCACGGCGTGAAGGTGATCGATGCGGCCTACGAGGCGCACGAGGAAGAAGGCGAAGTCAGCCTCATGATCACCAAGCACTGCGTGCGCTTTTCGATGAGCCTGTGCCCCAAGCAGGCCAAGGGCGTGACGGGCGTGCAGGGCACCATCAAGGCCGAGCCACTGATGCTGATCAACGGCAAGGAAAAACTCACGTTGCGCTTTGACTGCAAGCCCTGCGAGATGCACGTGGTGGGCAAGATGAAAAAATCGGTGCTCAACCAGCACGCCCGGGACATGCAGACCGTGCCGCTGCAGTTCTACCGCACCCGGCCAGCGGCCAATATACTATCAAAATAATAGCTGCTGGCGCTTATCCATCAAGCGCTGGAGGCCATTTTGGCTCAAAATTTTGGCATAACAATGCCGCCAGCACGGCGCGCATAAGCACATAGCCAAAGATTCGACCCGTGCGCACCATCGGGGTGCAAGAATGGCTGCCGTCATCCGCCCTGCAATGTTCAATACGGGGCGGGGTTCATTCCTTCAACCCTGAGACCTCAGCGCATGAAGATCGAAACCCTGGCCGTCCACGCCGGCTACAGCCCCGACCCCACCACCAAGTCCGTGGCCGTGCCCATCTACCAGACGGTGGCCTACGCGTTTGACAGCGCCCAGCACGGCGCGGATTTGTTCGACCTGAAGGTGCCGGGCAACATCTACACCCGCATCATGAACCCCACCACCGACGTGCTGGAAAAGCGCGTAGCGGCACTGGAAGGCGGCATCGCCGCGCTGGCCGTGGCCTCGGGCATGGCGGCCATCACCTATGCCATCCAGACCATTGCCGAGGCGGGCGACAACATCGTGTCGGCCAGCACTCTCTACGGCGGCACCTACAACCTGTTTGCCCACACCCTGCCGCAGCAGGGCATCACCACGCGCTTTGCTGACCCGCGCGACCCGGCCAGCTTTGCGCAGCACATCGACGCGCGCACCAAGGCGATCTTCATCGAGTCCATTGGCAACCCGCTGGGCAACGTGACCGACATCGCCGCGCTGGCCAAGGTGGCGCACGACCATGGCGTGCCGCTGATCGTCGACAACACCGTGCCCAGCCCTTACCTGCTGCGCCCCATCGAACATGGCGCCGACATCGTGGTGCACTCGCTCACCAAGTACCTGGGCGGCCACGGCAACACCGTGGGCGGCGCGATTGTGGACAGCGGCAAGTTCCCGTGGGCCGAGCACAAGGCGCGCTTCCCGCGCCTGAACGAGCCTGATGTGAGCTACCACGGCGTGGTCTATACCGAGGCCCTGGGCCCGGCCGCTTTCATCGGCCGCGCGCGCGTGGTGCCGCTGCGCAATACCGGCGCCGCCCTGTCACCACAAAGTGCTTTCCTCCTCCTGCAGGGCATCGAGACGCTGGCCCTGCGCATGGACCGCATCTGCGAGAACACGCTGGCCATCGCCCAATACCTGCAAAAGCACTCCAAGGTGGAATGGGTGCGCTACGCCGGCCTGCCCGACCACCCGGACCACGCACTCGTGCAGCGCCAGTCGGGCGGCAAGGCATCCGGCATTCTGAGCTTTGGCGTGAAGAACAGCGACGCCGACCCGCGCGCGGCCGGTGCGCGCTTCCTGGATGCGCTGCAGCTCTTCACGCGTCTGGTGAACATTGGCGACGCCAAATCGCTGGCCACGCACCCGGCATCGACCACGCACCGCCAGCTCAACCCCGAAGAGCTGGCCAAGGCCGGCGTGAGCGAAGGCATGGTGCGCCTGTCGGTGGGCATCGAGCACATCGATGACCTGCTGGCCGACCTGGCCCAGGCGCTCGACAAGGTGTAAAGCCGAAGCCAGTTGCTACCCACCGCGGCAACTGGCCTTCATCACCGCCCCAGCCACCACCCCGCCATGGCGGCCAGCCCCACCACCCACACGGGCGACCAGCGGGCATGCACCAGCAGCCCGAACGCCGCCAGGGCCAGCGCGAAATCGGTTCTGGAGTGGACGGCGCTGGTCCACACCGGGTCGTACAACGCCGCACCCAGAATACCCACCACGGCAGCATTGACGCCGCCCACAGCCCGCTGCACGGCGGGGCGCTGGCGCAGCAGCTCCCAGAACGGCAGTGCACCCGCTACCAGCAGCAGCGCGGGCACAAATATCGCCCCCAGCATCAGCGCCGCCCCGCCCCAGCCGCCCAGCGGGTGCGGCATCACCGCGCCCAGGTAGGCCGCGTAGGTGAACAGGGGCCCCGGCACGGCCTGCGCTGCGCCGTAACCGGCCAGAAACGCGTCGTTGCCCACCCAACCCGGCGGCACCACGCCCGCCTGCAGCAGGGGCAACACCACATGCCCGCCGCCAAACACCAAAGCCCCGGCCTGGTAGAACACGGCCATGGCCGATGCCACCATCGAGTCGGCCACCGAGGCCCACAGCAACAACGCCGCCAGCAGCAGCGCAAACAGCGCCAGCAGTACCGCCCCAGCGCGGCGGCTGACGCCGTAGCCCCGGTGCTGTGCAGGCGCCAGGGGGCCCACGTTCAACATGCGCCAGCCCACCACGCCCCCAGCGCGATGGCGGCCAGCTGCCCCCAGGTGCCGGGCACGCCCAGCACCAGCAGGGCAGCGGCCACGGCCCAGCCCGGCACGCAGCCTGTCGGGACACAGCGACCTGGCCATGCCCAGCACCGCCTGCGCCACCACCGCCACGGCCGCCACCTTGAGCCCGTGCAGCGCGCCTGAGGCGCCCTGCACCGCCCACTGCGTACCCCCAGCGCAAACAGCACCAGCAGCACCGCAGACGGCAGCGTGAAACCCGCCCACGCCGCCAGCGCCCCGCGCCACCCGGCCCGCAACAGGCCCAGCGCCGCGCCCACCTGGCTGCTGGCCGGGCCGGGCAGAAACTGGCACAGCGCCACGAGGTCGCTGTAGTCCGGGTCGCTCAGCCAGCGCCTGCGCTCTACAAACTCGGTGCGAAAGTACGCCAGGTGCGCCACCGGCCCGCCGAACGACGTCAGCCCGAGCTTGAAGAAGGCGAGCAACACCTCCAGGGCGGACCCTTGCGGCACGGGGGGCACGGCCGCGGTGGGGCCACCGGCAAGGTCCGGCGGCTCGGTGGATGATGGGGGAGGCACAAGGTGGCTGGGCATGGGTGCGGTGACGGCGTCGCTGAAAATGCAGGCCACGCAGGTGAAGCGCACAGGCCCGGCTGCGATGTTAAGCGCCCCGGATGACAGCCGCGAAATCGCCGCAGGCAGGGCGTCTGCCGGCTGCAAACTTCAGGTGTTTTTGGGCTCCAGCGCTTACCAGTCAAGCGCCAGCAGCTATGTTTTTTGATTCACTGCTGCTGATGGGGGCTGTCGTTCAGGCTCCCGCTCACACATCCCTTGCCAGCCGCAGCCCGGTGAACTGCCAGCGCGCCGTGGCCGGAAAGAAGTTGCGGTAGGTCAGGCGTTCATGCCCCGTCGGCGTGGCGCTGGAGCTGCCGCGCAGCACGTACTGGTTGACCATGAACTTGCCGTTGTATTCGCCCACTGCGCCATCGGCCACCCGAAAGCCGGGGTACGGCGCATAGCTCGACTGCGTCCATTGCCAGGCCGCGCCATAGAGCTGGTGCAGTTGCCGGGCGGTATCCTGCGCCGCGGCATGCTCCCATTCCGCTTCGGTGGGCAGTCGCGCACCGGCCCAGCGGGCAAAGGCATCGGCTTCGTAGTAAGACAGGTGCACGGCCGGCGCATGGCCATCCAGGGGCTGCAACCCGGCCAGCGTGAAGGTGCGCCACGCGCCGTCGCACTGCTGCCAGTACAGCGGGTGCGCCAGGGCGTTGGCGGTGCGCCAGTCCCACCCCTCGGCCAGCCACAGCGCCGGGTTGGCATAGCCGCCATCGGCAACAAAGGCGGCCACTTCAGCCTGGGTGACCAGGCGGGAGGCCAGTGTGTAGGGCTGCAGGTACACGCGGTGGCGGGGGCCTTCGTTGTCGAAGGCAAAGCCGCCGCCCGCGTGGCCGATCTCGACCACACCACCTTCATGCCGCAGCCACTCAAGCGCGGGCGCTGCGGCGTGCGCTGTGGCGGCCGTGGATGCAGGTGCCGCCGTGTACGCGGGCCACAGCGGGTTGCACGACAGCAGGTGCAGGATGTCGGTCAGCATGAGCTCCTGGTGCTGCTGCTCGTGCTGCAGGCCCAGCTCGATGAGCGTGCACACGGCGCCGCTGTGCAGCACCGTGGGCAGCAGCCGCGCCATGCGCGCATCCACATCGGCGCGGTAGGCCAGCACCTCATCCAGCGACGGGCGGGTGAGCAGGCCGCGCTGCGGGCGCGGGTGTTTGGCGCCCACGCCGTTGTAGTAGGAATTGAACAGCACACGGAATGCGGGGTGACACGGCGCAAAGCCCGGCTCGTGGGGCTCCAGCACAAAGGTTTCAAAAAACCAGGTGGTGTGGGCCAGGTGCCATTTGGTGGGGCTGGCGTCGGGCATGGACTGCGCGGCGCAGTCCTCGGCCGACAACGGGGCGGCAATAGCGCGCGAGCGGTTGCGCACGCCCGTGTAGCGGGCATGCAGATCGACAGGGTTGGTGGTCATGGCAGATGCTCTGGTCAATCCATCAGGGCCGCGCGTGCACCACGGCAAACCATCCACGCTCGTCGGTCCACGCCTGGGCTTCTTTGAAACCGGCGCGTTCCAGCATGTCTGTGAACACGGGCAGCGGGTATTTGTAGCTGTTTTCGGTGTGGATGCGCTCACCCTGCACAAACGTGCGCCCGCCCCCCGGCCAGCGCACATCGGCATCGGCGATGGCCTCCAGGTGCATCTCGATGCGCGACGCTTCGTGGTTGAAAAACGCACGGTGCTGCCACTGGGCCAGGTCGAAGTCGCTCCCGATGAGCCGGTTCACATGGCGCAGCACGTTGCGGTTGAATTCTGCCGTCACGCCCGCGGCGTCGTCGTAGGCGGCCTCCAGCACGGCCACCTCCTTGGGCAGATCAATGCCGATCAGCAGGCCCCCGTCGTCGTCCACCATGTCGCGCATGTGGGCCAGCAGCTCCAGCGCGTGGGGCGGGTCAAAGTTGCCAATGGACGAACCCGGGTAGAACACCAGCCGTCCGGTTCGCGGAATGTCTGGTGGCAGCTCCACGCCCTGCGTCATGTCGCCGCCCAGTGCGCGCGCGTCCAGCCCCGGAAAATCGTTCTGCAGCCCGGCCACGGCCTCGCTGAGATAGTCCGCCGAAATGTCCACACCCACAAAGCACGCTGGCTGCACCAGCCTGCAAAGCGCCCGGGCCTTCTGGCAGTTGCCGGCGCCCAGCTCGATCAGCGTGCGCCCCGTGCCCACCGCGCGCGCGATGTCGGCTGCGTGCCGTTGCATGAGGGCGTTCTCGGTGCGGGTGGGGTAGTACTCGGGCAGCTCGGTGATGGCCTCGAACAGGCGCGAACCGTGCTGGTCGTAAAAATATTTGGGGGAGATGCGGGCGGGGCGCTGGCGCAGCCCTTGCGTGATGTCGTCGGTAGCTGTCCGTGGCATGGGTGGGTCTCGTCGGCGCGGCGGAGCGCGGGTCCGGCAGGGGCGTTGGCAGCCCTGCCGCCTGTAAACCGTCCATTTTGGGCGCAACGGTGGCCGCTGTATGTAGGCCAAACCTTACTGCGCCGCACCCCTTCAACCCGACCCCGGGCTGACAAAAGACAAGCGCGATGCGGCACTATCGGTGGGCATCACGCTTCCAACACCGCTTTCGAGGAGTGAAGAATGTCCGATTCCGTTCCACCCCTTGGTCCCAGGCCGCATTCATCCGGGCATCAAGCACCCGCTGGGAGCACGCGGCGCGCCCTGCTGCAGCGCAGCGTGTGGGGCGCTGCCTGGGTGGGCGCGCCCGCGCTGGTGCAGACTGCGTGGGCGCAGGCGCCGCTTGCGCCCACGCCCCGCCAGACGGAGGGCCCCTTCTACCCAATCGCGCTGCCGGCCGACAGCGACGCCGACCTGCTGCGCAACGGCCCGCTGCAGTACGCCCAGGGCCAGGCCTTGTGGGTGGAAGGCCGGGTAACCGATACCGCCGGCGTACCGCTGGCCGGCGGCGTGGTGGAGATCTGGCAATGCGACGCTGCCGGGCACTACCACCATCCGGGCGACGGCGGCCGGGCGGCCCCGGACTTCCAGGGTTTTGGTCGCGTCACCCTCGGGCGCGACGGCCGCTACCGGTTCCGCACCATCCGCCCTGCGCCCTATACCGGGCGCACGCCGCACATCCATTTCAAGGTGCGCCTTGGCCAACGCGATCTGCTGACCACCCAGATGTACGTGGAGGGAGAGCCCGGCAACGCGCGGGATTTTCTGTGGAGCCGCCTGAGCCCCGCCGGGCGCGCGGCACTGACCGTGCCGTTCACCCCCTCCAGCGACGGGCCGCGCGCGGAATTTGCGCTGGTGGTACAGGCCTGAGCCCGCGCCCCGCCCTGGAGCGCAGAGCCTGAACCCGCGCTGGGGCGATTGGCCCCGTGCCGCGCGCCGCGCCGCGCCAGCCGGTACAGTGCCGCTCTCCCTCTTTGCACCCAACCTCCCACCCCTGCATGGACTCCGTCAGCCAACTTGTTCTGGGTGCCGCCGTCACCCTCTCCACCATCGGGCGGCGCACCGCCGCCTGGAAAGCCGCCCTGTGGGGTGGCATTGCAGGCACGCTGCCCGACCTGGATGCGTTCATCGACCACGGTGACGCCATCCTGAACATGGTGCTGCACCGCTCGGAAAGCCATTCGCTGTTCTATCTCACGGTGTTCTCGCTCCCCTTCGCATGGGCGGTGTCGCGCCTGAACGGCGAGCCCGCACTGTTCAGGCGCTGGTGGCTGGCGCTGTGGCTTGCGCTCATCACCCACCCTTTGCTGGACTGGTTCACGGTGTACGGCACGCAGCTGCTGCTGCCATTCACCAGCTTTCCCTACGCCGTGGGCAGCCTGTTCATCATCGACCCGCTCTATACCCTGCCGCTGCTGGTGGGTGTGGTGGCCGCGCTCGCCATGCGGCAAGACCGTGGGCTGGCATGGGCACGCGGCGGTCTGGCGCTCAGCACGGCCTACATCGCCTGGAGCGTGGTGGCGCAGCACCAGGCGGTGCAAAACATCATGGCGTCACCGCCCGAGCCGCACCTGGCGCCGGGCCAGGTCCTGGTCACTCCCGCGCCGTTCAACACGCTGCTGTGGCGCGCCGTAGTGGTTACGCCCACGCACTACTACGAAGGCTACAGCTCGCTGCTGGATGGCGGCCGCCCCGTGCGCTGGACGCAGCACCCGCGCGGGGCGCCTCTGTATGCCCAGCATCAGTCCAGCCCGCTGGTGAAGCGCGTGGCGAACTTCAGCCATGGGTTCTTCAAGATGACGGAAGCAGGCGGCAATGTGTACATCACCGACCTGCGCATGGGGAACGAACCCACCTACACCTTCCACTTCAACCTGGGACCGGCCGAGCACATCGCCCAGCGCGGGCATGTCACCACCCAGCAGTGGCAGAGGCCCGACCTGGCCACCGCCCTGCCCTGGCTGTGGCAACGCATGTGGGGCCGCGATGTGAGCCTGCATTGACCGGGCCGCAGCGCCTTTCAACACAGCCGCATACTGCAAAAAAAGGGCCGGTGCCCTCGCAGACACCGGCCCCCTCCCCTTGGAAAACACGCGTTGCTGCGTCGCCTCAGAAGCGCCAGCCCAGACCCACGCCCACCAGCACGGGATCGACCTTGAACGTGCCCAGCTTGGCGCCGCCGGCCTTGACGTCTGTCTTGATGAAAACCTTCTTGACGTCGAAGTTGAGGTACAGGTTCTTCTGCAGCGGGATGTCCACACCCACCTGCAGCGCAGCGCCAAAGCTGTTGCGATCAATGTTGACGCCAGCGGGCAGGTTCACGCTGGAAAAGCGCGTGTAGTTCAGGCCCGCGCCCACATAGGGCTTGAAACCGGGTGCATCGAAGTGGTACTGCAGCAGCAGCGTGGGCGGCAGGTGCTTGAGCGAGCCGATGGCCGTGCCACCGGCGCGCAGCGTGTGCTTTTGCGGTACGGTCAGGATCAGCTCGGCGGCGACGTTCTGGTTGAAGAAGTACGTGATGTCGACTTCGGGAATCGTCTTGTTGTTGACCGTGAGGCCCAGGGGCGTGCTGTCCTTGTTGGCGCTGTCCAGGTGCACCACGCGGGCACGGACCATAAAGGGGCCTTCGGCCTGTTGGGCAAGGGCGGCGCCAGAAGACAGGGCACACAGTACAGCGACAGCCAGCAGGTTCTTTTTCATGTTGATTCTTCGCATCGGTTGGACGGGGACGACCCCCGTGCATGCATTGAACCGCCAAGCCTGCCCGCACCCCTTGCCCTACCTCAAGGACTTGGTGTTAACCCTTAGATCCACATCAACAAAACCCACTATGCCGTTATGGACTTGCGGCGCAGGCGCTGTACCAGCGTGACGGCAGCCAGCACCAGGCCGCCCGCCACGACCCCGACGACTGCGTTGAGCAGATTGGGCACCAGCACCCCCCACAGCGGGCCCACCGGCCATGTGGCCGCGGCGGCGCCGGCCGCCTCGACCGCATGGTGCACCACCGGCACGCCGTGCACCAGGATGCCACCGCCCACCAGAAACATGGCCGCCGTACCCGCCACCGACAGCCCCTTCATCAGCCAGGGCGCCGCCCGCAGAATGCCCGAACCCATGGCGCGCGCCACGCTGCTGGTCTTGTTGTTGAGCCACACGCCCAGGTCATCCAGCTTGACGATGCCGGCCACCAGCCCGTACACCCCCACGGTCATGATGAGCGCAATGCCCGCCAGCACGGCCACCTGCTGCCCAAAGGGTGCCGTGGCCACGGTGCCCAGGGTGATGGCAATGATTTCGGCCGACAGGATGAAGTCGGTGCGCACGGCACCCTTGATCTTGTCCTTCTCGAACGTGACCAGGTCCACCGCCGGATTGGCGTTGGCCAGGGCGTGGCTTTCGTGCTGGGCCGCGTCTTCGTGCGGTGCATGCAGAAATTTGTGGGCCAGCTTTTCAAAGCCCTCAAAACACAGGAAGGCACCGCCCACCATCAACAGCGGCGTGACGGCCCATGGCGCAAAGTGGCCAATCAGCAGCGCCGCAGGCACCAGGATGAGCTTGTTGACAAAGGAGCCCTTGCACACCGCCCACACCACGGGGAGCTCACGCTCGGCCCGCACGCCCGAGACCTGCTGCGCGTTGAGCGCCAGATCGTCGCCCAACACTCCCGCCGTCTTCTGCGCGGCCACCTTGGTCATCACCGACACATCGTCGGCCATGGCCGCGCTCTTCTTGGCCGCGACCTTGGTCATCAGCGCAACGTCATCCAGAACTGCAGCAATATCGTCGAGCAGGGTCAACAGGCTGGCACCGGCCATAAGAGGCTCCGAAAAATGAAGAAGTGCGGATTATGAATAAAAAAAGCTTCCAGCGCTTGCCTATCAAGCGCCAGAAGCTATTATTGTTATAGCGTTTTCAGTGTGCGTGCCGCGCTGCGCCCCGCCAGCCGGTCACCCCACCCACTTGCGCGCGTTGCGCCAGATGCGCATCCAGCCGCTGTACTGGGCCTTGTCCTCGCTGGTCCAGCTCATCTGCACGTTGCGGAACACGCGCTCGGGGTGCGGCATCATGGCAGTGAAGCGGCCGTCTACCGTGGTCACGGCCGTGAGGCCACCCGCGCTGCCGTTGGGGTTGAACGGGTACTGCTCGGTGGGGCGGCCATGGTTGTCCACATAGCGCATCGCAGCAATGGCCTTGTCGGCATTGCCCCGGTACTTGAAGTTGGCATAGCCCTCGCCGTGCGCCACGGCAATCGCCAGGCGGCTGCCCGCCATGCCTTGCAGGAACAGGCTGGGGGATTCGAGCACTTCCACCAGCGACAGGCGGGCCTCGAAGCGCTCGCTCTGGTTGGTGGTGAAGCGCGGCCAGTCTTGTGCGCCGGGGATGATGTCGGCCAGCTCGGCAAACATCTGGCAGCCGTTGCACACGCCCAGGCCAAACGTGTCGGTGCGGCCAAAGAAGCCCTGGAACTGCGCCGCCAGCACGGGGTTGAAGGTGATGCTGCGCGCCCACCCAATGCCCGCGCCCAGCGTGTCGCCATAGCTGAAGCCGCCACAGGCGACCACGCCCTTGAAGTCTTCGAGCTTGACGCGGCCGGTCTGCAGGTCGGTCATGTGCACGTCGTAGGCCTCGAAGCCCGCCTCGGTGAAGGCGTAGGCCATTTCGATGTGCGAGTTCACGCCCTGCTCGCGCAAGATGGCGACCTTGGGTTTGGAAAGCTGAAGGAACGGTGCAGCCACGTTGTCAGCGGCGTCGAACGTGAGGTGCACGTGCAGGCCGGGGTCGGTGGGCTCGCCCGCTGCAGCGTGCTCGGCATCGGCGTTGGCGGGGTTATCGCGCTGCTGGCAGATCTTCCAGCTCACCGCGTCCCACACCTGGTGCAGGTCGGCCAGCGAGGCACTGAACACGGCCTTGGCATCGCGCCAGACCTGCAGCTCGCCCTTGCCCGCATCAATGGACGACGACGCGGGGCGCGTCTTGCCGATGAAGTGGCTGAACCTGGACAGGCCGTGCTCACGCAGGGTCTGCATCACCTCATTGCGCTCGCTGGTCTTGACCTGCAGCACCACGCCCAGTTCTTCGTTGAACAGGGCTTTGAGCGTGAGCTCTTCGCGGCGCGCGCTGACCTGGCCCGACCAGTTCTTGGCATCGCCCACTTCGGCGCGGCTGTCGGTGATGCCGTCGCCCTCGGTCACCAGCAGATCCACATTGAGCGACACACCCACGTGGCCCGCAAAGGCCATTTCAGCCACTGCGGCCAGCAGGCCGCCGTCGCTGCGGTCGTGGTAGGCCAGGATCTGGCCCTTGGCGCGCAGTGCGTTCACGGCGTTGACGAGGTTGACCAGGTCTTGCGGGTCGTCCACATCGGGCACGACGTCGCCGCTTTGCTCCAGCGTCTGGCCGAGGATGCTGCCGCCCATGCGGCTCTGGCCTTTGCCCAGATCGATCAGCACCAGCGTGGTGTCGGCCTCGGTGGCGTCGAGCTGGGGCGTGAACGTGCCGCGCACGTCCGCCAGCGATGCAAACGCGCTCACGATCAGGCTGACGGGCGAGGTGACCTTTTTCTTGTCAGCGCCTTCAGACCACTGCGTGCGCATGGACAGGCTGTCCTTGCCCACAGGGATGCTGATGCCCAACGCGGGGCACAGCTCCATGCCCACGGCTTTCACGGTTTCGTACAGCGCGGCGTCTTCGCCCGGTTCGCCACACGCGGCCATCCAGTTGGCCGACAGCTTCACGCGCGGCAGCTCAATGGGCGCTGCGAGCAGATTGGTCAGCGCTTCGGCCACCGCCATGCGGCCCGAGGCGGGGGCGTTGATGGCGGCGAGCGGCGTACGCTCACCCATGCTCATCGCCTCGCCCGCAAAGCCTTTGTAGTCGGCCAGCGTCACGGCGCAATCGGCCACAGGCACTTGCCAGGGGCCAACCATCTGGTCGCGGTGGCTGAGGCCGCCCACCGTGCGGTCGCCAATGGTGATGAGGAAGCGCTTGGACGCCACCGTGGGGTGGGCCAGCACGTCGATCACGGCCTTTTGCAGCGGTACGCCGGTCAAGTCCATGGGCTTGAATTCACGCGCCACGGTGGTCACGTCGCGGTGCATCTTGGGCGGCTTGCCCAGCAGCACGTTCATGGGCATGTCCACGGGCAGCTTCTGGTCGTCGGCCGTGGCGGCGGGGTCGTGCAGCACCAGCTGGCGCTCTTCGGTGGCCGTGCCGATCACGGCAAACGGGCAGCGCTCGCGCTCGCAGAAGGCCTTGAACTGTTCCAGCGATTCGGGCGCAATCGCCAGCACGTAGCGTTCTTGCGACTCGTTGCTCCAGATTTCCTTCGGGCTCATGCCAGACTCTTCGAGCTGCACGGCGCGCAGGTCAAAGCGTGCGCCCCGGCCTGCGTCGTTGGACAGCTCGGGGAAGGCGTTGGACAAACCGCCCGCGCCCACGTCGTGGATGGCGAGGATGGGGTTGGCCGTGCCCTGTGCCCAGCAGTGGTTGATGACCTCTTGCGCACGGCGCTCGATCTCGGGGTTGCCGCGCTGCACCGAGTCAAAGTCCAGCTCGGCCGCATTGGTGCCGGTGGCCATGGAGCTGGCGGCGCTGCCGCCCATGCCGATGCGCATGCCGGGGCCGCCCAGCTGGATCAGCAGCGAGCCTGCAGGGAATTCGATCTTTTTGGTCAGCTCTGCATCGATCACGCCCACGCCGCCCGCGATCATGATGGGCTTGTGGTAGCCACGCTGCACGCCGCCGACTTCTTGCTCGTACTCACGGAAGTAGCCGTTCAGGTTGGGGCGGCCGAATTCGTTGTTGAACGCCGCGCCGCCCAAGGGGCCTTCGACCATGATCTGCAGCGGGCTGGCAATGTGCTCGGGCTTGCCGACGGTGGAGCCCCATAGCTTGGACACGGTGAAACCCGTGAGGCCCGCCTTGGGCTTGGAGCCCCGGCCCGTGGCGCCTTCGTCGCGGATCTCGCCGCCTGCGCCGGTCGATGCGCCGGGGAAGGGCGAGATGGCCGTGGGGTGGTTGTGGGTTTCCACCTTCATCAGCACATGTTGGGTAACGCTACTCTTTTGATAGCTATTAGCGCTTGATGGATAAGCGACAGAGCCCATTTTGGCTACAAAACGCTCAACCTGATGGCCTTCCATGACGGAGGCGTTGTCCGAGTACGCGATCACCGTGTGCTGGGGCGCCAGCTGGTGGGTGTTGCGGATCATGCCGAACAGCGATTTGTCCTGCGCCACGCCGTCGATGGTGAACTGGGCGTTGAAAATCTTGTGGCGGCAGTGCTCGCTGTTGGCCTGCGCGAACATCATCAGTTCCACATCGGTGGGGTTGCGCGCGAGGCCTGTGAACGCAGTCACAAGGTAGTCGATTTCATCGTCGGCCAGTGCCAGGCCAAAGCGGGTGTTGGCGGCTTCCAGTGCAGCGCGGCCACCGGCCAGCACATCCACATGCTCCATGGGCGCGGGCTGCAGTTCGGTGAACAAGGCAGCAGCGGCGCTGCGGTCGGCCACCACCGATTCGGTCATGCGGTCGTGCAGCAGTGCGGCGATCTGGCCCAGTTGCTCGGCCGTCAGCTCGGGCGTCTTGCCCAGCAGGCCGGATTTGAGGCTGATGCGGTACTCGGTGATGCGCTCCACACGGCGGATGGCGATGCCGCAGTTGCGCGCAATGTCGGTGGCCTTGGAAGCCCAGGGCGACAGCGTGCCCAGCCGCGGCGTGACGATGAGCATGGCGCCGTCTTCGGGGCCGGCGTACGGGTCGCCATAGGTCAGCAGCGCAGCCAGGCGTTCTTGCTCGGTGGGTGTGGGGGCCGCGTCGGTGGCGACCAGGTGCACGAAACGCGCTGCAATACCGCTGATCTTGGGGTGGATCGCCTCCAGGGCGGGTTGAAGTTGCTGGGCGCGGAAGGAGCTGAGGGCGTTGCCGCCCGCCAGCGTGGTCATGTGCAAGGTCACGGTAGCGGCCTGTTGGGGGTGTGAGGGGAACCCGGCATTTTACTGGGCGGCTTGCGCGCCCAGCGGCAACACGGGGCCAATGGGATAATTGCGGCATGAGCATCACCATCAAAAGCGCTGAAGACATTGAGGGCATGCGCCTGGCCTGCCGCCTGGCCTCTGAAGTGCTGGACTACATCACTCCCCACATCAAACCTGGCATCACCACCAAGGAAATCGACCGCCTGGGCGCCGAATGCATGGCGCAGCAGGGCACCGTGTCTGCCACCGTGGGCTACCAGCCACCCGGCTACCCGCCCTACCCCGCGTCACTGTGCACCTCGGTCAACCACGTGGTGTGCCACGGCATCCCCAACGACAAGCCGCTGAAAAAGGGTGACATCGTCAATGTGGACGTCACGGTGATCACGCCAGACGGCTGGTACGGCGACAACAGCCGCATGTTCCTGATCGGCGAATGTTCGATCGCCGCCAAGCGCCTGTCGGCGCTGACCTTTGAAGCCATGTGGCATGGCATCGTGCAGGTCAGGCCCGGCGCGCGGCTGGGGGATATCGGCCACGCGATCCAGAAGTTTGCAGAAGGCAACGGTTTCTCGGTGGTGCGCGAGTTCTGCGGCCATGGCATTGGCAAGAAGTTTCACGAAGAACCCCAGGTGCTGCACTACGGCAAGCCCGGCACGCTCGAAGAACTGGTGCCGGGCATGGTGTTCACCATCGAGCCCATGATCAACGCAGGCCGCCGCGAGGTAAAAGATTTTGGCAACGACGGCTGGACCATCGTGACCAAGGACCACAGCCTGTCGGCCCAGTGGGAGCACACCGTGCTGGTCACGCCCACGGGGTATGAAGTGATGACGCTGTCGGCAGGCTCGCCACCGCCGCCGCCCTTTGTCACCGCCACAGCCACCTGAACCAGCCCGGCGACGGCGCGCGGGGCACCTATCGCACTGGCTCGCACAACTCTTGCATGGCATTTTCATGGCCCATCCACCGCGCACCCAATGACCATGACTGAACTCCATGCCCTGAGAGACGCCTACCGCAGCGACAAGGCGGCCCTGCTGGCCGCGATGCAATCGACTGGCGCCTCCACACGCGGCATCCGCGTGCTGCTGCGCAAGCTCTCCTCGCTCGCAGGCACCTTGCTGCAAACGCTGTGGCAGCGGGCAGGGCTGCCCGCCGACCTGGCCCTGGTTGCAGTGGGCGGCTTTGGGCGGGACCAACTCTTTCCCTACTCGGATGTCGATGTGCTGCTGCTGCTGCCCGATGGCGCTGCCCCCGAGGCAGGCAGCGCGCTGCGCACCCAGCTGGAAGGCTTCATCGGCAGCTGCTGGGACGCGGGCCTGGAGATCGGATCGAGCGTGCGCACCGTGGCCGAATGCCTGGCCGAGAGCGCGGGCGATGTCACCGTGCAGACGTCGCTGCTGGAATCGCGGCTGGTGTGCGGCAACGCTGCGCTGTTTGCCGAATTCCAGCGCCAGTACCGGGCGCAGATGAATCCCCAGGCCTTTCTGGTGGCCAAGACGCTGGAAATGCGCCAGCGCCATACCAAGTACGAGAACACGCCCTACTCGCTGGAGCCCAACTGCAAGGAGTCGCCGGGAGGGCTGCGCGACCTGCAGATGATCCTGTGGGTCTCCCAGGCCGCCGGGTTGGGAAACAACTGGAAGGAGCTGGCCGCAAGCGGCTTGGCCACAGCCTTCGAGGTGCGCCAGATCGAGCGCAACGAGGCGCTGCTGTGTCTCATCCGCGCGCGTTTGCATGCGGCTGCGGGGCGGCATGAAGACCGCCTGGTGTTCGACCTGCAGACCGCCGTGGCGGAGTCGTTCGGCTACCGCTCGCAAGCGCCCGATGGCTCGCGCCTGCCCATGCGCGCCAGTGAGAGCCTGATGCGGCGCTACTACTGGGCGGCCAAGGCCGTGTCGCAGCTCAGCCAGATCCTGCTGCTCAACATCGAAGAGCGCCTGAGCCCCTCGACGCACGAGCCGCGCCCGATCAACGAGCGTTTCTTCGAAAAGGCGGGCCTCATCGAGGTCGCCAGCGACGACCTGTACACCCGCGACCCGCACGCGATTCTGGAGACCTTTTTGCTCTACCAGACCACCGTGGGGCTCAAGGACCTGTCGGCCCGTACCCTGCGCGCGCTGTACAACGCGCGCGGCGTGATGGACAGCGCTTTCCGGCGCGACCCGGTCAACCGCGGTGCCTTCATGCGGATTCTGCAGCAGCCCTCAGGCATCACGCATGCCATGCGGCTGATGAACCAGACCTCGGTGCTGGGGCGCTACCTGTGGCCGTTTCGCCGCATCGTGGGGCAGATGCAGCACGACCTGTTTCACGTGTACACGGTGGACCAGCACATCCTGATGGTGCTGCGCAACATGCGCCGGTTCTTCATGGCCGAGCATGCGCACGAGTACCCGTTCTGCTCGCAGCTGGCGGGCGGCTGGGACAAGCCCTGGATCCTGTACCTGGCCGCGCTGTTTCACGACATTGGAAAGGGGCGCGGAGGCGACCATTCGCAGATCGGCGCCGAAGAAGTGCGACGCTTTTGCCGCCAGCACGGCGTGGACCGCGAAGACGCCCGGCTCATCGAGTTTCTGGTGCGTGAGCACCTGACCATGAGCACGGTGGCGCAAAAGCAGGACCTGAGCGACCCCGACGTGATCGCCGCCTTTGCACGCCGCGTTGGCAACGAGCGCAACCTCACCGCCATGTACCTGCTCACGGTGGCGGACATCCGGGGCACCAGCCCCAAGGTCTGGAACGCCTGGAAGGGCAAGTTGCTGGAAGACCTGTACCGCGCCACGCTGCGCACACTGGGCGGTCGGGCACCGGATGCTGCCGCAGAAATCGAGGCCCGCAAGCGCGAGGCGTTGGTGCTGCTGGCCCTGAGCGCCCTGCCCTTCGAGGCCCACAAGGCCTTGTGGGGGACGCTCGATGTGAGCTACTTCATGCGCCACGAAGCCGCCGATATTGCCTGGCACACCCGCCACCTTTCGCGCCATGTGGGCACTGCCAGGCCGGTGGTGCGCGCGCGCCAGTCCCTGGCGGGCGATGGGTTGCAGGTGATGGTCTACGCCGCGGACCAGCCGGATCTTTTCGCGCGCATCTGCAGCTATTTTGACCGGGCGGGCTTCAGCATCCTGGATGCCCGGGTCCACACTGCGAACAACGGCTACGCGCTGGACACTTTCCAGGTGGTCGCTTCCTCGCAACCAGGGCACTACCGGGAGCTCACGCACATGGTCGAAAGCGATCTGGTGCGCGTGATTGAAGCCGGCGGCCCGTTGCCCGAACCTGCGCGCAAGCGGGTGTCGCGCAGGGTGAAGAGTTTTCCCGTGGCCCCGCGCGTCACGCTGCGACCCGACGAAAAGGCGCAGCGCTGGCTGCTGGCCATCTCAGCCAGCGACCGCGCGGGCCTGCTCTATGTGGTGGCGCGCATCCTGGCGCAGCACCAACTGAGCGTGCAGCTTGCCAAGGTCAGCACGCTGGGCGAACGCGTGGAAGACACGTTCCTGATACAGGGCCCGGAACTGCAGAACAACGCCCGCCAGATCGAGATCGAGACGGAACTGCTGCGCGAGTTGTCTGCGTAACAAGCGCGGCGCTCCAAGGGCGTTGGGTTGACAATTTTCTGGCCGGTACCGGCCTACTCCTCAGCGTCACTGATGTCCGGAAACAGTACCTCTGTGAACCCAAACTGCGTGAAGTCGCGCACGCGCATGGGATAGAGCTTGCCGACGAGGTGGTCGCATTCGTGTTGCACCACCCGCGCATGAAAGCCGTCCACCGTGCGATCAATCGGGTCACCGTGCAGGTCCACCCCGGTGTAGCGAATGCGCGACCAACGCGGTACCTTGCCCCGCAATCCTGGCACGGAAAGGCAGCCCTCCCAGTCTTCTTCCTCCTCGATGCCCAGCGGGGAGATGACCGGGTTGAGCAGGACGGTGGGAGGAACAAGGGGCCGGTCCGGGTAGCGCGGGTTGCGCTCAGCGGAGCCAAAGATCACGAGTTGCAGGTCCTCACCAATTTGCGGCGCAGCCAGCCCCGCGCCGTTGACAGAGCGCATGGTGTCAAACATGTCGCGGACCAGAAAGTGAAGCGCTTCGGTATCGAACGCGGTGACCGGCTGGGCGATGCGCAGCAGGCGCGGATCGCCCATCTTCAAAATGGTGCGGATGGTCATGGGAGGTATGTCCTGGTCAAGAAGAAAAACCGTTGCTCGGCTTGCGGCAGCATAGCGTGAACACGGCGGCTGCCGCATTCACAATACGGGGCATGCCTGCGCATCCGCCCGAGCCCCCCGAAGACGACGCACCGCCCTTGCGCCCGCTGCCGTGGCCCCTGCGCTGGCTGCTCCATGCATTTGCGGTGTGCTGCCTCGCACTGGGCATCATCGGTGTGATTGTCCCGGGGCTGCCCACTACCGTCTTTATCCTGATGGCGGCCTGGGCGGCTGCGCGCAGCTCGCCGCGGCTGTACCGCTGGCTGTGGAACCATCGCCTTTTCGGGCCCTTGCTGCGCAACTGGGCGCAAGGCGGCAGGGTCAGCCGCCGCGCAAAGTGGAGCGCCACACTGCTCATGGCGCTCAGCGGCATCGCGCTGGTAGCCACCGGTGCCCGGCCATGGGTCATCGGTGTCGCCACCACCAGCATGGTGTGCGTGGCGGCATGGCTGTGGCGCAGACCGGAACCCTAGAGCCGGTTCACAAAGCGCCCGTGATTCGTTTTTGGCACCGTTTTTGTGTATATAATCTAAGTCTTGTTCCTCGATAGCTCAGTCGGTAGAGCGCCGGACTGTTAATCCGTAGGTCCCTGGTTCGAGCCCAGGTCGAGGAGCCAGAATTTCAGGCCCTGCATGTGTACGCGGGGCCTTTTACATACCGATCATTCCTCGATAGCTCAGTCGGTAGAGCGCCGGACTGTTAATCCGCAGGTCCCTGGTTCGAGTCCAGGTCGGGGAGCCAAGTAAATCAAGAGTCAGCAGGTTAGCGCCTGCTGACTCTTTTGCTTTCTGGATACGCCGTGTCCGACACGTGTCCGAAATTCTCCGCGGAAACATGCATGTGTCCGGATCGCAACAGACCGGTCTTGCCAAGACGGCATCTAAGACGTCGAGAAGCTCGGTGATACAACTCTATGCGCTAGATTTGTCAGCGAATCCAGCATGACCGAGGCGCCCGCAGCGCCCTACAGTTGCCTACATGCCTCCACCGGGAGATTGCCGTGCAACAGACCTCTGCCCCACCCCCGGAAACACAGGATCAAGTTTCGACCGTGTTTCTGCGCATGCCATCCGTCATACAGATGACGGGCTTGGGTCGATCGACGATATACAGGCTCATCGCCCAACAACAGTTCCCCTGCCCCGTTCGTCTCGGTGTGCGCGCAGTGGCCTGGCGCCGCAGCGAACTGGATCTGTGGAGCCAGTCACGCCCAGCGACATCGCACTGAAACGGACAGGTTCTCCATCGGGACGACTCGGAGAGGATAGTCAGGCATTCGAGTCCTCAAGCTTTTGAAGCTGGATTGCCTGCTCAATGAGTCCGAGCCCCTTCGAGTCGCCGACTTCAGGGTCAAAATGCATTCTTCATAGCCTATCGAGGAGCGCAAGTGCGCCCTCAAGGCCCACAAGAGCGCAGCACCATCCCGGTCGATCGCCAGGACCTCGTGCTCGATATGGTCGATGTGGAGTGCATGAAACACCTTGAACCTACAGGCGTGGAAAACGGAGCCGTGTCCGAGCTGCTGGATCTAGTGGGGTTGTACCAGGGCTTGCCGCTGGACGAGGACTGCAAACGCATGCTTCCTCTGGCATCACTGGTGAAACCTTTGACTCGGTACGCGCGAGAGGACTGAGCAACCCATGTCCAGCATCCAGATCATGGCGATTGATGCCAGCGGAGCCATACGCTTCGTCGGCGAAGTCTTACGAGGGGCTACGTGCGGATGTTTCTGCCCCATGTGCAAGAGCCCGCTGGTGGCCAAACAGGGAGACACCAACGAGTGGCACTTCTCACACGAGGCCTCACAGGAGCGCCCCGAGTGCGAAGCCGGTGCGGAGAACCTCGCCAGAAGCCTGGGCATCGAATTTGCACGCGAGTTGGCCGAGCGTGGGGCGCTCGTGTTGCCCGAATACAGGACCTCGGCAGGCGTTATCTCGGCGTGGCTGGACCGCTCACAGGCCGTAGAGTGGAACGCTCAGATTTCAGGCCCTCTCGCATGGAGAGAGCATCCCCCGAAGTCCAAGGTGGTGGCCACCGGTGCGCTGGACACGGGTGCTGCCTTTGCGCTGTTCGTCCAGGTGGACGACGCGGGCGTCCCTCAGGTCGACGACCAGCCTGAGCACTGCGCGTACGGCTCACTGGTGGTCTCAGCCGCATGGCCATCAGGCACCCGCACGCGCGAGGACGCCATGGCCATTCTCAAGCAGACGGTGAGCTTTCGCTGGAGGTATCACCTCGACACGCTGGGTCTCCGGGCCGCCGCACAAGCCGCCATAGAGGCCGAAGTGAGTGCCGTGCGACAGCGCACCGAGGCATTGCAGCGCGAGCGCGCCAACGCAGCGGGGAGACGATGGGCTGAAATCGGCAAACGTCTGGAGCGACCTTACGATGTCCCCCCTGTACTGCGTGATGTAGGCCAACAGGCATCCCCAGAGCCGAAACCCACTGCAAGCACCCTGCCCAGTGGAACCCGTTTTCCCGCCTATCCAGGCCACGCGCTGGGATGCAACTTCCAGTTCTTCCGGCTGGGGGCAGATGAGGCGTGGGTGTTCTATCCGATGGATGTCGCCTTCATCAACGAGCACGTGAAGATGGCCAACGTCGCACAGCCGCTGCCAACCAAGCTCTGGGCGATTGCGCCAGTGGGCGGCCCACGCGAAGGGTGGGATGAGTGCTTTCCGCCCAGCGTGGGCTCTGCCGATGCCGAACTCGGCATCTACTGGGTGCGTGACCACATCACGGCGGTGACCTTCCTCAGCCCCCGCTCCAAAGGGACCCACACGGCCAACGATCCAGCGGAGTTTTCGAACAGATAGCACAGGAAACCTGGGGTCAAACCGAAACAGCAAGCTTCAGAACCACCCCGATCACGAACAGCGAGGCAGCGATACGACCCCAGCGCCAGGTGGTGAACCAGTAGCGGTGATTGACCCACACCGCGCGATGGATTCGCTCTGCTGAGGCCAGGAGCGCAATCGCAACGACCATGGGGCCGACGATCCCGACGGGTGCATCGATCTGGCCCAGCAGGAATACCCAGAACAGCGGCCAGACCACTGCATCGATGGCCGCGAGCCATCGTCGACCGGTCCAGTGCGGTGCATTTGCCCGGGGTTCACGCGCAACGAGCAGCCACATACCAACCTCCAGTCACTTCATGCTTCACAGATCCAATCCACTGTTCTTCTCGTCCTTTTGGACCACGGGACAGTCCTGAATTGAAAGGCAACCGACAAATGCTCAAAGATTGCCAGATCGCACCCGGTGATTGAATCCACACGGCAAACAACCGTAAAAGATGTTTCATCGATCGCGGCCTCAGGGCCTGCCCAGTGATCCAAAAAAGTCGTGTCGTCTGCGCCCCAAGGAACACTGCCCCAATTTCCGAGGGAGCTGGATTGGGAATCCGTCCCCCGGTCATCGAGTCTGCTCAGGTTTGCACCCTGCCCCGCATTCGTCGGTCGCCGTGCGAAACCCAAAGCGCTGCGTCTAGGCGCGAACGCCTGGGCACCGTGGAATAAATGGAAGGGGCCCACCAGAGTGAAACGGCGGTGGGAAGGCGGCCGTTTATGCCGCGAAAGGCCTTGGCGAATGCGCCAGCAGCGCTATGGTTCGCAAGTCGGCGAGCGGCGAATTTTGAGGAGCGGCACCTTGTGGAGACTATCCGAAGGACCATCCACAAATCGGAAACGCAACTCCATGAGTCTCGGTTCGTGAAACGCCGCGTGCCATAAATTCGTTCCAAGAAGCTCAGACGGACGGAAACGACTGGAAACCATTGAGACGCGCACGATACCCGCGCCATCTAGACAGGATTTCGCAGCTCCCAGCTAAATGGATGCAGACAGCGATCTGCCTTCGCTGGCACTGCCGGAGCCGCCCCATATGCTGGATCGTGATCAGTTGGAAACGTTTGCCACTGTGGTCGAGCAGCAAAGCTTTGATCGCGCGGCCAGCGTGCTCAGCATCACGAGGGGCGCTGTCTCCCAGCGAATCAAGGCGCTGGAAGAATCTTTGTCCACGGTGCTGGTCAAGCGCGAACGGCCGGTGGCGGCTACGCATGCCGGTGAAGTGCTGCTGCGCCATGTGAAGGCGCTGCGCATCCTTGAAGGATCGGCACTCCAAGAACTTGCGCCAACCGCTAAACCACACGCACCCGTCTCCCTGGCCATTGCGGTGAATGCCGATTCCCTGGCCACCTGGTTTCCTGAAGTGCTCAAGGATTTGCTGATGGGGCAGCTGGTGGCCCTGGAGGTGATCGCAGACGATCAGGACCACACCTCCGCCCTGCTGGCTCGTGGCGATGTGATCGGGTGCATATCGACATCTGCCAAACCCGCCGATGGGTTCTTGGCCGAATGCCTGGGCGCCATGGAATACCGCTGCTATGCGACGCCAGCCTTTGCCTCCACGCACTTTCCGAGCGGACTCACGGTCCAAGCAGTGCTCTCAACACCGGCTGTGTTGTTCAACCGCAAGGACTCGCTGCACGACGATTTCCTGAAAAGGCATTTCGGGTTTGCCGTTGAGCGGTACGCCAGACACTACCTCCCCTCGCCCGTCGCCTTGCTAGAAGGGGTTGCCATGGGCGCTGGCTATGGCCTGATTCCCAGCTGGCAGGCGGCTCCCTTGGTGGAAGCTGGACAGCTCGTGGACGTCTGCCCGACTGAACGAGAGATGGTGGACCTGTTTTGGCACCACTGGGACCTCGAACCACCAATGGCCAGCGACATCACTGCCCTGATCGTCAAAGTGGCCAGAAATAGCCTGGAGCCTTCGGTCGGATTCGAGCCATCAACGGCGCAGACTGGACCATCGCCGAGCCCACCTTCCGGCCACAAAGCGGAGCCACAGGGCGGTGCCAGCGGACAAGAAGCATCCGAGCAGCAGTGACACCACGTCGGTGTCTTCACCATACCGTCCCAACCAGCCCGCCAGATGCACGGCGACTGAACCTGCGAAGCCAACCGCCACGATCCACTTCGCGTGCTGCGGCGGCACGACGATGCCCGAGACCATGGTGGCAAAGCAAACGCCGATGCTGGCGATGTAGACCACGTTGACCGACACCATGGTGTCCACAATGCCCTGGTCAAGTGAGGCCAGCAACGCGCTCAAACCCAAGGCAATGAGCGCAAACATCGGGTGACCCGCCGAACGACTGCCAGAAGCGGCGCACGCCAACGCTTCCGTCATGGCGCGCAAGATCGCCGCGCCTGCACCCAACGCTGCCACGGACAGGGCGATGAGCATCAACTTGTCAGCGCCCTGCCCCACCGATCCAGCGACCTGACCCAGCACCCAGGGAACCACCTGCTTGGTGTCCGTCAAGTCGCCCAACATGCCACCGCTCTGCATGGCGACCACCACGGCCGACGGCAGAAAGGCGATCACAAAGAGCAGCAGCCCAGCCAGAACGCAGCCACCCACGGCGGCCAAAGGTGAGCGCGCGGCCAACACAAATTGCTGGTAATCGGCACCGGTACACACCAACAATCCGACGGCCAATGAAATGGCCACCAAGCGGGATGCACTGAACGTGGACAGGTCTTCGGTAAAAGCAGGGATCGCCTGCAGGTAGACGCCCATGCCTTTGGCAACGACCAGCGCGTAGACCAGAACAGCGGCGCTCGCAAGAAGACACATGGCGAACAAGGCCGATGCGAACCGCAGATCCAATCGCGATGCGCCGTAGATCAACAGCAAGATCACCAAGTAGCTGTTTGTCTGTTCAAGGCCCAACAACTCCAGCACCGCGACACCACCCTGAATCTGGGCGGCCAGCACTCCCGACATCCAGATCAATGACAGAAACGCCACAACGCCTTGAAGCTGCTTGCCATAGGCACGGCCAAACAGATCCCAGACCGGAAGTCCAGTTGCCCAGAGCTGCCGTGCGAACGCAGCCAACACCAGCATGCCAAAGCCGGTGGCTACCCCATAGATGCTGCCTGCCATGCCGTGGGAAAGTGCCAGTTCGCCCGAACCGAAAAGGAAACCAATCCCGTAGCTGGCCGAAACCAGAAGTGCAGCAACCTGCAAGCTACCCAGCGCCCTGTTCATGGAACCCGCCCTTGCGTCTGCCAGGCGCCAGTCACTGGATCGGCGCCGGTGAAGTAGGCACAGCAGACCTTGCCGCGATCCCGAAAGACATCTTGCCCTTTGAGTAACCGGTGCGCCTCGGGCAGTCGGTAGTAAGGCACTGCCGGCAGAAGGTGATGGGTGAGGTGGTAGCCGTTGTTGCGCGGGTGGATAAACCAGCGCCAGACACCGTGGCAAGCCATGTCACGCGTAAAGGTGAACACGCCGCCCGGCTGAAGGCCGAAGTGATCGCACATCTCGCGGAAGGTGGTGATCAGATGGAATGCCGTCGCCCTGGCCAGCAGCCATAGCACCAGAAAGGTGACCGTGAAGTCGGGGCCGGCCACAACCCACATCAACGCTACCGCCCCAAGCCACCACCCAACGATGTAGAGCTGACTGGCCGTGCGAACCTGGCGCGACAACAGGTGTCCACCCATCGACGACAGCCATGCATTTAGGGAAAAGACTTGGTCCAGGTAGTTCGAGAACCAGGTCGTCGGCCGACTGCGAGCGAAAAACAGGAGATCGGGGTCACCCCCATCGGTTCCCAGTTCCATGTGGTGTTTGAAGTGCTTTTCGCGGTAGCGGGTCAGGCTGGCGAACAGCAAAGGCGCGATGAACAGGCGCGCCACCAGGTCATTTCGCCGTCGGTCCCGCCACAGATTCCGATGACCCGCGTCGTGGAGGATGTTGCCGAGCGCGCGTTGGCGGTTGGCGATCAGCACAACAGCCAGTGGCGCGAACAGCTCGCTCCACCAAACGACCAGCGCCACCAAGCTGAGGACGATGAGCCAGTCGAAGGCAATGTCCAGCACGGCGCGCCAAGGCGCCACCCGAAACAGTTCACAGTGCGGGTCACCCTGTTGGCGCAGCTCTGATCGAAGCGCGGCCATGTCCGAAAGGACATTCGAAGTCGTTGTCATGGTGGACACTCCTTCTTCACGGCGTGCGGCTGCGGACGGCCTCGCAACGCACGGTAACGTATGTCGGAGCACAAGGCCCAGGCCGCGCCAAAAGGTATCAGGAGATCCCAACTGCGCGCGGTGGTTTAGGAACTTTGGCCGTGCGTCAATTCAGCTAAACCAGTCCCTTCTGCGGTGCACTTGCGCACTTGTCCACACGCCGGGTCAACGCCAGCCGCCCATAATCAACGCCGAAAGCCAACACCATTTCCCTGCGCAGGAGGACATCGGAGTGAGCGGAGAAAAAGACCACGTTCGGCTGCAGCAAATGATGGCCCCTGACCTTCGGCCAGAAACCTACGTCTACTGCACCTTCCAAGACCATCGCCTCCCTGCTGACCTCTCCCCCATCTGCACGTTCAGGGAGACCGAAGGATTGACGGCCATCGTTGAGCGCGCTCAAGCCATTCAGGCCAAGGTGCCCTACATCTTTGAGGCCAAACTCATCACGCTCACCGTGCACTCCTCACTGGAAGCCATCGGCTTTCTGGCCATGATCTCCTCGGCCCTGGCCAAAGCAGGCATCCCTTGCAATGCGGTCGCCGCCTTCCACCACGATCACCTGTTCATTCCGGTTGAGCGAGCCGACGACGCGTTCTCTTTGCTGAACGCTTTGAGCCACAGCAGCGCACCGGCAGCGATTTGACGCGCTTCGTACGCAGGGTCTTCTTCGTTTAGCGCGACTGAACCCGCTGCAGATTTGGGCGCCCTGCCCTGATTTCCTTTGACATCGCGCGACGCGCTTGTCTACCCTACCATCTATCCAGTCTCTTGAGACTTGGTGCTTGGGTCACGCGGTGTCAGCACTGCGTGGCCTGTCGGTCAACCAGACCTGCAGGAGTGGGGATGAACAACCTTCAACTTCCCGAGGTGACGCCGTCAGCATCTGCGGTCGTGACACGCCCATCGGTCAAACGCCGTATCGATCCTATCGACGCACCCGCCCGCCCACTGGGCTCCAAACGTTTGGCGCTGATCGCAAAGCGCACCAACGCTGCCGCATCAATGTCAGACCGCCATTTGGAACGCATCGCTGAGGGCGATACCTTGCTGGCAAACCACGACGGCACCGTGACCTTCCTCCTGCGCGCCACCCGCTACGGTCTGCTGATGGAGCGCACCCAACGCCAAGCTTCGGGCATGCGGCTGGTACAGACGATGGTCTTTCATGACGTGAAGAGCTTCGACCGCTGGTGTGCGGTCGAGCCGTTGCGTTTTGATGATGGCCTGCTGTTCAGCAAACTGGGACGACAGGGTCATGCTGCATTTGCAATCCACCCCTGACCGCATTGAGCCTGCTTCAGGCAGACCTGCGATAGGGGACAACGCGCGCGTTTTTCATATCCTCCCATTGATCACAGATGCGAGGTCCCCGGGCGAAGTGATCTCATTGTTTCGCGAGGCCGTTATGGGTCTGGGAGCTGATGCAGGCTACTTCCTGAGTTGCCTTCGAGACGATGCAACCCGAACCTCATTTCGATCGTTTTGGGCCTGCGATCCAGCATGGCCGGCTGAGTACGCTTCTCAACGATGGTTCGAACATGATCCCTGGTTGCGCTATGCATCGTGCGACGCGGAGCCCACCCGTGCCAGCTACCTCAACTGCTCATCCCCCGAAGAAAGCGCCTTCATCCGCGCAGCTGCCAAGCATGGCTTCGCATCTGCTCTGATCGCACCTGCACCCAGCTCAGTTGGCCTATCAAGGGTAGGGGTCCTGTGCCTGGGATCAGCTGACCCCGAAAGGTTCGAGGGCGAAAGCTACCCGAGGGCCAGGGTACTGGCGCGCGCGCTTGCCATGGAGCTGCATCACTCGATTGCAATATCCATGCGTGAGGAACTGCTCCGGGGCACGAGCCTCACAGAAGCCGACCTGCACCTCTTGCGCTGTGAGGCCGCAGGACACAGCAGCAAAGTGATCGGTGCAGCCATGAATCTTGAGGCCAAAACCATCGACAGCCGATTTCAGCGCGTCAACGCAAAGCTGAACGCGCCGGACAGACGCACAGCTGTGCGCATTGCCCGTCTTTACGGCCTGCTTTAGCAGGCCGTTGAAAAATTCTCCGCCGGTGCCCGAGTCGGCCGCTACGATCTGAAGCCATCCCAGAACGACCCAGCCGAGGAAGATGAGAGGCAACCAAGACTTCCAGAGTGCGATGTTCAGCTACATCAGCCTTGAAGAGAGAGTGCCGCAGGCCCACCCGCTGCGCAAGTTGCGCGCCGTGGTCGATGCGCTGCTGGCGACGATGAGCAACGACTTCGAGGCGGTGTATGCCCGCCGTGGGCGCCCCTCGGTACCGCCGGAGATGCTGCTCAAGGCACTGCTGCTGCAGATCCTGTTCTCCATCCGAAGCGAGCGGCAACTGGTCGAGGCCATCAACTACAGCCATCCTTCAATCTCGCCCACTCCCTACCCTCAACCCCTCCGCCGCAAATGGCACCAGGAACTGTTCACTATGCTCAGCCGTCGCCGTCAGCCACGCTTCATAGGCCGCCTCCGGCAGCACCACTACCATGCGTTTCTCATCGGTCGGCTTGTGGAACTGGTTCATCAGTTGGTGGGTATCTGCGTTGATCGTCCGCATTGTGTAGCTGTGCACCCATTCCCCCTGGGGAGACTTCCAGGCAGACCACAAACCCGCAATCCCCATGGGCCGACCGTCTTCTCGTTCGATGCGCGTGGGAATGGCCTTGCCGCTGCGCCAGTCCGGTTCGTAGATGGCTTGGGCCGGGATGATGCAGTGCTGCGCCCTCTTCCAAGCTTCCCGAAAACTCGGTTTGGTGGCCACCGTCTCGCTGCGGGCGTTGTAGGTACTGCGGCAGATCTTCAGGTCGGTCGCCCAGTGGGGTACCAGGCCAAACAGGCCGGGTAACGCTTCCCGATCTGGTGCTGCGTCATCGCCCGAGTCCTTCTCCCGGGGGCGGCGGATCAGCAGGCCGGGGTATCCCGGCCAGAGATCGGTTTTGCCCAAGTCGGCCGGTGGCTCCACCTGGAACACCTTTCGCAAGACCTGTGCGTCCCGCACGCCTTCGTAGTGACTGCACATGGTTCAATCCTATGCGCGGATTCGCGCCGGTTTTCTGTGAAGCATTCCCAAGGGATGGGCTTGGCTTCTATACTGTTGTTATGTAAGGGGTATCCACTTAGCTCCAGCAGATGCAGAATAACTGGATGGATATCCATACTTTAGCGCCAACGCCCGGAAAAGACTATCCGCAGACTTGGAACGAGTTTCTTGACTGGTTTGCCACCGAAGAGGCGTGCCTTGCCTATCTGGAGCGGCTGCGGTGGTCCCAAGGTTTTGTCTGCCCGCGCTGCGGCTGCGTAGGCGATGCCTATCGTGCGACGCGTACCCGGCTGATGTGCCCGAGTTGCCAACACCAGAGTTCGGTGACCGCCGGCACCATCTTCGAGAAGACCCGAACGCCACTGCGCGTTTGGCTGGCTGCGGCTTGGTACCTGACCAATCAGAAGCAAGGCGTGAGCGCGTTGGGTCTACAGCGCGTGCTGGGACTGGGCAGCTATCAGACCGCTTGGACCATGCTGCATCGGCTTCGTCGTGCCATGGTTCGACCGGGTCGCGAACAGCTCAAAGGGTTGGTCGAAGTTGACGAGACCTATCTGGCCATCACAGACAGGCGAAACCCCATCTCACCCAAAGGGCGCAAGAGCAGCACGAGCAAGGTGCTGGTGGTCATGGCCGTGGAGATGCTGGACCCCAAAGGATTCGGCCGCATCCGCCTGCGCCGCATTGCCAATGACTCCGCTGCTTGTGTGATTCCGTTCGTGGAGGAGGTTATCGAGCCTGGCGCACAGGTGCGTACCGACGGCTCGGCTGCCTACCTGACATTGAAAGACCTGGGCTTCGTCCATCAGCGCACGGTCATGTTGGGCTCCAACGTTCCGGCTCATGTCTCGATGGCTGGCGTGCATCGGGTGGCGGCTCTGGTGCAGCGCTGGATTCTGGGCACACACCATGGCTCGGTGCAGCCCGAACACCTGGATGCCTACCTGGATGAGTTCGTGTTCCGCTTCAATCGCCGCACATCCAACTCACGCGGCATGTTGTTCTATCGGTTGCTGCAACAAGCGGTCGTGACAGCACCGGTGACGTACCGGGACGTGGTGAAAAAGGCTTGACTGTTTGCCTGACTGGCATACCATTCAATACTGGTTATCCATCCAGCATTTACGATGACTGGAGCTAAGTGGATACCCCTTTGTTATGTCCAGTATTGTAGAAGATCACCTGTTATCAGCCCAGTTCCCTGGTGCAGCGTCAGGAAGCTGCAGCCCACCGAGGCCCTTGGTCGAATGCGCCCTTCCCGCCTTCCAACTTGAATCCCGGATTCGAGCGGGTTTTCCGTCGCCGGCGGAGGATTTCCAGGCCAAACGCATCGACGTGCTCGAACACCTGATCAAACATCCACAGGCCACCTACAGCATGACGGTGCGGGGTGAGTCCATGCGTGAGGCGGGCATCTTCGATGGGGATGTGCTGCTGGTGGACCGGGCAATCAAGCCCAGCCACGGCCAGATTGTGGTGGCGGTGGTCGATGGGGACTTCACCTGCAAGCAGCTCTGGCAACGCGGGGGGCGGCTCAAGCTAAAGGCTGCCAACCCAACCTTCGCCGACATCGTGCCCACCGAAGGCCAGACGGTCGAGGTCTGGGGCGTGGTGATCGCGGCGATCAAGCAGTTCAAGCGCTGACGCAGGCGAATCTGGTTGAGCGTGTTTCATGGCTTTTCCGCTGTATGCCCTGGTCGATGGCAACAATTTCTACGTCTCTTGCGAGCGTGTGTTCCGCCCCAGCCTGAACGCCAAACCGGTGGTGGTGCTTTCCAACGACGGTTGTGCGATTGCCCGTTCCAACGAGGCCAAGGCCTTGGGCATTGCCATGGGCGCACCCTGGTTCAAGATCCGGCACATGGCCGAATCCAACGGCTTGGTGGCCCTGTCGGCGAACTTCCCCCTGTATGGCGATCTGAGCGACCGGATGATGAGCCTGGTGGCCGGGCTCGGGCACCGGCAGGAGATCTATTCCATCGACGAGTCGTTTGTGGATCTCTCGGGCATCCGGGGTGACCTGGTCAAACGCAGTCGGGTGATCCGCGAAAGGGTGTTGCAGTGGGTGGGCATCCCCTGCTGTATCGGCATCGGGCAGACCAAGACCCTGGCCAAGCTGGCCAACCACATCGCCAAGACGGCCGAACGCAAACCCGGCAGCTACCCCGTCGAACTGGCTCAAATCTGCAACCTGGCTGCACTGGAACCAACAGCACGGGATGCGGTGCTGGCGGCCACGCCGGTCGAGGAAGTCTGGGGCGTGGGCCGTCGCATTGCGGCGCAGCTCAAAGAGGGTGGCATCCACACGGTGCTCGATCTCGCCCGCATGGACCTGGCCACGGTACGCCAGCGCTGGTCGGTGGTGCTGGAGCGCACGGTGCGTGAGTTGCAGGGGCAGTCCTGTGTGGTTCTGCAAGACACGGCACCAGACAAACAGGAAATCGCCTGCACCCGGTCGTTTGGTCGCCCGGTGACCGCACTGGAAGACCTCAGTGAAGCCGTCAGTGAGTTCGCCAGCCGGGCGGCCGAGAAGTTGCGGCGCCAAGAAGGGCTCGCCAACCAGGTGCTGACCTTTGTGCGGACCAGTCCGTTCCGGCCCGATCCTCAGTACAGCCGGTCCATCGTGGTGCCGACGTCCCCACCGCCGACAGTTCGCTGATCGCCGATGCGGCCCTGAACGGCCTGCGCTGCATTTACAAGCCTGACTTCCTGTACGCCAAGGCTGGGGTGATGCAGATGGAGCTTCAACCGGCTTCGGTGCACCAGGGTGAACTGCTGCTTGACGAGGAGCCTGGTGAGAGACGGGACAAAGGCCGGTTGATGGGCGCCCTGGATGGGCTCAACCGGCGCTATGGCCGGGGCACGGTGCTGCTGGGCAGTACCGGTCTGGAGGGAGATCGCAGGCGCTGGTCGATGAAACAGGAGCGGCGTACGCCGCAGTACACAACGCGATGGGAAGACATGCCCGTGGTGCGGACGTGAAGTACTCCCAATGAGGGGCACTGCTGTGCATCAGGCCGAATTTGTCGTAGGCGTTTCAAGCGACCTGAATCGATAATGGTTCCGAGTCGGCCTGAACAGTCGGCCCTCCTCCCTGAAAAGTCGTGTGACAGCGACTTTGCATTTGCCCGGCCTTCGCGCCGGGTTTCTTTTTTCGGCGTGCCCAGCAGACACCGACTGCGCATGGTGCGAATGTGCTGGAAAACAGCCCAAATCCAGCAGCAGCACAGGGGGTTTCAAGTCCTACATTGACCTCACGGTGTTCAGAGAAACGGCAAGCACTGCCACCTCACGAACAACGTCGAACCGAGGACTTGACCATGAACCATGCACCTCTCGCCAACACCCTGTGCTGGCATTCCACGAAAGCGGCAACCTTGCAGAGAAGCCTGGCGGCAACGCTGGCGAGCGCCGCCGCCAGCTTGTTGCTCACCTTGGGGCTCCTCGCACCATCGGCGGCGCGCGCCGTCGATGGCTGCCTGGTTTTACTGTGCTTTGCGGCACCGAGCTGGAAGTCGGTCCCTCAGTGTGTGCCACCGATCCGAAAGGTGCTTCGGGATCTGGCTCGGGGCAAGGCCTTTCCTACGTGCGGTATGTCTGGCGCAGGTAACTCGGCTCGGCATGTGTGGGCTCGGGCGCCGGGCAACTGCCCACCCCAGTACACCCGGGTGCATGAGTCCGAGAGCGGACCGATCTACACCTGCGACTACACCGGGGCGATCACGGTCACGATCGACGGCAAGCAGTTCACACGCACCTGGTGGGATATGGGTGGCGACACCGTGACGGACTTCAGCCCGGTCGCGAAGTCCCAGCTGGGCACTTGGGACACCCAGTACGACAACGACCACGCCACCTGGCTTCGCTCCCGTCCGTGAGGGCTGCGCCATGGAAGCATCCACCTTCGCGGCACTGGCCTTGGCCTGCGCGCCACAGGTCCACCTGACCACAGCACACGCGCTCGTCGCCGTCGAAAGCGCCTTCAACCCCTGGGCCATTGGCGTCGTAGGCGGTTCGCTGCAACGCCAACCCCGCCACCGCACCGAGGCATTGGCCACCGCGCTGGCTCTGCAGGCCGCTGGCCGCAACTTCAGCGTGGGCCTCGGCCAGATCAACATGGGCAACTTCCAGCGCCTGGGCCTGTCGCTGGAATCGGCCTTCGAACCTTGCTCCAACCTGGCCGCCATGCAGACGGTGTTGAGCGAGTGTTTCGAGCGGGCGCGACGCAAGTCACCCAGCAGATCGGGCGACCAGGTAGCCCTGCGCGCTGCGCTCTCCTGCTACTACAGCGGCAACTTCACCACCGGCTTTCGCCATGGCTACGTGGGCAAGGTGGTCGCCGCAGCCCGCAACCCTCTCCCCATCAGTCAACACACCCCCATTAAGGAGCCGTCATGACCCGCATTCGTCTCTTCGTACCACAGCGCCACCTCGCAACCGCCCTGCTGATGTTGGCTGCAGCCTCAAAGAGCTGGGCACAGGGCTTCGACAAGATCAACACCACGGTCACCAACGTCAACACCATCCTGGTGACGATATCGATTGCGGTGGTGACCATCGCGATCATCTGGGCGGGCTTCAAGATGATCTTCCAAGGCGCTCGCCTGGCCGATGTGGCCAATGTGCTGATTGGTGGCACGCTGGTGGGTGGAGCTGCGGCCTTCGCCAGCTACATCGTCAGCTGAAGGCTGAAGGTGCAGACCATGCAGGCCGAAGCCATCTACAAGGGCGCCACGCGCCCGGCCATGAAGCTGGGCATTCCGCTGGTGCCGCTGGTGATCCTGTTTGGCACCGGCATGTTGCTGATCATGTGGGGCGGCATCCTGGTGAGCTGGTGGCTTGCGCTGGGTGTGGTCCTTTCCATTGCACCGGTGTTGCTCTGGATGCGCTGGTTGACAGCCCGTGATGACCAGCGGTTCCGGCAGATCTTTGTGGTCCTCAAGCTGAAGCTGCACGACCGCAACCGGCGGTTCTGGCGCGCGCGCAGCTACTCGCCTACGCTCTACCGGGGAGGCTCCGATGTTTGGCATGTTTGACCGATCTGTCGGCGCGGGCCCTCGTCGCTCTGGGCGCCCTGCTACAGGTCAGCCACAACCGCGCCATTGGGCACAGGCGCTGAAGGAGAACCCGCTCACGCGGTTTGTGCCTTTCTCCTCACTGGTCAGCGAAAACGACGTCATCACGCGTGGGGGCGACTTCATGCGCGTGTGGCGCCTCGACGGCGTGGCCTTCGAATGCGCTGATGAACACCTGATCGCCGAACGGCATGAGGCCCTGTGCAGCCTGTTGCGCAACCTGGCCGGCGGCCAATGGGCCGTGTGGACTCATCGGCTCCACCGAAAGATCCACGACCAACTGGAAGACCCGCTGCAATCTGGCTTCGCACGGGACCTATCACAGGCCTACCAGGCCAGGCTGGGCAAGCACGCCATGATGAGCAACGAGCTGTACCTGACGCTCGTCTACCGGCCCAATGCCTCACGCCTCAGCCGGGCGCTGCAATCGACCCAGCGTTCAAAGACCGCCATTGCCGCAGCGCATGCCGAAGCCTTGCGCGTGATGGAAGAACGAACGGCTTTCGTGCGCCGGGTGCTGCGCGGCTTTGGCCCTCAACTGCTGGGGGCTCGCATGCAAGGTCCAAGGCGGTACTCCGAACTGGCCGAGTTTCTGGGCTACCTGGTCAACGGCAGCTGGAGGCCAGTGCCCCTTGCGGCAGGGCCGCTGTACCGCACCTTGCCCACCACCCGCCTGTCCTTCGGTGGTGACAAGCTGGAACTTCGACATGGCGAACAGCGCCGTTGCGCGGCCCTGGTGGACATCAAGGAATACGCCGACGCGGTGGAGCCGGGCATCCTGAACTCGCTGCTGTATGAAGACAGCGAATTCATCGAAACTCAGAGCTTCTCGATACTGCCCCGGCGCGAAGCCATGCGTGCGCTGGAGCTGCAACGCGACCAGCTGATCGCCAGCGACGATGTGGTGGCCAGCCAGATCGCCGACATGGACGAAGCGATGAACGAGCTGGGCGACGGTCAGTACTGCATGGGCGAGTACCACTACAGCCTGGTGGTGTTCGGTCAGCCAGGGGAAGACAGCCTGGCCGATGCCGGGCGACGGGCTGCACAGGCGATTGGCGCGGTGGGCGAAGCGTCCAGCCTGCAGATGTCGCCGGTGGATCTGGTGGCCGATGCCGCCTGGTTTGCCCAGATGCCCGGCAACTGGCAGTGGCGCCCGCGCGATGCCAAGCTGTCGTCCCGCGCTTTCGCGGCCCTGGCCAGCGGTCACAACTTTGCCCGGGGCAAGCGCGACGGCAATCCTTGGGGGGAGGCGTTGGCCTTGCTGCGCACCCCATCGGGCCAGCCCTTCTATTTGAACCTGCACAGCAGCCCGGAAGGCGAAGACTCTGCCGACAAGAAGCTGCCCGGCAACACCATCATCATCGGATCCACCGGCGTCGGTAAGACCACGCTGGAGATGTTCCTGCTCACGCTCACCCGCAAGTGGAACCCGGCTCCAAGGCTGGTGCTGTTTGACCTGGACCGGGGTTGCGAGATCGCGATACGGGCCTTGAACGGTCGGTACTTCACCCTTGAAGCGGGCAAGCCCACCCACCTGAACCCGCTGCAGCGCGACCCCACGCCAGCACGCATCCAGTTCTGGGAACAGCTGATCCGGATTTGCATCGCCACGCCCGCCCTGCCTTTGCTGCCGGCCGATGAGCGCGCGATTGCCGACGCCGTCAAGACGGTGGCCACGATGCCAACAGCTCTGCGCCGCTTCTCGACGGTTCGCCAAAACCTGCCGAAGTCGGGTGAAAACAGCCTATACGAGAGGCTCGGGCGCTGGTGTGAAAGTGGCGCCCTGGGCTGGGTGTTCGACCAAGCCAACGACCAGTTGGCGGACCTGGACGCGGCATCGGTGATTGCCTTCGACACCACCGAGTTCCTGGACCTGCCCGAGGTGCGCACGCCGGTCATGCTCTACCTGCTGCAGGTGATGGAAGAGCTGGTCAACGGCGAACGCCTGATCTATGTGATCTCGGAGTTCTGGAAAGCGCTGGGCCACGAGATCTTCAGCGACTTCGCCAAACAGAAGCAGAAGACCATCCGCAAGCAAAACGGCCTGGGCATTTTCGACACCCAGAGCCCGTCCGATGTGCTGCGCCACCCCATCGGGCGAACCATGGTCGAACAAAGCGTGACCAAGATATTCCTGGCCAACCCGGAGGCGATGCGCGAGGAGTATGTCGAAGGCTTTGGGCTCAGCGAGGCCGAATTCAGCATCGTGCGCAGCCTCGGCGCACAAGGCGGGCGCCGATTCCTCGTGAAACAAGGCCACAGCAGCGCCATCTGCGAGCTGGACCTTAGTGGCATGGACGATTTCATCACCGTGCTCTCGGCGACCACCGACAACGTGGCCCTGCTCGACACCGTTCGTGAACGGCACGGTAGCGATCCGTTTCTGTGGCTTCCCGAGCTGCTGCGCGAGGTTCAGGATCGCAAATCCCGTACTTCAAGGAGAACCCCATGAAACCCCACGCTCAATGGTTTGCGCTGATCGCCTTCGCGTTGGCCGCCAGCGCCGCCTCGGCCCAGTTCGTCAAAGGCAATGAGGCGGTCCGTGTCATGACCGATGGCACCCAAAAGGTGGAAGTGCCGCCGCTCCCGTCGGTGGCCTTAGGCTCGCCATGCCCAGCCGCCAAGCCTGGCTGCGCTGGCGGTGGCTGGAAGATGCTGGAGAGCAATTCGGGGCTGGTCGAGTGCACCGAAGTCTTTGCACGGCCCACGACCTGTCGACCCTCGACCTACGGGGTTGAAAAGCGATCACGCACGTGGATCGTGAAGATCAAAGGCCAATGGGTGCAGTGCGCGCAACCCGACATTTCGGGAAACTGCGTCAGCCTGAAAAGCCTCCCTGTCAGCGCTGTTCAATAGCCGAGGAGAAATCCCATGTTTGCCTGGGTCGGCTCACAGTTCGATGCGGTCCTGAGCACTTACGTGCTCGGCGTCGTGGGTTCGCTCATGACCGGGATCGCACCGATCGCACTGACGGCGATGACGATCTGGGTAGCGCTGTATGGATGGGCCGTTCTGCGCAACGAGGTTCCAGAGACGGTGCCCACCTTTCTCTGGAAGGTATTCAAGATCGGCCTGGTGCTGGCATTTGCTCTGCAATCGGCTTTTTACATCGCGAATGTGGCCGACACCGCCAATGCGCTGGCTACGGGGGTGGCCACCACGTTTCTACCGGCAGCCGCAGACCCCACCACGATCTCCTCTCCCTACGCGCTGTTGGACCGGTTCAATGACGGTGCCAGCCAATTGGTACTCGATCTGCTGAAGGACGCGGGAATCATGCGTCTGGACCTGCTCTTCGCTGCCGTGGTCTGCTCCATCGGCAACGTCGTCTTTCTTTGCATCGCCCTCTTCGTCGTCACGCTGGCCAAGCTCTTCCTCACGTTCGTGATCTCCGTAGGTCCACTGTTCGTCTTGTGCCTGGCCTGGCGCCCCACCGCACGCTTTTTCGACAGCTGGTTGTCGATGGTGTTGAACGCCGTCGTACTGACCTGGTTTGCATTTTTCGCCTTGGGTATCAGCGCGTTCATGGGCGATGCGATTGTGCAAACCGTTCAGGTCAACGGTGGATTTCAGGGCTCGACATTCAACGTCGTCGGGGAAAGCCTGAAGTACTGCGTCGTCATGGTCCTCATGGCGATCATCTGCTTTCAGGCGCCCAGTCTGGCCTCGGCCCTCACCGGAGGTGCCGCCATCCAACAGGGCATCCAGATGATCCAGAACGCCATGATGGTTTCGGGCCTGCGTTCTGCGTCATCCGCCCGAAGCGCCAGCGCCGCCGCCGCTAGCGCTGGCGGCGTCATCCGCGCAGGCGCCGGTCTTCCACACACCGCCGCATCCATGGCCCGCCGAGGCGTCGGCGCTGCCCGCTCCGCCGCTTACAAACTCGCCGCCCAACGCGGCCGGTCCTGACCACCCCACCCACCAAGGAGTTCACCATGCACACCCGCCTCAAAGTTGCCGCTGCCGTCCTCATTGCTCTGGGCGCAACCCAGGCCCGAGCCACCGGCATCCCCGTGATCGACGTGGCCAACCTGGTTCAGACCGTCCAGCAGGTCATCAACGACATCACCAAGATCAACAACCAGATTCAACAGATTCGACAACTGCAAACCCAAATCGAGAGCATCAACGGCATCCGGAACCTGGGCGATGTGTTCAACAACCCACTGCTGAAGAACTACATCCCGGCCGAGGCCTTCACCTACCTCAACGCGGTCAACACGTCGGGCTACAGCGGGCTCAACGCCACGGCCAAGGTGCTGCGCGACGTGAGCATGATCTACAACTGCATGGACCTCACCGGCGACGCACGCACCCAATGCCAGGCCGCTCTGGCTCAGCCCTATCAACAAAAAGGGCTGCTGCAAGACGCCATGCAGACCGCGGCGGGCCGACTCACGCAGATCCAGTCGCTGATGTCACAGATCAACGCCACCACCGATCAGAAGTCGGTGCTGGAAATCCAGGCCCGCATCGGCGCTGAAAACGCCCTGCTGGCACACGAGGTGTCGCAAGTACAGATGCTGCAGGGCATGGCCGACAGCGAAGAGCGCATTGCCCGATCTCGCGAGCGCGAACGGCAGCTTCAGATGCTGGGTCGCACCGGCAAGGTGGCTGACTTTCTGCCGTAAACCCGCCTGAGTCCCGCCGCCACCCAGACCCACCGGAGAACCCCATGAGTGCCATCCTGTTGTCAGGTAAAGCCGCCGCATGGCCAAAACGCCCCCCTGAACCTTCCACCGAGGCCGAATCGGCGCCATTCAACGCGAACCGCGACTGGGAAATCGACCGTGCGCTGATGCTCGAACGCTCGGAGCGCAGGGCCTGGCGGGTCGCGGTGGCCGGTTTGATTCTGGGCCTGATCGGCATCGCTGCCGTGTTCGTGCAGGGACCGCTGCGCCGCGTGGTGGAGATTCCCATCGTGGTGGACCGCGTCACCGGCGAAACCACCATCCAGCAGCGGCTGAGCGAAGAAACCATCCCCGCCATGGAGGCGCTGGACAAGCACAACCTGGCCGCCTTCGTGCGTGCACGCGAAAGCTACAGCTGGATGTTCCTGCAGCGCGACTTTGACCAGGTGGCGCGCATGGCCGTGCCGGGCGTGTTCGCCGAATACAACCGGCAGTTCGAGGGCGAAGGCGCGCTGCAGAAGAAGATCGGCGCGGCTGAAGAATGGCGCATCAACATCGTGGGGGTGCGCTTGCGGGCTTCCGGGCGCAGCGGCAACCTGAGCGACGCCACCGTCACCTACGACAAAGTGGTCCGTCTGACCGACCGCAACTTGCCGGACGTCACAACCCGCCACGTGGCCAGCATCGTCTTCCAGTACCAGCCCAAGGTGCTCGCCAAAGAAGCCGACCGGCTGGAGAACCCTTTCGGCTTCGTGGTCACCGCCTACCGGTCAGACCCCGAAATCAACACCCAGGCAGCGGGAGCACGGCCATGAAGCGCACTGTCTTGACGCTGCTGGCAGCCTGCGCCGCGTCTTTGAGCCTGTTCGCTCAAGCGAATCCGAAATCCGCCGACCCGCGCCTGCGCGACGTGGTCTACGACCCAACGGCAGTGGTGACCGTCCCCGTCAAACGGGGCATGGTGACCCTGGTGGTGCTCGCCCAAGACGAAGTGATCACCGAAGTGGCCGCAGGCCAAGGCGGCGATTGCAGTAAGGCCGATGCCGTCTGGTGCGTGGCCGCTCAGCCAGGGGGCCGTAACCTCTTCGTCAAAGCCAAATCCGGTGCGGATGCGCCCAACAACCTGGCCGTGGTCACGGACCGTCGCACGCATGCGCTGCGCTTCGTGGTCCTGCCCGACGGCGATCGGCAACAGCCGGTCTACCGCTTGACCGTCAAGGCGCCGGCACAGCCCAAGCCCGCCTCGGGCCTGTCAGCTAAAGACCTCGCAGCACTCGCCACCCTGCCCCCTTTGCCATACCAGCCGACGCCCCAACAGGTGGTGGCTGAACGACTGCAGGCCAGTCACACGGTGATGAACACCCAGTATTCGCTGGCCGAAGGTGCGGGCTCGCAAGACATCGTGCCAACCCTGATCTACGACGACGGGCGATTCACCTACCTGCGCTTACCGGGCAACCGCGAAGTCCCTGCGGTCTTTCATGTGCTCGGCGATGGCAGTGAAACCCTGGTCAATGCCCGGATGGAAGACGACCTGCTGGTGGTGGACCGCGTCAGCCGGCAACTGATGCTGCGAGCGGGCAACGCGGTCGTGGGCATCTGGAACGAGGCCTTTGATCTGGACGGCGCCCCAGCGGAAGGTGCGACCACCGTTCCGGGCGTGCAGCGGGTGCTTAAGGCTGCCAACGCCTCTCTTGACAACCGCCCCAACGGAGTCAGGCCATGAACGACCAAACCAACGCCCACAACCCGTCGACCGCAGATCCTGCGGACGGCAACACCATCACACCTTTGCCGGGAGAGCCCGGTATACCCCAGGTGACGGCCGCACGCAGTACCAACTGGTCGCGCAAGGGCGCGCTGGGGCTCGGCATGATGGTGTTGACCCTGGTGCTTTTTGCGGGCTTTGCCATCAACCGCTACCTCACCAGCGGACCGGCAACAGACCAAGACGCCAAGCTGGTGCGTGACAAACCCTCGGCCGCCAGCGCCGGTACACGCGCACTGGACATGACGGCACCACCCGCGCCGCGTGTGCCCGCTTTGCTGCCAACCACTGAGGCGGCTGAGCCCATTGGGGTGCGCAGCGGCGGGACTGCTGCGCCCAAAGGCCTCTCGGCCGACGATGCACCGGTGCTGATCGTGTCTTCTCGTCCTGGCGGGCACTCCAGCTCGGCGGGCATGCCCAACGCAACGGTTCCCGGCCAAGCCACGGCCGACACGGACGATCCAGTGGCCAGCACCAGCCGCAACCTGCAGTCCTACCAGAGACAACTGCAGGGCCTGCTCGACAACCTGACCCAGAGCACGGCGATGGCCAGTGGCCAGGGTAGAGATACGGCCGACCTCGGCGCCCTCGGCTCGATGGCAGGTGCCTCATCGGGCGCGGGTCTGCCTGCGTCTTCTGCGGGCCTGTTCGGCGGTCAACTGCAAGGCTCCGCCACACCCAAGGTCGCGGCCAGCACACTGGGCGACCGCAGCCTCACGCTGCCCAAGGGCACGGCCTTCACCTGCGCCCTCAAAACCAGGGTGATCAGTGCCACCTCAGGCCTGGTGGGCTGCCAGGTTCAGCGCAACGTGTACGGCGACAACGGGCGCGTGCTGCTGATCGAACGCGGCTCGCACCTGGACGGCGAGTACCGCATCTCGTCGGTCCGCCCCGGCATGGTCCGCATACCGGTGTTATGGACCCGGGTGCGAACACCCCATGGCGTGACGGTGGACATTGAGTCGCCCGGCACCGGCCAACTCGGCGAGTCCGGCATTGATGGTTACGTGGACAACCGCTGGGGTGAACGCATCGGCGCCGCCATGCTGCTCTCGCTGATCGACGATTCGGTCAAGCTGCTGATCCAGAACCAGACGCAAGACCAGCAGGCCGACACCATCGTCCTGCCATCCACCACCGACAACACCAGCAAGCTGGCCGAGAAGGTGCTGGACAGCACCATCAACATCCCGCCCCTGCTGTACCAGAACCAGGGCGGCATCGTCGGCATCTACGTCGCCCGCGACGTGGACTTTTCCTCGGTCTACGAACTCCAGCCGCGGGAAAGGTGAAAGCGATGAACACCCTGCCCGGCATTGAAGAAGACCCGCTCGACGGCTGGTGCGGCGACGCGACCTCGGTGGTGGAGTTCCTGCGCCCGCTGCGCGAAGAGCTGGACGCCCCAGGCGTGCTGGAGGTCTGCGTGAACCGCCCCGGCGAGCTGCAGGTGGAAACCGTGAACGGTTGGCAAGCGGTCAACGCACCGGCCATGACCCAGGAGCGTTGCCTGTCTCTGGCCACGGCGCTGGCCACCTACTGCGACCAGCAGATCAACCAGGAACGCCCGCTGCTGTCGGCCACTCTGCCCACTGGCGAGCGCATCCAGTTCGCCATACCACCCGCAGTGCCACGCGGCACCGTGTCCATCACCATCCGCAAGCCGTCGAACGTGGTGCTCCGGCTGAGTGACTTCGAGCAAGACGGCTTGTTCGGCCGCGTAGGCGAAAAGGTCGCCGCACCGAATCCGGAGCACAACGACGGCCTGCAGCCCTTTGAGCGCGAACTGCTGGCCTTGAAGGCCGCTGACCGTTACGCCGACTTCATGCGCCTGGCCGTGCGCCACCACCGCACCATCGTGGTCAGCGGCAAAACCGGCTCGGGCAAGACCACGTTCATGAAAGGCCTGGTCGAAGAGGTGCCGAAACACGAGCGCCTGATCACCATCCAGGACACCGCCGAACTCACCTTGCCCAACCACCCCAACGTGGTTCACCTTTTCTACAGCAAGGACGCCCAGGGCACGGCGCGGTTCACCGCCAAGTCTTTGCTCGAAGCCTGCCTGCGCATGAAGCCAGACCGCATCTTCCTGGCCGAGTTGCGCGGTGAAGAGTGTTTCTCGTTCATCCGGCTGGCCGCCTCGGGCCACCCGGGCAGCATCACCAGTGTGCACGCCGGCAGCTGCGATCTGGCGCTGGAACAGATGTCGCTGATGATCCGCGAAAGTGGCGCGGGTGGCGGCCTGCGCATGGACGAGATCAAAGGTCTGCTGCGCATCGTGATCGATGTCATCGTGCAGTTCGACCGTGACGAACGGGGCCGATTCATTGCCGATGTGGCCTACGAACCCCGCCGCAGGTACCACGCCGCCAGCCAAAACCCGCTGCGCGCCAGCACCCCGCAAGAGCCCAGCGCTGTAGCGAGCGAGGGGGCGCGATCATGAGCCAGGCATTGACCTTGCCCTTCACCGCCTGGTCCGTGGGCCGACGGGTTGCCGCTGGCACCTTTGCAGCGGTCGTGGCCACTGCCCTGCTCTGTGCGGCGGTCTATGTCTCGGGGGTGTTGTTTCTGCTGCTCAGCAAGGCCGACCCCAGGCAGGCCCGGTGGAGCAGCATCACCACCTACTGGCAGCTCTATTCCGGAGATGCTGTTTTGCGCCAGCGCCTGTTCACCGCCATGGCCCTGTCTGGCACTGGCTTGCTGGTCATCCTGCCCGGCGCTCTCATCGCAGCGGCCCGGCCACGCCGGGCCTTGCATGGCGACGCGCGTTTCGCCTCGGCTGGCGAAGTGGCCCGCGCTGGGCTTGTTGATTCGGCCCACCACCCTGACACCCCAAGCATCCTCATCGGACGATTCAAAGGCCGGTACCTCGCCCTGCCCGGCCAGCTGTCGGTGATGTTGTCGGCCCCCACCCGCAGCGGCAAAGGTGTGGGCGTGGTGATTCCCAACCTGCTCAACTGGCCCGACTCCGTGGTCGTGCTCGACATCAAGGGCGAAAACCACGCCATCACGGCGGGCTACCGCGCCGCCCATGGCCAGGCGGTCTACGCCTTCTCCCCGTTCGACGAACAGGCCCGCAGCCACCGCTGGAACCCGCTGACGGCGGTTCGCACCAGCCCGCTGCACCGGGTCGGCGATCTGCTGGGCATCGGCCAGGTCTTCTTCCCCAACGACGGCAGCGGCACCTCGTCCGAAACCTTCTTCAACGACCAGGCGCGCAACCTGTTTCTGGGCCTGGGCCTGTTGCTACTTGAAACCCCCGAGCTGCCCCGCACCGTGGGTGAGCTGTTACGCCAGTCTTCTGGCAAAGGCCAGCCGTTGAAAGACCACCTGGGCAGCCAGATCACCCAGCGCCGCGAGCAAGGCAATCCGCTCACCGACGAATGCGTCGATGCGCTGCAGCGCTTGCTGAGCAATTCCGAGAACACGCTGTCCAGCGTGGTCGCCACCTTCCACGCGCCGCTCACCATCTTTGCCGATGCGGTGGTCGATGCCGCCACCAGCGCCGACGACTTCCGGCTCGAAGACCTTCGGCGCCAGCGCATGTCGGTCTATGTGCGCATTCCGCCGCACCGCCTGGCCAATGCCCGCCCCTTGCTGAACCTGTTCTTCTCGCAACTGGTCAGCCTCAACACCCGCCAACTGCCCGAACAAGACCCAAGCCTGAGGTTTCAATGCCTGCTGGTCAACGACGAGTTCACCGCCATGGGCCGCGTGGGCGTCATCACCCACTCTGCCGCCTTCCTGGCTGGCTATAACCTGCGCCTACTCACCGTGGTGCAAGCCATGTCGCAGCTGGACGCGGTCTACGGAGACAAAGAAGCCCGCACCTTCGCCACCAACCACGGCCTGCAAATTCTGTATGCCCCACGCGAACAGCGCGACGCCGACGAGTACAGCGCCATGCTCGGCCATTTCACCGAGCGCGCCACCTCACGCGGGCGCAGCCGTTCTTTCAGCGGACACGGCCACAGCACCGTCAGCCGTAACGAAAGCGAGCAACGTCGCGCCCTGCTGCTGCCGCAGGAGTTCAAGGAATTGGGCCGCGAGCGGCTGGTGGTGATCTTCGAGAACTGCAAACCAATCCTCGGCGAAAAGATCCGTTACTTCCAGGACAAGGCCTTCACGTCGCGCCTGAAGCCTGCGCCAGCAGTGAAGTCGATGGACATGGACCTGCACCTCGCCAAAGTCCAACAGCGCTGGCGCTTAGCTGATGACGAACTTCCTCCGGGACAAACCAGCATGGACATCGGCGTTCTGAATCACGACGTCAAGCTGACCAAAGACCAGATGGAAGGTCCACCTGACAAGCTGGCGGAAACCTGCATCGGCTTCTTTGACGACAGGCTGGAAGCTGTCGGCGAAGGCGGGTTCATCGAGCCGGTCGAAGAGATCGATGAGGTCGAGTCCACCCCAAACACTACTTCCGCACCGTCCGCTACCAGCAACACAGAACCCATCCGACTCGAAACCCTGGAGGAACAGCCATGACCACCCACCTGACCTTGCGCTCTGCGCTGACCCTCTCAAGCCTTGCGCTGCTGGGCGCCTGCAGCTCACCGCCCAAGCCCCCCACCGTGGACGAATCTCAGAAGCGGCCCGCCAATGCGCTGATGGCCGTCGAGCTGCAGATGTGCAGGAACGATCTTCAGAACGCCCGCATCGAGGCCAATGAATCCAACCGCCTCGCAGAAACCACCACCGCCACACTGGCCCACATGGCCGCGCGCCAGCAGTTGATGGCGTCGATTCAGGAGAAAGCGCAAGCCAACAGCGTTCGCATCGTCCACTTCGGTTTCAACAGCACCCGGGTGTCGATACCCGCCGAGGAGGCATTGGCTCTGGTGGAAGAAGCCAAGACCGCACCACTCGTGGTGCTGAGGGGGCGCACCGACGGCACCAGCGACTCTTCCGCCGAAAGCCGTATTGCACAGGCCCGGGCCAACGCTATGCGTGACTACCTGATCGCTGCCGGCGTGCACGCCGCTCGCATCCGCACCACCCACCAACCCAGCGGCGACCACATGGCCGACAACGGCAACCCACGCGGCAGAAATCTCAACCGACGGGTCGAGATCGAGGTTTACCGGGTGCCACCGGTATCCCTACAGTCCTCGACCCCACCCCAACCCTGACACCCCGTCTGCTGGCCTTGACCAACGAAGGAGACCACCATGGATGAAAGACCTGCACCGGCCCGGCGTTTGGACCAACCCACGGCAGACACCAGCGCCACCTTGGGCGGCACAGTGGAACCCGTGGATCGCTCCGCCATCGCCATCCGGACCTTCCAGACACCCGAGCCAGAGCCGGGCGAGCGGTACGAACTGCGCGATCCGTTTGCCGAAATCACCTACCGCACCGACCGCTACCAGGACATGGTGGCCAAAGCCGACCAGCTCGGCGCCAACCGGTTTGTCGTCGTGGATGTGCGCGGGCAAAAGTCCTTCGTCCACAAGATCGACGGGCAATGGCGGCGGGACGAAGCCCGAGATGCCCAGCCCCCCGCGACCGCCACGCAAGCGAAACCGGCAAAGACCGATCCAGCACGCCAGACGGCAGAGTCGAATGTCATCCCCTTACCGGCCAAAGACAAAGGGGTGGAAACACCCGACGCATCCAACCCGCAAACAAGCGCCCGCATGGACGCGCAGGCCGAACGCGAAGCGCTCGTCTCCCGGCTGGAAGCTGCCTTGATGGACCGCTACATCATCAAGCGCACCCCGGTCACGCTGGGCGACGTCAGCCTCGGCCTGACCGAATACCGCTTCCGGGGCGACACCGCGCGCGTGGCCTTCACCGAATCCACCTTCCGACTGGCGACAGACACCAACAGCCCCTCGGTGGCTCGCTCCATGGTCGACGTGGCCGAAGCCCGCAACTGGCGGTCCCTGCGGGTCACGGGCAGCGAAGACTTCCGCCGCCTGGTCTGGCTGGAAGCCGCAGCGCGCGGCGTGAAGACCCTGGGCTACGAACCCAACCCGGCGGACCAGGAACGCCTCAAGGTGGAACGCGAGCTGCGCCAGATCAACCGCATCGAACCACACCGGGACGCCAGCACCCCAACAGCCGCAACCAATGCCGACAAACCATCAGGCCGTGGCAGTGGTGGCCGCAAGACCGTGCTGGCCGCCATCGAAGCCATCCTCGTCGCCAACCGGGTGCCCGAGAAGCGGCGCGAAGCCGTCATGGTCGCAGCCGCCGAGAAGCTGGCCCAGCGCATCCGAGACGGCCAGAACCCCAAGGTGCGGATCTACGACAAGAACGCCCCGTCCCAGCGCCCGGTGGTGGCGACCCAGCAGGACCCGCAGCGCAGTCGCGAACGCGCTGCACCTGCCCGCTGAAGTGTCGCGATGAACACAACTGCGGCCGTGGAAGCGGCCTACGCCATCGGCGATCAACGCTGGGCGAGAGACGCCCCCGGCTTCGCGAATGCCATCGCCACGGCGCACGAGAAACACCTGCGCCCCCGCTGCCTCTGCCAGCCTGGCCAGCCGGGCATCGAGATGTACGTGGCCCGCGTCCTGAACGGTTTCACAGTCAAGCGCATGCCCAACACCGGCAGCCAACACGCCACCACCTGTCCGTCCTACGAACCACCAGCCGAGTTCAGCGGCCTCGGCCCGCTGGTTGGCACGGCCATCGTCGAGAACCCGGCCACCGGCATGACGACGCTCAAGCTCGACTTTCCGATGTCCAAACTGCCCGGCCGGGCCGCGCAGCCCCCATCAGCCAGTTCCAGCAGCAGCGTGGTCGCCCACGGCCACCGGCTAGGCCTGCGCGCCCTGCTGCACTACCTGTGGGACCAGGCCGAACTGACCCACTGGAAACCCGGGTTTGCCGGCCGTCGCACCTGGAGCACCGTGCGCAAACACCTGCTGCAGGCCGCCGAAAACAAGTTCGTCCACGGCCACGCCCTGCTGGGCAGCCTCTACATCCCCGAGGTGTTTTCGGTGGAACAGCTCGACGCCATCCAGTCCCGCCGACAACGGTTGTGGGCGCATGGAGCACCGCGACACGGGCAACCCCAGCCCCTGCTGCTCATGGTGGCCGAAGTCAAGGACATCTCACCCACCCGCTACGGGCACAAGGTGGTCTTCAAACACCTGCCCGACCAAGCCTTCGCGCTGGACGACGCGCTGTACCGGCGCCTGGGCAGAAGCTTTGAACACGAGCTCACTCTCTGGGGCACCGAGCCCGACCTGCACTTGGTCATGATCGCCACCTTCCGCGTGGACGAAGCTGGCACACCGGGCATCGTGGAACTCTCCCTCATGCTCACCACCGCGCAGTGGCTACCGGTGGACGACGGCTGGGACAGGCAACTGGTCGCGGCGCTGCTGCGGCAGGGTCGCAACTTCATCAAAAGTCTCCGGTACAACGTGCCCACCACCCAGGCACTGGTCTGTGCCAGCCTGCTGGACTGCAGCCCTGCGCCCTACCCACTCTTCATCGACCGCGAGCACAACCCGGAAGCATCCCCGGCGATGGCAATCACAGAGCCCGACAGCGACAACCCTGAATGGCGGTGGAACCCAACCCACGGCGACATGCCCGCGCTGCCGCTGCGCCAGCAGACCGACCCGATCCAGCTTCCTCAACCAGCCCCTTCCAGTTCCGATATCAGGAATTTTCCAGATATCCGAATCAAACAAAATATATAAACTTATATCCGAAAAGGATTTTTGGACTTAGAGTCCAGATATCCATCCACCCCATTTCAGATACCAGCCACCATGGTTCAGTTTGTTCACCACCCGCTGCGGCTGCTGAACCCCAGCTTTGACTCGCCGCTGCTGGATGTATTGACAGACCTGGAGCACCTGCGGCGCCTGCAGATTCAGGGCACCACGCCCATGCCGGTGTTCATGCAGCTCAAGCAGGTCTTCCACGTGCTGGAGAGCCTGGCCTCGGCACGCATCGAGGGCAACCACACCACGCTGGCCGACTACGTGGAAGCCAGGGTGATCGACGGCCCGAACCGGTCCGAACAGCTGCAGGAAATCGCCAACATCGAGCGTGCCATGCAGCAGGTGGAAGACAGCGTGGAGCCCGGTGAGCCAGTGACGGAGCACCTGCTGCGCGGCCTGCACGCCACCACGGTGGATGGCCTCAAGCGCGAGGGCGACACCAACCCCGGCGCCTACCGCCAGGGAGCGGTGAAGATCGCCCAGGCCGACCACCAGCCGCCCGAGGCACCCCAGGTGCCGGACTACATGACCGAACTGGTCACGTTCATCAACCGGGCGGACCCGCCCAAGTACGACCTGATGAAGGTCGCGCTGGCGCACCACCGGTTCGCCTGGGTGCACCCGTTTGGCAACGGCAATGGCCGGGTGGTGCGCCTGCTCACCTACGCCATGCTCATCAAGTACGGCTTCCGCGTGAATGCGGTGGTCCGGCTGCTCAACCCGGCGGCCGTGTTCTGCGCCGATCGCAACGCCTACTACGCCCGGCTGGGCGACGCCGATGCAGGCACCGACGAAGCGCTGGAGCGCTGGTGTGTATACGTGCTCAGCGGTGTGCGCGACGAGCTGACCAAGGTGGACCGCCTCGCCGATTACGAACACCTAAAAGCCAAGGTGCTGCTGCCTGCGGTGAACTACGCCCGCGAACGGCAGCTGATCACCCCGCTGGAACAGGCGGTGCTGACCACCACCATCAAAGCTGGCACGGTGAAGGCGGGTGACCTGGAAGCTGCCATGCCCGACCTCAACGCCAACCAGCGCACCTACCAGATACGCAAGCTGGTGGACGGCGGCATGCTGCAGCCCATCAACCCGGGCGCGCGGCAATACAGCATCGGGTTCAGCCACAACATGCTGTTGCGTGGCGTGGTGCGCGCGCTGACGGATGAGGGGTTCATCCCCGCTGCGCTGGTCGCGCCGCCCGTCTGAAAGACTGGACTGCAGCTGTGGCAGACAGTTGGTGTTGCCAGGTGGGCTTTTGCTGATTGCCACGAAGCGGCTGCTCAGTTTGCCGACGCACAATGTCCCGAGTGACGACTGTGCGGGGCCATGCAGTCGTCCTTTGGACATTTGCCTATAGCGGATACACTGTACGAATCCACATATCATCGACCATCATCTGAGAACTCAACTGATGGGAAAAGACACCCGCATTGAATGGACCCATCACACCTTCAACCCGTGGTGGGGTTGTGTTCGCGTGTCCGACGCCTGCGACCATTGCTATGCCGAGACTTGGGCAAAGCGCCTCGGGGAAGACGTCTGGGGGCCGAAATCCGAACGTCGTTTTTTTGGAGACGCACACTGGAAAGAGCCCTTGAAGTGGAACCGTGAAGCATCGGAAAGCAAAACCCGTCGACGGGTGTTTTGCGCCTCCATGGCTGATGTCTTTGAAAACAGAGAAGACTTGATCCCGCATCGGCTTCGCTTGCTGGATCTCATTGCAGCCACGCCACATCTGGACTGGCTACTGCTGACCAAACGCATTCACCTGGTGCGCAAGCAGTTGCCCAAGGGCTATGAATTTCCTTCCAACGTTTGGCTGGGCGCAACGGTCGAGAACCAGAGTGCAGCTGACAAGCGATTGAAGCATTTGCTCCAGTTCAAGACACCAGCAGTCCGGTTCCTGTCGTGTGAGCCACTTTTGGGACCACTGGATTTATCCCGATGGCTTCAAGTTGGGGAACTGGGCACTCGTGTGGACTGGGTCATTGCTGGCGGCGAGTCCGGGCCTGGATCACGACCCATGGACCCAAAATGGCCTGACGATCTACGCCAGCAGTGCAATAGAACCGGGGTGGCTTTTCACTTCAAACAGTGGGGGCACTGGGCGCCCCTGGAGCAGGCGGCACCAGCTGTCACTGGTCGCACGCCGATCTTCATAGTCCGGAACGGCGGCTCCGAGGTCAAGCTCGCTGCTGTTGGGAAAGGAAAAGCCGGTCGTTCCTTGGCGGGGCGTCATTGGGATCAATTCCCAAGCACCGGGGATGGGGTGTAGCGGCGAACGACATCAGTTCTGCAGAAAGGCTTGAGCTTGGCAAAGAGTCACTACGACTGGGAGGACGGACCGGCAGAGATCGATCCGCATAGTGTCACTAAGCATGAAGTTTTGGTCGGCTACCTCGTACGGTATTTCGAGCAACGAACCCTCAATGCGCGAGGGCGGGAGCGACTTCGAATCACGCTCGTTGACGGATTTTGCGGGGGCGGTCTCTACACGCTCAAAGGACAAGCCAAGGAAGTTCTTGGCTCCCCGCTGCGCATGCTGAACGCAGTCGAAGAGGCCCGAGTGCTCATCAATGCCAATAGGACAAAGCCCATCGACCTGGATGTTCAATATGTGTTCATTGACAAGGACCAGCGAGCTTTGTCGCATCTGACGATGGTCCTGCAAAACCGGGGCTTCGGTCACCTGATCGGCAATGCCATACACGTCATTCATGAGGACTTTGTTTCTGCAACGCCGGTGGTCTTCAAGCTGATCCAAGCCCACACGCCGAAAGCACGCACAGCCATCTATTTCCTGGACCAGTATGGATACAGCGAAGTACCAGCACCGTTGATTCGGCAGATATTCGCGAACTCACCTGGCAGCGAGGTGGTGCTGACGTTTCATGTCGCGGCATTTGCCACCTACACCAACGACCAATTCACGGACCAGGTCTCCGAGAAGTTGGCGGTAGATATTCGCGCTGCCTTGGGCGGCAGGACTGTCGAGCAGATCAAGGAAGAGGACTCGGCTGATTGGCGTCGCTTTATACAGGCAGCGTTGTATCAAGCGTTGGTGAAGGGGTGTGGTGCCGAGTACTTCACGCCCTTTTTCATTCGTGGTGAAGGCAGCGGCCAAGGTGAGTACTGGTTGGTTCATCTCTCACAACACCACCGTGCCCAGGACGTGATGAAGCAGGTCCACTGGCAGCATCAGAATCATTCCATCCACTACGGTGGAGCAGGTCTCGACATGTTGGCATCACACATGATGGGGTTTCGGCAGGAGTTCACCGGGGGATTCCAGTTCGACGATGTGGCGTTGAGCCAATCGGCCGAGGCGTTGCCGCAGCAACTGGCAACGCACATTTTTGAACGGCGCCAACCCTTGCAGATCGGCGAGTTGTATGCCTCCACCTGCAATACGTCCCCTGGCACTTCCATCATGTACAAGCAGGCTTTGGAACTTCTATTGGGAGCTCAGGACATCGTGGTTCGATCTGATGAGGGCGTCACCCGGAGGCACGCGAAATACATGCGTGATACGGACTGGGTAGAGCGCAGCCCCCAAGGAGCCCTTTTCAGCTTGCCGCGGGGAGACGCGTGATGAGTTTTCGTCTCATCAACGATGCTGACCCTCTTCCGTACTTGCCCGTAGAGCATGGTCGGAACGGTGAGGGCGTGGGTTCGTGGGTCCCGGACATGAAACACACATTCCTTGCCAAGTACGTGGAGGGAACGCGTAGGGCCAGGGAGAAGTTCAAGCAGCGTGTGTACGTTGACCTGTTCTGTGGACCAGGCCGTATCCAGGTCAAGGGCGAAGCAGCAACGCGTCCTGGCGGAGCTCAAGTGGCCTGGGCGCATTCACTTCGGGACAACGTGGCGTTCACTTCGTGTTTTGTCGGTGACCTGGACGCCGAACGGGCATCCGCCTGTGCGGAACGACTTTGCGCAATGGGTGCACAAGCAACAGCGTTGCCTGGTGCTGCTGAATCAACGGTTGACCAAGTACTTGGAAGGATTCCCAGAAGCGCGCTGTGTCTCGCCTACCTGGATCCATACAACTTGCAGTACCTCTCTTTCAGTGTGATCGAAAAGCTGGCACGGCTGAGTTTCGTTGATTTCGCCGTGCACTTCAGCACGATGGATTTGAGACGCAATGTGCTGATGGAGTACAACCCGGAGAGGGCGCGATTCGACGCTGCGGCACCCGGCTGGCGCGATCATATTGATCCTCTTGCGTTCGTGCGCGGCGATGCTGACGAGGCATTCTTTGACTACTGGTGCGGGCTGGTACGGAACCTCGGATTCTCGATCAGTCATCGCATGCCACTGATTCGGGACGAAGGAAATCGCCCGCTCTACCACCTGGTTTTTTTCAGTCGACATGAGCTCCCGAACAGGATATGGGGGGATGTTGCTCAGGGGCCCAACCGAGAGTTCGATTTCTAACCTCACGAAATTAAGTGGCACCCCAGCCAAGCTTCTGTGCGTACGATGTAACTGTCTCAGCAACCTGGAATTCAAGCAATGACTCAGTGCACAGCACCAGTTCGTGGACACAATTCTGCAGCGGCTGCGGCCGCCTGTCCTGCGTGTCGATACCGCTACGGCCGGGGTTACGGCTATAGCAGCGGGTACAGCAGCCCGTCCTACCCTTCGTATTCGTCGTCCACGTCGAGCGGGAGTTCTAGCGGGAGCAGTGGCAGTCGATCGAGCGGCACTTCCCGACCGCGTTGGTCGCGCACTGGCTCCACCGTCTTGTACACCTCGGCCCAAGTGCAATCCCTCACGCCAGTCCGCGAGGCCGTTGAAAGAGTGGCTGTTCAACAGCCCGATCTGCGCGACTGTTTCCTGTGCCACGCATGGACTGACCGGCAGGGTGCAGCCAAGGACCTTGACGACGCGCTCAAGGCTGCTGGCGTCAAAACATGGTTCAGTGAATTGGACCTTGGCCTCGGCGTGCCGATGATGCGAACCATTGATCGGGGGTTGGCCAATTCGCGCATCGGTCTTGTGCTGGTCACGCCGAATTTCATCAAGGGGCTTCCAAATCAGGGCGTTGCCGATAAGGAACTCTCCGCCTTACTCGCCGGCAATCGTCTCGTGCCCATCGTGCACGAGACAACCTACGACGAATTGCGGAATGTGAGTCCTTTGCTTGCCTCTCGGACCGGCCTCGACACCAAGGAAGACACGATGGCCCAGGTCGCCGACAAGATCGCCGAGTTAGTCAAGATCTGGACTTAGCGCAGCATGGAGGGACGTCAGCCCGTCAAAGGCTGCAGCCAATCTCGGCAACACCGGCATGACCCAATCTGGCATGTCACCTGAACAGGTCGACGCCGTCGTCTCTCTTCGGGAGTGTGACCGGCAGTTCTCCGTCCGGATATGTCGTTCAAGTTGCCACGTGCGTGTGAGCAGAGATAGCTGCCTGTGACCACAGATGGGCCTATTCACGGTTCCATCCAGCCTTGGCCGGCCGGCCTGCAGACGCTTAGTGGCTCGGTAGGCTCTGAAGTCAACGACGAATTTGCGAATCGACAGCCGAACCAGGTCGCTGAAAATCCCTGCCGGCCTCATGTGTTGTCTTCTGCATCGTCCACGATGCGGACGCCTCCTGTATGAAGATCGCAATCGATCCAGCCAGCTTCACGTCCCGCGCATTGGCTGATCCCGCCAGGGCACGCCCTATGTGCAGCCAGCCCTTCAAGGCTTCGGTCCTGCTGGCACGTGCCCTGTCTCCTGAAGTGGTGCTAGATCGAGTCTTCCTCAAACGCCCTGCCTCGTTGGCTTTCAGTTGCCACAGGTCCGGGTAGCTCACGCTCCGACCTCGGGTGGCCTGCCGGGTGGCTTCGGCTTCGACCCCGTAGCCACGCAGCTTTTCTGCAAAGGTCTCTCGCCATCGCTGCAGGTCGGCCTTGCGCGGGTTGAGTCGTCTGCCGCTCATTGACTCAGCCCGCACGCTGATGTGCACGTGCGGGTTGGCTTGGTGGTCGTGCAGCACCATCACGTATTTGTGGCCTGCCAGTTCGGTCTGTGCAAACTCACGCGCCGCCCGCTGGACGATCAACGGGTCGGTACCCCGGGGCATGGACAGCATGATGTTGAAAGCCTCGCGCCGGTAGCCTTCGTCCCCGATCAGGCTGCCGCCGTAGCGCCAGTCTTCGCTCAGCTCGTGCACAGCCGATTTGCCGCGGACCGTGTCGCCTTGTTCGGTCTCGATATCGAGCCGGCCGTTCTTGCCGATGTAGCGGAAATGGGCGGCAATGGCCAGCATGCCCCGCCCTCCCCCGGTGACCTTGACCATGACCTGGGGCGCTCTCTTCACCACGGTGGCTTCGATGCGTTTGCGGATGGCGTCTGCGCGCTGACGCATACCTCCATCGCTCAGCCTGGGCTGCGGCTTGACCTTGACCACACGGTTGCCCGGGTAGAACAGGCGATCACCCCACTGGATGAGCACCCCATCGATGTTCGGCGCTTGGCTCATGGCGTTCTCCTGGTAGTCACCGGATGGTCCGGTGGGTGGTTTCAGCGGATGACACACGCGGGCGCAGATCGGCCATCAGGGCCGCCGCCTGGGTGAGATGGCGATGCACGTCTGCGTCCAACGTGTCGAGCATGTCGCGGTAGACCAGCGCCTTTTGCACGTTGCTCTGGGTCAGCAGACGCGTGAGGGCGTGGATGTTGCGGCTGAGGCTTGAGAGCTGTGCGTTGGATGTGGTGAGCGCAGAGAGCAACTCGGTGCGGCTTGCGCCCGTGGTCAACGCGGGGATGCCTGCGATGAGCCCTGCCAAGTAAGCGCCGCGCGACAACCCTGCTGCGCGCGAACCGGCTGCCAGTCTCTCGGCCTCAGAGGTTGTCAATCTGATTGACAACTTGATCTGGGACTGGCGCAAAGGGGCGATGCTCTCGAAACCTGTGATCGGCGGTGGAAGCGATTCAGCCTGCCCAAGTTCGCGGGCCACAGCCCGACGAACCAGTACCGACACGCTCTCACGCCGAGCCTGAGCATGGGCCACCAGCGCGGCCTTCAAGCCGCGCATATCGACCGTGACGAAGTCAGGGTTGTGGGTGTTCATGGGTCAACCGAAAGGTCCAAACGTGAGCGAAGCGAGTCGTTTGTAAAACCGGCGGCGTGCCGCCTATCCTGCACTCAACCATGCACCTATGCTCTCCGAGAACCGACTGGTTCGATGCGCTGGATTCGGTCGAAAATCCAGCAAGACCATTGGGTGTCCGATGGCGGCCAGGTTGTCAATCAGATTGACAACCGGCCAGGCCGAGGTCGCATGCAGAAACCTTTGAACCACATGGGAGGGAACGATTTGAACGACACGTCACAGCCTCGCGGGCTGGAAAGAACACCTGAGCGAGATGAGGTGCTGCGCCGGATCGGTCGCAATGTGGTGAATTTCCAGATGGTTGAGGCCATGCTCAAGCACCTGAACGCCACTGCTTCTGTGCACGGACCGGCAAGCCAGTTGGCAGAGCGCATGGAGGCGCAGAGAACTGCCGTACACCGGAAGACCATGGGCGAACTGGCAGGCAGGATGGTGACCCATGTCCTGCAAGCACCACCCGAACACCAAACGCCGGACGAGATCACAGAGCCTTGGATTGGCTTTCACTTCTCTGTGGAGACCGACGCACAGTTCATTGACCAGCACGACCAGGAGATGCGCGCCCTGGTGGAGGCGCGCAACGATCTGATTCACCACTTCCTGCCACGCTGGTACTCAGCAGTGGACGGCGATGCAGACGCTGCCCTGGCTTATCTGGATGCCAAGCGTGACGAAACCTTTCGCATGCTGGACAGACTCAGGGGCTGGGTGACCACGATGGATGAAGGGCGGAAACAGCTGGCGGCCTTCTTTGCATCGTCCGAGGGCGCGCGACAGATGGAACTTGGATTCCTGCAGAGCAGTCACCTGGTGGCGATGCTTGGCGAGATCGCTCTGAAGACGGCACGACTTGATGGGTGGGCGTACCTCACCACGGCACTCAACTTGATCCGGAGCAAGGCGCCCGACGAGCTGGAGGACCTGCAGAAGCGCTACGGCCACCAGAACCTCAAAGGCATTCTGCTGGCCGCCGAGTACTTCGATGTGATTGATGAAGCGCTGCCCAACGGGGGGAGTCGCACGGTGTACCGGATCAATGATCGGTACACGCTGCATATTGGGCAAGGTGATGCGGCCGAACAGGTGTCGGCTGCCAAGGCCCTCCCGGTTGTCAATCAGATTGACAACTCGTGTCCCGCGTCAGGCCGATAAGGATCAGTCGACCCGTGTCCACAGCCTCCGGTTGGCCGCCCTTCACAGGGATCACGAAAAGCTGTCTTGCCTTGGGCGGGGCCTGCAGCGTGTTCACCACGACCTCGGCTCCATCCAGAAGAGCAATCAATTTGGGTTGCTGTTGACGTGACTTCCGCGCCCCTGTTCCAGCCTCGCCAGTCCTGAGACCAGCTTCCACGGATTCGAGCAGTGCTGATGTACCACGCCGCACACTGCCTGAACCCTCAGCAAGTTCGGCCCGGAGAGCCATCACAACATCCCGGGTAATGGGACTGCGATCCGAAGTCCAAGCCTCAACGTACTGCGGATGCTCCCCGGCCAGCTTACGCAACTCATGGAGTTCGTTCATACCGCGGCAGCGCCCTTCTCGGTACGCGGCCATCAGCCAGTCCGGTGGATCGATCAGCGCCGTCGCCAGGGTCACGTACTGCCGGCTCTTGCCTATGGCCCGCGCGATGTCGGCCTGAGTCTGACCCTGGTTCAGTGCCCGCTGCACAAACAGCGCGATCTCCAGCGGGCTCAGGCCTTTGCGCTGCTCGTTCTCAATGAACTGGTCCGCGCTGTTGGCGGTCTGATCAACGAAGGCGGGTATCTCGGAAAGTCCGACCCGCTTGCAGGCCCGCAGGCGACGGGCGCCGAAGTTGAGCATCCAGCGCCCGGGCTGGGTGGGGTGTGCGCGCACCGAGACCGGCTGGCGCACGCCCCGCTCCCGGATGGTTTCGGCCAGTTCGTCCAGACTTTGCTCGTCGAACTCCTGGCGAGGTTGATCCGGGTCTTCGTCGATGGTGTCCAGCGGAATCCGCAAGGGAGTTCCGCCCTCTCCCCCAGTGGGTGGCAGCAGGTCCAGACTATCCAGCGACAGCGCCATGGTCCGCTCCGTTGATAGGGGTAGTGATGGTGTTTGCCTGCGCAGGTGACTCCGCCAGAACGGCTTTCGCGATCACTGCCATGGCGACCTCGCTCTCGCGCCAGGCGTCGCGCGCGGCGGTCTTCTTCATCTCCCACAGCACCAGGCCTTCGGCCTGCGCTTCGGCCACGGCGGAGCGGCGTGGCATGGACGCGTACTGCCCCGGCTTGGGACCGTAGGGAATCAGGATGGGGTGGAACTTCTGCACCAGCTGCAGGAAGTTCTCCCGCTGAAACGGGTTGGCCTCCACCATCACCGGGAGCAGCCCGATCAGGTGCAGCTTCGGGTTGAGCATCGACGTGATCTTTCGCACCCCCACCCGAGGGTGGTTGAGCAGGGCGTGCACGCCGTCCAGCGCTTCCTGGTTGAGCTGGATCGGCGAGAGCACGCAGTCGGCGGAAGCCAGTGCCGCAATCATGCGGATGTCCGGGTTGGGGTTGGTGTCGATGAGGCAGACATCGAACCGGTCGTCCATGGCCTTGAGGAAGACCCTTAGGTGGTTCGCGAAATCGTTGTGCAGGCCGGGCTGGCGCTCCAGCCCGGACATGTCCCGGTCAGCGGCGACGAGGACGAAGTCCGCAGCCGGGATGACCGGACTCGCCTGCGTGAGCAAGGCGCTGGCCGGGACTTCGGCCACGGCCACGCGCTGGGACTTGCGCAACGGGTCGGAGAAATTGCCCTGGTGGTCCAGGTCGATGGCCAGCACGCGGCAGCCGAGTTTGCGGAAATAGTGGGCCAGCAAGGTGGCGACGGCGGATTTGCCGACGCCACCCTTCTGGTTGGCGAGCACAAGGGTCTTCATAGGAGTCCTCCAACGCGACCGACAAGGGAGGTCGAGGCGGAGGACGTTTCCCGGGCGCCGCGCTCGATGCGCCGACGGCCGGGATCGCGCGAGCCGGCGCCGGCCGGCGAGCGCGTTTCAGAAGTTCACGCGCACGCACCGTCCGATGATGGGTGCGGAGCGGCGCGTGGCCAGCGCTGGATTCGGGGTTGAATCCAGCGCCGGGTTCGTTCAGGCCTTGTGGATCAGGCCTTGAGCTTGCGCATCTCTTCGGCCAGCACCCACAGCGCGCGGTTCAGGCTCACGCTGCGGTCGATGCTGGCAACCGGGCGGGTGTGAAGGCGCCGCCCCTTTGCACCGCGTCCGGGCTGACCACCACGCAGGGCGTTTTCTTGCACCCGTTGGAAGGTGGTCCACAGGCTGTTGCCGAAGTCCTCCGGCCGGCGGGCTTCGATCAACTGCTCAGCGGTCACCGGGGCCGGTGGTTCGCCCTCCCCTCGTTCACCGTATCGCAGCGCCAGGGCGGCGGTGGCAAAGGCCTGCTGTTCCTCGCGCTGCAGCGGCAGGGCTTTCATGCTGTCGGTGGACGCGTCCACCAACTCGAAGTCGTCCAGCACCCGGAACGCGCCTTCGATCACCTCGTCCTGGATGTTGCCCTTGTGCGGGATGCGGATGTCGTTGGTCACGTCGCCGACCACCAAACCGTTGCAGCAGACAAACCTGAAAACACCCGCGAGCATCTGGTAACTGCTGGCGCCGTCGTGGCTGTTGATCAGGATGATCTCGTTGGCCTCGGGCCGGGTGTTCACCTGGCCAGCGTGGCGCATGCGGATCATGTGCTTGGTGAACTCGGTCTTGCCTTCGATGCGGCTCTTGCTCTGGGCCACCATGAAGGGCTCGAAGCCTTCGTGGCGCAGACCGCGCAGCACGTCGATGGTGGGGATGTAGGTGTAGCGCTCGGAACGGCTGCCGTGCTTGCCTTCGGCAAAGATGGACGGCGCGGCCCGGCGCATCTGGTCTTCGGCCAGCGGGGTCTCGCTGCGGATGACGAAGGTGTTCTCGCCGAAGCGGGCGGCCAGACGCGGGGAATGGGCGGTAGAGATCATGGTGATGCTCCTGGTTCGGAAAATGCGGAAGAAGGGATACCGGGCGGGCGAACCGCCCGGTGTGTGAATTCAGGCGTGTGCCGGTTGGCGCTCGTTGCGGGCCTTGCGGCTGTTGTTGGGTGCGCTGGGGGCTGCTGCAGGGGGATCGCCTGCGCCCTCGCGCGCGCGGCGTGCTTCGCCTTCGGCCTTGCTGTCGAGGTAGTCGATTTCGTCGACGGTGAACGCCAGCCCATAGACCTCCACCCCGTCGTTGTCCTGGTAGTGGTTGTTGCGCACCCGGCCGACGATGTTCACGTGCGAGCCCTTGCCCAGGTACTCGGCGGCGTGTTCGGCCTGCTTGGCCCACAGCGTCCACTGGATCGCGGTGGCTTCCTCGGAGCGTTCTTCGCCGCTGCCCCGGCGGCTGTTGCTGATGGCGGTCAGCACCGCCTTGGCGACCTTGCCTTCGCGACCGTTGACGAATTCGAGCTTGACGGCGGATGCCAGGTGCGCGTGGCGCTGGATGACTTGAACGTTGGCCATGGTGAAACTCCTTGCAAGAACGACCAGCCGGACCCCGATCCGGGCTCCTCAAAACCGATCCTCTCGCTCGGACTCCCTCGCTCCCGCCCACGGGCGGGCGGGGGTGGGCAAGGCCCCTTCCTCGGGAAGGGGTGGGGGATGGGGAAACCTTGCAGCACGAAACAGTGAGCCAGTCACCTGGCCCACCGCTGAAAGATCCCCCCACAAGTCCCCCTCACCTGTGGATGGGGGCGCCGTGGGGGAGTGCGGTGGGCCCCTTGGCGCACGCGCTGCCCCAGCCTCTTCGGGCGACCAGCGAAGCGCAGGCGGCCGGGTGAGCTGAGCAGCGGCGGCTCTGCGGACGGCGTGACACTAAGCGCAGCGACTGGCGCGACGTTCGAGCCGCTGCGATCACTTCAGGGGTTCGCTTTCTCCGGAATTCCCAGCGGCCCGGCTTCGGGTTTGGCGGGTGACCGGGGGGACGATCTGACGGGCGGGACGGGACCACAGCGCAGCGGCGGGAGTGGACCGAATGCCAGTTCGTCCAGCGGGCTCGTTCCCGTGCAGCGGGAAGGAAATCAGACCGCGACCCCGGGCACGGGTACGGGCCGCTATTCCCTGTGCTGCCGGTGCACACCGGCCACGCTCCGCCCTCCCCTGTGACCGCGCACAGCGCGCTGATCAACAACAAAAAAATGGGGCCGAAGGCCCCAGGGGTTACACGAGGCCAAGCTCGGCCATGTATGTTGCGCTCCACATACATGGCC
>NZ_AGTS01000064.1 GCF_000238595.1 Acidovorax sp. NO-1 | reverse complement strand
GTTACGTGCCACCGGCACCAGCGGCTCCACAGAATAGGTCGTTGACCTCCAGAGTTGAGCAAATTCATGGAGTCGTGAACCTGCTCGATCACCTGCCAGCCTGCGCCAACAAGAGTCTTCGTAGCTTTATCGCCGATGTGTTCGACAAGGCACTTCTTGCGGCGTACTCCATACCGGCGAGGGGCGCCTGGGCACCCGAGTGTTGCCAATCTGCAGAACATTCCCTGCTCGGCTGGAGCCTTCAGATGTCCAAACGCGCCCGACGGTATCCGGCCCTGCACGCATGGGAGCGGGATGTGGCAGTCGCAGCCGCTTTGGTCGCTCCGTGTGGACTGGCGGGCTACCTGCATGACCATCCCGACCGAGACCCTGTGCTAAGCCTGAACAGCGAGGAACGCGAAGAAATTGTCGCGCGGCGCCTTGTGATCCTCGACGCCCCCTTGCGCCGCTTGCGATCACGTGATGCCGAATGCGGCAGCACGTTGGGCGCAGTGCTCGACGTCAGTGGAGACGAAGAGCTCGACCGCCAGCAAGTCGCGCGTATCACCGCCGCCATCGGCTTCATGGCAATCCTCTGACTATGCGCCCCACACGCTGAACAACTGGACCCCAACATCCATGAAACCCACATCCAATCCAATATCCAGGAACGCCTCTTCCGCTGGCTCCACCCCTACCCACTTTGTGCAGGAGCACAAGGGCCTGTGCATCCTGGCGTTGCCAGCAAGCTTTCGCAAAGCGGTCCCCGCAGAGCGCTGGGGGGAGATCCACCGTGAACTGCATGCCCAAGTGCTGGAACTCATTGAGCGACTGCCCGGAGCGGTTCACTTCGTCGCGATGCCCCTGTGCGTAGCCCAGATCACCGGCGACATAGACCCGGCAGAGATCGGTCAGCGGTTGACTCAAGAGGACTTCATCCTCGAGCCCCGCGGGCGGACAGGAGAAACCAGCAGCCGTGCGACCCCCCGCAGGGCAGCCTCCAAGAAAGGAGCCTCCCGTGCGTAATCACCGAGCCCGACAAGGAACTCAGGACATGTTCGGAGCCCCCCAGAGTCAGCGTGCTCTGCAGGTCCAGGCTGAGCAACGTGCCCAGTTGCTCGGGCAACTACCGCTGCTTTCTAACCAGGCGCTGGTGCCATTCGTCACAACGGTTTTTGCATTGGATGAACTGGTCGCCGCATATCTCCTGCCTTTGCGTTCTGCGCCCCGAGAACTGGATGAAGGAGATCCGACTGCACTTTCGCAGTGTTTAGCTGCCATGGGGCGTGCCCGCCGTTGCAGAACCTTGGTCCTCAAATCCAGCTGGGAGCCCGTTGCCGTGGCGCTGTTGGTCAACCCCTGTGGCTACTACCTCTGCCTGCGCGAGCTCATGTTTGGACGTCACTACGTATCGACGCCTGACATGTACCAGCGGATTAGCCATGTCAGGGCAGAGGTGCTGACCAAGCCCCTGCAGGCACTGTGTGAAGCCGACCCCCAGGTCGGACGTTATCTCGCCTGGATCTTGGGGTTTGGTTCCTACAAGGGGCTGGATGTCCGGCGGGCGGTCGACATGCAGAGGGCGGTGTATCGCGAGACGCTATGGATGAGCTGAGACATCGACATGACCACGAAAGGAATCAACGATGCACTGGATCATTCACCTGACGCTCCTGGCGTTGAGCGCCATCAACGCGTATCTCATCTTCCGCAGGGATTGGGATCCCATGGACGCCTGGCTCTTTGTGGCGGGTGCTGCGGTGGCGCTACTCCTCACGTTACTCCTGCATCTGCTCTTGAAGGTCAGGTCCGAGGAGCGCATCGCGCTCCTGCACGAAGTGGCCAAGACGGCTAAAGCCGATCTGGTCGCCTTCCTGAAACTGCTTCGCTTCTGGCGTTGATAGCGATCTCCATTCCATGTCGGTCGCGCGAGATGTGACCGGTGCAGAACCCAAACAGAAATTTCCATCACCATGAGAACAACGAACATTCAATTGCGCGCGCACATCTGCGAACGCAGCGCCCAGCTACGACGCATCGCTGCCGAGCTCAAGACCGAGCTTTTTGGGATTGATGACATCATCGATCGCGTGATCGACACAATACGGGCGTGGTACGTCCTGCCCGACATCATCAACCGGCCAGTCATCGTGAACCTGTGGGGACTCACCGGTACGGGCAAGACCCAACTCATTCGCAGCCTGTCCAAAAAGCTCGGGTTCTATGACCGCCTGATCGAAGTTCAGATGGACGGCTATTCCAACGGAGGAGGGGTGTCGATCGGCTCCATGTTGTCGGACTCCGCGATCGCCGAGGGCACTCCCGGAATCCTCGTGCTCGATGAATTCCAACGATTCAGGACCATTGACCGCGAGGGGCGCGAGCGCAAGGTCGAGCACTACATGGACGTGTGGGGCTTGCTCTCCGACGGGAAATTGCCTCCCAACATTAGCTTCCTTGGGGATATTGAGCGCAGGTTGGCCGAGGCTGCATATCGTGACGAACACAAGCGGGTTGGCGTGAAGTCGGATGCTGACGAGGAGGATGTGGTCGTTGGGCTGTTCGCGCGAACGCCCCGCAATGATCTTACGAAGTTCGCTCTGCCGCCGTATCAGGCCCAGGAATTTAAAGCGATGTTGAAGCTCAAGGAGTCCATCATGGAGATCATGACCTGGTCTCCGCAGGATCTCCACAGTCGCTTGGTTGACTTCATGCAGGACCCCCATGCGTGGGAGACAGATTACTCGAAACTGCTGATTTTTGTCTGCGGCAATCTGGATGAGATGTATGCAGATGCCGCAAGTCGCGTGGAAGACTGCGACACGGATGCTGATGTGTTCCATGCCATGACCCGCAAGCTTTCGCTCATTGATGTGAAGCGGGCGTTGAGTGAGCGCTTCAAGCCCGAGCAAATTGCCCGTCTTGGCAACAACCACGTCGTCTATCCCAGTCTGAACCGCTCGACCTACCAAAAGCTCATCGAGGTAGCGGTGCACGG
>NZ_AGTS01000065.1 GCF_000238595.1 Acidovorax sp. NO-1 | reverse complement strand
TTCCTCGTCTGTTTGACCGCTTCTACCGTGCCGACCCGTCTCGGTCGCACCCACAATCCGATGGTGCTGGCCTCGGACTATCAATTACCCGGGCCATTGCACAAGCGCACGGAGGACGTGTGACGGTTGAATCCGGCTCGGGGAGAACAAAGTTCAGCCTCGAATTTCCAAGCAGGCTGATACTATAAGAATACCAAACGCCAACAGGGCTTCCATCGGCGGAACAGTACCCTTTCATGTTGCCTCCGGTGAAATTTAGACCAGACTGCCGCTCGTTTGTTGATCAGGCGAATGGCACCTACTTTGTCGCCCAATCATGGCCGTAGCGCTTGACCTGGGTGTGAGCGTGGGATCTGGGTGTCTTCAGCCAAGGATAGGGTTTTGACTGTCGCTTTCGCATGCGCGGTACGATGCGCCCCGGCCGACTGCCCTCGCGCCACCCACTCGGTCCGTAGCTCTTCTCGCGACAGTGTGTCGGCGGTTGAGAGTCAGGGAAATTCGGGCGGCGGCCTGGACTGACAAGAGGTCAGTCAGGCCGACGCCAACGATCCAACAGAATGGATTCCAAAGCTTTCTGCGACACCAACTTAGGCAATCAGCCCTGGTAGTAAAGACGCAGACGCGCATCGCGTTCGGCAGGGGACTCATTCCGCAGTTCGTTGATTACTTGCGCACGCGTCTTGCCTGGACCAGCTGCATCAGGTGTGCGGATCGGGAAGTTGCTTTCTCCGTAAGAAAGGAGTCCTTGCTGCATAGCAGCCTTGGTTTCTGCGATAACCTGCTCTCGCGTCTTCTCGCTCTTGAAGTGTTCCGGGTGAACGATTACGCCCTTTTCATTGTTGGCAGGATGTTCGTATGCGGCAGAAGCCATCCCTGGGAGGCCCAGGGCAACCACTGAGGCTGCGGCTGCGATCATGGAAGACAGGGAGAGGCGTTGTTGGATCATGGTTGAAGCTCCTTAACAAAGTGGACGAAAATTGCATCTCTCATGCCTTGCTTAGGCGTTGAGGAGATGTGTTCATCGTAGGGAGCGCACCCCAACAGAATCAGGACAGCTCGATGACATCGTTGTTAAGGAGCTGCGTGAGTTGGCGCCGAGTTGTTGAACTTGCGCGCAGGTGGAAAGACATAGTGGCCCGAGTCAGCTGGTTCCACAAACCCACGGATGAGAAGCGCATGGTGGTGATTCTGGAACCGGAACAGTTCGAAGACTGGCTGCAAGCACCCGCGACCCGCAGCATGGAATTCCTGCGACCCTTCCCCGCCGGGGGCCTGCGGGCGGGATAGGTCCACGCGATCCTGAAGAGACTTTGGAGTACCTTGTCCCCCTCTCAACTCAGTAATGAACCAACCGTTTGAAATGAAACAGACCGCGCTGTGGTCGCGCATGCTGCGCCTGACCACAATCCTGGCACTGACCGTTGCCAGCGCAGCCCATGCCCGGCTCTCCGTCTTTGAAGCGCTGGACAGTGCGTCAGGACATCCGACCCGATTTGCGCAATGCCCTCAGTTCTTCGTGGATGGCAAACCACCCGCCATACCGGCACGTCCCAAGCTGCGCGAGCTGTGCTACGAAGCGTTTGCAATCTTGCACAGCGGGGAGACCAGGACGCCGGTCTATGTGGCGCAGCGCCTGAACCGCCAAACCATCGAGGATGCCGACGAGAAGAGAGCGACCAAGTTCTTTGCCGACGCGCGCCTCCCCCGTGGCGAGCGGGCAGAACTGGAGGACTACAAGCGCTCGGGCTACTCCCGTGGCCACATGGCCCCTGCAGGAGACATGCCGACACCAACAGCCATGGCCCAGAGCTTCAGCCTGGCCAACATGGTGCCGCAGGACATCCAGCACAACGGTGGTGCCTGGGCCAAGATCGAGCAGGACACTCGCCGGTATATCCGGCGGGCCAAGGGCGATGTGTTCGTGATCACCGGGCCGGTGTTCACCCCGGAGAGTCCCCGCATCGGTAAC
>NZ_AGTS01000066.1 GCF_000238595.1 Acidovorax sp. NO-1 | reverse complement strand
GGCCGATCATGCGTGAGCTGGACAAGGAGTTCAAAGAGCTGCGCCTGTACGGCATGGCCGGGGCCTGGGAGGACCTGGTCAAGCAAGGCGGCCACGCCACGCTGGAGAGCTCGCGCTGGCTGCTGGAGCACCTGCTGCAAGCGGAAGTCACGGACAGGGCCATGCGCTCAGTGAGCTACCAGATGCACACGGCGAAGTTCCCCGTGCACCGCGACCTGGCGGGCTTCGACTTCGAATGCTCGCCCGTGGACAAAAAGCTCATCGAGCAGTTGGCCAGCATGGCGTTCACCGAGCAGGCGCACAACGTGGTGCTAGTGGGTGGCCCCGGCACGGGCAAGACGCATCTGGCCACGGCCATCGGCGTGGCGGGCATCACGCGCCATGGCTCACGCGTGCGGTTTTACTCCACGGTGGACCTGGTCAACGCACTGGAGCAGGAGAAGGCCCAAGGCAAGGCAGGCCGCATCGCAGCGAGCTTGCAGCGCATGGACCTGGTCATCCTTGATGAGCTGGGCTACCTGCCCTTCAGCCAGGCAGGCGGCGCCTTGCTGTTCCACCTGCTGAGCAAGCTCTACGAGCAGACCAGCGTGATGATCACCACCAACCTGGACTTCAAGGAATGGTCCAGCGTGTTCGGCGACGCCAAGATGACCACGGCACTGCTGGATCGACTCACGCACCACTGCCACATCGTCGAGACGGGCAACGAGTCCCACAGGTTCATGCACAGCACAGCCGTGGCCAAGAAACGCATCAAGGCACGCGAACAGGCCAAGAAGGCTGAGCCGTTCTGAGCGGTTCAAGGGCAAGCCGCTACGGG
>NZ_AGTS01000067.1 GCF_000238595.1 Acidovorax sp. NO-1 | reverse complement strand
TATCTCACCAGTTCACTACAGCTCATCTGGGCTGAGCCTCGTCTTCACGAGCCAATCTCCCCTTCCTAGAACGTGAAGTCCTGCCTGGCCCTAAAAACTTGCGCCGGACGTTGTGCCCCTCGCACAAACTCATCGGTCTCAATAATGTCGTCCGATGTCTTCAGGCGTCGTCGGAAAGAACTCTTGTCGAGTGGATGACCCAAGATGATCTCGACCACCTTTTGCAACTGCGACAACGTGAAGTGTTCGGGCAGCAGGTGTAGGGGAAGTACATCTGCTGTCACTTTGGCCCGCAGTTTCTGGACCGCTACCTCCAGTTGTTCCGAATGGTCAAAAGCCAGGCGGCGTTTTGGAGAGACAACGTCCACCCATTCCACTGCCTCTACTTTGTTACGGACAACGGCATCGGTCTTGTCCAGAGGTAGTAAGGCATAAAACAAGACGGCGATAGACCACCCTCGGGGGTCGCGGTCTGGCCCGCTGTATGTGCGCACTTCTTGCAGATGTGGCAATTCAATGGCCACCTTGTCGGCTAGTACTCGGCGCGCCGTCGCTTCAAGAGAGTTGTCCAGATGGGGTTTGAGCACGCCACCAGGCAATGCCCATTGCCCGACTTCGGGTTCTTGCGCCCTCTTCACCAGCAGCACTTTAAGGCACTCATCGACCACGCTGAACAACGCGATATCGACACTGACGAGTGGGAAGAGTTCACGATTCTTAATCATAGTTGCAAATTGCCACTAACACATGCACAATAGTGGCATTATGCAACTAAGGGGGATCTCATGGGCTACGACATCGTCGGAGACGTACATGGTCAGGCGAGCAAGTTAGAGGCTCTCTTGGAGGGGATGGGGTATCGGCTGAAAGCCGGGGCATTTCAGCACCCGCATCGCAGAGCCATCTTTGTGGGCGACTACATCGACAGGGGGCCTCGGCAGGTGGACACCTACAGGATCGTGCGCGCCATGGTGGAGTCTGGCAGCGCCCTGGCAATACTCGGGAATCACGAATTCAATGCAATTGCATGGCACACCGCAGACCCTGCCACTGCGGAAGGGTTCTTTCTGCGTCCGCGCCACGGTGCAACCGGCGCTAAGAACCGTCAACAGCACCAGCATTTCCTGGCGGAGGTTGAGGGGACGCGACTGCACGATGAAATCATCGAATGGTTTCTCACCTTGCCGCTCTGGCTGGACCTGCCCGAATTGCGAGTGATTCACGCTTGTTGGCATGACGGCTACATCTCGGAACTCAAACCTTTGCTGGGGCCCTCGCAAACACTGACCACGGAATTGATGGTCCGGGCGAGCCGTCAGGGCGACGCGGTATTTGAAGCAGTTGAGGGTTTGACCAAGGGTTTGGAAGTCGCGCTCCCTGACGGGCACGCGTTTCTTGACAAGGACGGGCACGAACGGCGCAATGTGCGCATTCGCTGGTGGGACGAAACCAGTCATAGCTATCGAGATTTGGCGCTCATGCCGGATGAGGCGCGTATGGCGCTTCCCGCAGCAACCGTACCTGCTCAGAGTAGGCCTATCTACGACCAGCGCAAACCGGTTTTCATGGGCCACTACTGGATGCAAGGCGAGCCTGTACTCCAGAGCAGCAAGATTGCGTGTGTGGATTACAGCGCCGGGAAAGGTGGTCCGCTGGTCGCTTACCGATGGGACGGTGAATCTGAACTGAGTACCAAGAATTTCTTTGCTGAAGGAGGCTCAGATGCGTAAAAGGATCGAGACTCCACCAGAGGTTGCCCTGCACGCGGACTCGCAACAAAAGAACCCGTCGATTGATGGAGTTGATTCGGTCACAAAATGGCAAAAGGCTGCAACAGGTGCCATCGACACTGCAAAGAAAGCTACCGCCTTGGCCAAGGCCCATTTGATCCGTGAATCACGCAAGCATGGCGGGAGGTGGCAATGGGTCGACTTTCCGGGGCCTAAGGGTCGAGAGTCTGCAGGCATCGTTGACATCCTGGCCATCCGAAAGCGTTGGGAACTATCAGACTCCCCCGAGGACGCCGACCTCAAGCACCTAGACCTCTTCGACATCATGCTCATCCAGGTCAAGGGCGGCGGTGCAAAGACACCCACGCGCGAAGAAATTGCCCGTATGGAACGAGTGGCTGATCTTTACCAAGTGTGCAAGGTTTTGCTGTACCAGTGGAATACCAAGAAAAAGGCGGAGACGGGCTACCGTCTTCTCAATCGTGAGACTCATGAATTTGGTCCATTGGTGACAGACGGCAAGGAGCTCTTTGGCAAGAAATGGGCTACGTCTTGAATTCGACCAGCGCGCTCATAGTGACAAGCCTGCCTGCGTTTTCCGCCAAGGGTCTCAGGCGCTGCCTGGTACCCGGAGTGGGCTGTACGGTTCTGGGAGGCGTTTCTGGGTCCGGTTCTTCCGTCGCAGACTTTTGGCGTGGGAAGGATGGTGACGTGTGGCTGCGAGTCACTTGGATGGGCCAGGTGTGGAGTTTTCATGCTCGGGGGCCGGCGGGAGAATCAATCCCTGACGATCAAGACTCCATGGCTGTGTTTGCGGACTTCGTGTCGCGAGAACTATGCCGGTGGATGACTGAAGACGCACCCGACACGCCTCCATTTGATGCCTGTACTGCCGCAGAGCAGGAGAATTTTTCCTCGGGAAGAAAAGCATGAATTCCATCCAGAACTTGGCTCAAGGATGTTTGCTAGGCGCATTGGTCGGCGACGCAGCAGGATCTCGACTGGAGTTCCTCGGAAGAATACCGACGCAGGCCGATGTGGGCGAAGCGTTAGTAATGAAGGGTGGAGGAGTCTTTGGACTAGCTCCAGGCCAAATCACAGACGATGGAGAGATGACGCTCTCACTCGCCCGTGCCCTCGTAGGTTCTACAGTATTTCCGCGAGAGAAGGTCGCGACCAACTACCGCGCATGGGTTGCCAGCAATCCATTCGATATGGGGCAAGCTACCTCTGCAGCACTCGGGGGACCGATCGAAGACGGAGATTTCATAGCCGATTCTGTTTCGAGAAGAGCGGCGATGTACAACATGGGCTCCAAGGCGAATGGAGCCCTCATGAGATCCAGTGCGCTGGGCATCTGGTCTACAGGAGTGTCACAGGAAGATGCGGTGAAAGCAGCCTGCGACGATGCACGCCTCACTCATCCAAATCCTAGCTGTTTGTGGGCCTGCGCTGCCTACGTAGTTGCCATTCGGCATTTGCTACTCCATCTCAACGACACTGAGGGTGCGTTTGAGCAGGCGCGATGGGCGCTTGCACTTGCCCCAAGAGACGACTCGGAGGAAGTGCATGGATGGCTCGAAGATGCGGCCATTGGCACATTGCCAGACGGACAACACAGCATGGGGTTTGTGCGTATCGCCTTTATCCACGCTTTTCATCACATGCGACTCGGCACTCCGTACATCGACGCACTGCAAAGTGTCCTCGGGTATGGAGGGGACACAGATACGAATGCTTGCATAGTCGGAGGACTTGTAGGTGCGCGGATCGGGATCACAGGTATTCCCCCAAACATGATCGATGCAGTGCTCAGGTGCGACACGAAAAAAGGTCGTCCGCGCCCAGCATGGCTGAGCACCCAGGACGCCTTGGAACTTACCCAGGGACTTCTGAATGAAGAAGTACATTGACCACGAGTTGGTTCAAATCGGCTGACTTGCTGGCGGCTGCCCAAAAGCTGATGTGAGACATGCACGGAAGATGACTGGACAGCGGTGAGCGCCAACAGCGGTCATTCAGAGCCCTTGACCTCGAACAAGTGCTGCGCCGCCGACGGCATGTCCGCCCCCGCCATCCACGGCAAGGTGGGCTTGCGCGCCTCGATCACCGGTGAAATCGTGATGGAGGAGGTGTTCTGCCCGGAGGAAAACGCATTCCCCGAGGTGCGGGGCCTGAAGGGCCCATTCACCTGCCTGAACTCAGCCCGCTACTGCATCGCCTGGGGCGCGCTGGGCGCGGCGGAGGACTGCTGGTTCCGGGCCCGCCAGTACTTGCTGGACCGCAACCAGTTCGGCAAGCCGCTGACCGCCAACCAGCTGGTGCGGAAGAAGCTGGCCGACATGCAAACCGAAATCACCCTGGGTCTGCAGGGCTGCCTGCGTCTGGGCCGCATGAAGGACGAGGGCACTGCCTGGGTGGATATCACCTCCATAATGAAGCGGAACTCCTGCGGCAAGGCGCTGGACATCGCCCGGATCGCTCGCGACATGATGGGCGGAAACGGCATCAGCGACGAGTTCGGCGTTGCACGCCACCTAGTGAACCCGGAGGTGGTGAACACCTACGAGGGCACTCACGACATCCATGCGCTGATCCTTGGCCGGGCGCAAACGTGCATCGCCGCGTTCTGAGCCCGGCAGGTGGCCGCCGGCCGCAAGCCAGACGAAAACTCAGCCGCTCACTCGGCCTGGATACCGGCCGCCGCCGCGATCTTCTTCCAGCGGGTGATCTCCGTCGCGATGAACTGTTCGAATTCGACTGCCTTCATCGGCGCGGCCTCTGCTCCGGCCTTCAGGAAGAACGCCTTCATCTCAGCCGAATCGAGGATCCTGTTGATCTCCGTGTTCAGGCGATCGACCACGGCAGTCGGCGTGCCTGCCGGAGCCAGCACACCCCACCAGAGCTCACTCGCGCTGCCCTTGTAGCCAGCTTGTTCGGTCGAAGGCAGATCGGGCACAACCGGCGATCGCTGCGAAGTCGTGACGGCCAGCGCTCGAACCCTGCCGTTTGCCACATGGGGCAACACGGAGGCAGCGCTTGACAGAACGACCTGGACTTGTCCGCCGATCAAGTCTGTGATGGCCAGGCTGATGCCTTTGTAAGGCACCTGCGTCATCTTGATGTCCGCGGCGTCCATCAGCAGTTCCGCGGCGAAGTGATTGATGCCGCCAACGCCCGATGTGCCGTAATTCAGCTTCCCTGGCTGCGCCTTGGCGGCGCTCACCAGATCTTGGATGCTCTTGTAGCGTGAGTCGGCTGCAACCGCCACAAGCATCGGACCCGTTGCGAGACGCGCGACCGGCTTGAAGCTTCTGATCGGGTCATACGGGAGGTTGGCTCGAGTCGCCGCCACCGTCGTGAACGTCGTGGACAGCAGAACAAGTGTGTAGCCATCGGGGGCCGCTTTGGCCACCAGTGAATTCGCAATGATCCCTCCCCCCGAGGGCTTGTTGTCGATCACGACGGGTTGACCGAGCGTTTCATGCAGGCGCTTTCCGATGGTACGTGCGAATGCGTCGTTCGAACTGCCTGGCGCCGCGTCGACGATGAGGGTGATGGGTTTGGCAGGCCACGTCGAAGTCGACAATTGGGCGCTTGCGATCCCGGGGACCAGCAGCGCCGCAGCGACACCCAAGAGAAATTGAGGCGAAATTTTCATGTGGTCATTCCCTGGCTCAGATAAAAGGTGAGGCAGCCCGTATCCCCGCTGGTGTTCATTGCATGCCTCCACGGGCGGTGATAGGCCAGACGCTTTCCACTCGGCCCGCCCTGACGCAGACATACCAGTCGAAACGGTCAACCGTGGGATCGCAGTGTCCGGGGATAAGTCGCAGTCTTTCCCCGATCTCTGGCGTTGCGCGGCCTGCGGGATACTCCATCCGCGCATGCTCGTCCGCCGCCGAAACAATGCGCAAATCTGGTTGCTGCCACACGGTCGGTAGCCCTCTTTCGATGGCGACGGCCTTGTGCCCCGCGTCCAGCACCGCCAGCCCCGGCCTGGCGGTGCTCATGACGGAGGCTAGGACGAACAAGGAATGCCTGAAGGTGCGGAATGGCTGACCATCTTCCTGGAGGTTGGCCGCATAGTCGCCGTCCATGAAGCAATAGCTGCCGGCCTGGAGCTCGGTATAGACGCCCGACGCGGCTTCCAGCTCAAACGTCCCCGTCCCGGCGCCGGAGACGATCCCGCAGGGAATGCGCGCCCGGCTCAGTCCTTCGACGGTTCGTTCGCAAGCGGCAATAGCCTTGCCGATGGCCTCGCGCCGCTCGACTGCACTGCGCAAGTGCTGCGCTGCGCCGTGATAGGCCTGGAGTCCCGCGAAGGCGAGGTGGCGCGAGCCTGCGATAAGCCTCGCAAGCCCGACGGCCTCCTCTCCCGCAGGCACGCCGCAGCGGCGAGAGCCGACGTCGATTTCCACGAGGACGGACATCCTGACGCCGGCAGTCCGAGCAGCAGCTTCCAGCAGCGAAACGTGCTCAGGGCTGTCAACGCAAAGGGCAACTTGCGCTATCCGGGACAGGGCGGCAAGCCTGGCAAGCTTGCGCGGATCGACGATCTGGTTGGTCACCAGGATGTCTTCCACACCTCCCCAAGCCATGACCTCCGCTTCCGCGACTTTCTGCACGCACTGGCCAATGGCGCCGCGGCGCATCTGCAGGTTCGCCACGACGGGGGATTTGTGCGTCTTCGCATGCGGACGAAGCCTGGCGCTGACTCCTGCCACCATGCGCGCCATTGTGTCGAGATTGAATTCGAATGCGTCGAGATCGAGGATCAAGGCAGGCGTTTCGACCTCGGACTCTCGCATTCCGGGTTGGGCTGGAGGCAACTGATGCATGCGAATAGCTTAGGGGGCACCGCAGCCAAGTGCAAACGAGATTTCGTCACCCAACATGTGAGGCTTGCTCAAGGCGCTCGCACGGGCCGCCATTCACCCTCCCACACGCGGAGTCGAGGAGCTTACGAAAAATGGTGCTTCCGGCCCTTGAGCTATTCTCATGATCATCCGGAGCTTCAACTTGATGAAGGGATACAGGCGTGCTAAATCTTTCCAATCTGGCTACCCTGGTGGCCATCCTTGACAAGGGAAGCTTCACGGCCGCGGCCGGTGTGATCGGCTGCACGCCCAGTGCTGTCAGCCTGCAGGTCAAGCAGCTGGAGACCTACTTCGGCAAGCCCCTTTTCGACCGGTCTTCACGTCAGAGCCGGCCGACAGCATTCGCGCTGGAGGTCGCGCAGGCGGCCAGGGATACAACGGCCCGCATCCAGGCTCTGCGAGTGCGACCAACTCTCACGGTGTCCGGCACCTTGCGGCTCGGCTCGCTCACCAGCATTCAATCTGACCTGCTTCCCTACGTGCTGCGAAGCCTGAGAGATGAGCACCCCGCCCTGGAGGTCTCCGTCGCGCCTTTGAACGACACCCCGGATTTGCTCGATGCCCTGGCCGCGGGAAAGCTCGACGCGGCTGCACTGGTGCGCCCCCCCTCAGGCGGATCCTCCAGGCTGATTTGGGAAGACCTGGTCCGGCAGCCGTTTGTCATGCTGACTGCGGCGGACGTGAAGGAAGCGAGGCCGCAGGAGCTGTTGCGTAAACTGCCCTGGATTGCCTACGACCGCCAGACGAGTGGCGGCCGCGCGGCCGCTGAGTATGTCCGGCGGGTGGCCCCAGGCTCGCGAGGGATCGTGGACTTGAGGTCGATCGACGCCATCGTCGCCATGGTGTCCGAGGGCCTTGGCGTATCCGTCGTGCCGCTCCCACGTCCCAAGCTCATCAGCGCTTACGACTTGCGTGTTGTCCCGCTGGGAAGGAATCCCCCATCGCGGCAGCTTTCGCTTGTGCGGCGCAAGGCCGACCAGGACAGCCGTAACGTGAACGCAGCGCGCGACGCGTTCCTGTCGATCATCGCGAGTCGGCAGGGCAACCTGACCTCGCGCAGCGGCTAGCCGATGGCGGCACTGTGCGTCGCAGCGCTTGGCGTGCGGCGTCCTACGGCGGCCACGCTGCTACTTACGAACGTGAATGCCTGGACAGCCGTCTCCACATCGACATCGCTCAGGTGCCGGTGCGTCACGCAACGAAGCAGGGATCGCGACCATGGCCGCACGAGAACACCCATGCTTCGGAGGCTCTCAACCCAAAGTGAGGCATCCATGCCCGTGGCGCTGACATCAACCTGGACGATGTTGGTTTGCGGGCTGTTCGCCTTTAGCCCCGCGATCGCGTTGAGTCCGTCAGAAAGCAGCGCCGCCCTCTTGTGATCTTCTTCCAGTCGGGCCACCATGCTGTTGATTGCTACCAGTCCTGCCGCCGCCGCGATGCCCACTTGGCGTTGCGTGCCGCCCAGCATCTTTCGAATCGCGCGCGCCCGCGCTATCACGGCAGTTGTGCCGGCGACCACACCGCCCATGGGGGCCGAAAGTCCTTTCGACAGGCAGATCGTGACAGTGTCTGTGCAAGCAGCGATGGCTGCAGGCGCCACGCGCAAGGCCACCGCTGCGTTGAAGAGGCGGGCTCCGTCGAGATGGATGCTGGCGCCATGGCGCCGGGACAGGTCATGCACTTGTCGCATGTGCTCCAACGGCAACGCCGTCCCCCCGGCGTTGTTGTGGGATGTCTCCATGCAGACCAGGGCTGTCTTGAGCCTGCCCCGTGGCTCCACAAGGACCTGCTCCAGCCGTTCGAGGTTCATCGCCCCGGCGACGCCTGCGATCGGCTCATAGAAAGCGCCCGTCAACGTTGCTGCGCCGCGTTCCGCCGTGTAGATGTGCGAGGAAGCCTCCGTCACCACGAGTTCCTGGCGGGCGGTTTGCGCCAGGATGGCCGCGAGGTTCCCCATGGTCGCGCTGGGTACGAAGAGAGCGGCCTCCTTGCCCAGCAAAGTCGCAACGCCGCTCTCCAATTCTTCTGCCGTCGGATCGCCGTCCAGGCCGTCATCGCCCAGCGGCGCCTTCAGCATGCTCTCGTACATCGCCTCCGTCGGCTGCGTGACTGTGTCGCTGCGCAGGTCGACCGGCGTTTTGCAATCAGTCAACGGTTGCCCCCGTTTTCTTGACCACTGCCGACCACTTGGCGCGCTCCGCGGCCAGGAAGGAGGCGAACTGGGTTCGCGAAATCAGCTGGGGCGTGATGCCCTGCTTGGCAAACACCGCCCGCACTTCGTCCGTGTCCAATGCATTGTTGATCTGCTTGTTCAGAAGGTCCAGCACGCCCTCGGGTGTGCGCGCCGGCGCGACAACGCCGTAGAACGCCGTGTAGGTCAAGCTCGGGAAACCCAACTCCGCCAGGGTCGCCACCTGCGGCAGCGCGGCGTGCCGCTTTTCAGACGAAACGGCCAGTGGCCTGATCTTCCCGGCGGCGATTTGCGGGAGTGAAGCAGTCAGCGAGGCGAAGTACAGGTCGACCTGGCCACCCAGCAGGTCATTCATCGCAGGGCCGGCGCCCTTGTACGGTATGTGCTGCAGCTTGATGCCGGTAGCATCACGCAGGCTTTCTGCGACCAGGTGACCGACTGTTCCACTTCCGGATGAAGCGTAGAACAGATCGCTCTTCTTGCCGGCCTGGATGATCGACGCAAGGCTGTCGAAGCGGCTTCCCGTGCGAACGACCAGCACGAGCGGGCCCGAGCCCATCAGCGCGACCGGCACCAGATCGTCCACCGCGCTGAAATCGAGGCTCTTGTAGAGGTACGGGTTGACTGCAAGGTTGCTGGTTTCTCCCATGACCAGGGTGTAACCGTCGGGAGCCGCTCTTGCGCCAGCGCGCAGCCCGATGTTGTTGCCGGCTCCGGGTACGTTCTCGACAAATACCTGCCACTTGGCCGTCTCGGTCAGCCTGGAAGCCACCAGCCGCGACATTGCATCGGTGCCTCCGCCCGGGGGGCTGGGCGAAATGATGCGGATCGGCTTGGAGGGATAGTTGTCGGCCATGCCTGGCCCCGCAAGCGACGCCAACGCGAGAGCGCACAGAACAGAAAAAATCCTCCTGCTGGTGCGTGTCTGGAGAGACTTCATGTAGATCCTTGGTGAGGTGACTCGGATGACCAGAGTTTCGGCCGCACCAACAGATCAGGCAACCGAGTCTGTTTAACTTCTGATGTGAGCATCGCTCAAGCCATGGGCCCCTGCGAAGGCGCCGAAATGAGTCAAGCCGCGGGAACGTCTTTCAGGAAGTTCCGCGCAATGGTCAGAAGCTGTGCTTCAGCCGCTCCCTCGTGGTGGCCGCCACCATCGCGGCCGCCAAGAGGACTTTCTTTTAGCCCTTTGGGCGAGGGATTTCCCGGAGCCCAGGGTCCGCGCCAACGGTCGGCAACTGCCAAGAGACGACAGTCAGGCGTTATGCGCGACGGGAGAATGCGCGGCTCACTCACGAAGCCGAGCCGGCCACTGTGCTTCGCATCGGCGACGCTCGCGGCAATAGCAGCCTGCCTGCCCAGTGACTGCTTGAACCCAGGCAGCGTAAGTTCGCCGTTCGGTGTCGACCGACAGCAATCGCTGCTTATGGAGAGCTCTCCATAAGCAGCGGTTGCTGCCGTTCGAGTTTTCAACGTGCATGCCCTTGGCGTGCCGGATTGCGATCACTCCTATTCATGCATCGTGGTAAGGCGCAGAGACAGGTTTCAGGCGCGTAGTTGACATTGCTAGAGAGTTGACAACAGCGTGCAGAGATCTGCAAGCTCGACGAGCAAGACTGCAGCAGCATCAAGCATGGTGCGATCAATCACCTGGGCGTGTCGCCAGCGTTGATGGCTTACCGCGAGCACAAGGCCATGCTGGGCAAGACTTAGGCCGGCGAGAAGTTCCCGGCGGTTGTGATGATGGGGGCTGGCTGGATGGTGGTCCCCGACATCAAACCAGGCAAGTGATGGTGAGTGGCTGACCCGCCCTGGGTCAGCCACTCAGTCGGGATCGCTGTTTGCAGGTGATCCCGTCCTTTTTGTCAGTTGGCGCAGCAGCGCTGTGGCCAACCAGCCATCACTTTGATCCACCCGAAGCCTTGGCCACGTAGGCCGCCAGGGCGGCAATTTGCGCATCACTGAGTTTGCCGTTGTAGGACGGCATCTGCCCAATCCCGTTGCGCAGCGCGGTGGCCACGCGCTTGGCATCGGGCTTGAGCTCGTCCAGGCTGGGGCCCACGGCGCCTTCGGCTCCCGCGTCCTTGAGCGCATGGCACAGGGCGCAGGCAGGCACCGCGCCTTGGCCGAACAACACCTTGCCTTGTTGAAGTTGCGCGGCATCGTCGGCGGCGTGCACGGGCAGCACTGTGAATGCCAACGACCACAGGGCAGCGACCAACGCGTGTTTTTGGATTGTGCGCTTCATGCCACGCTCACTTTCACGGCGTGGTCGGCCCAGCTGGTGTTGTTGTAGCCGCCCGCGTTTTCCATGCGTTGTTCGGGCTGCACGTTGCCTGCGGTGTCGGTGGCTCGGCTCGCCAGGGTGAACTGGCCCGCCGGCAGGCGTGCCGCAAAAACAAACTGCCGCCACGCAAAGCGGCCGAGGTCGGGCCCCACCATGCGCGCGAGCTGCCAGGTTTTTCCGCCGTCCAGAGAAACCTCGACCTTGGCCACCGCGTTCATGCCGCCAAACGCCACGCCATGGATCTGTGTGTCACCCGCTTTAAGCGGGGCGCCGTCCGTGCCGGGACCGTTGATCCACGACTTCACCGTCATTTCCTGCACCGATGGCTGCGACGGGTCGCCCTTCGCGCCGGGCGGTGAAATGCGGTAGCCGTGCGACATGATGCGTGCGTCGGTCTCCTGAGCGGTGAAGGCCAGGCGTTTGACGTACTTGATGTTGTTCACGCCCGTGTAACCCGGCACGATCAAGCGCAGTGGGCCGCCGTGGGCCAGCGAAATCGGCACACCGTTCATTTCCCAGGCCAGCAGGGCATCGGCGAGTGCGGCAGCAGGCACCGAGCGTTCCACGATCACGCTCTTGGGGTCCAGTCCATCGGGGAGTTTTTCGCCGCCTGTGCCGGTGAGGTAGGCCATGCCGGCCTCCACGCCGCCCAGGGCATCCACCACCCAGCGCACCGGCACACCGCTCCACACCACACAGCCTGCTGCGCCCACTTGCCAAGGCGTTCCACTGGGCTTGTTGGGGAAGTAGCCGCGTCCGTTGCCAGAGCATTGCAACACCATCGCCGTGGTCTCGATGCCCATGCGCTTGAGGTCGCCCAGCGTGAGTTTGCGCGGGTTCTTCACCCCCTCGATGTTGATCTCCCAGGCATCGCGGTTGCCCAGGATCGAGACGTCGGGCGCGGGCAGGTTGTTGCGGATGTAGAGCTGCTCGGACGGCGTGATTACGCTGGTGCCGAACACACTGCGCTTGGTCTCAATGGTGGTGCTGCTGTGCACGATCAGGCTGGCCGGGTCCTTCCAGCCCACGTACGCTGGCAGAGGCTTGGCAGCACCGGCCACGGCGACGGGCGCGGTCTCACCAGCAGCGGCTGCGGTGCGGCCAAAGCTGGCCAGACCAACGGCAGCCAAAGCAGCGCCGCTGCCGGCCAGCAGGTGGCGCCGGGGGAGCGAGGTGGGTTGTTGGTTCATTTCTGGGGTCTCCGGTGGTTGGGCGTCGTGCGCCGGTTGGGGTGAAAGGGGTGAGCGGTTGATTCGTTGACAGGGACGCGGTGCCTCAGCCTGGCCCGGACACGGGAGGTGCCTGCAGTGCCGTCTGCGCGACCGCCAGTGCCTTCTTTTTCTGGGCCACCAGCAACAAGGGCTTGCCCTCGCGCGAGCGGATCACCTTCCAGTGCACGTTGCTCCACCAGCCGCTGGCCTCGCGCAGGTCCACAGGCTGGTCAAAGGCATACACCGTCACCATGCCGCCCTTCTCGAAGAACGTGGTGAGGTGGTAAGCGAGGTGACCTTCGATATCGCATGGCCGCATGAGTTGGGGAAACCCGGGCACCACGTTGGCGTCCCGCATGCCCAGGTGCATGAGCAACTGGCGCTGCTCCATGAAACTGCCCCGCAAGCTGCGCTCGTGGTATTCGTGGTCGATCGCGTCGCGCACCATCGCTGGCGGTCGCACGGCTAGCACCCCGCCGCTGGTGCCACCGGCCAGCAAAAGCGCAGCCAGAAAACGCTGCAAGCCGCGTCGCGCCAGCAGCGGCTGCGGCTTTCGGTACAGGTGTGCCGGTGCGTCGCTGGCCTCGAAGGCGATCGCCAACTCGGCGCGCGCGCGCAAATCGAATTCGCTGTCGGGCAGGAAAGGCGCGTCGGTATCGGGGCTCATGTCTTGGTCCTGCGAAACGGGGTAACGTTGACATCGGCCTTGGGTGTCGCAGGTACCCCCATGGCCAGCTTCAAAGCGTCGCGCGCACGGGCTAGGCGCGACAACACCGTGCCGGGCGCGATCTCCAGCGCCTCGGCCATCTGGGCGGTGGGCATGTCGTCGAAATAAAACAGCACCAGCACCTCGCGGTGGATGGGCGCCAGGCGCGCGAGCGCCTTGACGACATCGAGTTTGTCGTCCAGCCCCGCGTCGGGCGCCGCTTGCTCGGGCTGCTCTTCATCGTCCAGCGACTGCATGCTGGGTGCGGCCTGGCGAAAGGCGGCGCGGCGCATGATCTGAAAGAGCCAAGCCCGTGCCAGCGCAGCGTCGCGCAGTTGCTCCCGGTGCTTCCAGGCGTTGGCAAAACAGTCTTGCACCACGTCTTCGGCAATGGCGCGCGAACCAGTGAGCGCCCACGCACTGCGCAGCAAAAAACGGTAGTGCTCACGCACCCATTGGTTATAGCGGGACTCGGCAGACTGGAACAGCATGGTGATCAAGAGCGCTGCGTGGCTTGGTTCATTCCGTGGCGCTCATCGGTACTTTCCCTAGGGCTGTCGATCAAGGCCCCCGCGTCCCACCCAGCGACGGAAATTCCGCTTCCGCACCTTTGGCTGTGCGCTGCTGCAGGGTGTGCAGTCGGCGTTGCATGCTCTGGATCTCCACCGTCTGCCCGGCAATGATTTCCTCGGCCAACTGCCGGGTGACAGGATCGCGCCCATGCTGCAACACCAGCCGCGCCATGTCCACAGCGCCGGCGTGGTGCGGAATCATCATCGCCAGAAAGTCCTGGTCGGCCTGGCCTGCGTAGCCCGGGCTGTGCATGGCCTGCATCATGCGGGCCATCGATTCGTCCATATCCCGCTGGAATGCGCTGGTGTGCGCGGCGCTGGCGCCGTGGCTGGTGTGCGCGCCGCTCATGCCGTCTGGCCCTTCTCGCCCACACGCACGTAGACGAGGTTGATGCTCTTTTTGTTGCGCAGCGCGCCAGAGGGCAGCGTCAGATTGCCCAGGGGGATCTGCGCAATGAAGGTCGGGCGCAGCGGGTCGCTCACATCAAATGCACTGCACACGGTCTGGCCCGCGTTGGGCGTGCCGGGCAGCTCGTCCTGTTCGTGGGCCACATACAGCAGCGTGTTCTCGGGGTTGGTCCACAACCCGTGCGACTCGCGGCCACGGCTGGAGAAGGTGCCCACCACCTTGCGCTGTCCGCCCGGAGCGCTGCGGTCGATGATGGCGATCGGGCTCGACGCCACGCCGCCGGGGCCACCATCGTCGATGCGCGCCAGGCTGGCATAGACCACGCTGCCGCGCGCATTGCGCACGAACTCAACGTGGTTGGGCCGCGCGCCCATGCCCAGCGGCACGGTGTCGATCAGGTCGAAGCCACCCTGCGTCGAGCGGCAAGACACCGCATCAGCCAGCTTGTGCGAGAACCACACCTCGGCACCGTCGGGTGTGGTCTTCATGAAGGGCGTGAAGCCGGGTTTGTCCTGTGCGCTGATGTCCAGCGTGGTCAGCCGCTGCGGTTGGCTGTGGCCATCCGCGCCGGGGTTGACGCGGAACACGTCGATCTTCGACACCTTCTGGCTGGCCACAAAGGCCAACGTACCCTCACGGTTGAACCACACCTGCGCCGGGCCGCTCAGCGTGGGCAGGTATTGGCGAACCGCGCTGGAGCCCGGGCTGTCGGCCCCCTTGAGCTGGCGAACGGCACGATCGACGCCGACGATGGCAATGCGGTCTTCACCGCGCAGCGTGACCCACAGCTCGCGGCCGTTGCGCGTGAAAGTGGGCTCGTGCGGTTCGCGGCCCAGCAGCAGGCCACTACTCAGGCGCTCGGGGTTGGTGGTGGGCCCAGACGCAGGGTTGGGTGTGTTGCCGATGACGCGGCGCTGCTCGGCGTCGATCAGATAAATGTTGCTGGAGCCGCGCCCGCTGGTGGCCAGCAACCGGCCATCGGGCGACGGCACCGCGCCGTGCGCATCGATACAGCCGTGGTACAGCGGCTTGTGGACCATCGCCGCGTGCGTTGGCGCCACGCCGGCCGTCACAAAGCGAAACGGGGGACGAGGGTCTTCGTCAAAGCTGGTCAGGTTGATCGTCGACTCGACGGTGTTGGTCTTCGGGTCGATGACCACCAGCGTGTTGGAGTCTTCATTGGTGATGAAGACGCGATCGCGCGGGTCGATGCCGGTGGCTGCGGCTCCCGCTGAAGCGCCGGACGGGGCCTGGGCATGTGCTGCGGGCAGCGCGCTGGCTGCCGCGGCGGCCAGGGTGTACTTGAGAATGTCGCGGCGTTGGGTGGTCATGTTTGCTTTCTGAGTTGTTGTGGAGAGTGATCGCTTGGGTCGTGGGCCGGCAGCCGCCGATGAACCACTGCCCAGCGCTTGCTTCAGGTCAAGAGCGCGGCTCGGGCCGTTTCATTCCCTGGGCATGCCGACAGCGCGTCGCGCCGACGCCGCCCTGGCCTTCAGCGCGGGGTGCCAAGTTGCCGATAGACCTCGGCCGACACCTGCGCCAGCACGCTGCGGTCGGCGTCGGACGACAGGGCGTAGCCGAAGGGACCGTCGACCCAGTAGAAGACATTGACCACACCTTCGCGTGCGAAGCGGAAGGCCGTGTCTGTGTTCTTCACGCCGGCCTGCAGTGCCTTGTCCGGCCCCGCGGCACTGCCCACGTCGGCGACATCGTTGGACACGTACAGCGTCAGCTTGCTGCCGAGCTCGTTGCGGTACATGAACTGCGCCACCGGCCCCTGGCCACCCGGCAACAGGCGCCCGCCTTCCAGCGTGTAGCCCTGGGCCTGCAGGTGCGGCGGCTTCATCGGCGCGCCCATGCGCTTGGACAGCCAGGCCACGAGCTGGTCTTCGTGCGCCGCGTCCACCTCGACCGGGCGGCGCGCGTCTGGGCTGTACACCGCATGGGCCACCGCCGCGCGCTGTGCGAAGCTGCCCGCTGACACCAGCGTCAGGCCGCGCTCGGCGGGTGCTGCGGCGGCCATGCGGCCGGCATCGTCGCCCCCCGCGGGCAGGCCGCCCCGCAAGCCCCAGCCTGTGGCGCCGCTGATGACGGCGATGGCGATCCCAGCGGCCAGGCGCTGGAGGTACCAAGGCGTCTGCGGCACGGCACGCGGGCGCGCCGATTTCAGCAGGCGCTGCGGCGGCTGTTCATACAGCACGGGATCGAACAAGACGTGCAGTTCGCGCTTCTGCGCCCGGTAGGCCTCCAGGCGCTGCGCGTCTTCAGGG
>NZ_AGTS01000068.1 GCF_000238595.1 Acidovorax sp. NO-1 | reverse complement strand
GCGGGCGGCCACAGCGCGGCGCAGCCGCCGTTGCAGGTGCTCTTGCCGCTGCCTGCCACGTCCTTGTCGAAGGTGTAGAGCGTCATGCCCTTGGCGTCGACCAGCGCGCCGTTGGCGAGCTTGGCCGGCGCGTCGGCAGCCATAGCGCCGGTGAGTGGTGCCGCGAAGGAAGCCGCTGTGATCAGCAGCGCGGCCAGAGTCGAAAGGTGCTTCATGGGGTTGTCCTTTGGGGTCTGGTGGAGAGTAGCCACGCTGCGTGCCGTTCAGTAAGCCGCAGCCACCGCCAGCTTGGGGTCGATCTGCCAGGTTTCACTGACGATCTTGCCTTCACGGAACGTCAGCACGTAGCGCACCTTGATGGGCATCTTGCCTTCGAAGACGACGTTGGCCGAGACGGTGGCGCCCTTGGGGTTGGCCGATTCTTCAATCTGGCCGACTGTGAGCTTCAGTGGGCCGACGGCCTTGCCGAACTTCTCCCAGGTGCCGCGAATGGCATCGGTGGTGGCATAGGTGCCGTCGAGTGGGCCGCCTACCCAGTTCAGCTGGGCCTGGTCGGCATAGGCACGCATGACGATCTGGGTGTCGCCCGAGGCGATGGCCTGGAAGTGCGTGCGGGCGTCGTCGCTGGGGGCGGCGAAGGCGCTGCCGGAGGCGAGCGTCAGGGCGGTGGCGGCGAAAGCGAAAGTCTTGAACATTGTGGGCTCCGATGAAGGGTTGGTGTGAAGTGAAGGGGGGTGAGTGCGGGACGAAGGGTCAGATAGGTCCCGACAAAAGAGCAGACGGCGTCGGCATGCGGTCTATTCCAGAGCGTGCAAAGAAATTTAGGGTCAGGGCCCTGGGCCGTGAATTCGAGGCTTCAGCCCAGCAGGGCCGGCACCCAGCGGTTGATGAGCGCGCCTCCGACGATGAGCCAGCCGAACAAGATCAACGCCAGCAGCAGCGGCTTGGCCCCGGCCTTGCGAATGGCGCCGATGTGCGTGGCCAGGCCGAGCGCAGCCATCGCCATCGCCAGCAGCGCGGTGTCAATCTCGGTCGTCACTGCCACCACCGACGCCGGCAGCCATTGCAGCGAATTGAGCAACACGACCGCGACGAAGCCGAAGGCGAACCAGGGCACAGCGAGTTGACCCTTGGCGTGAGCATGCTCTGCCTCCACTAGGGCTTGCAGGGTGCTGTCGCGCGCCAGCCAAGCCGACAGCATCACCAGGAACGGCGCCAGCATCATTACTCGAACCATCTTCGCGATGACGGCCGAGTTGGCTGCGTCCGGGCCCACCGAACGTGCTGCGGCCACCACCTGGGCCACCTCGTGGATGGTCGATCCGACGTAGATGCCGAACCCGTTGGCGCCGCCGGGGATCAGCGCCCAGTGCCGGTTCAGCTCGAACAGCGCCGGGTACAGGAAGATCGCCAGCGTGCCGAACACCACCACCGTGGCCACCGCCACCGTGACCTGCTCGGCGCGCGCCTTGACCACCGGCTCGGCGGCCATCACCGCAGCAGCGCCGCAGATGGCACTGCCAGCGCCGATCAGCATCGCCGTCTTGCGCTCCAGGCCCAGCCAGCGCGTGCCGATGAGGCAGGCCAGTGCGAAGGTCGAACCCAATATCATCGCGTCGATGGCGACACCAGCGATGCCGACATGGTCAATGTCCTGCACGGTGAGCCGCAGGCCGTACAGCACCACGCCCAGGCGAAGCAGGTTCTGCTTGGAGAAGTTGACGCCGGCGCCGCTGGCTACCGCCAAGCGCGGGGCCCACGGGTAAACCGTGTTGCCCACGATCATGCCCAGCACGATGGCCAGCGTCAGCGCACTGAAGCCATGGTCCTGCAGCCAGGCGATGCGGCCCAGCGCGATACCGGTGGCAGCCAAGGCGCCGCTCAGGGCCAGGCCGGGGAGCATGCGTGCGAAAGCCGATGCAGAGGCCAATGTGCGTGGCTCAGGAAGTACGTTGATGGTCATGCTGCTTGCCTCCGGTTGAAGTTCGTGAGGACAAAGCTTCCGGCTTCATGGATGACCCGTCAAACGGGTTGTATCGCTAAGATGTACCCATCTAATCGCTTTGCAAACGAATCCGCCATGAATACCCTTCGCCTCACGCTGCGACAGCTGCAGATCTTCGTGGCGGTTGCGCGCAGCGGCACTACCACGGCAGCCAGCGCCGAGATTGCGCTGTCGCAGTCGGCCACCAGCTCGGCCGTGAATGAACTTGAGCGGCTGCTGTCGCTGCGCCTGTTCGACCGCGCGGGCAAGCGCCTGCTGCTCAACGACAACGGCCGTGCGTTACTGCCGCGGGCCCTGGCGCTGCTGGACGGTGCCGCCGGCATCGAGCTGATGTCCCGCGATGGCAGCGCCCAGGCGCAGTCGCTGCGCATCGGCGCCAGCACCACCATCGGCAACTATGTGCTGCCCAGGCTGCTGGCCCGTTTTGTCGCAGCGCAACCGGGCCATGCCAGTGCCTGGCGCTCAAAGGTCGTGATCGGAAACACGGCGGCCATCTGTGACGCGGTCGCTGCGTTTGAACTGGACGTGGGCCTGATCGAAGGGCCTTGCCACCAAGCGGCGCTGGCCGTCACGCCATGGCACCAGGACGAGATGGTGGTCGTTACATCGCCTGACAGCGCGTGGGCACGAATGAGCCTGGCCGGCGAGCGGGTGCCAATGCGGACACTGCGTGAAGGGGTCTGGCTGTTGCGTGAGTCGGGCTCGGGAACGCGCGAGGCCACCGACCAAAGTCTGCTGCCCCACTTGCGCTCCTACCGTCGAAGCATCGAGCTGGGAAGTTCGGAGGCGATCAAACATGCGGCCGAGGCGGGTATGGGGGTGGCCTGCCTTTCGTCGTGGGTCGTGAGCGACGCTTTGGAGGCCGGCCGCCTGTGCCGCATCTCCACGACCTTGCCGCGGCAGCTCCGACAATCTCACCTGGTCGTGCATCGCGACAAACAGCCCACCGCTTCGCTGCTGGCATTTGTCGACCAGGTATTTGGCGCCGAGAACACGGCGCCATGAAATGTGACTCCATCGAGGTCAGGCCTGAGCAGCTCGCCAGTCGGCGCTCAAAGTTTATCCACGCACCTTCAACGAGATTCACGGCAGGCTCACCTGCACAAATGCCGGATGCGGATGGCGACGTCAAGACTGCCGCATATCCACATACCGCGCGCGATGTCTTGGGCATTGCGATCCAACGGCCACCCCTTGTTTCCTTCTTTATTTGCGGCGAGAGCAATGATCAGAATGTTGCAACAGCATCAGGTCAAAGTGAACTATTGCCCGTCTATCACGCACTTTGAGGAGCACAGGGAACCCGGGTGGCGGGTATTGCGCTACGGACACTGAAGGACCAAAAGAAGTGATTCGCCCTCCCTGCTGGCGCTTGAAGAAGGCCTGCCCATGGTCCAGAACACCGTTTCGTCCGTGACGCAAAGGGCCATTCCAGAACTTTGCACTTCGCTACAGTGCCGAACGACCGGTACAGGTAATCGATCGGTCGCTTGAGATCCTGACCGGTAAGCGACCGCTTGCGTTGGCGCCCATGGACTCTGCCGTCGAACCTAAGTGGCAGCAATCAGTCTGAACTTGTCATCCGCATGCGAAGGGCGGGGG
>NZ_AGTS01000069.1 GCF_000238595.1 Acidovorax sp. NO-1 | reverse complement strand
GATGGCCGCCGCCAGCGACCAACCCGCCGGTGCATACACGATCGTCATGCGCGACGACGGTGCGCGCCAGTGGGCCTACAAGGGCAAGCCGGTGTACACCTACCAGGCCGACCAGAAGCCCGGCGACCGCGCCGGCGACAACTTCAAAGACGTCTGGCACATCATCAAGGAATGACATTTGCTGTCGACTTCCGTCCAGACCCTCAGGCCACGACCCCCCGATGCAAGACGACGCAAGCCTGCTGAGCTGGGTGCCGCGCCTGCGCCGCTATTCGCGCGCGCTGGTGAACAACCGTGACGACGCCGACGATCTGGTGCAGGACACGCTGGAGCGGGCCTGGGCCAAGTCGAACCTGTGGGGCGGCGTGGCCGACATGCGCGCCTGGCTCTTCAGCATCATGCACAACCTGCACGTCGATGGCGTGCGCCGTCCCAGGCTGCACACCGTGACCATGGACGACGACACGCCCGAAGTGCCGGTGGCGCCGACACAAACCGACAGGCTGGCTGTACTGGATCTGCAGGCTGCACTGGACTTGCTGCCCGTCGAGCAGAAGGAAGTGCTTCTTCTGGTGACGCTGGAAGACATGGCCTATGCCGATGTGGCGCAGGCCCTGGGTATCCCCATCGGCACCGTGATGTCGCGCCTGTCGCGAGGCCGTGAGCGCCTGCGCGGCCTGATGGAAGGCCGCGCAGAACCGGTGCGGCTGAAAGTCGTCAAATGAATGTATTGAGAAGCAACCCATGAATACCGACCGTCCGCCACCGTCCATTCCCCCGGTCACCGAGGCCGACCTGCATGCGTTCGTTGATGGCCGCCTGCCCGCTGAGCGCCAGGTCGAGATCGCCGCTTATCTGGCCGCACG
>NZ_AGTS01000070.1 GCF_000238595.1 Acidovorax sp. NO-1 | reverse complement strand
GGAAATCCTGCAAAACCCCCCGCAGTGTTTGGTACATGTCAGCATGCAATGGCATCCTCACAGGCCATGAAGCAAAGCAGCCTTGACCTGAATCTGAGCACCAAGAAGACCCGCAAACAGGAACTGCTGGTCCAGATGGATCGGGTGGTTCCCTGGGCTGCATTGATCGATGTCATTGCCCCGTACTACCCCGAGGGCAAGAACGGCCGCCCACCCTTTGCCCTGGAGACCATGCTGCGCATCCACTGCATGCAGCAGTGGTTTACCTTGTCGGATCTGGCGATGGAAGAAGCCCTCTTTGACACCCCGATCTACCGGGAGTTTGCAGGGCTCGATGCCCATGGACGAATGCCTGACGAGAGCACCATTTTGAGGTTTCGCCACCGGCTGGAGAAGCACAAGCTGGCCGAGCAGATTCTGGCCACCGTCAACGAACTGCTGGCAGCGCAGGGCTTGCTGCTCAAGGCGGGCACTGCGGTAGACGCCACGTTGATCGCAGCGCCCAGCTCTACCAAGAACAAGGACAGAAAGCGCGATCCAGAGATGCACTCAAGCCAAAAGGGCAATGAATGGCACTTTGGCATGAAGGCCCACATTGGCGTGGACGCGGAGTCAGGACTGGTGCATACCGTCATCGGAACCTCGGGCAACGTGGCCGACGTTGTAGAAGGCAACAGCTTGCTGCACGGGCAAGAAAAAGACGGGTTTGGTGACGCGGGCTATCAAGGCGTTCACAAGCGCCCGGATGCCAGGGCGGGCGTGACGTGGCACATAGCGATGCGCCCGGGCAAGCGCAAAGAGCTGGACAAAGAGAACAACCCCGTTGACGCGCTCATAGACCGGGTGGAGAAGATCAAGGCAAGCATCCGGGCCAAGGTGGAGCATCCCTTTCGGGTGATCAAGCGGCAGTTTGGATATGTGAAGGTGCGCTACCGGGGATTGAAGAAGAACACACTGCAGCTCAAGACGCTGTTTGCGCTGTCCAACCTGTGGATGGTGCGCCACCAATTGCTGGGGGCGAAGGGATGAGTGCGCCCGCAAACAGCCGTGCAGCCGCAGCGGCTGCGCAAGTGGCCCCCACAAGGGGCACCAAACAAGGCGGAACCGCTGGAAAGACGGTCTCCATTGCGCCAGATGAAAAACTCAGTCTCGTAGCACGCGCGAAACCGAGTTGTTCAGGACATCCC
>NZ_AGTS01000071.1 GCF_000238595.1 Acidovorax sp. NO-1 | reverse complement strand
TTAAACAGGGCTATCTCGAACACCTATTGCAATAATAAAAAAAACGTCAGTTTCCTTCCCATTCACTACAGGCGAAAGGTAACCCACCTTTCCTTCGCTGGACAGTGAAAAATGCACTATACGCCCATCGACAAGAGTGATTCGAGCGTTATCACTGGAGCATTCGAGATGCTCGCCATAATAATTCATCACTGCCATCTGGGATACCGGTACCGAATGTTTTAAAAAATGCCGTATTCTGGCCGCTGTTAACCGCGACCCTGTGCCTGCGGGACACGGTTTTCCGTCGGCATCAGAGTAACCGGAGCCTGTAATTTTAATACTCTTGATCCTTTGAAATGGATAAGCGCGTGCAGTATTTCTTTGGCAATCTTGTTTTTCGTCGATAGATGAAAATCTGGAGCAATCAGGGTTTTCTTTTGATTCGCTGCCAGTGTGTGTCGTCGCGCCGCAACCAACGGTCAAGATCAGAAAACCTGCCAGTATATGAGTGATTTTGTTTACCATGATGCAGTACTTGCTTCGGACGGATTTTTTCGACTGACCACTGGATGCCTAAAAACCTCTGTCTCTGATATTCTCAAGGCGTGAATCAGCTCCTTGACAAGCCAAGCAAGAGAACCGTTTTGCGCAGCATTCACAGCTTCATAGACAGCATTATTATTAAAATAAACCTCTCTTTGTCTGGGTGTCGCGCCTTCTGGCGCTGACTTGCCCGGCGGTAATACCGGTTTGCCAACGATTTCAATCCCGATACTGTCTACATTCGATGGATACCTCACGGGGACCGATTTCAGCATTTCTACGGCGTGCATGCGACTAATTTCGCTCGCTTGCGGAAACTTGGCAGACTTCTTGAATTCTGCAGGTTTGCATGTATATTCAGCAAGGCATCGCGCCTGCAGGGATCCCACATGGTTGGTTCTTTTAAAAATCGAGGCCGTCTGATAGATAATTCCGTCTTTATCAATCAGGAAATGTGCGCCATTCGCATTGGCGTTGCCATAACTATTGAACGAACTTTGAGCACTGGAGGCCCCCGTTTGATGAACAATAATGCCTTTTACTTCTGATAAAGGTTGACGTTCGATTTGGGGGAAACGTCGAGGCCGAACGCGAGCCGAAACCAACATTCCCTGATCATCAATATGGAGCATTTTTATATCCTGAAAGTCAGGAAAATATTTTATGCAGCATGGCATCAGGTTTGCTCGTCACATATTGCAACAATGGCATCTATTGTGAAACTTTGGCAATGACGCTTACAACCTGGGATTGAGGCGCGCCAAACCCTTCATCTACAGTTCGCTGACCCGCCGCATATCCGGCCGCTCCAGCCACTCCGCCCATTCCTGTGCCAACTGCTGGCTGGCCCGTGTCGCCGCCCGCCATGCCTTGGCGCGGGACGCGCTATCGGCGCCGTAGTGGGTGAAATCGTTGCGGTCGGGAAGTTTGCCATTAGGCAGGGTGCGTACCCAGTCAGGACATGGGGACAACACCACCATGCTGTCGAGTGCAGCGGTGGATTTGTGGCGCCACTTGAGGCTTTTGTCGAGCCAGCCGGGCACCACGCGGTGCTGGAAGTGGGGGTACAGCACGAGGCTGCCAGTTGCGCTTGCGGCTCCTGATTTCAGGCCATTTTTGCCTTCAACGCTTGCTGGATAAGCGCTTGCAGCTATCATTTTTGCAATTTCACCATGCTGCTTTCCGTAGGCCAGGTGCAGGTGATAGTCGGTGATGCCCCCGTCCCAGTAGGCGCCGGGCGGCGCTCCCGGGATGTTGTGTACGGCCTGCAGCACAAACGGAATGGAGCAGCTCGCTTGCAGGGCCTGCATGAAGTTGTCCGCCGTGAGCCCGACCTGACGGGTGCGGTAGTCGGTGGTGGCAAATGGCAAGGCCGCACCGGCGGAGGAAAACACCACGCGCTCCAGCCAGGCGCCCATGGCCTTGCGGTGCACGGTGTTGGTGAGAAAAGCGCCCAGATAGCCCAGGGGCGTGGCGACACGGTGTTCGCGGCCCAGCAAATGCCGCCCGCGCGACGTGACGATGTGTAGGTGGTAACGGGAATGGTTCAGCACCTCGCCGACACGCCCGCCATAGAACGCCTCCAGGTTCTGGCCGAATCGCTCGCTGACATGGGCTGCCGTGGGGCGCTTCTTGCCGGGAGGAAGCTCGTAGTCCTGGTGGATGTAGTCGTTCTCCAGGCGCTCAAACGCCGCCACGGACGCATCCAGGCACGCCGTGGCCATGCGCCATGCGCCAATCGAAGCGCCCACCAGATGAACCGGCTGTTGCGAGCGCGGCAGCCAGTCGCCAAAGATGAACCGGTCCAGCGGTCCGAGGATGAGGCCTTTGGGCCCGCCGGCGGCGGCAGGGATGACCGCCACATCAGACGGCTGCAGGCCGCGTTGTTCAAGGTGCTGGCGGGCGACGGGGCCGGCATGGATGCGCAGGGCTTTCATGGGCGGCATTGTCGCAGTGCACGGCGCCGTGCTGTGCTGTGGCATGGCCCAGGCAGGGCTGCACGCGCACCCCCTGCCCGGCTCACACCACGTAGTCTGCGACTTCCGGTTTGGCCGTCCAGTCAATCGGGTCTTGCTGAAGCACCATGTCGATGTCCAGGCCCAGAGGCAGCCCCACCTCTGCCGGGAAGGTAACCGCCAGCTCCTTCTCGCCCAGCTCGGCCTCACGGGCGCGGGCGCGCCAGGCGGCGAGGTGGATGACACCCGCCAGGGGCTCGTAGGCATTGTTGTCAAACGGTGCCCCCTGGTGCTGCAGGGCGTCCACCAGCACTTCCGGCAGGCGCCAGCGGCGGGCCAGGCCGGCGGTGACATGGCCGAAGCTGTAGCCAAAGATGCGTTGTTCGATCTTGCCCCGCCGCATGTCGAACGGAGCCACCAGCGTGTTGACCGACTGGGCTTTTTCCGGATCGGCCAGGTGGATCACCAGCTCACCCAGCGCGTGCAGCAGCCCCGCCGTGTAGGCAGTCGTCTGGTTTTGCAGCGTCAGCCCTGCCAGGGACCGCGCGAGCTTGGCCGTGTTGAGGCTGTAGCGCCAGAACTGCTGCATGTTGACCCCGGGCACCGAACGCGAGGTGGTGCCCAGCGGCGCCGTGGTGACCAGCGAACGCACCTGGGCCGTCCCCAGCAAGGCCAGCGCCTCGGGGATGTTGGCAATCTGCCGGGGCACCTGGAACGTGTGGGAGTTGGCCAGCTCCAGCAGCCGCCCGGCGAGTGCCGGATCCGAGCCAAAGAGCTTGTTCAGGCGGCGCAGGCTGGGCTCTTCATGGGCCAGCTCGCTCATCAGCAGCGCCACGGCGCGCGGAAGGCTGGGCAGGGCCACGGGTTCGGCCAGCAGTGCGTTCAACTCCATGGGGTGTGGGCGCGGGGGTTAAGGTGCGGCGATTATGGCCCCCACACCCCACAGTCGCTATCGGTTCTTCGCCTGTTGCAACTTCGCAAAAGCCGACGCCATGGCCGACTGCTGCACAGGCTCGGGCCCCCGGCGCTGGGGTTGCCCATAGCCTCTGCCTGCGCCTTCAAACCGGTTATCGCGCAACGCGCCCCGTTCACCGCCCTGGCGTGGTGGTGCATCCCCCAACTTCATCGACAGGCCGATGCGCTTCCTCTCCACGTCCACCTCCATGACCTTGACCTTGACGATGTCGCCGGTCTTGACCACTTCACGCGCATCGTTCACAAACTTGTGCGCCAGCTGGCTCACGTGTATCAGGCCGTCCTGGTGCACACCCAGGTCGATGAAGGCGCCGAACTGGGCCACGTTGCTCACGGTGCCCTCCAGGATCATGCCTTCCTTCAGGTCCTTGATGTCCTCCACGCCATCGTTGAAGCGCGCCACCTTGAAGTCCGGGCGCGGGTCGCGGCCGGGCTTTTCCAGCTCGGCCAGGATGTCCCTGACGGTGATGACGCCGAATTTTTCGTTGGCAAACAGCTCGGGCTTCAGGGTCTTGAGCATGTCGGCGCGGCCCATGAGCTCGGCCACGGGCTTGCCGGTCTTTTCCATGATCTGCTCGACCACGGGGTAGGTCTCGGGGTGCACGCCGGTCATGTCGAGCGGGTTGTCGCCGCCGCGAATGCGCAAGAAGCCCGCGCTTTGCTCAAAGGTCTTGGCGCCCAGGCCCGCCACGTCCATTAGCTGCTTGCGGCTCTTGAACGCGCCATTGGCCTCGCGCCAGCGCACCACGGCCTTGGCCACGCTGCCCGACAGACCCGATACGCGGCTCAAAAGCGGCACGCTGGCCGTATTCAGGTCCACGCCCACCGAGTTCACGCAGTCTTCCACCACCGTGCCAAGGGTGCGCGCCAGCTCGCTCTGGTTCACGTCGTGCTGGTACTGGCCCACGCCGATGCTCTTGGGGTCGATCTTGACCAGCTCGGCCAGCGGGTCCTGCAGGCGGCGGGCGATGGAGGCGGCGCCGCGCAGGCTCACGTCCACATCGGGCATCTCTTGCGAGGCGTATTCGCTGGCGGAGTACACCGAGGCACCGGCCTCGCTCACCACCACCTTCTCAATGGCGTGGCCCACCTTGGCGGCCATCTTGATGAGGTCAGCGGCCAGCTTGTCGGTCTCGCGGCTGGCTGTGCCGTTGCCAATTGCAATCAGGTTCACACCGTGCTTTTCCACCAGCTTGGCCAGGGTGAACAGCGAGCCGTCCCAGTCGCGCTTGGGCTCGTGCGGGTACACCGTAGCGGTCTCCACCAGTTTGCCCGTGTTGTCCACCACGGCCACCTTCACGCCCGTGCGGATGCCCGGGTCCAAGCCCATCACCACACGCGGGCCAGCGGGCGCGGCCAGCAGCAGGTCGCGAAGGTTGTCGGCAAACACCTTGATCGCCACCTTTTCGGCGTCGTCGCGCAGGCGGGCAAACAGGTCGCGCTCGGTCGAAAGGCTCAGCTTGACGCGCCAGGTCCAGGCCACGCATTTACGGATGAGGTCATCGGCCTTGCGGCCCTGGTGGCTCCAGCCCAGATGCAGGGCGATCTTGCCTTCGGCGAGGCTGGGCTTGCCGGGCTCCGGCTCGACGGGAAGCACCAGCTTGGCTTCCAGGATCTCCAGCCCGCGCCCGCGGAACACAGCCAAGGCACGGTGGGATGGCACGCGGCCAATGGGCTCGTCGTAGTCGAAGTAGTCGCGGAACTTGGAGACCTCGGGGTCGTTCTCGTTCTTGGATTCGACCTTCTTGCTGCGCAGCAGCCCCTCGGCCCACAGCCATTCGCGCAGGTTTTGCACCAGTGCCGGGTCTTCGGCCCAGCGCTCGCTGAGGATGTCGCGCACGCCATCGAGCACAGCGGGCACGGTGGAGAAGTCTGCACCCGGCTTGCCATCGTCCAGCACTTCGGGCGGCTTGGTGAACGCGGCGGCCTCTACAGCAGGGTCCAGCGCAGGATCGGCAAACAGCTTGTCGGCCAGCGGCGCGATACCGAACTCGCGCGCGATCTGTCCCTTGGTTCGGCGCTTTTGTTTGAAGGGCAGGTAGATGTCTTCCAGCTCCTGCTTCGTTGGAGCAGCGGCGATGGAGGCGCGCAGCGCGTCGGTCAGTTTGCCTTGCTCGTCAATGGCCTTGAGCACGGCCACGCGGCGGTCGTCCAGCTCGCGCAGGTACGACAGGCGCGCCTCCAGCTCGCGCAGCTGGATGTCGTCCAGTCCACCCGTCACTTCCTTGCGATAGCGGGCGATGAACGGCACCGTAGCGCCGCCATCCAGCAGCTCCACGGCTGCGCGCACCTGTTGTTCACTAACCCTGATTTCTGCGGCCAACTGCCGGATGATCTGCTGCATGTGTGGGCAAACTCTCTGAGACTCAGTCAAAACGAACAAAAACGCGAAGCGCGGGAGTTTGCCACAGCGCTTGCGACCATCGCCGCCCCGCCTCGAAAGCAGGCCGCGCTGTCTAGAATGCACAGCCCAAGCCTTCAGGACCCACCCGCTTGTACCCCTCCATGCAGCCCCTGCCTTTCCCCATCCGCACGGAATGCCCGCCGGGCGCCTGTGTCTGCGACCGGGATGCGCTGCTGCAATCCCCGAACGCCGACGTTGATGCCCGCATCCTGCAGCTCACCCAGGCCGAGGAGAAAAAGCTGCTGCAGCGGCTGGAGAACATCACCAGCCTTGCCGACCTGCGGCGCCTGCAAGACCGCATGGAGCAGCAACTGGGCTTGCGCCTGACCATTGCACCCAGCCCGAATGAGGTGCGCACGCTGCGCGGCATCACCATCCTGGTCCATGAGCAGCGGGGCCTGTGCCGCAAGACACGCCAGGCCATCCCGGCCGCCATCAAGAAGGGCATGGACCAGCGGCCGGAGATCACGTACGAGCTGTTGAACGAAGGCGGGCTGTTCTCCGGGCTGTAACGCTGCGCTGCCCCGCCCCCTGACCTATCGCAACGCACCGCATGCAAGACGACCTGTTCGGCACCGATGTCCCGAGGCCCCCTGCACCCGAGCGGCGGCCCATCCTGCCCGCCCAGGCCGATGCCGCTGAGGCTGAAGCTGAAGCTGCTGATCTGGCCAAAGCGCCTGCCCGGCGCAAACGCTCTGGCCAGGTCACCGCCATCACGCCCGACGATGCACTTCGTGCGCTGGCAGCCGCCCTGCCCCCACGGCTGCGCCTGGGCACGTCCAGCTGGAGCTACCCGGGCTGGCAAGGGCTGGTGTGGGAGGGCGAGCATTCCGAGACGCAGCTGTCCAAACAGGGCCTGGCGGTGTATGCCCAGCACCCGTTGATGCGCACGGTGAGCATCGACCGCAGCTTTTACCGCCCGCTCACCGTCAGCGAGTACGAACGCTATGCCTCGCAGGTGCCCGACGACTTCCGGTTTGTGGTGAAGGCACCCAGTGTGGTCACGGACGCCCTGGTGCGCAGCGAAGTCGGCCGGGGCCGCCAGGCCAACCCGGTATTTTTGAGCCCCGAACTGGCGCGCAGCGAGTTCGTGGAGCCCGCGCTGCAAGGCCTGGGGCACAAGCTGGGCGCGCTGGTGTTTCAGCTCAGCCCCCTGCCGCTGGCGCAGCTGGACCGCATGCCCCTGCTGCTGGATCGCCTGCGCGCCATGCTGCTCGTACAGCCCGCACTGACGCGGCTGGCACCCGATGGCGTGATCGCTGTGGAGGTGCGCGACCCCGAATGGCTGACCCCCGACTTTGCGGCAGTGCTGCGCGAGACCGGCGCCACCTACTGCCTGGGCCTGCATGCCAAGATGCCCCCGCTGCCGCAACAGCTGCCCCTGCTGCGCGCGCTGTGGCCCGGCCCGCTCGTGTGCCGCTGGAACCTCAACCCCGTGCATGGCCCGTATGGCTATGAAGAGGCCGAACGCCTGTACACCCCCTACGACTGCCTGCAACACCCTGACCTGCCCACCCGCGCCGAGCTGGCCAGCGTGGTTGCGGGCGTCACCCGGCGGGGGCAGAACGCGTACGTGGCGATCAGCAACCACGCCGAGGGTTGCGCGCCGCGCACGGTGCGTGCCCTGGCCGAGGCCGTAGCGGCCGCCACTGCAGCGGGGCGCTGAACACCGCGTGTAGGACGCGGATCACGCTCGCCGAAACGGCGCGCCGACATCGCCGGCAAGCGTGTCTCGGCACCATGGCAACAGATTCACTTGGGTGTATTGCCATGAACCTGCCTCAAAAAATTCAAGATATCAAACAGTGGGACGACGCACGCCCCGGTTTCGTCGGTGAGCACTGGTTGGTGCTGGGCGCCGGTGTACTGCTTCTGCGCCGGGCCGGCCGCAGCCGGGGCCTGGTGGGGCGCTTGCTCGGCCGCGCAGTCGGTGGCGCATTGATTGCCCGTGCCGCGTCGGGGCGCGACGGGGTCGCGAGCAAGCTAGCGCGCGTGGCTTCTGCAGCGGGTGGTTTACCCCATCCTGCGGGGCGCGCCGGCAAATCTGGCGGCTGATCCGACGCCATGGAAACCCGCTGGCCCGACATGCTGTGGGTGGTGCGCCACGGCCAAAGCGCAGGCAATGTGGCGCGCGATGCAGCCGAGCTTGCACGGCATCACACCATTGACATCGCATGGCGCGACATCGATGTGCCGCTGTCAGAACTGGGGGAGCAGCAGTCGGCTGCACTGGGCGAATGGTTTGGCCAGGCGCCGGTGCACGAACAGCCGCAGGTGATTTTGTGCTCTCCCTACGTGCGCGCCGTGCAGACTGCGAGGCTGGTGGCGCAGCACAGCCGCCTGGAGCACGCAACGCTGCGCCTGGACGAGCGGCTGCGCGAAAAGGAGTTCGGCATTCTGGACCGGCTCACCAAGTGGGGCATCGAACAACACCATGCCCAGCTGGCCGAACAGCGGGCCCATGTGGGCAAGTTTTACTTCAGGCCGCCCGGTGGCGAGAGCTGGTGCGACGTGATCCTGCGCCTGCGCAGCCTGCAGGAAATGGTGACGCGCGAATACGCAGGGCAGCGCGTACTCATCGTGGCGCACCAGGTCATCGTCAACTGTGTGCGCTACTTGATCGAGCAGATGGACGAGCAGCAGATTCTGGACATCGACCGCCAGGGCGACGTACCCAACTGCGCCGTCACCACTTACCGCGCCCTCCGCACTGCCGAGGGGCGCGCCGATGCAGGCATGCAGCTGGTGCAGGCAAACTTTCTGGCGCCGCTGCGCAATACCCGCACCCCCGTGACGCGCGAGCCCGACGCCGCGGCTGCTCCCAAGCCTTGACGCATGGCCTCCCCCGCCCCACGCACACCCCGCCCCCGGGCCTTGACCGAGGCCTTGCTGCGCCGCTGGCCATTGCCGGCGCCCGGCGACGATGCCGACAAGGAGCAGCGCGGCCATGTGCTGGTGGTGGCCGGCAGCCACGAGATGCCCGGCGCAGCGCTGTTGGCTGCCGTTGCGGCCCTGCGCGCCGGCGCTGGCAAGCTGACGGTGGCGGCGCCCGAGCGGGTGGCGCAAGGCCTGGCACTGGCCATACCGGAAGCGCGCGTGATGGGCCTGGCCGAAACCCGCGCTGGCGGGTTTGCTGCGCGCGACTGCGAGCGTCTGGGCCCTCTGGCCGATCGCGTGAGCGCCGTGGTGCTGGGCCCGGGCATGCTGGACGAGGCCCGCAGCGTGGCGTTCGTGCGCGCAATGCTGCCGCTGTTTCGGCAGAGCACGGTGGTGCTTGATGCACTTGCGATGTCGGTGGTGCGCGACGCCCTGCCGCTCACACAACCCGTGGTGATGACGCCGCACGCCGGCGAAATGGCCCACCTGACCGGCGACACCAAAGAGGCCGTACTGGCGCAACCGCTTCAGGCCGCGTTGGCTGGCGCCCGGCGCTGGGGCGCTTGTGTTGCCCTCAAGGGCAGCACCACCTTCATTGCGCAGCCCGATGGAACCGCTCTGCGTTTTGCAGGCGGAACACCCGGCCTGGCCACCTCGGGCTCCGGCGACACGCTGGCCGGGCTGATCGGTGGACTGGCCGCGCGCGGCGCCGCCCCCCTGCACGCATGCGCCTGGGGCGTTTGGCTGCATGCACGGGCCGGCATTGCGCTGGCGCAGGACCAGGGCAGCCTTGGGTACCTGGCACGGGAGCTTTCGGCCCAGGTGCCGGCCCTGATCCACGCGCTGGCACCCCGCCCCGGCGGCGGGTTACGCAGGGGTTGATGCGGCCAACACCGTACTAAACAAGTGCCAAAAAGGCCTCCGACGCTTGATGGATAAGCGCCAGCAGCTATCAAATAAATAGTGAAGGCATCAAGATGCCTTGTGCGTCGCGACCGTGCGCCGGGCCGGGTCGCGTGCGAGGGTGATCCAGCACAGCACCACCCCCAGCAACGCGCCAGTGGCCATTCCCACCACCATGGGCAGCGGTTTGCCATTGGCAAACAGGCCCACAACGCCCATGGCGGCTGCGCCGGTCAGCATCTGCAGGGTGCCCAGCAGGGCGGATGCCGTGCCGGCGATCGCGCCATGCTTTTCCAGCGCCAGCACCGAGGTGGTGGGTATCACCAGCCCCATGAGCGCGCTGGCACCAAAGTACAAGCCGATCAGCACCGCCAGGTCATCACCGCCCGCCAGGTAGTACAGCAGCAAGGACGCCATCACCGCGCCCGAGGCCGTGGCCGCCGCCTTTACCACCCGCACCATGCCAAAGCGCTCACCCAGCGTGGCGGTGAACTGGGAGGCGCCGATGAACGCCGCCGCGTTAACCCCAAAAGCCAGGCTGTACTGCGTGGGCGTAAGCCCATAGTGGTTGATGAGCACAAAGGGCGAGCCCGCCAGATACACAAAAAAACCGGCCATGGCGCAGCCGCCTATGAACACCAGGCCCAAATAGTGCCCGTCGCGCAGTAGCAATGCATAGGCGCGCAGGGCTCCACCCAGGCTGCTTTCCACGCGGTCGGCCGCAGGGCGCGTCTCCCGCAGGCTCCCCCACACCAGCGCCAGCCCCGCCACGGCGGCCACGGCCACCACCCAGAACACACCGCGCCAGCCGGTCAGCGCAATCACCCCGCTGCCTGCGAGCGGCGCCAGGATGGGTGACACGCTGAACACCAGCATCAGCAGCGACATCAGGCGCGCCGCTTCGGTGCCCGTGTGCAGGTCGCGCACCACCGCGCGCGGTATGGCCATGCCCGCCGCCGCCCCCAGCCCCTGTACAAAACGCAGGGCCACCAGCGTTTCGATGTCTGTCGCCAGCGCGCAGCCCACACTGGCCAGCGTGAACACGCCCAGGCCAAAGTACAGCGGCGGCTTGCGCCCCACCATGTCGGAAATGGGGCCATAAAACAGCTGGCCGACACCGAGCGCCAGGAAAAACGCCGTCAGGCTCCACTGCACGGCGCCCACAGATGCCCCCAGACTGGCGCCAATGTCGGGCAGAGCGGGCAGGTACATGTCGATGGCAAACGGCCCGATGGCCGAGAGCAGGCCCAGAATGAGGGCCATTTTGAGAAAACGGGAAAAATGCATAGCCGCCCATTGTCGCCACTTCGGCGCGTTTCATTCGGGTAAACCCTGAATGAACAGCCGCTGCGGCTGGCGCAGCGCGGATGCCCGCAGGCTTCAGTCAGGCGCCACCACAATGCAGTTGCGGCCAGACTGCTTGGCCTGGTACATCGCCCGGTCGGCGCGGCGCACGAGTTCTTCGGGGGCCTGATCACGCTCGGGCACCACGGTGGCCACGCCAAAGCTCACCGTCACGATGCCAAACGGGGCGCCTTCGTGCGGCAGGGCCAGCGACTGCACGGCGTGCTGGATCTGGCGCGCCACTTCCAGGGCCGCCGGCGCGTCGGAGGCGGGGAGCAGCGCCACAAACTCCTCGCCGCCAAAGCGCGCCACCAGGTCGCCATCGCGGCGTCCGCCCGTTTGCGCCAGGGTCAGGGCCAGGGTCTGCAGGCATTTGTCTCCGGCCAGGTGGCCGTAGTGGTCATTGAAGTGCTTGAACACGTCCACGTCCAGCATGATGAGCGAGAGCGGCGTGCGCGCCCGTTGGGCCCGCGCCCATTCATGCGCCAGGGTCTGGTCAAAATGCCGACGGTTGGCAATGCCGGTGAGCCCGTCGGTGTTGCTGATCAACTGCAGGCGCTGGTTCGCCTCGGCCAGGGCCTGGGTGCGCTCCTCCACCAGGGCCTCCAGCTCCAGGTTGCGCTGCTGCAGGCGACCTACCGGAAACACCTCGCCTTCACACGCCAGGCCGTAGGGGATGGAAAAGCTGCTGTGCGCAATCTTCCAGTCGTCGCCCTCATGGCGAAACAACAGCACCAGTCGCACGGTCTCGCGGGCAAACACTACGTCAGGCATGGGCAGGTGGATGTGGAAAAACGCGGTGACAGCCACCACGTCATCGCTCAGCTCCTGGGGGAAGATGTCCACCACGTCAATGCCGATGCGCCCGGGCACCTGGGCAAAGTCCTGCAAGGTGACGTCCACCCAGTCGCTACGGCTCTTGATCAGCTGGTCGCTGCTGCCCGCAAAGCCGCTGAAGTCGTCGCTGAAGCGGGTGACCAGCCTCGCATCCCGCGCGGCATACATCTCGATGTATTCGTCGAACAGCAGGCGGACCAGCCGTTGGCGTTCTGGGGACATGGGAGGACTCCTGGCCAGAGGCTCAAACAGTTGCTTTCAGGAGACTGTCGGACTTGGAACGTCGATAGCTCCATAGCCAGCTATGAGGCAAAAAGACGGTGAAAAACGGACCGCTGCGGCCGATTTGCAGCCGATGACGTCCAAGTCCGCCAGCCTCCGAGCGATAAAACTGAATGTAACACCGGCAACAGGACACCACTTCGTTCTGGGTGCAGCCTGCAGCATGCAAAGCCCACAGGTCGCACGCGCCCAGCTATGTGCGTTGCCAGACAGTGGCACGGCTTGCAACCTTCCAGACTCTGCGCAACAGGGCCACGCACCCTGACAACACGCCGCAAGGCGAGCCGCCCCCATGGAAGGGGGAGGCGCAACAGGGCTCGGCATATGGGTAACCACCAAAAACAGTTCCTGTGGGGCAAGGCCCTCACCACCTCCTGGCCATCCACTGCGCAACTGCAGCGCTGGAACCACATCACCCGCGCCGTGCTTGCGCAGTGGGTGCGCCCCTGGGCAACTCAGGCTCCACCGCATGTGGCTTACCCTGCGCACGCCCTGCATTCAAGGCCCGGCGCCGGCTTCACAATGCCAGACTGTGTCGCCGCGCTGGAGGATATGCACCAGGCCCTCCAACGGGAGACCGCCCAGCGGCAGGAGCTGGAGCGTGCCATCCATGGAACCCGCAAGGCCCTCGCCCAGGCCGAAGCCGACCTGGCCTGTGTGCGCGGTGGTGAGCGCCAGGCGCGCCACCTGGCCATGCACGATGAGCTGACCTCCCTGCCCAACCGCCGCCACCTGCTGCAGCAACTGGGACACGCCCTGGCGCAACGCGGGCCCGACCACCCAGGGCCTGCGGTGATCTATATCGACCTGGACCACTTCAAGGCTGTGAACGACACCCATGGACACGGTGTGGGCGACGAGGTGCTGCGCATCACCGCCGCACGGCTGAGTGCAGCGGTGCGGCAAGGTGACCTGGTGGTGCGTCTGGGTGGCGACGAATTCGCATGCCTGCTGCATGGTGTGGCCGACGCCGTACCGCTGCGCCAGCTGTGCACCAAGTTGCTGGGCGCCGTCTCCCGTCCCATGAAGGTCGCCGACCTGCAATTGCTGGTGCGCCCCAGCATCGGCGTAGCCATGTGCCCCCAGCACGGCACGGTGGCCAAGGACCTGCTGGCCTGCGCGGATGCAGCCATGTACGCGGCCAAGCGCGAGCGGCGCGGGTTTGCGTTTTACGGCGAAACCGCATGACCCCGAAGCCCGCTGCTCCCAAGTAAAAACGCCACATGGGTGCGGTTACGAACAGACCACCGCCGCGCGCCGTGGAACAGTACAAGCACCGGCCACCACCAGGGTGACCGCCTTCCAAAGGACTGTTTCATGCGCCATCCCACACCCCGCCAACTTTCAGGCGCCCTGTTGGGGGCGCTTGCTGTGATGTCGCTGCAGGGATGCAAGCGCATCGAGATGGCCACACCGAAGGTACCGGCAAAGCCCTCCCCGACGGCCTACGTGGACGACAGTGTGCTGACATCCCGCGTCCGTGCCGCACTCCTGCGCTCGCCAGTGGTGAACAGCTTCAACATCGGCATTGAAACGCACGAGGGGGTGGTTTTGCTCAGCGGCATGGCGGTGAACACCACGCAGATCGATCTGGCCGTGTTTGTGGCGCAAACCGTTCCAGGGGTGAATTCTGTGGACAGCTTCATGTTCTCCTCGGGCTTGGCCGCCGCTGAAACCACCGAGAAGGCCTATAGCGTCGACCCGGGCGGCCTGACGGCCGCACGCCCCCCGGGCCAAATTCCGCCCGTTGAGCGTTCGGGCCGGGGGGGGCAGCCTTCAAACACCCCCACCCCGGTGATCTCGGTGAGTCATCCGCTCTCCGCAGACAACTCGGTCACCCCAGAGAAGGCGCACCGCCCGTCCCGCTGGGTTGGAATGGCACACCGAGTACTGGGCATTCGCAGCATTCAGGATGAGCTGTTGATCAAGCCATAGACTACTTTGGGGGCCATCGACCACCGGGTGCACCGTACATCAGCGCTTGGCCGTCATCAACCGCTGGTAGATCTGCTTGTCGGCGGCGTAGCAGCTGCAGGCCTGGGCCTCCAGCGCGTGGCGGTCACGCACCGTCAACTCGCCACGGTGGTAGGTAATCAGCCCGCTGTCCTGAAAATGGCTGGCCGCCTCCGTAACGCCCGCCCTGCGCACGCCCAGCATCAGCGCCATGAACTCCTGGGTCACGTGAAAACACTCCGAACGCGATCGGTCCTGGCTCATCAACAGCCAGCGCGCCAGGCGCGGCGCAATCGGGTGGTAGCGCTGGCACGCTGCCGCCAGTGTCTGCTGGTGCAGGCGCGCCAGCAGACAGGACTGGAGCAAGGCTTCCAGCTCGGGAATCGCTTGAACCTGTGCCCGCAGTTGCCGGGCGCCGATGCGCCAGCTCGATCCAGCCCCCTGCACCAGCGCCCGCCAGGGTGTGGGAGCCAAGCCCAGGATCAGCTCAGAGCCCAGCATGGCCTCGGCTCCCACCATGCCGACTTCAAGCGGTGGGTGGCTGTCCACATCGATCACCAGAGACAGGAAGCCTTCCACGGGAAAGTGGGCATGTTCCAGCGGCTGGCCTCGCACGCTCAACTCTGCGGAAAGCACCAGCTCGAACGGCTTGCAATGGTCCAGCAGCTGCTGGCGCGCAGCAGGAGACAACTGTTGAAGAAGGGTGTTTTCGGGACGGTGCATCAGGGAGTTCCAGGAGTCGGCCAGCGCCGCACTGAGAAGCGGGGGCGTCATGACAACCTCGCAGGGGCTCGCCCAGCACAGGTCTGGGCGCAGTGTGGGCGCCCCTTTGCACCGTGACTGTCTGCCAGCGCACACAGCGCGCTGCTCCCGGCAGGCTAACTTGCAACGCCCTCGGGCAGCAACCGGTCGTACTCCTTCTTGACGACGTCGTAGCACTCGCAGGTGCGCCCTTCCAGGCCCGGTCGATCCAGCACATTGATGTGGCCGCGGGCATAGCTGATGAGCCCCGCGCGCTGCAGTTTGAGGGCCGCTTCGGTCACGCCCTCGCGCCGCACGCCCAGCATGTTGGCAATCAGCTCCTGCGTCATCACCAGCTGGTTGCTTTGCAGGCGGTCCAGACTCAGCAGCAGCCAGCGGCACAGCTGCTGGTCCAGCGAGTGGTGGCGGTTGCACACGGCGGTTTGTGCCATCTGGGTAATGAGCGCCTGGGTGTAGCGCAGCAGCAGGTGCATCACCGGCCCGGAGCGCTCGAACTCGTGCTTGATCACCTCGGCACGCAGGCGGTAGCCCGACCCGGCACTTTGCACCACCGCACGGCTGGGCGTGGTGCCACCGCCCATGAAGATCGAGATACCCACCAGGCCCTTAAAGCCCACCACCGCAATCTCGGCCGAGGCACCGTCCTCCAGCACGTACAGCAACGACACGATGGCGTTGGTAGGGAAATACACATACGGCATGGTTGCGCCGGATTCGTACAGCACCTGCCCCAGTGCCAGTTCCACCGTCTCCAGCTGAGGCAGCCAGCGCTGCAGGTCCGCCTCCGGCAAAGCGGCCAGCAGCTGATTCTGAAGGGGAGAGTTGGATCGTTTGATGGTGGCACCTTGTGGAACGCGGGGCGCACCACCATCGCGGTGGTGCCTGCCCCGCTGGGCAAGCAGCCAATGTGTGATGCCGCGCCCCTCGGGTCTGTACGGTATCGCACATACATACATTTACCAAATGACTTCTTCCCAATCGCGCTACACGGCGCCTGCAACAGCGTCTGCCTGCCCACGGACAGGGATCACACAGCAGAGGTCCGAAGGTAGATCGACCCAGCGCAGCCGCTCTCCCACCTGGAGCCAGCGTGCGCCAGATGGGGCACTGTCCGGCAACGCGGCAGGCTCCACCCCTGGGGCCACCCGCACCAGGATGAACCGCAGCGTGCGCCCACCGCGCACCAGCGTCAACGCTGCGCCCGGCCAGTGCGATGGCAGGCAAGGGGTGAAAAACAGCTCCTGCGCGCCCATCTGCAACCCCACGATGGACTCCACCGCCGCCCGGTGCAGCCAGCCCGCCGCGCCGGTGTACCAGCTCCAGCCGCCGCGTCCCACATAGGGTGGCTGGCTGTAGATGTCAGCCGCCATCACATAGGGCTCCACGGCGTACACCGGCCCCCACACCGGGTGCTGGGCCCGGTGCGCCGGGCTCAGGTAGGTGAAGTAACGGTAAGGCACATCGAACGCACCGGGGTGCTCAGGCTCTTGCAGTGCCAGTTCTGCGGCGGCCATCAGCGCCCATACGCCGCCATGGGCATATTGCCCGCCGTTCTCGCGCACGCCGGGCGGGTAGGCCTGGATGTAGCCCGCGCTGGGCGATGCACGGCGCAGCGGGGGCGCCAGCAGCTGGATCAAGCCTGCTGCGGGGTTGACCAGATGCGCCTCGACCGCGTCCATGGCCTGGCGCTGCCGCACAGGCCTTGCTGCGCCCGAAAGCACTGCCCAGGCCTGGGCGATGAGGTCAATGCGGCCCTCGTCCCGCGTGTGGCTGCCCAAGGCCGTGCCATCATCAAAAAAGGCGCGCTGGTACCAGTCGCCGTCCCACGCCTGGTTTTCTAATGCGGCGCGCCAGCCGGTCAGGGCAGCGTCCCAGCGCTGCACCCGATCCAGATCGCCCTGATCGCGGGCGATCGGAATCCAGTCAGCAACGATGGCGCACAGGAACCACGCCAGCCACACCGATTCGCCGCGCCCACCATCACCCACGCGGTTCATGCCGTCGTTCCAGTCGCCGCCGCCCATCAGCGGCAGGCCGTGCGTGCCGGTGCGCAGGCTGCGGTCGATGGTGCGGGCGGCATGCTCGTAAACACTGGCCGTGGTGGTGCTGGCGCTGGGCGCTTCGTAGATGTCTTCCGCCCCTTCGGAGATCGCAGAACCTTCAAGGAACGCCACCTGCTCGTCCAGCAAGCTGTGGTCTGCGGTGCGTTCCAGGTAATGCCCGCAGGCAAAGGGCAGCCACAGCAGGTCGTCCGAAAAATGCGTGCGCACCCCGGCCCCGCCCGGCGTGTGCCACCAGTGCTGCACATCGCCCGCCTCAAACTGGCGCGACGCGCACAGCACGATCTGCGCGCGCAAGGTGCCCGGCTGCGCCCAGGCCAGCGCCATCGCGTCCTGCAACTGGTCGCGGTAGCCCGTGGCACCACCCGCCTGGTAAAAGCCCGCCTTGGCATACAGGCGCGAGGACACCGTCTGGTACAGCAGCCAGCGGTTGACCAGTACATCGAACAGTGGATCGGGCGTGGCCACCTGCGTTGCGCCCAGCAGCAGGTTCCACTGGTCGACGGTCGCCTTCTCCCGCGTGCGGGCCGCGACGGCCATGGCCTCGGCGCCTAGCGTGCGTGCCTCAACCTCGGTGGGGGCGTAGCCCATCAGGTACACGCGCTCGAACACAGCCCCGGCCCGCAAGGTCACCAAACGCGACAGGGCTGCACAGGGGTCCAGCCCATACCCGCTGCGCTGCCCCAGCTGCAGGGGCACCACCAGATCGCCCTGCGCATCGAAGAACTCGCGGCGGTCGCAGGTCCAGTCCAGGCTGTCGTTGGCACGGTCGTCCGTGCCCGGCCCAGCCGATGCCTCGCAGAAAAAGGCCGTGCCCCCGCCCAAGCCCGCAGCCGCCTCGGTCTGTGTGCACAGCAGGCCCAGCAAGCGGCCATCGGGCAGTGGTGCAAAACACGGTGAGGTGGACAGCGTGGCACGGTCGCCGCGTTTTTCGCCCATCATCCACTCCACCATGCCCACCAGGCGCAAGTGCTCGCGCCGGTTGCCCAGGTTTCGCACCTGCACAAACACCTGCTTGATGGCGGTGACGGGGTCCACGCACCAGCGCACCTCCACCTCCAGCGCGCCTCTGCGGTGGCGGATGGTGGTGGTGCCCTGGGCGTGCTCCACGCGGTACACCACATCGGCCGCACCCCAGGCCGAGGGCGTCAGGCCCCACACCTCACGCGTGCGGCGGTCCTGCAGCAGCAGCCATTCGGCGGGCGGGTCGGCCACCGGGTCGTTCGACCACGCGGTGAGCTGGTTCAGGCGGCTGTTGAGCGCCCAGGTGTTGCCTGAGCCAGTTTCCGACACCATGGCCCCCAGCTGGGCATTGGCCAGCACATTGACCCAGGGCTTGGCGGGCCGCAGCGCGGCCGACACATCAAACCCAAAGGTGCCGGTCACCGGTGCAAAACCGCCCACCGGCGCGGGCACCTGGGTGCTGCCCTGGTGCGTGGGCACTTCGTCCGTGGCGCCGCCGCGCCAGGGGCTGGCCATCGAGACGCCATGGGCCGCCACCCAGGCCTTTACCTGGTGCATGAGCGCATGGCCATCGGCCTGCAGGGTGATGCGGGCCAGGCTCACCAAGGTGCCCAGCTGCGCAGCCGACAGCTCATCCAGCCTTAGCACCCGCAGGCTGGTCACCGCCGGGCCGGTGTGTGTGGCCAGGTCGGCATCGTGGTGCTCGCGCAGCAGCGTCAGCTCGCGCTGTAGGGGCATGTGGTACGAGTGCGATTCGCTGCTGAGCACCACCAGGTCGCAGGCCACGCCGCCAAGCGCCCATTCGCGCAGCGACTGGGCCAGCGTGCGCAGCAGACCCGTGCCCTGGGGCGATCCGGCCATCACCAACACGATGGGGCGATCACCCGACAGGCCCAGTTGCCACAGCGTGCGCCGGTCACACTCGGGGTGGGCGGCCTGGGCCGCGGTCAGTACGCCCAGGTAGGGGGTGTGGACCTTGGGCAGTGTGAACACCAGCGCCGTGGTCAGTGCCTGCAGCGCGGGCAGGTAGTCGCGGTGCGGACGGTGCGACGCCCACTGGATGCTGGCCAGCGTGGCCGACATGGCCGAAGCCCGCTCCAGATAGGTGGGCTGGCGGTATTTGTCGATGATGGCCAGCAGCGTGGCCGGGTCTGGCGATGCCGCCGTGGCAAAAGTGACGCAGGCCTGCGCACCGGGCGCAATGCGCAGCATCACGCCCAGCGCCGCCACAGGGTCCAGGCCCGTGTCCAGCGACGCAGGCACGTCAGGCACGCGGCTGAGCAAAGCCAACGGCTGGCCGGGCGTATGGTTGCGCCCCAGCCAGAGCTGCCGGTCGGTCTGGCAACGCAGGCCCAGCACATGCCCTTGGGTATCGGCCACAAAGTGCGCAGCCTGCAGGTTGGTCTCGGTCTGCAGCCGGGGCGTTCGGATGAACCGCAGCGCCTGCTGCGCGGGCAGCCAGTCGGCCGCGATGAAAAGGTTGGAGAACGCGGGGTGCGCCTCGTCGGCCGCGTGGGTGGCCAGGGTGATGTCCAGGGCCGAGATCAGCTCCAGCTCGATCACCTCATCACCCAGGTTGCTCACCACCACCTTGCGCAGTTCAATGTCGTCTTCCGGGCTCACCCACACGGTGGTGTGCACGCGCAGCCCCGGCCACAGTGCGTCAAAACACACGCGGTCGGTGTGGAAGATGCTGCCATACACGGCACGCGCATCGGGCGCGGGGTGGCTGGTGACGGACGCGGGCACGCTGGAGCCCATCTGCCGCACATACAGAAAGCTGCCATGTGCATCCCGCAGCGCATCGTCGCGCCAGCGGGTGATGCCCGTCTGGTGCCAGCGGCTCCACCCTGCCCCGTTGGCGCGCAGTGTGACGCTGTAGCGCCCGTTGCCCAGCAGGTGTGTGGGCTCCAATACCTGGGCGCCCGGGGTGACGGGGCGCACATGGTCGGGTGTTTTTTGTTGGCGCGCATGCAGCGGCAGGCGCGGCGGTGTGGCCTGCAAGGTGGGCAGCTCGCGCGGTGCGCGCTCCTGCAGCAGCGGCAGCACGGCTTCGATGCGGGCATGCGCCGTGCCCCACCGCTGCGCAACACCACCCAGCAGCACGTTGGCCAGCGCCACGATGGTCATGCCCTGGTGGTGGGCCATGTAGGTGCTGACCAGCGTGAGCCGTTCGCCATGGGTCTGGCGTTCGGGCGTGAAGTCCAGCGCCTCGTAAAAGCCGTAGCGCCCCCGCGCCGACAGTGCGGCCAGCGTGCGGAAGTTGGCGCAAGCTGCACGGGCATCCACCTGGGTGGCCAGCGCCGTGGCATAGGGGGCAATCACCAGCTCGCCCACGGGCGTGCGGCGCAAGGCCAGGCGGGGCACGCCCTGCGGAGCGTACTGGTAGGCCAGCGTGTGGTCGCGCCCGGCGTAAGCGCATTCTGAAATGCCCCAGGGCATGTCTTTGCCCAAGGCCTGCACCAGCGCCACATGCTCACGCAGGGCCGAACGCCCTGCCTCGCCCAGGGCGCTGTGATACGGCTCGTCCATGACGAGAGAGGGCATGAGGTACTCGAACATCGAGCCCGACCACGAGCGCAGCACCGCATGGTGGCCGCTGGCAAAAAACGGCCGCCCCAGGGCCGCCCAGTGCTTGACGGGCAAGTCGCCCTTGGCGACGGCCAGCAGGCTGGTGGTGCGCGATTCGGACGCCAGCAGGTCGTAGAAAGAGGTGTCCAGCTGCTGCTCGTCCACCCGGTAGCCGATGTGCAACAGGTGCCGACGGGGGTGGTACAGAAACCGGAAGTCGGCCTGCCAGGCCAGGGCATCCAGCGCCTCTGACAGAGCAGTGAGGCGGCGCGTGGCCTCGGGTGCGCCACCACTGTGCGCAGCCTGCTGGTCGCGGTCCACCGACTGCAGTGTGGCCAGGTGGTCGGCCAGCAGCCACAGCAGTTCGTCCTGCGCCGTGGGCGGGCTGTGCACGATGGCCGGGTGGCGTGGCTGGGCCATGCTGCGCAACTCGTCCTGCGCCTGCGCCAGCAGCGCGCGAAACGCCGTGGCCTCCGGCTGGTGCGCCGGGTCCGGCAGACGCAGTCCCAGCAGACGGCTCAAGGCGGACGAGGGCTGCATCCCGCGCATGCCAGGGTGGTGAATGCCCAGCCGTGGCTGCAACCGCGCCAGCGAGGTGCGGATGGCCTGCGCACCCGCCAACGATGACAGTGGCTGAGCCGCCAGCGCGCTGCAGGCCTGCGCCGCGGCCACCAGGTGGGCGCAGAGGTTGCCGCTGTCCACCGTGGACACATAACGCGGGTGCAGGGGCTGCAGGGTTTCGGTGTCGTACCAGTTCAGGAAGTGGCCCCGGTGCCGCTCCATGGCTTGCAGGGTCACGAGGGTGGCTTCGAGCCGGTCGAGCAGCTCCAGCGTGCCGATCCAGCCGAACTGGCGCGCACAGCTGGCGCTCAGCAGGTACAGCCCGATGTTGGTGGGCGAGGTACGGTGCGCCACCATTTCATACGGGGCGGTCTGGAGGTTGTCGGGCGGCAGGTGGTGGTTGTGGGCGTCTACACAGCGCTCGAACAAACGCCAAGTGTCGCGCGCCACGCCGTGCAACAGGTCCTGGTCTTGTGCCGACAACGCGGGATGGCCCTTGCCGGACGGACCCCGATTGGCCAGCCACACCAGCACCGGCGACAGCGCCCACAGCGCCAGCAGCGGCCCCACCAAGGCCCAGGGTGCCAAGGTTCCACCTGCCCACAGTGCCAGGCCACAGCCCAGCGCCAGCAAGGGTGCCGCCTTGTGTCTGCGCAGCGTGGCCACCAGGCCTGTGATCAGGCTGCTCTGCGCAGCCTCGGCCGTGGTCCACTCCAGCAGGTGCCAGCGGCTCACGGCCTGCCGGTGCACGGTGCGCACCACGGCATCGCCCAGCAGCAGCGCTTGCTGCGGCATCAGGGCCAGATGCCACACACCACTCGCCAGGGCCCTCAACAGGTCGCCCGATGCTTCGTGCACAAAACGCATGCCGACCAGCCCAAAGCGGCTGGGCACCCAGCCCGCCAGCGCGCCCATCAAGGGCGCAGCCACATAGGCCGCCACCACCAGCGCCAGCGTGCTGGCCAAAGGCAGGCCCAGGCCCGCCAGGGCCAGCACCACCAGCACCAGCGATGCGGGCGCCACGAGCGAGCGGCGCAGATTGTCCAGCAGCTTCCAGCGGTTGACGGGCGATAAGCCCCAGCGGCGGGCCTGGACCAGAAAGGGCCACAGCTGCCAGTCGCCCCGCGTCCAGCGGTGCATGCGGGCGGCGGCGGTGTCACTGTGTTCGGGCTCCGCCTCCACCAGCGTCACATCGCTCACCACGGCGCAGCGTGCCAGCGCGCCTTCCAGCAGGTCGTGGCTCAGCACCTGGTCGGCCGGCAGGCGCCCGCCCAGCACGGCGTGCACGGTGGCCACATGCAGCAGGCCCTTGCCGGTGAAGCTGCCTTCGGCAAAAAAATCCTGGTAGACGTCGGACGTCATGGCGCTGTACGGGTCCAGCCCCTGTTGGCCCGCAAACAGCCATTGCCACAACGAGGTGGTGGCAGAGGTGGGCAGTGGCGCCAGCACCCGGGGCTGCAGGATGCCGTAGCCCTGCACCACGCGCTGGCCTGTTGCATCCAGCCGGGGCTGGTTCTCGGGGTGTTCGGCCACCCCCACCAGGCTGCGCAGGCGGCCCGGGGGCAGCTGCGTATCGCTGTCCAGCGTGAGCACATAGCGGGTCTGGGGCGCCAGATGCGAGAGTTCGCCCAGGTCCAGGAAAGCGCCCTGCCCGCCAGTGGCGAGGGCCGCCACCAGCTGTTCGAGCTTGCCGCGCTTGCGCTCCCAGCCGATCCACTGCTGCTGCGTGGGGCTGTAGGTGCGCGTGCGGTGCAGCAGCAAAAAACGCGGGGCACCGCCCGTGATAGACGGGTGCTGGGCATTCAGGGCCAACATCAAGCCCTCGGCATGGGCCAGCAGCACGCCGTCTTCGGGCAGGTCTTGCAGATCGGCATCCACACCGTCGGTCAGCAGCGCGAATTGCCCACAGGGCTCGGGGTTGGCCAGGTAATGCAGGTGCAGGCGGTGCACCAGCCGTTCGATGGTGCCGGTGCTGCTCAGCAGGGCCGGGATCGCCACCAGCACACGTGCCGATACCGGAATGCCCGCTGGCAGCAGGTAGCGGGGCATGTAGGTGGGCCGGACGGATTCGCCAATGAGCCGGTTGACCACAGCCACGACAATCTCGGACACGGGCAGCAGCAACAAGACGGCGACCAGCGCCAGGCCAGCAAGATGGGCTGCGCTGCTATCGGGCCCCGCCTGCACACCCCACAGCGGCGCCATCAGCCAGGCCAGCAGACCGAGCGAGCCCAGCAGCAAGGCGCCCAGGTACAGCGGCACACGCGACAGGCCCACCGCAGACCGCCACAGGGCCACCGCGTCGGTGGCATGTCGGCGCACACCCAGGGCATGCTCCAGCTGGTTGCGCCCGGCGCCTTGCAGCCAGTAGCGTGCCAGCATCGGCGCGCTGCCGCCAGCAGGATTGGCACCGGTCATGTGCGCCAACAACGCCTGCGCCACGGCGGCCTCGCCCTGCCCGCTTCGCACCGACAAACGCTCAATCCCATGCAGCGTGGTGTTGCGGGTGGACTCGTCTTCGGCCGCGAACACGGGCGACTGCAGCATGGCGCGCAGCACCAGGCTGGTCTGGCTGATGATGTCGGACCAGTCGGCCGCGCCCACCCGCCGCAGTGCCGTGACGGCATTGCCCATGCTCAGCTGGTCGGCCGCCTGGTTGATCTGCTGCTGGGCCTGCAACGCCACCAGGTCAGGCACAGCGGTCAGCAACCACTGCTGCACGGGCGTTGGCGTGCCTGCAGCGGCATGCCCGCCCACCCCGCCGCGGCCCATCATCGACTGCGCCAGGTGGGCCAGGAACACCGGTGCCAAGCCACGCTGCTCCATGGCGGCGCAGGCGGCATCCAGCGTCAACACGTTCAGGTCCTTGCTGCGGGCGGCGCACAGGCTGGCCAGCTCCTGCGCGGCCTTGTGGCTGGCCAGGCGCTCAGCCAGGCGGCGCAGGTTTTCGATGAGCACCACGCGCAACGTGGTGGGCAGCGCCCACAGCTCGCCCTGGCTCAGCTCGCGGGTCTCCTGGTAAGCATTCAGGTAGTGCACCAGCAGCGATTCATCAAACGCGCTGTCGGTATGGGCCACAAACGACCACGCCACGCCGTACACACGCGGCAGGCCCACCAGCGGGGCGTCTTTGAGCACCGGCAGCGAGCGGTAGTAACGCGGCGGCAGCCCGGCCCGGATCTCCTTGAGCTGGCTTTCGATCAGGTGGAAGTTGTCAAACAGCCATTCGGCGGCGGGGCTGATGGCATGCTCGTCGTGGGGTGCATCGAACAGGTAGCGGTATGCGGCCCGCAGCGCGCGGATGTTGCTCTGCAGGCGTGGGTAAAAGGTGGTGCGGCCAAACGGCGCCTTGCCTGCGTCGTGGGACGCGCCCAGGTGCCGGCCATGCTCTTCGAAGCGGGCCACGCCAAACACCTCGGCCCGCAAGGGGTCCAGCACCAGCCCTGCCCGGGCATCGAGCATGCGGTCCAACGCGGAAGGAACCCAGGGCCATGGTGTGCGTAAGCCCATGCGTGCGCCCCCTATCGCACCAGCGATACGGCCCCCACCAGCAACGTGGCCAAGAGTGCAACGGTCACCACATGTTCTGCGACCAATGCCTGCAGGCTGGCAGCACCCGCTAGAAACTGGTCCAGCGGCCCGCGCAGCGCGCCGCAGTGCGCCAGATGCTCACTCAGGTGGGAAAGCTCCAGCAGCGACAGGTCTGCTGGCTGCCCGACGCAAGAGGTGTCCCACGCAGAGGCAAGGGTGGATGGATGGGACATGGGCGGCTCCTGGTACACAAGTGAATGGCGCAACCGCGTTACGGCAGCGCTCCGATCCTCTTGTACAAGGGGCAGGAACGGCGGGTCTGTGCGTTGCCGAACAGACTGGGCACCTACCGTTTTTGGCCTACAGCGGCTCGCCCAAAGCCCTACACCTACCAGTCAAACAGCGACGGCGTTCCACCCGGGCACGCGCCTTCAATCTGCAGCATGCGCAGCTTGGTCAGCGCGCCGCCTCCGGCCGAAAAGCCGCCCGGCCGGTCACCCGCCGCCAGCACGCGGTGGCACGGCACCACGGGTGCAAACGGGTTCAGGCCCAGCGCCTGCCCCACAACGCGCGACAGGCCCTTGCTGCCGATCTGTTCGGCCACCTCGCCATAGGTGCGCGTGCGGCCCGGCGGTATGGCCCGGGCAATGGCATACACCTGCTGGTGAAACGGCGAAATGCCGGACATGTCGAGCGGCACCTCGCACAGGTCGCGGGGGTGCCCCGCCAGCAGCGCCTGGATGCCTTCGATGGCACTGCGCACGGTGGCGGGGGGCTCCCCAGACTGCGCGCAGTGTGAATGGCTGCGCAGCAAACGCGAGCGGGTCGCCTCGGCATCCGCCTCGGGCAATTGCACGGCCACGATGCCGCCAGGGCCCCAGGCAATGCCGCAGGTGCCGATGGCGGTGTCGAACAGCGCATGGCCGTGTCCAGGGGCGGCATCAGGCACAGTGCGGGCCCCTCCTTGCAGGCTTGGTTTTCACTACTCTTTTTATAGCTGTTAGCGCTTACCGGATAAGCGCTAGAGGCCAATTTCTCTCATGTTTTCGGCACCAAGCCTGCGCGTGCGCCATCAATCGGCCCGCAGCGCCGCGCGCAGTTGCGCGCCCAGCTCGGGCTTGGCGGCAAACGGGTCGGTGGGGTTGCGGCCCATCATCACGTCTTCCATGCGCGTCTGCACCGAAGCCAGGGCCTTGGGGTGGCTGTAGATGTAGAACTGGCCTTGAGCCGCTGCGTCGAACACTTTTTGCGCTACCTCGGCGGCGGTCACCTTGCCGCTGCCCACGGCCTTGTCGCTCATGGCCTGGCCGATGAGCTGGCTCTTGGTGGGCTTTTCGGCAGGCAGGTCGCCGGGGCGGTTGCGGTGGCTTTGGTTGATGCCGGTGGGCACAAAGAAGGGGCACAGCACGCTGGCGCCGATCTGGTCAGTGACCAGCGACAAATCCTGGTACAGCGTTTCAGACAGGCTGACCACTGCGTGCTTGCTCACGTTGTAGATGCCCATGTTGGGCGCCGCCAGCAGGCCCGCCATGCTGGCGGTGTTGATGATGTGGCCGCGCCAGGCCGGGTCGGCCTTGGCCGCTGCCAGCATCATGGGCGTGAACAGGCGCACACCGTGCACCACGCCCCACAGGTTCACGCCCAGCACCCATTCCCAGTCCTTGACGGAGTTCTCCCACACCAGCCCGCCCGCGCCCACACCCGCGTTGTTGAACACCAGGTGCGGCGCGCCAAAGCGCTGCTGCACATCGGCGGCCAGCTGCTCCATCTGCGCGGCGTTCGATACGTCCACCTTACGGGCCAGCACCTGGCTGCCTGCGGCCTGCATCTCGGCAGCGGCGGCGTCGAGCGCGTCCTGCTGCACATCCACCAGCACCAGGTTCATGCCGAGGCGGGCACCGATGCGCGCGCATTCCAGGCCAAAGCCCGAGCCTGCGCCGGTAAGGACGGCTGTTTTGCCAGCAAAGTTTTCAATCATGTTTTTGTCTCCTTGAATTAACTGGGGGTTTAATTGATTTTTTCAGGGCGCGCCAAGAGCGTCTCTTTGGCCGTTCGCCCTGAGCCTGTCGAAGGGCTGGCTCCCGAGGAGTGCCCCGGCTTCGACAAGCTCAGCCCGAACGGCCGGGGGGACGGATGCGGCGCTATCTCTTGCGAAGCGCAAGCGATGCGAAGTGGGCCCGTCAGGCCACAACCGCCCGCAGCACATAGCCGATGCGCGGGAAGTGCACATGCACCGTGCCCGCGCGCGGGTCGGTACGGCGCAGCGTGTAACGGGTGCGGGTGGCAGCAATCAGCTCGCCCTCGGTGGGCTCCGTGCCAAAGCTCTCGGCGGAAATCGTGACCTGGCTGCCCAGCGGGATGCCGTGTTCGTCCTGGAACACGTCGTCCATCAGGGGCAAAGGGTCCATGCCCGCAGCCACCGTAATGGCGTCCTGAGCGCTGAACTTTTCCATACGACCATGGCCCAGCGCTGCGATGCGGTCCATCCACTCCAGCACGGCGGGGGTGGCGGCAAAGATGTCGGCCATCACCGGCACACACTGGCGCGTGAACCACAGCGGGTGGTAGGCGGCAAAGTCGGCCAGACAGGGCTCGGCACCAAACAAAAAGTCGTGCTCCTCGGCCATGTGGGCGATGCGGCGCAGGTACGAGCGGTAGGCAGCCGTCGCGTCGGCCGGTCGCAGGCGCTGCATGCCCGCGCTCATCTCGCGGCGGTCTTCGCCAAACACTTGCGCGGCGGCAGGCGGCAGGTTGGCAAACAGCACCGCAGCGCCTTTGGGCTGCAGGTTGTATGCCATGGCGGCCCAGAACAGCGTGCTATCCGCCCACTGTGCAAACACACGCACCACGCCCTTGAGGTGCGGCGGGTACAGCACCGGCTCGGGCTGTTCATGCTCCAGCACGTCGCAGATGAGGGCCGAATCGCAATAGATGTCGGCACCGATCTGCAAGAACGGCGTCTTGCGGTAACCCCCCGTCAGCGCCACCACATCGGGCTTGGGCATGACGCTGGGGATGATCACGGACTTCCAGGCCAGTTGCTTGAAGCCGAGCACCGCGCGGATCTTTTCGGAGAACGGCGACGAGGGGTAGTGGTGCAGGATGAGGTGGGACATGGGGGTCTCCAAAAAATGTCAGGCCCGATCAGACCGGGAGTGCGCGGGCCAGGATGGCGTCAAAGTTCGCACCCGCGCCCAGCGTGCCAAAGCTGTAGCCCCAGTCGCCGGAAAGGCGCGAGTCGCAAAACGCGCGGAACACGGCGCCGGGCGCACTGCGCAGCAGCAGGGCCGCCTGTACGGCCAGCGCCACATCCTGCGCGAGGCGCCGGGCCTCGGCCTCGGTGGTCATGGCGTCCACGCGCAGGGGCAGTGCCCCGGCCAGGCGGTCCAGCGCCGGGTGGGCGCCGCGTGCGGGTGCCAGTTCGGCCGCCAGCGCGGCAGCGGTGTCGGCGCGGCGCACGGCGCGCATCAAATCCAGCGCCATGATGTTTCCCGCGCCTTCCCAGATGGAGTTGAGCGGCATCTCGCGGTAGATGCGGGCCATCACGCCTTCGCCGCCCTCTTCCACATAGCCGTTGCCGCCCAGGCATTCCATGGCCTCCTGCGCAAACACGCTGCCGCGCTTGCACACCCAGAACTTGGCCACGGGCGTGAGCAGGCGGGCCATGATGGCCTCGTGCTCGCTCTTGTCTTTGTGGTCAAAAGCGCTTGCAAGCCTTATGGATAAAGCGGTGGCCGCTTCACTTTCAAGAGCAAGGTCTGCCAGCACATTGCGCATGAGCGGCTGGTCGATGAGCTTCTTGCCAAAGGCCGATCGCTGGCGCGTGTGGTGCAGCGCAATGCTGAGCGCCTGCCGCATGAGGCCGCTGGTGCCCAGGGCGCAATCGAGCCGCGTCATGGTGCCCATCTCCAGGATCTGCGCTACGCCCCGGCCTTCCTCGCCCACGCGCCATGCCACGGCGTTGATAAATTCAACCTCGGAGCTGGCATTGGCGTGGTTGCCCAGCTTGTCTTTCAGGCGCTGGATGCGGATCGCGTTCACGGTGTCGTCCGGCAGCACGCGCGGCAGGAAGAAGCAGGTGAGCCCGCCGGGTGCCTGCGCCAGGATCAGGAACGCATCGCACATGGGGGCCGAGAAGAACCATTTGTGGCCGGTGATGCGATAGCGCGCGCCCCAGGCATCGTCGCCATCGTGCACAGCCTGTGTGGTGTTGGCGCGCACGTCCGATCCACCCTGCTTCTCGGTCATGCCCATGCCCATGGTGAGCGCGGATTTCTGCGAGAACAGCGCCAGGCGCGGGTCGTACTGCGTGCTCGCCAAACCCTTGCTCCAGTCCGCCCAGATCGCTGAATTGCCTCGCAATGCCGGGGTCACGGCGTAGCTCATCGACACGGGGCACAACACCGAGGGCTCGGCTTCGGTGAACAGCATGAAGCCTGCGGCCCGCTCGGTATGCGCGTAGCCCGTGTCCTGGCGCGACCACGGCGTGGCGTGCAGACCGTGGCGCAGTGCGGCACCGATCAGCGCGTGGTAGCTGGGGTGGAACTCCACCACGTCGGTGCGATGGCCGAAGCGGTCGTGCGTGCGCAGCTGGGGCTTGTGGGTGTTGGCAAGGCGCGCATGGGCCTGCATGTCTGCCGATCCCATCTCTGCGCCCAGCGCCGTCAGGCCCGCCAGCGGCAGGCCGGGGACATGCAGGCGCAGGGCATCCTGCAGAGGCTGGTTGGTAGTGAACAGGTTTACATCGGCCCAGGGCGTGCTCTGGTTGAACACCTCGTGGGTGCGGGCGAGGGAGGCAACAGGCGTCGGCGTCATGGCAGCTCCTTGCGGCGTGTACCGGGTCACGCGCTTCTCAGCATCTCGAGATGGGGGATGTCGTCTTCCAGGTATTCGTCAGAGACAGCCACGAAGCCGAGGCTGCCGTAAAAAGCCTGCAGATGCGCCTGCGCGCTGATGCGGATGCCCCGCCCCGGCCAGGCCTGGCTGCAGCGGGCAATGCCCTCGGCCATCAACGCCCGGCCGGTTCCGTTGCCGCGGGCCTCCCTGGCGATAACCACGCGGCCAATCGAAGGCTCGGGATAGTTCACCCCCGGGTCCACCACCCGCAGGCAGGCTTGCAGCACGCCCGACTCGTCGTACCCCAGCAGGTGGTACGACTGCTTGTCGGCCGCGTCCGGGTCCTGGTAGGGGCCCTGCTCCAGGATGAACACCTTGCAGCGCAGCGCGAGCGCGTCGTGCAGCGCGTGCACGCCCAGGTCATCGAAGCGGGCCCAGACCCAACCCAGCTTCATTGTTGCGGTCCCCGCTGCGCTCCAGGGAACAAGTTTTGCGCAACTGGCGCGGCCCAAGCGAGGGCCGCCGTGCGAGGGCCGCCGCGACACATCCATGTCGCCCCCGCTCCTTGGACGGGCGGCGTCCCCCCTGGGGGGAAGGCGCGAAGCGGCTCAGGGGGGGCCTCATACCAGCTTGACGAGCTGCTTGCCGAAGTTCTTGCCCTTGAGCAGGCCCAGGAAGGCTTCAGGCGCGGCGGCAATGCCCTCGGCCACCGTCTCGCGCGGGCGCAGCTTGCCGGTGCCCACCAGCGTGCCCAGTTCCTTCAAGGCCTCGGGCCAGACTTCCATGTGCTCGCTCACGATGAAGCCTTCGACCTTCATGCGGTTGATGAGGATGAGCGCCGGGTTTTGCAGCGGCAGCGGCTGGCCGTCGTAGCCGGCGATCATTCCACACACGGCCACGCGGGCAAAGGCGTTGGCGCGCAGCAGCACGGCGTCGAGGATGTAGCCGCCCACGTTTTCAAAGTAGCCGTCGATGCCGCTGGGGCACGCTTCCTTCAGGGCCCTTGACATGGACTTGAGGTCGCCGTGTTCACGGTGGTCAACGCACGCATCAAAGCCCAGTTCTTCCACAGCGTACTTGCACTTGTCCGGCCCGCCCGCAATACCCACCACGCGGCAGCCGCGCGCCTTGGCCAGGGCGGCAAAGGCGCTGCCCACGGCGCCGGTGGCGGCGCTCACCACCACGGTTTCGCCCGCCTTGGGCGCAATGATCTTGACCAGGCCGTACCAGGCCGTCACGCCGGGCATGCCCACGGCACCCAGGTAGTGCGACAGTGGCACATGGGTGGTATCAACCTTGCGCAGCGCGCCCACGGCATTGCCGTCGACCACGCTGTATTCCTGCCAGCCGCCCATGCCCACCACCTTGTCACCCACGGCGTACTTCGGGTTGCGGCTCTCGACCACCTCGCCCACGGTGCCGCCGATCATGACCTCGCCCAGGCCCTGCGATGCCGCGTAGCTCTTGCTCTCGTTCATGCGGCCGCGCATGTAGGGGTCCAGGCTCAGGTAGTGGTGGCGCACCAGCACCTCGCCGTCTTTCAGCGCGGGGGTGTCCACGGCCATCAGCCTGAAATTGCTGGCCACGGCTTCGCCCTGGGGGCGGTTGTCGAGAACGATTTGTTGGTTGCGGGGCATGAAAGGCTCCTTCAATGATGTATTTTGCTATTGATTACATAGCTGCTCGCGCTTATGGATAAAGCGCCAGAGGCCAATTTGACTTGATAAATCCGGGTCAGTCGGTGGAAATCACCTTGAGTCCGTTGGCGCTGCGGCCATCCACCGGCAGACGCCGCACGTACTTGAACGTGCCGGTGGCATGGCAGCACACCTTGCCTTGTGCGTCGTACACCGTGCCCTCGGTAAACGCCATGGTGGCCGTGCGGTGAATGAGCCGCCCCTTGGCCACCAGCGGCCCGCGTGCAGGCTGCATGAAGCTGGTCTTCATCTCGATGGTGACCACGCCCATGTCGGGCGTCTCGCTGCGCGCTGCCGTGGCCATGGTCACATCCAGCAGCGTCATCGACGCGCCGCCGTGGGTCACATCAAAAGAATTGAGGTGCTCGGGCCTGGCCTCGTAATGCAGCTCGGACTCGCCGCCCTCCATGCGGTGCAGGGTGAAGCCGAGGTGGCTGACAAAGGGGATTTCGACACCGAAACTTTTCAAGGGATTTCCTCAGAACACAAACCTCAAAAACTGGCGCGGCCCAGACCGGGGCAGCAGAGCAAGGGCCGCCCCGCAGCGATTGCGTCGTCCTCCTTCCCGGCGAAGCCGAGAGAAGGGGGAAGGCGCGAAGCGCCTCAGGGGGATGTACCCTGCCTACCCTCCCGTGACGATACTCACCCCGCCATCCACCGCCAGCCACTGGCCGGTGATGTGCTTGCCTGCATCCGACGCGTAGAGCGCGCACAGGCCCTTCAGATCCTCATCATCGCCCAGGCGGCCCAGCGGGGCGTGCGCAGCCAGCGCCTCTTCGCCCATGGCCTTGAGCGTACCCACCGTCATCTTGCTGGGGAAGAAGCCCGGGCAGATGGCGTTGACGCGGATGTTGTACTTGCCCCATTCGGCCGCCAGTGCACGGGTGAAGTTGATCACCGCGCCCTTGGAGGTGTTGTAAGCAATGGTATTCATGCCCTTGGGGTTGCCACCCAGCCCGGCGATGGACGCCACGTTGATGATGCTGCCGGTGCGGCGCGCGATCATGCTGTGCTTGGCAATGTGCTGACTCAGGATGAAATAGCCGCGCACGTTGAGGTTCATCACCTTGTCCCAGGCGTCCACCGGGTGGTCTTCTGCCGGGGCGCCCCAAGCCGCGCCCGCGTTGTTGACCAGGATGTCCACATTGCCCATGCGCTCCAGGGTTTCATCGGCCAAACGGCGAATGTCTTCTTCCTTGGCGCAGTCGGCTGCAATCCAGCGTGCATCGATGCCCGCGGCCTGCAGGTCAGCTGCGGCCTCCTCCAGGTCGGAGGCCTTGCGCGAGCTGAGCATGATCTTTGCGCCCGCCTCGCCGAGCGCGTGCGCCAGCTGCAGGCCCAGGCCGCGCGAGCCGCCGGTGACCAGCGCGGTCTTGCCGGTGAGGTCAAACAGTTGTTGGATGGTGCGGGTCATGGTGAAAGTCTCCTTCGGTTCTTGGGGTCGAATTGATGGCGGGGGCTGGCCCCCCGCGCTGGATGATTGTGCGGTGCGATGCGGCGCTTTGTGTCGCCGGGGTGTCCGGCAGGCGACTACGGTCGGGCGTCGGTGTGCAACCGGGCCCGCACCGCAATCAGCACCACACCCAGTGCGGCCACCAGCCCGCCGCCCACGATGAGGACCCAGCCCAGCGCATCGTCGGTGCGCGCCGTGGCAATGCCCAGGATCAGCGTAAGCAGGCCGCCGTAGATCAGTACCCAGATCAGCCGATGCAGGCGCTGCAGCGTTTGAAGCGCAGCCATCAGAACGCCTCTTCCGGGAAGGCCGCGCAAGTGGCGTCGCGCGTGCTCACCACCTGCAGCCAGGCGCCGATCTTGGGCAGCTCGTAGTTAAAGAAAAACTGCATGGCGCCCATGCGGCCCACGCTGGCGGGCTTCGCCAGTGCGGCATCGGCCTGCAGGGTGGAAAGCGCCACGTCGAGCCACACCCAGGCGAGCACCGTGTGGCCAAAGGCCTGCATGTACGGCACGGCGTTGGCCAACGCGTCGGCGGGCTGGCCCGTGGCCCAGGCGGCCTTGGTGGCCGCACCCACCTGCTGCAGCGCCTTGCCCAGCGCGTTGGCATGGGCGGCCAGCGCGGGCACCTGGATGGCGCGCTCGATGGTGGCGTTGATGCGCCCGGCCAGCAGCGTGAGACCGCGCCCGCTTTCCATCAGCACCTTGCGGCCCAGCAGGTCCATGGCCTGGATGCCGTGCGTGCCCTCGTGGATCATGTTCAGTCGGTTGTCGCGCCAGTACTGTTCCACCGGGAAGTCGCGCGTGTAGCCATAGCCGCCGTGGATCTGGATGGCCAGGCTGTTGGCCTCCAGGCACCACTCGCTGGGCCAGCTCTTGGCAATGGGCGTGAGCACCTCCAGCAGCAGCCGGGCTTCGTCGGCCGCGGCGGCGTCACCCGTGGCCTGCTCGTCCACCAGGCGGGCGCAGAACAGGTTGAGCGCCAGGGCACCCTCGCCGTACGACTTTTGCGCCAGCAGCATGCGCTTGACGTCGGCGTGTTCGATGATGCGCACCTGGGGCTGGGCGGCGTCCTTGACCACGGCGGCAGCGCCATCCTTGGGGCCCTGCACCGGGCGACCCTGGGGGCGGTTTCTGGCGTAGTCCAGGCTGACGTAATAGCCCGCCAGACCCAGCATGGTGGCGGCCATGCCGATGCCGATGCGCGCCTCGTTCATCATATGGAACATGCAGTGCAGGCCCTTGCCGGGCTGACCCACGAGGTATCCCACGGCGCCCGCCTCACCATCGACCGGGTACTTGCCCTCGCCAAAGTTGAGCAGCGTGTTGGTGGTGCCGCGCCAGCCCAGCTTGTGGTTCAGGCCTGCCAGCGCCACGTCGTTGCGCACGCCGGTCAGGTTGCCGTCGGTGTCCACCAGCTTCTTGGGCACGATGAACAGCGAGATGCCTTTGGTGCCGGGCACCAGCTTGCCGTCGGGGCCCGGGATCTTGGCGAGCACCAGGTGGATGATGTTCTCGGTCAGCTCGTGTTCGCCGGCCGAGATCCACATCTTGTTGCCCTTGAGGCGATAGCGCGGGCCCAGCGGGTCATTCTCAAAGCCCTCGCCATCGGGCACAGCGCGCGTGGCCACATCGCTGAGTGACGAGCCTGCCTGCGGCTCCGACAGGCACATGGTGCCCGAGAAGCGGCCGGAGAACTCGTTGAGCGCAAACACCCTCTGCTGCGCCTCGGTGCCGTGCACCATGAGCAGATTGGCATTGCCCACCGTGAGCAGGCCCGAGCCCATGCTGATGGACGCCACGGCAAAAAAACTGTTGGCCGCCGCCTCTACCGTATAGGGCAGCTGCATGCCGCCAATTTCGTAGTCCTGCGCGGCGCTGAGCATGCCCGAGGCGGCATAGGCCTTTTGTGCATCGTGCGTGCACTGCGGCAGCGTGACCCTCTCGCCATCAAAGTGCGGCTCCTGTGTGTCCACCGTGCGGTTGAAGGGGGCGTATTTCTCGCGCGCAATGCGCTCGCAGGTGTCGAGCACGGCGTCAAACGTGTCGCGCGAGTGGTCGGCAAAGCGGCTGCGTTCCTGCAGCTTTTCGGCCTGCAGCCAGCCATACAGAAGGAATTCGAGGGTGGAGCGTAGGGTGGTCATGCGGCAAATTATGGGTGGGAGTCACCGCAATGGCATGTCCGCTGCGTGACGCCCGCCGCGCGCCAGGAGTCTGCGCGGCAGAAGGCATCGAAGCGAAACGCGCGAAAACAGAGGATCGCGTGGTGCTACCGACAAGCCCAGGGTGGGCCCCTGGGCGCAGGCGGTAGTACTGCGCGAGACCGGTTTATCGCACGTTGCAGCCGATGCTCCTTCTGCCGCGCAGACTCCTAGGAATTGAGCTGCGCCCACAGCTTGTCCAGCCGCTTCACGCTTACCGGCTGGGGCGTGCGCAGCTCCTGCGCAAAGAAGCTCACGCGCAGCTCTTCCAGCAGCCAGCGCAGCTCCTGCATGCGTGCATCCACGGCGCCCTTGCGCTCGGCCACCAGGCGCCAGTAGCGCTGCTCTTGCGGGCGCAGTTCGGCCAGTTTGGCGGCGTCGCGGGCGGGGTCGGCGCGGTATTTATCCAGCCGCAGCGTGATGGCCTTGAGGTAGCGGGCGTAGTGGGCCAGTTGCGCCCACGGGGCCACGGCAATGAAGTTCTTGGGCACCAGGCGTTGTAGCTGCTGCTGCGCGTCGGCCGTGGCTTCGGGCGCGTTCTTGGTGTCCTTGATCTTGCGGGCGGCGGCTGCGTATTCGGTGAGGATGGTGGCGGCCAGGCGGGCGACCTCGTTGGCGATCAGCGTGAGGCGGCCCCGGCCCTCTTCTACGCGGCGTTTGAAGGCGACTTCGTCGGTGGGCAGCGGGTCGAGCAAAAAGGCCCGGTCCAGCGCAACGTCGATGATCTGGGTGCGCAGCTCTTCCTGGGTGCCACCGCCTGTCCCGTCAGGCGACCGCCCGACTTGCATGTAAGCCACGGCCATCTTCTGCAGGTCGGGGATGTTCTTTTCGAGGTATTTGAGCGCGTCCTTGATCTGCAGCGCAAACAGGCGGCGCAGGCCCGCGCGGTGTTTGGCGGCGGCGACTTCGGGCTCGTCAAAAACCTCGATGGTCACGGCGTCGCCCCCGTCGATGAGCGCCGGGAAGCCGATCAGCGTCTGCCCGGCCTTTTTGATCTCCATCAGCTCGGGAAGCTCGCCAAACGTCCAGGTGGTGTAGCGCTGGCCTGCGGGGGTCGATGGGGTGACGCTCGCAGGTTTCGCGGTGGCGGGCGCTGCCCCCTTTACTCCTGATTTGGTAGCTGCTTGCGCTTTACCATCAAGCGCTGGAGGCATTTTTGACTCATTTTTTTCACTCTCTGCTGCCCCGCCACCGAGCTTGAGCCCTGCCAGCGCCTGGAACGCCCCGCGCGCCTTGGCGCCCCATTCGGCCTTGAGCGCGCCCAGGTTGCGGCCATGGCCCAGCTGGCGGCCGTGCTCGTCCACCACGCGGAAGTTCATGAACAGGTGCGGGCTCAACATGTCGAGCTTGAAGTCGGCGCGCTTCACGTCCAGCGATGTTTCGTCGCGCACCTGCTTGAGCAGCACGTCGGTGAGGCTGCCGGTGCCAAAGCGCTCGGGCGCGCCCAGCAGCGCTGCCAGGCGGGTGGCGGACTCGGGCAGCGGCACAAAGCGGCTGCGCGGGCGCTGGGGCAGGCTTTTGAGCAGCGCCTGGATCTTGTCCTTGAGCATGCCGGGCACCAGCCATTCGCAGCGCTCGTCGCTCACCTGGTTCAGCACGAAGAGCGGGATGGTCACGGTGATGCCGTCGCGCGCATCGCCGGGCTCGTGCAGGTAGCTGGCGGCGCAGTCCACACCCCCCAAGCGCACCGTGCGTGGGAAGGCGTTGGTGGTGATGCCCGAGGCCTCGTGGCGCATCAGTTCTTCGCGGGTGAGCTTGAGCAGATCGGGCTGTTTTTTACTTTCTTCGCGGTACCAAGCCTCAAAGCTGTGGCCGCTGCACACTTCGGGCGGCAGCTGCTGGTCGTAGAAGGCATAGATGAGTTCGTCGTCCACCAGCACGTCCTGGCGGCGGGACTTGTGTTCCAGCTCTTCGACCTTGGCGATCATCTTCTGGTTGGCGGCCAGAAACGGCAGCTTGGTCTCCCAGTTGCCGCCCACCAGCGCTTCTCGGATGAACACCTCGCGCGCGGCGTGCGGGTCTACCTTGCCGAAGTTCACGCGGCGGTTGTTGTAGACCACGATGCCGTAGAGCGTGGCGCGCTCCAGAGCCACCACCTCGGCAGACTTTTTCTCCCAGTGCGGGTCCAGCAGCTGCTTCTTCAGCACATGCCCGCCAATCTGCTCCAGCCACTGCGGCTCGATGGCCGCGATGCCCCGGCCAAACAGACGCGTGGTTTCCACCAGTTCCGACGCCACGATCCAGCGGCCGGGCTTCTTGTTCAGGTGCGCGCCCGGGTGTTTGTAGAACTTGATGCCGCGCGCGCCCAGGTACCAGTCTTCCTCGTCGCTCTTGGCGCCCACGTTGCCCAGCAGCCCAGCCAGCATCGACAGGTGCAGCTGCTCGTAGCTGGCGGGCTGGGTGTTGATCTGCCACTTGTGCTCGGTGACCACCGTAAGCAGCTGGGTGTGGATGTCGCGCCACTCGCGCAGGCGGCGGATGCTGATGAAGTTCTGGCGCAACAGCTGCTCGTACTGGCGGTTGCTGAGTTTGTGAGTCGCAGCGGGGACGGCGACGGGTACAGCAGGCGCTGCGGCAGGACTGCCCCCGCCACTGCGCTGCGCCACCGGCAAGTAGGCCTGCGAAGGCGCTTTCTGCGCGGCCATGGCCTTTTGCGCACGGGCCGATGGCAGGCTGGGCGCTCCGCCCCGGGCCTCGTTGATCCACTTCCACAGCTTCAGATACCCGCTGAACTCGCTCTTGTCGTCGTCAAACTTGGCGTGCGCCTGGTCGGCCTGCTGTTGCGCCTCCATGGGCCGGTCGCGCACGTCCTGCACGCTCAGTGCGCTGGCGATGATGAGCACCTCGTCCAGCGCCTTACGGTCGCGCGCCTCGATGATCATGCGGCCCACGCGGGGGTCCAGCGGCAGGCGCGACAGTTCCACGCCCATGGGGGTCAGCTCGTTGGCGTCATCCACCGCGCCCAGCTCGGCCAGCAGCTGGTAGCCGTCGGCAATCGCGCGGCCCGAGGGTGCCTCGATGAAGGGGAACTGCGTCACATCGCCCAGGTGCAGCGACTTCATGCGCAGGATGACGCCTGCCAGCGATGAGCGCAGGATTTCGGGGTCGGTAAAACGGGGGCGGCCATTGAAACCGGCCTCGTCATACAGGCGAATGCAGATGCCGTTGGCCACGCGCCCGCAGCGGCCCGCACGCTGGTTGGCGGCGGCCTGGCTGACGGGCTCGACCAGCAGCTGCTCCACCTTGCTACGGAAAGAGTAGCGCTTGACGCGCGCCGTACCTGCGTCAATCACATAACGAATGCCGGGCACGGTGAGCGAGGTCTCGGCCACGTTGGTCGCCAGCACGATGCGGCGGCCCGTGTGGCCGTCAAAAATGCGGTCCTGCTCGGCCTGACTCAGCCGGGCGAACAGCGGCAGCACCTCGGCATTGCGCATCACGGGCTGGTGCGACAGGTGCTTGCGCAGGTGGTCGGCCGCTTCGCGGATCTCGCGCTCGCCGGGCAAAAACACCAGGATGTCACCCGCCGCATTACCCTGCCAAAGCTCGTCCACGCCATCGGCAATGGCTTCGTTCAGGCCGTAGTCGCGGCTTTCTTCAAACGCGCGGTAGCGCTGCTCCACCGGAAAGGTGCGGCCCGACACATAAATGATGGGCGCCGGACCTTTGGCGGATTCGAAATGCTTGGCAAACCGGTCGGCATCGATGGTGGCCGACGTGACGATGACCTTGAGGTCCGGCCGGCGCGGCAGGATCTGGCGGATGTAGCCCAGCAGAAAGTCGATATTCAGGCTGCGTTCGTGCGCCTCGTCGATGATGATGGTGTCGTAGGCCTTGAGCAGCGGGTCGGTCTGCGTCTCGGCCAGCAGGATGCCGTCGGTCATCAGCTTGACGGAGGCATCGCCGCTCAAGCGGTCCTGGAAGCGCACCTTGAAGCCCACCACGTCACCCAGCGGGGTCTTCAATTCTTCGGCAATGCGCTTGGCCACGCTGCTGGCGGCAATGCGGCGCGGCTGGGTGTGGCCGATAAGCTGGCCTTTTTGACCCGGCTTCGCGTTGCACTTGCCCCGGCCCAGCGCCAGCGCAATCTTGGGCAGCTGCGTGGTCTTGCCCGAGCCGGTTTCGCCGCACACGATGACAACCTGGTGCCGGGCAATGGCCTCCATGATCTCGTCGCGCCGTGCAGAGACGGGCAGGGATTCCGGGAACTCGATGTGCAGGGGGGTGGGAACTGTGGACGCAGTCAAGGCAGCAACTTCATAGACAATCGCGGATTATCCCAGTCCTGCTGCCTACCGTTTCCCGACCGCCACCCCCCACCATGTCTGCCGTTTTCAACTTTACCTTCGTCCCCTGGTTCCGGTCGGTCGCGCCCTATATCCACAAGTTCCGCAACCAGACCTTTGTGATCGGGCTCACGGGCGAAGGCATTGCGGCGGGCAAGCTGCACAACATTGCGCAGGATCTGGCGCTGATCCAGGCCATGGGCGTGCGCATCGTGCTGGTGCACGGTTTTCGCCCGCAGGTGAACGAGCAGCTGGCGGCCAAGGGCCATGCTGCCAAGTATTCGCACGGCATCCGCATCACCGACTCGGTGGCGCTCGATTGCGCCCAGGAGGCGGCCGGCCAGTTGCGCTACGAGATCGAGGCCGCCTTTAGCCAGGGCCTGCCCAACACGCCCATGGCGGGCGCCACGGTGCGGGTGATCTCGGGCAACTTCCTCACGGCGCGGCCCGTGGGCATTGTGGATGGCGTGGACTTCCAGCATTCGGGCGTGGTGCGCAAGGTGGATGTGGGGGGCATCCAGCGCACGCTGGACATGGGTGCGCTGGTGCTGCTGTCGCCGTTCGGCTTTTCGCCCACCGGCGAGGCCTTCAACCTGGCGATGGAAGAAGTGGCCACCAGCGTGGCCATCGAGCTGCGCGCCGACAAGCTGATTTTCATGACCGAGGTGCCCGGTATCCGCATGCAGCCCGGCGAACCGGCGAGTGAAGACAACCCCATTGACACCGAACTACCGCTGGCCGCTGCCCAGGCCCTGCTGGCCAAGCTGCCCATTGCGCAGCATCCCACCGACACGGGTTTTTACCTGCAGCACTGCGTGAAGGCCTGCAAGGCCGGCGTGGAGCGCAGCCACATCATCCCATTCGCGCTCGACGGATCGCTGCTGCTGGAGGTGTATGTGCACGACGGCATTGGCACCATGGTGATCGACGAAAAGCTTGAAGAGCTGCGCGAGGCCACGATTGACGACGTGGGTGGCATCCTGCAGCTAATCGAGCCGTTCGAGAAAGACGGCACGCTGGTCAAGCGCGACCGCACCGAGATCGAACGCGACATCGCCAGCTACACCATCATTGAACACGATGGCGTGATCTTTGGCTGCGCGGCGCTCTACCCCTACCCCGAGGCCAAGACGGCCGAGATGGCCGCCGTGACGGTGTCACCGCAAAGCCAGGGCACGGGCGACGGCGAAAAGCTGCTCAAGCGCATCGAGCAACGCGCGCGCCTGCAGGGGCTGGACAGCATCTTTGTGCTCACCACCCGCACCATGCACTGGTTCATCAAGCGCGGATTCCAGCCCGTGGACCCGGACTGGCTGCCCGATGCGCGCAAGCGCAAGTACAACTGGGACCGGCGCAGCCAGGTGCTCGTGAAAAAGCTCTGAGAAGGGGGAACCAACCCGCCATGCCCGCTCGTCCGGTAAAAACACACCCCCTCCTCGGCCACGCCGGATTCATTCACCCCTACTGAACATCTCCCGCGCCGCCGCCACGGCCCGTGCCACCTCGGCGATCGCCGCATCGCGCTGCTCCGGCTTGGCGGTGGACCGCGTGAGGTAACAGGTCACCAGCACTGGGGCGCCTCCGCCGGGAGGCCACATGACCCCGATGTCGTTGGCCGTGCCGCTGTCTCCCGCCGTTCCCGTCTTGTCCCCCACCTTCCAGCCCGGCACTCCCGCGCGCAGGCGCTTGTCGCCCGTGCTCGTCTCTACCAGCCAGCGCTGCAGCCACGCGCGCGACGGTGGCGTAAGCACATCGCCCAGCACCAGCTTTTGCAGGGTCTGCAACATGGCCAGCGGCGTGGTCGTGTCGCGCGGGTCGCCCACAGCGGCCTCGTTCAGCGTTGGCTCGGTGCGGTCCAGCCGCGTGATGCTGTCGCCCAGTGATCTCACAAAGGCCGTGAACCCAGCCGGCCCGCCATGGCGCGCCAGCAAGACATTGGCGGCGGTGTTGTCGCTCAGGCTCACGGTGGCGGCGCACAGCTCGCCCACCGTCAACCCGCCCCCATCGCCCGCGCGGGGGCCGCTGACGGGCGAATACGCCACCACATCGGCCACCGCGTAGTGCACGCGGGCATCCAGCCGCTCCCTGCCCTGGTCCACCAGCGCCAGCATCCAGCCCGCCAGCACCGCCTTGAAGGTGCTGGCCATGGCAAAGCGCTCGTCCTGGCGCCAGCCCAACTGCAGGCCCGAGCCCATGTCCAGCATGGCCACGCCCAAACGGCCCTGGGCGGTGCGTTCGATGTGGGCGAGCGTCTCGTTCCATTCGCGGGTGGTCTTGTTGCGGCCCGCTGCGTTGCTGGTAGCCGCGCAACCCCAAAGAGGCATGGTGGTAGCGGCCATCAAACCCAAGGAAAACTGTCGTCTTTGCATAAGAAACTGGAGGTGAGTTGAGACAAGGTCCGAACGATACGGAGATCAAGCCCCCAGCACCATCGACAATAATTGCCGCCAGCCCCCAGAAAAACTTATGCATCTTCCGCTCAATGCCTTGCGCGCGTTCGAAGCCTCGGCGCGCCACCTCAACCTCACGCGGGCGGCCCAGGAGTTGCACGTCACGCAGACAGCGGTCAGCCAGCACATCCGCAAGCTCGAAGGCCGCCTGGGCAAGCCACTGTTTCGCCGCCTGCCGCGTGGCCTGGCGTTGACGGACGAAGGCCAGGCGCTGCTGCCAGTGGTGGCGGAATCGTTCTCCAACCTGGCGCGCGCCCTGGAAAAACTGGGCGACACCCGCCCGCGCGAGGTGCTGACCGTGGGCGCCGTGGGCACCTTTGCCGTGGGCTGGCTGCTGCCCCGGCTGCGCGACTTTCAAGAGGCCTGCCCGTTTGTGGACCTGCGCTTGCTCACGCACAACAACCGGGTGGACATGGCGGGCGAAGGCCTGGACTATGCGATCCGCTTTGGCGACGGCGCCTGGCACGGCACACATGCCGAACGCATCATGGACGCGCCGATGTCCGTGATGTGCACCCCGGCCCTGGCCCACGGCCTGCGCACCGCCGCCGACCTGGCACGGCAACCGCTGCTGCGCAGCTACCGCACGGATGAATGGGCTGCATGGTTCGAGGCCGCAGGCACGCCCTGCCCGGTGCTGCGTGGCGCGGTGTTCGACTCATCCCTCACGCTGGCCGAGGCGGCGGCGCAAGGCGCGGGCATGGCGCTGCTGCCGGTGGCGATGTTCACACGCGAGCTGCAGCAGGGTCGGCTGGTGCAGCCCTTTGCACTGGAGCTGCACCGCGGTGCCTACTGGCTCACGCACCTGCAGTCGCGCCCCGTCACGGGGGCCATGGCGGCGTTCAGTGCGTGGCTGCAAGCGCAGCAGGCGAAAACAGCCGCAAAAATATCATAGAAATTGGCCTTGAACGCTTACTGGTAAAGCGCAAGCAGCTATTTATTCAATAGCAAATCAGCGGCAAACCGGTTTCAGCCCCGCACCGCCAGCGCCAGCGCCAGGGTATCCGGCGGCACCTCGTCCACCTGGGCAGGCTCCAGGAACTCGCGCCCGTACCGTTCGTACACACGCTCCCGCACGAACACTTCGAACAGGTCCGGGTCGATATGCCCGTTGTCACGCATCCGGCACATGATGGCGATGGCCTGCGACAGGGTCATGCCGCTCTTGTACGGCCGGTCTGCGGCCGTGAGGGCCTCAAAGATGTCGGCAATGCCCATCATCCGGGCCTGCAGCGACATCTGGTCGCGGGTGAGGCCGCGCGGGTAGCCCTTTCCGTCCATGCGTTCGTGGTGGCCGCCTGCGTATTCGGGCACGTTTTTCAGATGCCGCGGCCAGGGGAGCGTCTCCAGCATCTTGATGGTGGCGACGATGTGGTAATTGATGGTGTCGCGCTCGGCCTGGTTCAGCGTGCCCGAGCGGATGGTGAGGTTCTCCACCTCCTCGGCAGAGAGGAAACTGGTCTGCACGCCCTGCGGGTTGCGCCAGTGGCGCATGGCGGCAATGTCGCGCACGCGCTGCTGGTCTTCGGGGCGCATGGCCTCGGTGCCCGCGTTGCTGCGGCGCAGAAATTCGCGGTCTTCCTCCAGCGCATGGATCTCGTGCTGCAGGGCCTGCAGCTCCTGCCCCTCGGCACGGGCATCCACCACCGGGCGCAGCGCCAGCTGGCGGCGCAGGGCGGCCAGTTCGGCGTCGCGCTTCAAGACTTCAAAGCGCGTGTCCACCAGGCCGATGCGGTCGTACAGTGTTTGCAGCTTGGTCGCCTTGTCCACCACATGCACCGGCGTGGTGATCTTGCCGCAGTCGTGCAGCAGGCCGGCCATCTTGAGCTCGTAGCGGTCGCGGTCACTCATGCGAAAGCCCGCCAGCGGCCCCTGGTTGGTGGCATTCACCGCCTCGGCCAGCATCATGGTGAGGGCGGGCACACGCTGGCAATGGCCACCGGTGTAGGGCGACTTTTCGTCAATGGCCAGGTTGATCAGGTTCACAAACGACTCGAACAGGCGTTCGAGCTGCGTGATGAGCAGCCGGTTGGTGAGCGCAATCGCAGCCTGCGAGGCCAGCGACTCGGCCAGGCCCTGGTCGGCCTCGGAGAACGTGGTGACCTCGCCGGTCTCCCAGTGCCGCGCGTTGATGAGCTGCAGCACGCCGATCAGTTCGTGGTCGTGGTTCTTCATCGGCACGGTCAGAAACGATTGCGAGCGGTACCCCGTGCGCGCATCGAAACTGCGCGTGCCTGAAAAATCAAAGCCCTCGGCGCAGTAGGCGTCGGCAATGTTCACCGTGCGGTCGTGGATGGCGGCATATGCGGCCACCAGCGAATCGTTGGGGCTGCCATCGGCGTTGCGCAGCGGCAGGTGCGGAAAATCAATCGGCTTGCCCGTGGTGCCACCCAGGCGAATGTCCAGCGAGTCGGTGCGCAGGATCTCGAACTTGAGCGACTGGCCGTCCTCCGTCACGCTGTAGAGCGTGCCGCCATCCGCGCCGGTGATGGCCTTGGCAGCCTCCAGAATGTTCTCCAGCAGGCGGTCGATGTTGCGCTCGCGCGAGAGCGCGGCCCCGATGCCATTGAGCTGCTCCAGGCGGCGAAACAGGTTGAGGGAGGGTTCCTGGGCCATAAGACACCTTGGGTGCGGGTTGGGGACTCCGGCATCGTAACGAAAAGTGACCGCTATCATCACCCTTCTTTGCTGCTCTTCGCCCCCATTTCGTGGACTCGGTCACACCCCGCTACCTCACTGTTGCGCTTTACCAGTTTGTCGACCTGCCCGACTGCGCTACGCTGCGCGCGCCGCTGCAGGCCCTGTGCGACGAGCGCGGCGTGCGCGGCATGCTGCTGCTGGCGCCCGAGGGCATCAACGGCACCATTGCGGGCGCACCCGATGATGTCTTGGCCGTGCTGGCCTGGCTGCGCAGCGATACCCGCTTTGCGAAGCTGCAGCACAAAGAGGCCCCCACCGACCGCCAGCCGTTCTACCGCATGCGCGTGCGGCTCAAGCGCGAGATCGTGACCCTGGGCGTGCCGGGCCTGAACCCCGCGCGCAACGCCGGCACCTATGTGAAGCCTGAAGACTGGAATGCGCTCATCGACGACCCCGGCGTGGTGGTGGTGGACACGCGCAACGACTACGAGGTGGGCATCGGCACGTTCGCGCGCGCCATCAACCCGCACACCAAGAGCTTCGCGGAGTTTCCGGCCTGGGTGGAACGCGAGAAACAACCCGGCGGCGTGCTGGCGGGCAAACCCCGGGTCGCCATGTTCTGCACTGGCGGCATCCGCTGCGAGAAATCCACCGCGCTGCTCAGGTCGCAGGGGTTCGACGAGGTGTTCCACCTGGAAGGCGGCATCCTGAAATACCTGGAAACGGTGCCGGAAGAAAACAGTCGCTGGCAGGGCGACTGTTTTGTGTTTGACGAGCGCGTGTCCGTGGGCCACGGCCTGGCGCCGGGGCACCACCAGTTGTGCCGGTCCTGCCGCATGCCGCTGGGCGAAGCCGAGCTCGCATCACCCCACTACGTGCGCGGCGTAAGCTGCCCCTACTGCCACGGCACCCGCACGCCCGAACAGGAACGCGCACTGGCCGAACGCCAGCGCCAGATGGACCTGGCGGAGCAACGCGGGCAAGCGCACTTGGGCGCACGGCAACCCGGCGCACCCGCGCGGGCCGCCGCCAGCGATGTGGGCGGGTGTGAGGGCGAGCCCGCGTGAACGCTGCCCTGCCCGTTCTGTACTCCTTTCGCCGCTGCCCGTATGCGATGCGCGCCCGGCTGGCGCTGGCTGTCAGCGGGCAGGCCTGCGAGCTGCGCGAGGTGGTGTTGCGCAACAAACCCCAGGGCTTGCTGCTGGCGTCGCCCAAGGCCACCGTGCCCGTACTGGTGCTGGCAGATGGCACGGTGCTGGACCAGAGCCTGAACATCATGCAATGGGCGCTGGCGCAGCGCGATCCTGCGCACTGGCTGGCCCCCAGCGAAGGCACCGAGGCCGACATGCTGGCGCTGATTGAAGAATGCGACAGCCGGTTCAAGCAGGCGCTTGACCGCTGCAAGTACCCTGCCCGCTATCCCGCATCAGATGCTGCTGTTGCGCGAGTACAGGCTGTGGAGTGGCTGCAGGGCCTGCAGGCGCGGCTGGTTCGGCACAACTTCCTGTTTGGCCGCCATGCGGCGCTGGCCGACATGGCGATTGCACCTTTCGTGCGGCAGTTTGCCGGCATCGATGCCAGCTGGTGGCAGGCACAGCCTTGGCCGCACCTGCAGGCCTGGCTGGCACAGTGGCAGTCCAGCCACCTCTTTGAGAGCGTGATGCACAAACTGCCCGCCTGGATCGATGGCACCGCAGGTGTGCCGTTTCCGCACCCGCCGACCACGGACTGACCCACAATGAAAACCATCGACGAGATGCTGAACCTGGATCTGCTCACCCCCGATCAGCACCTGCAGATCAGCGCATGGATTGCCCGCTCTTCATCGCCCGAAGAGATATTGCAGATGCCGGCGCTCCTGTGGCAGGCCGTGGAGCGGGCCAGCCAGACCATGGGCATCCACGAAGACCTGATGCGCCCGCCCTCGCTGGATGCAGGCGACCTGGTATTGGGCTGACCGGGACCGGTCAGGCAAAACAAAGGGCGCTCCGCAGAGCGCCCTGTTCAGCAGATTCGTGGCGCCAGCGGCACCACCGGCATCAAGCCATCGAATACCCGGAACCGCTGGCCCGCCCGCCCCTGGCGCCACGCACCACCAGCGCCAGCAGCACCACGGCAAACGCCACAAAGCAGAGGAACGACCAGTTGGCAATGGAGCCGCCCAGGAAGGTCCAGTCAATCGCTGCACAGTCGCCAGAGCCCCGGAAAATCATGGGAATGGCGCGGCTGATGGGGTAGTTTTCGATCATTCCGTAAAAGTCACGACCGCAGGTGGCGATTTCGGGCGGGTACCACTGCAGCCAGCTCTGGCGGGCCGCCACAAAGGCGCCGAAGCCGGAAGACAGCAACGCGAGTCCGGCCATCGTTATCCACCAGCCTTTTTGGCCCCTGGCGCTTGCCAGGGCTGTAAAGATTGCTACACCGATGAGAGCATAACGCTGCACGATGCACATCGGGCAGGGCTCCAGGCCCACCACGTGCTGCAAATACATGCCAAACGCCAGCATGCCCACGCAGGCCACACTGATCAGCGCCAGCACGCGGCGCGGGGCCTGATCGATCCAGTTCAACACCATCATTCCTCTCCCTCATCCAACAGTAGCCGCCCAGGGCATTGCCTCTGAAACCGTCACAGCCCAAACGCGCGGACGGCCAGCAAGGGCCGCCCCGCAGCAAAGGCCGTCGTCGCCCTCAGGGGGAAGACACAAAGCGGCTCAGGGGGAGTCAAATCCCAGCGGCGTGATCCAAGAACACTCGGGCGCGGCGCGGTGTGACCACCAGCGTTTCACCCTCTTTGAAACCCATTTCCTTGAACTGCTGCGCAGGGATCTGCGCTTCGATCAAGTGTTCAGGGGACGCATTGTCCGCTGGTTTGTGGTCGCCTTCGGGAATAAGTTCCAGCCGTGCAATCGGGCCCACCACGATAGCGCGGCTCAGTTGCGCAACGATGCCGCGCGGACGGCCTTCGGCGTCGAGCCCGGCGCCGGGTGAGTAGCGCTCCACGTCCAGATCGTGCGGGCGCACATAGGCAAACGCCTTGGTGTCCTGCGTGGTGGCATGCTCGGGCGAGTCGATCTGCATGCCATCCAGATGCACCAGCCCCTCATGCGCGCGACCATGGAACAGGTTCACGTCGCCCAGAAAGCCGTACACAAACGGGCTGGCGGGCTGGTCCCACACCTGCTGGGGCGAGCCGCTTTGCTCGATACGCCCCTGGTTGATCACCACCACGCGGTCGGCCACTTCCAGCGCTTCTTCCTGGTCGTGCGTCACGAAGATCGAGGTGACATGCAGCTCGTCGTGCAGGCGGCGCAGCCAGCGGCGCAGTTCTTTGCGCACCTTGGCATCGAGCGCACCAAAGGGCTCATCGAGCAGCAGCACCTTGGGCTCCACGGCCAGCGCGCGGGCCAGGGCAATGCGCTGGCGCTGGCCGCCAGACAGTTGCGACGGGAACCGCTCGGCCAGCCAGTCCAGCTGTACAAGCTTGAGCAGGTCCATCACCTTCTGCTTGATCTGCGCCTCGCTCGGCCGCTCCTTGCGGGGTTTCACGCGCAGACCAAAGGCCACGTTCTCGAACACGGTCATGTGGCGGAACAACGCGTAGTGCTGGAACACAAAGCCCACGTTGCGCTCGCGCACATGCACGTCGGTGGTGTCTTCGCCGCTGAAGTGGATGGTGCCCACGTCGGCCGTCTCCAGCCCCGCGATGATGCGCAAGAGCGTGGTCTTGCCGCAGCCCGAAGGACCGAGCAACGCGATGAGTTCGCCCGACGCAATGTCCAGGCTCACGTCCCGCAGCGCATGGAAGTCGCCAAACTGCTTGCTGACGTTACGGATTTCAATGCTCATGGTGTTCTTCTTCCTTCAAACGCCAGCGGGCGCGGGGCGCTCGGGGGGCAATTCGGCAGCGGCTTTCAGTGCCTGCTCGTTGCGGTGTTCGGCAATGGTCTTGATGACCAGGGTGACCAGCGCCAGCAGGGCCAGCAGCGATGCTGCGGCGAACGCGGCGACCGACTGGTATTCGTTGTACAGAATTTCAACGTGCAGCGGGATGGTGTTGGTCTGGCCCCGGATGTGGCCTGACACCACCGACACCGCACCAAACTCGCCCATGGCGCGGGCGTTACACAGAATCACGCCGTACAGCAGCCCCCACTTGATGTTGGGCAAGGTCACGTACCAGAAGGTCTGCCAGCCGCTGGCTCCCAGCACGATGGCAGCCTGCTCCTCGTCGTTGCCCTGCGCCTGCATCAGCGGGATCAGCTCGCGCGCGATGAAGGGGAAGGTCACAAACACGGTGGCCAGCACGATGCCGGGAACGGCAAAGATGATCTTGATGTCATGCGCCTGCAGCCAGGGGCCAAACCAGCCCTGCGCGCCGAACATCAGCACGTAGACAAGGCCAGCAACCACCGGCGACACCGAAAACGGCAAGTCCACCAGCGTGGTCAAAAACGCCTTGCCCCGGAACTCATATTTGGCAATGCACCAGGCCGCTGCCACGCCGAACACCAGGTTCAGCGGCACGGCTATGGCGGCAGTGATCAGCGTGAGCTTGATGGCCGACCAGGCATCGGGCTCGCGCAGACCTTCGAGGTACGCGCCAAAACCCTTGCGCAGCGCTTCGGCAAACACCGCGGCGAGCGGCAACACCAGAAACAGCAGCATGAAGGCCAGCGCGATCCCGATCAGGGTGTAGCGCACCCATGGCGACTCGGTCGTTCCCGCCTGTGTGCGGCGCACGGTTCTTGTAGCAGCCCCGCTCATGCTGGTGCCCCCGCGTGGCGGCGCTGCCAGGCCTGCAGTGCGTTGATGATGAGCAGCAAGACAAACGAGATGACCAGCATCACCGTGGCCACCGCCGTGGCGCCCGCGTAGTCATATTGCTCCAGCTTGCCGATGATGATGAGCGGGGTGATTTCAGACACCATGGGAACGTTGCCTGCGATAAAAATGACCGAGCCGTATTCGCCCACCGCCCGCGCAAAGGCCATGGCAAAGCCGGTCAGCAACGCCGGCGTGATGGACGGCAGGATGACCTTGGTGAAGGTCTGAAAGCGCGTGGCGCCCAGGCAGGTGGCAGCTTCTTCGAGTTCTTTTTCTGCGTCTTCCAGCACCGGTTGCACGGTGCGCACCACAAAGGGCAGGCCGATGAAGATGAGTGCGATGACGATACCGGCGGGCTTGAACGCCAGCTGAATGCCCATGGGCTCCAGAATCTGGCCGATCCAGCCGTTGCCAGCCAGCAGCGCAGTCAGCGAGATGCCGGCCACCGCGGTGGGCAATGCAAAAGGCAGGTCCACCAGGGCATCCACGATCTTCTTGCCCGGAAACTTGTAGCGCACCAGCACCCACGCGATCAGCAGGCCAAAGACCAGGTTGACCAGCGCAGCAATGAACGAAGCGCCAAACGTGAGCTTGTAGGACGCCACCACCCGGGGTGAGCTGACGGCCGCCCAGAACTCGTCCCACGTGAGCGTAAAGGTCTTGAAGATCAGCGCCGACAGCGGGATCAGCACGATGATGCTGAGATAGAAAAGTGTGTAGCCCAGCGTGATGCCAAAGCCTGGCAGCACGCGCTTGGGCGCACGCCGGCCGACCTGGGCAGAGGCCCGCAAGGCCCCCTGCCCGGCCGCAGAGGTCGCAGCAGTCATGTCGGCTTACTTGGTGCTGTAGATCTTGTCGAACTGGCCGCCGTCATTGAAGTGCACCTTCTGCGCTTCGGTCAGCGAACCAAAATATTTGGACACCGTGAACTGCTTGAGCGGCTTGAACGTGGCGGCGTGCTTCTTGAGCACGGCTTCCGAACGCGGGCGGATGGCGTGCTTGGCGGCGATCTCCTGGGCTTCGTCGGAATACAGGTAGTCAAGATAAGCCTTGGCCAGCGCGCCGGAGTTCTTCTTTGCCGTGGTGCGTTCGACAATCGCCACGGGGTTCTCGGCCACCACGCTCACTGAGGGGTACACGGAGTCCACCTTGCCCGCGCCGAATTCGCGGTCGATCGACACCACCTCGGATTCAAACGTGATGAGCACGTCGCCAATGTTGCGCTGCAAGAAGGTGGCGGTGGCGTCGCGCCCGCCCTTGGCCAGCACCGGCACGTTCTTGTACAGCTTGGCCACAAACTCGGCGGCCTGCTCGTCGGTGCCGCCCTTTTCGCGCACGGCGCCCCAGGCGGCCAGATAGGCATAGCGGCCGTTGCCGCCCGTCTTGGGGTTCACCACGATCACCTGCACGCCGGGCTTGATGAGGTCGTCCCAGTCCTTGATGCCCTTGGGGTTGCCGTTGCGCACCAGAAAGAGCATGGTGGAGGTGGTGGGCGATGCGTCGTGCGGAAACTTCTTGGCCCAGTCCTTGGCGACCACGCCGCTGTCGGCCAGAAACTGCACATCGGTGGTGGTGTTCATGGTGACCACATCGGCGTCCAGCCCGTCACGCACGGCGCGTGCCTGCGCGCTGGAGCCTGCGTGAGACTGGTCAATCTTCACATCCTGGCCCGTGGTCTTCTTGTAGTGCGCCGCGAAAGCAGCGTTGTAGTCCTTGTAGAACTCGCGCGCCACGTCGTACGACACATTGAGCAGCGTGTTCTGCGCCGCTGCCAAACCACTGGTGGCCAGGGCCACGGTGGCCAGAAGGGTCTTGAGTTTGAGGGAAGTCGTCATGGTGCGTCGCCTGATGAAAAGCTGGAGATGGCGGATTGTGCAGAGCGCTTCTTAAAACTCAAAAGAATATATTCTTGTTAATTAATCGAAATTTCGAATATAGACCGTACACCAGACGCATTCACCACCGCCCCGGAGGATCTGCGGAGCTCGATATTTCAAGCAAAAATGGCCTCTAGCGCCTATCTGTATTGCGCTAGCAGCTATCAATTTAGGACCGATCGAGGTGCAACCGGGCTACAACGCCACTGGCGATGCGTGTACGGCAGAGGGCGACACGCCCGCTGCGCCTGCAGGCTGCTCGCCCTCCAGCGACTGCAGCAATGCCCAGCCCAGCGGCCATTCGCCATGGCCGGAGTCGATGTTGATATGCCCGGCGTTCTGCATGCGCACGAACTCGCTGCCCCAGGCGCGGGCATAGGCGCCCGCCAGGCGAATGGGGCAGTACGGGTCGTTGCTGCTGGCCACCACGATGCTGCGGTACGGCAGCGGCGCATAGGGCACCGGCGCAAAGTCGCTCAGGACGGCCCGGCGCTCCGGGTCGGCCGGGGCTACCAGCAGTGCACCGCACACCCGGGCTGCCGCTGCAGGCCCGAGGTGGGTGGTGGTGATGCAGCCCAGGCTGTGGGCCACGACCACCACGGGGTGCGGCGCAGCGAGCACGGTTTTTTCAAGTTGCCCCACCCAGGCGGTGCGCTTGGGGGTGATCCAGTCATCCTGCACCACGCGTGTTGTGCGGGGCAGCCGTTCGGCCCACAGGCTTTGCCAGTGTCCAGGGCCCGAGTCGCGCCAGCCGGGGACGATGATGATGGATGCAGTAGTCACAGGCTCAGCATTCTGGGAGCCCGCCTTTAAAACCCAAACGACTTAATTCTTTTTATTTAATCGCCAAATCATCTAAACGCACGCCGCCAAGCCGTCTGCGGAAAAAATGCGACTCTTCAATGAACAAAAAACTTTGTTGTCGATTTTGCGACCAGACAGTACAATTTCGTAACCAAATGCAAACATTCGTGGTGAGCAATGGGCTCTCTGGCGCGGTGTCTGCAAGCGACTTCTGTTCGAGACATCTATTCAAGGCACACCTATGAACACCTGGAAAATCAGCCATCGCCTCATGGCGGCCTTCGGCCTGGTCATCGTGGCTTTGCTCGGCATGTCGATCTACAGCATGCTCATAGCACGGGGGATCGACCGGGCACTCACGGCCAACGCCACGCAAAACGCCGTCATCCAGCGCGCAGCCATCAACTTCCGCGGCTCTGCACACGACCGGTCCATCGCGGTGCGCGACGTGGTGCTGGCGCCCAGCGAAGACGCACGCCGGGCCGAAGTTGAAGACATCGCCAGGCTGGCGGACTTTTACGCCAAGTCGGCCACGCAGCTTGAAGCGGTGCTGCAAACCGCCAAAGACGTCCCGCCCGAGGTGGGCCCGATGGTGCAGGCCCTCAAAGACATCGAAACGCGCACGGTGGCCACCACCAACAAGGTCGTGGCCCTGATGCAGGCAGGCGACCGGACGGGCGCCGAAGCCCTGCTCTGGTCTGAAGCCAAGCCCCAGTACGAACAATGGCTGGCCGCCGCCAACAAGCTGATCGACTATGAAGAAGGCCGCATCATCAAAAACAGCCAGACGGCCAACCAGGACGCTAACCAGTTCACCGGCGTGATGCTGGCCATCACCTTGCTGGCCGTGCTGATCAGCGTGGGCGCCACGGTGATGGTTTCGCGCAGCATCGGCCGCGAACTGGGCGCAGAGCCCAGCGAGGTGCGCGCCGTGGTGCAGGCCATTGAGCAGGGTGACCTCACGGTGCCTGTGCAGGTCAAGGCGGGCGACACCGGCAGCGTGATGGTGGCGGTGCGCGACATGCAACAGCGTTTTCATGAACTGGTCTCCGCCGTGCGGGACAACATTGGGCAGCTGCGCGCTACCAGCGACGACATCAGCAGCGGCAACCAGAACCTGGGCCACCGCACCGAACAGGCCGCCAGCAGCCTGGAGCAGACCGCCGCCAGCATGGAAGAGCTGACCGCCACCGTGCGCCAGAGCGCCGACTCCGCCCGCCAGGCCAACCAGCTGGCCACCACGGCAGCGGGCACCGCCGCCAAGGGTGGCGAGGTGATGCAACAGGTCGTGACGACCATGCAGGACATCCACCACAGCAGCCAGAAAATTGCGGACATCATTGGCGTGATCGATGGCATTGCGTTCCAGACCAATATCCTGGCCCTCAACGCGGCGGTGGAGGCTGCCCGCGCGGGCGAGCAGGGGCGCGGCTTTGCCGTGGTGGCCACCGAAGTGCGCAGCCTGGCGCAGCGCAGTGCCGAGGCCGCCAAGGAGATCAAGGCGCTCATCCAGTCCAGCGTGGAGAAGGTGGACTCTGGCACCCAGCTGGTGGCCGATGCCGGTGTGACGATGAACGAGATCGTGCAGGGCGTTCAGCGGGTGACGGGCATCATTGGCGAGATCAGCACTGCAGCAGCCGAGCAAAGTGACGGCATCTCGCAGGTCAACGTCGCCGTCACGCAGCTGGACCAGATGACGCAGCAAAACGGCGCGCTGGTGGGCGATAGCTCGATGGCCGCCGAAAACCTGCGCCAGCAGGCGCAAAGCCTGGCAGACCTGGTGGCGGTGTTCCATGTCGCCGGCGGTACGGCTGCAGGCCAGGCCCAAACGGCACCGCGTGCTGCACGCCAGGGCACAGGCACTGCCCTGCCGGTGCCGCGCACCCGGCGCCTGGCGCACTGAATGTGAATGCCCGGGCCCGGGCGCGATGAGCCCGCCCGCAGCGCAATGTTCAGGTGTGCGACCCGGCAGGCCCATCACCCGGTGCGTCTTGCAGCAGTTGCTCCAGCCGCCGGGGGTAGTTGTTCAGAAAGTCCCGGGTCACCGCAAAGTGCTCGGTGTCTTCAAACGCCACTTGCGCCAACCCCGTGCTGCCAAACCGGATGATCCGGGCGTGGGGATAGGACAGCAGGATGGGCGAATGCGTGGCGATGATGAACTGCGACTTGTCCTGCACCAGCTGGTGGATGGCCGAGAGCGCGGCCAGCTGCCGTTGGGGCGAGAGAGCCGCCTCCGGCTCGTCCAGAAGGTACAGGCCCTGGCCCCTGAACTTGTGGATGAGCAGCGCCATAAAGGCTTCGCCGTGCGAACGCGCATGCAGTGACCTGCCTCCATAGCTCTCCAGGTAGCCCACCTCGTCCATGAACGTCGCCACATTGAAAAAGCTCTCGGCCCGCAGAAAGTAGCCATCGCGCGGTTTGCGGAAGCTGCGCGCCAGCCGCAGCACCTCGTGCAGCGGCGACACCGATTGCGTCGTCGCCAGCTGGAAGTTGCGGGTACCACCTTCAGGGCTGTAGCCCAGCGCCAGGGCAATGCCTTCGAGCAGGGTGGATTTGCCAGAGCCGTTTTCTCCCACAAAGAACGTCACGTCCGGATGGAACTCCAGCAGCCCCAGCTCCCGCACGGCAGGGATGCTGTAGGGATAGGCGTCGTAGTCCACCTCGGCATCAGGGCGGATGCGGACGCTCTGCAGATAGGGTTTGGCGGCAAGCATGGACTGCATGCTAACGGGCGCCAAGGGATCGGCTCCCGGCGTTCAGCTCCGGCACCGGCAACTTTTTTCGCGGCCTTTTAACCCCGTTGGCCCGCCCCGTTCGTTTCACCCAGCACCAACACCCATTGCCTGACTGGAGCCCCCATGAAACACCGTTCGCTCACCATCACCGTCCAGACAACCATCACAGGGCTGGCCGCGTTGCTGGCTCTGGCCTGCCTGCCCGCCCACGCCGTGGGCCACCTGGCGGATGTCACCGTTGTTGACCGCGACACCGGGGCCACGCTGCCGGTGCACTACGCCCGTGGCGAGTACTGGGTGGCAGGCCGCCCGGGCGCACGCTATGCCATTACCGTGCGCAACCGGCTGGGTGAGCGCGTGCTGGCGGTGCCTTCGGTGGATGGCGTGAACGTTCTCAGTGGCGAAACCGCCGCGTGGGACCAGCGCGGCTATGTGTTTGCGCCCCATGAGCGCTACCAGATCACGGGCTGGCGCAAAAGCGCCAGCGAGGTGGCAGCGTTTGAGTTTGCCCCCATTGCCCACTCGTACGCAGCGCGCACGGGACGCCCTGCGCACGTGGGGGTGATCGGGGTCGCGCTGTTCCGTGAACAGCCGCCGCTGCCACCGCCGTCCGTCGCGCCTGCACCGTACAGCCAGCGGGGGCGCGGTGACAGCGGCGCGGACGGAGACGATGGCGCCAATGCACTGGACCGCCTGCGCGAGGAACCGGCGCAGGCAGCGCCCGCCCCGTTGTCCCGGGCCGAATCTTCAGCGCGATCGCAGTCTGCCGAGAGCGCAGCCAATGCAGCGCCCCTGCCATCCGCCCGGCTGGGCACGGCACACGGCCAGCGTGAGACATCCGTGGTCACGCACACCACCTTTGCGCGACTGCACAGCCACCCCAATGAAGTGATCAGCATCCGTTACGACAGTCGCGAAAACCTGATTGCCAGCGGCGTGATCCGCGAACCCGTCGCCCGGCTGCATGTGCCCCGCGCGTTTCCGCTGTCGGACCAGTTTTCGTATGTCCCCGACCCGAGGTAGCCCGTGCAAGCGCCTGCAACACCTGCGCCTGCCGGTGCATGAGGGCCTCGCATAATGCGCGGGTGCCGCCCCCCAGCTCCACCGCACCCGCAGACGATGGCGACGAAACGCTGATGCTGCGCTACGCCCGGGGAGACATGGCTGCGTTTGACACGCTGTACGCCCGGCACGAACTGGCGGTATGGCGGTTTGTGTACCGCAGCGTGAAAGTGCAGGCGGTGGCGGACGACCTGCTTCAGGATGTGTGGTTTGCGGTGGCGCGCCATGCACGAACCTATGAAGCCAAGGCGAAGTTCCGCACCTGGCTGTTCACGCTGGCCCACCACCGGCTGGTAGACCACCTGCGCACCGCCAGGCACCACACCAGCCTGGACGCAAGTGGCGACGACGACGTGCACAGCCTGGCGGACACGCTGATGGCCGACTCGGGCTTCGGCCCCGTGCGGCAGTTGCAGTCGCGCGAACAGGCGGTGGCGTTGATCACGGCAGTGGAGAACCTGCCCCTGGAACAGCGCGAAGCCTTTTTGCTGCAGGCGGAAGGCGATCTGAGCGTGCAGGAGATTGCCGAGGCCACCGGCGTCCAGTTCGAAACCGCCAAGAGCCGCCTGCGTTACGCGCGGGCCAGCTTGCGGCTCCAGCTCAAGGAATTTGCACCATGAGTGCGCCAGACGACGAACTGGTACGCCGCTACCACGAGGCCAGTGCAACCGAAGCCGCCCGCCCGGGTGCGCATGTGCGCGATGCCGTGCGCGCGCACGCGCAGATGCTGTCAGCCGCCACTGCCGCCGCCACCGCCGCCCCGCCCCCGGCCCCAGGACGCGCCGCCGCCAACCAGTCGCGCTGGAAGCTCTCGGCCCTGGCCACGGTGGCCGTGCTGGGCCTTGCCGGGCTGCTGATGCTCCAGTTCGAGCGCGGAACGCCCGAAGAAAAAGAAATCACCCACGGCCCGCGCCGGGCTGAGATGCCGGCGCCTGCGCGCGTGCCACCCCCTCCCCCGCGCCGACGACCGACACGGCGGCGAAGCGGCGCGCCGAACCGCCAGCCGCGAGTGCGCAGCCGGGCACCGCCCCCGCACCCGCCAAGCCTTCGGCCCCAGCCATGGCTGCCAGGCCGGCTCCTGCGCCTTCTCCAGCGCCAGCTGGTGCGCCAGCCCTCGCTCAAGAGCCTTTCGCCCAGTCGCACAGGCGTTCGACCGGTGAAGAGGACCCTGCCGAGAGGCGGGCCCCGCTGTCCAAGGAATCGGCGGCACCGGCTGCGGACGCTGCCCTGGCCGAAACCGCCCGTGCAGCAGCGCCTGCGCCCACCGCCAACATGGCATCCCGCGCACCGCTGTCGCGCGGTTTGCACGACGCGGCGCGCGCGGGCAACGCCCCCCAGGTGCACAACCTGGTGCGCCAGGGCGCGGCGGTGGATACGCGCGACAGCGCGGGCAGAACACCGCTGATGCTGGCAGCCATGCATGGCCAGACCACCACCGTTGGGCAACTCCTGGCGCTCGGCGCCAACCCCGCGCTGGTGGATGCGGAAGGCCTGAACGCGGCCGAGCAAGCCCGGCTGCGGGGCCACGCAGCCATTGCAGACCTGCTGGACGGGGCGCGGTGATCGGGTGAAGTCTCAGAACCGCACAGCCTCGAACGCGGGGTGCAACGCGTCGATCCAGTGGTCCAGCTCATCCTGCGTCACATCCAGGTGGTCCATGCAGGCATGGCCGTGTTCCTGCCATTCGCGCGTGGGCGGCAGGTTGTCGTGGTGGTTAACCAGGAACTCGGCCAGCAGGCCCACGGCCACCAGGTGGCGCACTGCGGGCGCAAAGCGCTCATCGCCCAGGCACGCAAAATCGTGGTGCAGCCAGATGGCCTGGGCCACGTCGCCCGGCAGATGCCAGGTGCGGGCCACGATGGCGCCCATTACTGCGTGGTCGGTGCGGTGGCTGGCGTTCTCGGTCTGGGTGAAGGTGCGGTCCTTGCGGGCCAGGGCCTCGGTCACCGTGCCCGCATAGCCGCGCACGGCCTTCACCAGCACCGGCATGCCCACGTGGCAGAACAGCCCGAAGCTGTAGCCCAGGCCGGGGTCAAAGCTGTAGAGCTGGTGACCGATGTGTTCGCACGCAATGGCCCTGCGTTGCGAGCTCTCCCAGAAATGCTCGAGCAGCGGCGACCGCACCTGCAATGCGTTGCGCGTGATGAAGGCCGACAGCAGCTCCACCGACGGCTGCAGCCCCAGCACCGTGAGCGCCATGCCTACCGTCTGCACGGGCTGGGTGAGGCCATAGAGCGGGCTGTTGGCCAGCCGTATCACCGCGGCGGCCAGCGCCACGTCCGAAGAGGCCAGCTGCTCCAGCGCGGCCGCATCCAGCTCGGGTGCCGCCACGATCTGCTGCAGACGCAGCAGCGACTCGGGGCACGGCGGGACCACGATCGCCCGCACGGCGGGGTGGATGCGGGCTTGACGGATATCGGCGTCAACGGGGTGTGGAGCGGTCACAAGGAATTTCCGGACGACCCGCTGTGGTGAACACCCGGACTGCCCGCACAGTTGCAATTGGTTGCATTGTGGCGGCAAAAAGCGCGGGGCTGGTGGTACCCGCGCCCGGCAGCGGACTTTGCACGTGCGGGCCGCGAGAGCTCTTGCTACCCGGTAAGCCGCAAACGGCCGCTCAGTCCACCGCCGCTCAGATGTCCGCGCCGTCCAGCCCTTGCAGGGCCTGGCGCGTGCTGAGGCTGCTGCGCCCCGGCGTTGCCTCGCCCAGAAAGTCCAGAAAACGCCGCACGGCGGGCGACAGCCCCCGGCGCGACGGAAACACCGCGTGCACGATGGCGGTGGCAGGGCCCCAGTCGGGCAACACGCGCACCAGCTTGCGCGCGCGCATTTCTTCATGGCACATGTAGTCGGGCATCCAGCACACGCCCGTGCCCGCCACGGCGGCGAACTTGAGCGTGAGCAGGTCGTCGGCCACATAGCGCGGCGTGTGGTGCACCACCTGTTGCACGCCGCCCGGGCCTATCAAGTGCCAGGTGGAGCGGCCGTCGGGGGCCGACATGGCGATGCTGTCGAGCTTGGCCAGGTCGTCCAGAGTCTCTGGAGTGCCCTGGCGGATGAGCAGCTCGGGGCTTGCCACCAGGATCTGGGTGGTGGTGTCCAGCCGCTTGACCACCATGCTGCCGCTGTCGTCCACCGAGGCGCGCACTCGCAGCGCAACATCGATGCCCTCCTCCACCAGGTTCACGGCACGGTTGCTCACCAGCATGTCGATGCGCACCTCGGGGTACTGGGCCAGAAACCGGGGTATCAGCTCGGCCACTACGGTCTGCGCCAGTGTGACCGGGCAACTCACGCGGATGGTGCCGCGCGGCTTGGTCTGCACCTGGGCCACCGTGTCCGCCGCGGCCTGGGCCGACTCGCGCATGGCCTGGCAGTGGCGCAAGTAGGCCTCGCCCACTTCGGTCAGCGAGAGCTTGCGGGTGGTGCGCTGCAGCAGGCGCACGCCCAGCTGGGTCTCCAGATCGGACACCCGGCGGGACAGCCGGGACTTGGGGATGCCCAGGGCGCGTCCGGCAGCGGCAAAACCGCCCCGCTCCACCACTTCGGCGAAATACAGCATGTCGTTGAGGTCTTGCATGGCGATCACTGTTCTATGGGTAGAACAATCTATCGCAATTTTGCCGGCTTATCAACAAAACCATGCCTGAGCACAATCAACCCATGGCCACATACGGTGGCCTTACACAGACCTCGGAGAACTTCATGCAACTGCTTCACATCGACTCTGCCATCACCGGTGACCAATCCGTTTCCCGCCAGCTCACGGCACAGATCGTGGCCGCCTACAAGGCCAGCCACCCCGACACCCAGGTGAGCTACCTTGATCTTGTAGCCAATGCGCCCGCCCACTTCACCATGGACGCCATGGCGCCCCGCACGGGCCAGACCGACGGCCTGAGCGACGCGCAAAAGCGTGAGAACGCCGTGTCTGAACAGCTGGTCAGCCAGTTCCTGGCGGCTGACGTGGTGGTGATCGGCGCGCCGTTCTACAACTTCAGCATCCCCTCGCAGCTCAAGGCCTGGATCGACCGCCTCGCCCAGCCTGGCCGCACGTTCCAGTACACCGCCAACGGCCCGGAAGGGCTGGCCAAGGGCAAGACGGTCATCGTCGCCTCCACCCGGGGCGGTGTGTATTCGACCAGCGAAGGCGGCCAGGCCATGGAGCACCAGGAGAGCTACCTGAAGGTGGTGTTCGGTTTCTTCGGCATCACCGACGTGCGTTTTGTGCGCGCCGAGGGCGTAGCCATGGGCCCCGATGCCAAGGCCGCCGCCCTGGCCTCGGCCCATGTGGACATCACCACCCACACCAGCGTGGCCGCCAACCAGGCCAGCGTGTCGCAGGCCGCCTGATCTCTGGCCAAGCCTGACGACGGCGCGCTCGCGCGCCATCACCCGACCCGGCCCTGCGCCGGGTTTTGCTTTTGAACGACGAAAATTCAGGTAAAAACAGCCTCCAGCGCTTATCCATAAAGCGCCAGCAGCTATTACAAGCATAGCAACTGCAGACACCATCCCCGACTGCAGCGCGGGGCTGCAACGGCAGACGCCAGTGTTGATGGGGGATGATGCCGTGGTCATCATCCACGGAGAACCCCGCCATGACGCCTGCATCCCAGGCTCTCAGCGTGGACGAGCGCATCAGCGCCGCCATCGCTCCCTATGCCGATGTCGTGTCGGGCGCCATTTTTTATGCCGTGCCGGTGGGCGGCACCGAGTTTCCGCTCATCGTGGGCTGGCTCATCGTGGCCGCCGGGGTGTTCACCCTGGCGTTTCGCTTCATCCAGCTGCGCGGTTTTGGCCACGCCATTGCCGTGGTGCGCGGGCGCTATTCCAACCCGGCCATGGCGGGCGAGGTGACGCCCTTCCAGGCGCTGACCACCGCCGTCTCAGGCACCGTGGGGCTGGGCAACATTGCGGGCGTGGCCGTGGCGGTCAGCCTGGGCGGCGCGGGCGCCACGTTCTGGATGATCGTGGCCGGGCTGCTGGGCATGGCCTCCAAGTTCACCGAGGTGACGCTGGGGGTGAAGTACCGCAGCGTAGACCCCGCCACCGGCGCCATTTCGGGCGGGCCCATGCGCTACCTCTCCAAAGGCCTGGCCGAACGCGGGCGCCCGGTGCTGGGCAGGGTGCTGGCCGTGTTCTTTGCCGTGTGCTGCGTGGGCGGCGCCCTGGGCGGGGGCAACATGTTCCAGGCCAACCAGAGTTTTCAGCAGGTGCTGGGCGTGACGGGCGGCGCAGACAGCGTGCTGGCCGGCCGCGGCTAGGTGTTCGGGCTGGGGCTGGCGGCTCTGGTGGGGCTGGTGATTCTGGGCGGCATCCGCTCCATTGCACGGGTGACCGAGGCGGTGGTGCCCTTCATGGCGCTCACCTATGTGGGCGCGGGGCTGGTGGTGCTGGCGCTGCATGCCGATCAACTGGTGTGGGCGGCGGCGCAAATTCTGCAGGGCGCGTTTTCAGCCGAGGGCGTGGCCGGTGGCGTGCTGGGTGCCATGGTGCAGGGCTTCAAGCGCGCGGCGTTCTCCAACGAAGCGGGGGTGGGTTCGGCGGCCATCGCACATTCGGCGGTGCAGACCGACCAGCCGGTATCCCAGGGGTATGCCGCACTGCTCGAGCCCTTCATCGACACGGTGGTGATCTGCACCGTAACGGCGCTTGTGGTGATTGTCACGGGCCATGTGGACGCCGGAGGGCTGACGGTGGCGGCGGGCGATGCGCGGGGCGTGGCCCTGACATCCGCTGCGTTTGCCAGCGCCGTGTGGTGGTTTCCATATGTGCTGGCGCTGGCCGTGGTGCTGTTTGCGTTCTCCACCATGGTCACCTGGTCGTACTACGGCCTGCAGGCCTGGGCCTACCTGCTGGGCGACCATGCCATCACGGGGCTGGTGTTCAAGCTGCTTTTTCTGGCCTGCGTGGTGGCCGGGGCCAGCATGGGCCTGGGCCCGGTGATCGATTTTTCGGATGCCATGATTTTTGCCATGGCGCTGGCCAATGTGGTGGGGCTGTACTTCCTGCTGCCCGTGGTGCGCGACGAGGTGCGGCGCTACGAGGCCGGGGTGGCGTCAGGCGCCATCCGGCGCCACTGAACCGGCCGTTGCGGCCTCGCCTGCCTCGGCCCGCTGCAGCCAGCGTTCGGCCAGCAATGCCGGCGTGAGCGCAGGGGCAAACAGCCAGCCCTGAAACCGCTGGCAGCCCATCCTGACCAGCAGTTCGAACTGCTCCTGGGTTTCCACCCCTTCTGCCACCACCTCCAGGCCCAGCGTGCGGGCCAGCGCGTTGACGGTGGCGCAAATCTCGCGGTCGTTCACGTCGTGAACGATGTCACGCACGAAGATCTTGTCGATCTTGAGCTCGCCCACGGGCAGGCGGCGCAGCTTGATGAGGGACGAGTGGCCGGTGCCAAAGTCGTCAATCGACAAGCCAAACCCCGCGTTTTTGAGGTCAAGCGCAATGCCGTAGAGCGATTCGTCGAGCAACTGCGATTCGGTAATCTCCAGCACCAGGCCGGCGGGTGGCACGCCGTGGCGTGCGGTCAGCGCGAGCAGCGCCTGCGCAAACCCGGGCTCGCGCATCTGGATCGTGGACACGTTGACCGAAATCACCGGCACCTGCCAGCCCCCGGCGCGCCACTGCGCCACCTGCTGGCAGGCAGCCTCGAACACCCACAGACCGATGGGCACGATGAGCCCCCCTTCTTCGGCCAGCGGGATGAACTCGTCGGGCGGCACCGCCTTGCCGTCCACCGACCAGCGCAGCAGCGCCTCGGCGCCCACCGTGTGGCGCTGCTGGTCAAGCTGGGGCTGGTACACCAGCGTGAACTCGCCCCGCTCCAGCGCGCTGTGCAGGCGGCGGCGCAGCTCCAGCCGGCTGCGCGTGACCTCCGTGAACTCCTCGATGTAAAAGCGGTACGAGCCCCGCGCCGCGCTCTTGGCGGCATGCAGTGCCGAATGCGCATGGCGCACCAGCTCCACGCTGTTGGCCGAATCATCCGGGAACAGGCTGATGCCCAGGCTCGCGCCCATGTACTGCGCGCCCACTTCCGACAGCTCCCAGGGCTGCGCCAGGCCTTCCAGCAGCGTGGCCGCCAGCTGCGCCAGATCGGTGCGCGACGCAGGGCGCAGCAGCATCACGGTGAACTGGTCATTGGCCAGCCGCGACACCAGGCCCTGCCCCGCCAGCAGCTGGGTGATGCGCTGGCCCACCTCGCTGAGCAGCGCGTCGCCCACCCGGTGGCCGTAGGTTTCGTTCACGCTCTTGAAGTGGTCCAGGTCGATCAGCAGCAGCGCCACGCGGCGGTTGGCGCCCTGCGTATCGCGCGCTGCCTCGGCCACGGCGCGCTCCAGCGCATCTTCAAAGTAGCGGCGGTTGGGCAGCCCGGTGAGGGCATCAAAATGCGCCACGCGGTACAGCTCTTCCTCGTTGCGCAGCACGGCGGCCTCGGCCGTGCGCAGGCGGTTGAGCAGGCTCACCACAATGGTCTGGCGCAGTGCAGCCAGCAGCAGCACCAGCAGGCAACAGGCAAGGACCAGCGCCTGGACCCCGGCCCGCCCCTCGGGCGCCAGAAACAGCAGCACCAGCGTGATGGCCGCCAGGGTCATGGACACCAGCGGCACGTAGTTCATGACCCGGTCACAGCGGCGGCGGAAGTCCGCATCTTCGGCGGTGTCAAAACCCAGCCAGCGCGCGCCCCAGCCCAGCGCCACGGCCGACAGGCTGAAGCTGGCGTTGAACCACATCCCGGACTGCAGCTGGCCGCCGATCACCATGAGGTTCCAGTGCATCCAGCTCAGGCCGTAGCCCAGCAGGCCCGCCAGCACCAGCAGGTGCGAGCGCGTGACGCGCACCCCCACGGTGGGTATGGCCAGCGCCGTGACACCCGCAGCCGTGAGGAACCCGGCCGGATACAGCACCAGCACAGCCCCCACCGCCAGCGACCGCACGCCCTCGGCCGGCAGGTAGACCACCAGCGTGAAGGCCAGCGCCGCCAGCACCGCGCCGCCAAAGTCCAGCGCCGCAGGGTAAGCGCGGTCGCGGGACAGGCGGGTGAACGTGGCGCGGATCACGGTGGCCGCCAGCAGGGGCCCCCCAAGCAGGAAGAATGCGTCCGCAGGGGCTGGAAACGGATTCCAGTCCAGGGCCACCTGCAGGTTCCACACCATTTGCCCCACCGCCACCAGCAGGGCAAACAACAGCAGGCCGGTGTGCACCGTGCGCTGGCCAGGGGGCGCCTTCACCCAGCCACGCCAGGCCCAGTAGGCCGACAGCCAGAACGCCAGGCTCCAGGAGGCGTTGTCCAGAAACACCCGCACGCTGGCATCCGGCATTCCCAGCGACGCGGCAAACATCAGCGTGGCTGCGCCCAGCCAGACCACTGAGAGGATTCGTTCCGCAAGGGACATGGGGCGCCGTGGGGTGGGATGTACTGTGCGAAATGCTACAGAACGTTAACACTCCCATTGTGTCTGCAAGCGCAGCCCGCTGCATCACCCGGCCCCGGCACGGGGCACTGCGCTGCCCCATCGCTATAAAATTAATAGCTATTGGCGCTTATTGCATAAGCGCCCGGGGCCGATTTGTTTAAAACTGCGTTTATTGGCGGCACTGTTCAGGCTTGCGCCCTTGCCGGGTGCGCCTGCCCGTAGGCTCAGAACCCCGGCAGCACCGAGCCCTTGAACTCGGTCTGGATGAACTTCTTCACCTCTTCCGACTGGTAGGCCTTGAGCAGCTTGGCCACCCAGGGCTTATCCTTGTCGGCCTCGCGCACGGCGATCAGGTTGACATACGGCCCCTTGGCGTTTTCCTGCGCAATCGCGTCCTTGCCGGGGTTCAGGCCCGCCGACAGCGCGAAGTTGGTGTTGATGGCCGAGGCGTCCAGGTCATCGAGCGAACGCGGGAGCTGCGCGGCATCCAGCTCCACAAACTTGAGTTTCTTGGGGTTGCTCACCACATCGAGCGGCGTGGCTTTCAGGCCCGCGCCGTCGCGCAGCTTGATCAGGCCCTGGTCTTGCAGCACCAGCAGCACGCGGCCGCCGTTGGTGGGGTCGTTGGGGATGCCGAACTTGGCGCCTTCCTTCAGGTCTTCGAGCTTCTTGACCTTCTTCGAATACAGGCCGATGGGGAAGTTGACGGTGTAGCCCACCGACACCAGCTTGTAGCCACGGTCTTTGACCTGTGCGTCGAGGTAGGGCTTGTGCTGGTAGCTGTTGGCGTCCAGGTCGCCCGCGGCCAGCGCGGCGTTGGGCTGCACGTAGTCGCTGAACTCGATGACCTGGATCTTGAGGCCGTCTTTCTCGGCCACCTTCTTCACCTGCTCGAAGATCTGCGCGTGGGGGCCGCCCGTCACGCCCACCTTGATGGGCTTGTCCTGGGCCATGGTGCGTATTTCGGCGAATGTGACCGGTCATTTCGGCGCATCGTGACCGGTGGGCTGAGCGATGTTCTCAGCGCCGTTTCGGTAACGTGACCGCCCGTTTCGGCGATCGTGACCGCCGTGATGCTGGCGGTGCTGCGTAGGGGGTTGAGTTTACGGTTTTGGAGAGGCTGTCAGGTCTTCATGGGGGTCCTTGATGGTCGTTTTTGAAACGGTTGCAGTGCGCGCCGTGCGGCCCGTTCGTCGCGACTCGCCGTCCAGGCTGAAGCGCCGGCAACTCTGCAGCAACCGGTCCAGAATGGCGTCGGCAACGGTGGGGTCGCCCAGCCAGGCGTGCCAATGCTCGATGGGCAATTGGTGGGCGATGATGGTGGCGCGCTGCCCCACCCGGTCATCGATGACCTCCAGCAAATCGGCACGCGTGGCGGCGTCCAGGTGTCCGATGCCCCAGTCGTCCAGCACCAGCACGTCGATCTTGGCGAGTTGCTGTAGCCAGCGTCGGAAGCTGCCGGCCCCATGCAAGATGCGCAGCTCTTCTGCCAGTCGAGGCACGCGCAAGTACAGCGCGGAGCGACCTTGCCGGCACGCGTATTGGGCCAGCGCACACGCCAGCCAAGTCTTGCCCAAGCCTGTGGCACCGGCCAGGGTCACCGTCTCGCCGCGATCGATCCAGGTGGACAGCGCAAGGCCCATGAGGGCCGGACGGTCCATTCCCCGGATGCCCTCGAAGCTGGCGTCCTCCAAGGTGGCCGAGGGGTACTTGAGCTGCGCCTGTTGCAGCAGACGCGCTCGCTTGCGGTCACTGCGGGCGTAGACCTCGCGCTCGACCAGCAAGGCCAGGCGCTCATCAAAGGACAGATTCAGGCAGTCGGCCTGTTCGTGTTGCTGTTGCAAGGCATCGGCGAAGCCCACGAGTTTGAGTGAGCGCAGCTGGGCGATGGTGGTGTTGTTGAGCATGGTGATGATGTCCTGAAGCCGTGGATTGGAGATAGAAACAATGGTGGCAGTGGCGGCGGCGGCGGCGGTGGCGCCACCTCACTGGTAGTAGCCCGGGCCGCGCAGATTGGCGTGCGCCGGGCTGGTCCAGTCCGACTCGGACTGGGGCGTGATCTGGTCACAGTTGTTGGCCAGCAAGTCACGCACATGGCTGTAGCGCAATGTGCCCAGGGCCAACGCCCGCTCGCAGGCGGCCTCCAGTCGCACCGGGCCGTACCTCTTGGACAGGCTCAGCAAACCCAGGCAAGACCGGTAGCCATGCTCGGGATGCTTGTAGGTCTGCAGCAAACGGGTGATCAACTCACCGCAGGCCACACCGATGCGCTGCCCCCATTCGATCAGGCGCTGTGGCGTCCACTCCATGTGGGCGCGGTGGGCCGCGGGCATGTGTGCCTCCACGGTAGAGAAACCCCCACGCTTGTCGCTGCGCGCGTGGGCGGCCACGCGCTGGCCGCGCAAGAGCAACTCGATGCCGCGCCCGGTCATGCGAGCCTCCAGCGTCTGACCGACCAGCGGGTGCGGTGCGCTGTAACGATGACCGTCGATCTCGACGTGGTAGTCGATATGGACCTTCACGGTCTTGAAGCGCGCGAGTTCATAGGGTTGCTGCGGCAGCGGCATCAGGGCTGGGGCGTCCAGCTCGGCGAACACACTGGCGCGACTGCCCGCCAGCTTCTGAAACGGCCGCTCGTTCAGGCTGGGGAGCAGCTGCGCAATGGCCGCGTCAACCTGAGCGACGCTCTCAAATCGCTGGTGGCGCAGCCTGGCCAGGATCCAGCGTGTGACGACCTGAACCGAGCTCTCAGCCGTGGCCTTGTCGCGCGGCGTGCGTGGGCGCGCAGGCAGCACCGAGGTGCCGTAGTAGCGGGCCAGGTCCTGCACCGTCTCGTTGGCACGTGGCTCGTAACGGTCTGGCGAGGCGATCACGGCACGGGCGTTGTCAGGCACGATGAGCTGCGGCACACCCCCGTAGAAGTGCAGAGCGCGCACCATGCCCTCGACCCAGTCATCCAGGCGCTGCGCGGGCGTGGCGCAGGCAAAGACGCAACTGGAGGCGGCCATGGCCGAGACGAAGACCTGGGCACGGGCGCCATCGCGCAAGGGCACCGTGGAGCCAGCGAAGTCGATGAACAGCTTCTCGCCGGCGCGCCGGTGCTGGCGCATCGAGCGCTTGAGGGTTTGGGCGAAGTCCTTGTAGTGACCGCAGAACTGGGTGTAGCGCCAGGTACGACCATGGGGATGGGCCTCCACGTACTCCTGCCACAGCAGCATGAGTGTCACGCCCTTGCGGTCGAGTTCGCGGTGGATGCGGCCCCAGTCGGGGGTGATGTAGGGCTGGGAGGTGGTGGCCTTGGGCAGCAGGGCGGAGGTCAGTCGCTGCTCGCTCCAATCCTGGACAGTCTCCCAATCCAGGCCAGCAGCATGGGCCAGGCCAACGTACTTGGCCACGGCCCCTTTGGAGATGTTGAGGGTGGCGGCGACTTGCTCGTGAGAGAGGTCGGCCTGCCACTTCAGGCGGATAACGTCTTTGATCATGCGTAGAGAAATTCGAGGTTTGGGCATCCGGCTCCTGAAGGCAAAAGCCGTCGAGGTTAGGACGCCCGGGTTGAGTTCTCTACGCAGCACCGCCTGGCTTCAGATCCCACAAAAACGTGGGCTGAAACGGCGGTCACGATGACCGAAATGATCGGTCACGTTGCCGAAACGGCCGGTCACGATGAACCGACAACGGAGTCGGTCACGATGGGCCGAAATCCTCGGTCACGATACCGAAACCAGCGGTCACGTTGGTCCGAAATACCCAGCCATGGCCCCCGACGAGAAAGTGGCAGCAGCCGCCAGGGCCAGGGCGGATTGCAGGAGAAGGCGCTTGTTGTTGTTCACAGGGAAACCCTTTCGTTGAGAGATGGCTCGCATCCTAGGGTTTTCCCGATAAAACTGGAACAACTAAGTTTTCATTTCATTACAACTCATTCGAATAAGAAGACAAGACCCGTGCACCTCACCCCCCAGCTCATGAGACTGGCGCGCGCCCGGCGAGGGCAGCCGAGCAAGGGCCGCCCCGCAGCGAGGGCTGCGTCCCCCTTCCCGAATCGCGCAGCGATTCGAGAGAAGGGGGAAGTGGCGCAGCCACTCAGGGGGATGTTCCAAGTCACCCCCGCAGCGCCACGTTGTTGAGCTTGTCCAGCCGCTCGGGCCAGGTGCCCTCCACCGTCGCGCCCTGCAGCAGGATGCGCGTCCAGGCCACCCAGGCGTCCCACTGCACGCGCTTGTCCCACGCATTGCCCCAGGCGCTGAACAGGTGCAGCGCGCTCTCGGCGGCGGCCTTGGCGTCGTCCTTGCGGCCAGCGGACAGATACAGCTGGGCCAGCACCATCTGCGGCTCGCCCACCCAGGGGTTGTGGCGCACGGCGCTTTCCAGCACGCCGGTGGCCACGTCCAGGTCCACCAGGGGCTGGTCCTGCTGGATGACGGACCAGTACAGCGACGTGGCCGCCGCCTCGTTGGCGGCAGACAGGTGCTGCGTGCAGTTGTCAAACACGGGCGGCATGGGCAGCAGCCCCTTCAGCCCCGGGTGCTGCAGCGCCTTGGCCAGCCCGTTGATCTGGTGCACCATGCGCCCCGACGGCCGCATGGGCCCGGGCCAGAGCGATGCGGCCCAGTGCGCCTTCTGGTGGCGGTGCTGCACCTCGGGGAAACGCGAGAAGATGTCGTCCTGCCAGCTGAACCACTGCTCGATGGTGTCAGCCATGCTCACGATGATGAAGGCCGCCACCTCGCAGGGCGTGAGCACGTGGTGCTGCCCATCCTTTTGCAGCACCAGGCTGCCATCAGCCTCCAGCGCGTGGGCCAGCACCTTCTGCACAAACTGCGTGCGCGACTGGGTGCAGAACAGGTAGACCAGGTGCTCGGCCGACTCGCCCGCAATCTCGCGCACCCGGGCGCGTTCCTTGGCGGGGTCGAACTTCACCAGGTCCACAAAGGCATTGCCGTACACGCTGTGCAGCAGGCCCAGCAGGCGCACATCACGCGGTTGCTGCCACACCGTCAGGGTGCGTGTCACGCCCACCAGGTGGTGGCGGAACGTGCCCGCCTTGTGCCAGTCCTGGCCCACATTGCGCGCCAGCACCATGGGCAGCACGGGGGCCAGTTCAGCGTCGCGGGCGAGCCAATCGTCGTCCAGCAGCGGCAGTGCGCGGGCAAACAGTTCGGTATCCAGGGGGTGCAGGGGCAGGCTCATGAAAATCGTCTCCGGTTTTGCTATGGGGTGCGCGGGCCGGAGCGTGTGCAGAGGCCCGCATGCGTGCAAGTATCGTGGCTTGCCCCGTTCCGCTGCTGCGGGTGTGGTATCGGCATTCCAGAATCTGAATGAAAATCGACTCCAGGACATAACCATCTTGCGCAGATAGCTATACTTTTAGTAGCATTTTCTGTCACGTGGGATCTCGGCCCATGGGCCGTGTCACCAGGGAGCGCCACCAACATCAGGCGCTTCCCACCCGCTTCTGCGCGCCCATTGATAATATTTCTACATTCGTTGTAATATCGAATCATGAATGAAACCGATGTCATCCGCGCCCTCGCCGCACTGGCGCATGAACTGCGCCTGCGTGTCTTCCGCGCCCTCGTGGTCGCAGGCGAGGCGGGCCTCACACCTGGGGCCCTGTCCGAACAACTGGGCATTGCCTCCAACACCCTGTCTTTTCACCTCAAGGAACTGGCCAACGCCGATCTGGTGACCCAGGAGCGCCAGGGCCGCAACCTGGTCTACCGCGCCGCCTACCCCGCCATGAACGGTCTGCTGGCCTACCTGACCGAGAACTGCTGCCAGGGCACCACCGCATGCCTGGCGGACGACGACGCATCCTGCAGCTGCTGAACACCCCTCCCCCCACCGAAAGGAAGAAGCCACCATGAAGCGATTCCATGTCCATATGCACGTGAGCGATCTCAGCCAGAGCATCGCGTTCTACTCCCGCCTGTTCGCCGCCCCGCCCACCCGCGTCGAAACCGATTACGCCAAGTGGATGCTGAACGACCCCCGCGTGAACTTCGCCATCTCCACCCGGGGCGCAAAGACCGGGCTCGACCACCTCGGCTTTCAGGTGGACGACGCCGATGAACTGGCCGAACTCCGGGCCCGCGCCCAGTCGGCCGACATGGCTCTGCTGGACGAAGGCGCCACCACCTGCTGCTACGCGCGAAGCGAAAAACACTGGGTGACCGACCCCGAAGGCGTGGCCTGGGAGCACTTTCACACGCTGGGAGACATCCCCTTGTTCAATGAGGCTGCAGCACCCAAGGATGCGGCAGCCGCCTGCTGCGCTACCGGCGCAGCTACCACCAACATTGAAGCCACCCCCGCTCACAAGGCCGCATGCTGCGCCCCTGAGGCCACCCCTTCCACCCGCTGCTGCTGACGGGCGCCGCAAAACTTGCAGAGACACGGATCTCCAGGGTTGCACTTCCCTGCAGGTCCGTGCTGCATCGGCCTTGGGGCGAGGGTGTGCGGCTGTGTCACCGAACCGTCACGCAATACATCAATAATTCAACGATCATCGAATCAATTCATCCCTCAGCCCTCAGGAACACCCCAATGAAAGTAGGCATCAACGGCATGGGCCGCATTGGCCGCCTGGCGCTGCGCGCCGCCCTGGGCGCAGCCCACCGCCCCGGCAGCGACCCACGGATCGACAACCGTCTGCAGGTGGTGCACCTGAACGAAATCAAGGGCGGTGCGGGTGCCACGGCCCATCTACTGGCATTTGACACGGTGCAAGGCCCCTGGCGCGCAGCCATTGGCACAACGGGCGACGACATCATCCGCATCGACGAACAACAGCTGTCCTTCAGCAGCTACGCCACCCCGGGCGACATCCCCTGGGGCGAACTGGGCGTGGACGTTGTACTGGAATGCACGGGCAAATTCCTCGCCCCCGAAACCCTGCAAGGCCACCTCGACCGCGGCGCCAAGCGTGTGATCGTGGCAGCGCCCGTGAAGACCGGGAACGTGCTCAACATCGTGGTGGGCGTCAACCACCACCTCTACAACCCGGCCCGCGACCACATCGTGACGGCCGCATCGTGCACCACCAACTGCCTGGCGCCGGTGGTGAAGGTGGTGCATGAAAACCTGGGCATCCGCCACGGGCAGATCACCACCATCCACAACCCCACCAACACCAACCTGGTGGTGGACGCACCCCACAAAGACCTGCGCCGCGCCCGCAGCGCCATGATGAGCCTGGCCCCCACCACCACGGGCAGCGCCACGGCCATTGCACTCATCTACCCGGAACTCAAGGGCAAGCTCAACGGCCACGCCGTGCGGGCACCGGTGCTCAACGCGTCGCTCACCGACTGCGTTTTCGAGCTGAGCCAACCCACCACCGCCGAGGCCGTAAACGCCCTGTTTGCAGCTGCGGCAGCGCAAGGCCCACTGGCAGGCATCCTGGGCTATGACGAGCGCCCCCTGGTCAGCGCCGATTACGCGGGCGACACGCGCAGCTCCATCGTCGATGCGCTGTCCACCATGGTCACCGATGGCACGCTGCTGAAGGTGTACGCCTGGTACGACAACGAAATGGGCTACGCCTGCCGCATGGTGGACCTGGCCTGCCACATGCAGGACGTGGGCATCTGACTACCATGACCAGCACCTTGACGCCCGGCCCGCAAGCCCCCGCGCCCGCAGGCAACGCCGCCGCCCGCAACTACGCCATCGTCACGGCCGCGTACTGGGGCTTTACGCTCACCGACGGCGCGCTGCGCATGCTGGTGTTGCTGCACTTTTACCGCCTGGGCTATTCGTCGTTCACGCTGGCGTTTCTGTTCTTGCTGTACGAGGCCGCAGGCATTGCCGCCAACCTGATCGGTGGCTGGCTGGCCACGCGCTACGGCATTGCCCGCATGCTGGCCGTGGGCCTGACCACGCAGATCATCGGTTTTGCGCTGCTGTCCGCGCTCAACCCCGAGTGGACTGCCGCGATGTCGGTGGCGTGGGTGGTAGTGGCGCAGGGCATCTGCGGCGTGGCCAAGGACCTGACCAAAACGGCCAGCAAGTCGGCCATCAAGATCACCGCCAGTCAGGCCAAGGACCAGGGATCTGGCCAGCTCTTCAAATGGGTGGCATGGTTTACGGGCAGCAAGAACGCCATGAAGGGCGTGGGCTTTTTCCTGGGCGGGCTGCTGCTGGACCTGCTGGGTTTTCGCGGCGCACTGTGGGCCATGGCAGTGCTGTTGGCGCTGGTGCTGGTGGGCGTGGTGCTCTTTGTGCCGCCCCTCATGGGCAAGGCCAAGGCCTCCAGATCCGCCAGGGAGCTGTTTGCCAAAAGCCCCGCCATCAACCTGCTGGCAGCCGCGCGCGTGGCGCTGTTTGGCGCGCGGGATGTGTGGTTTGTGGTGGGCGTGCCGGTGTTTTTGTACGCCTCTGGCTGGACTTTCACCATGGTGGGCGGCTTTCTGGCCGCGTGGACCATCGGCTACGGCCTGGTGCAGGCCCTGGCGCCCCACATCGTCAAGCGCAGCCCCGATGGCCTGAGCGCCGAGGTGCCCGCCGCGCGCTGGTGGTCTGCCGCGCTGGCCATGGTGCCGGTGGCGCTGGCCATCGTCGTCTACCTGCAAGTGCCCCACCTGCAATGGGTGGTGGTGGCAGGGCTCACGGTGTTCGGCTTTGCGTTTGCCGTCAACTCGTCGGTGCACTCGTACCTCATCCTGGCCTATGCGGGCAGCGAGAAAGCGGCCGAAGACGTGGGCTTTTACTATGCGGCCAATGCGGCCGGCCGGTTCATGGGCACGCTGCTTTCAGGGTTGCTGTACCAATGGGGGGGCCTGCTCTACGCGCTGATCGGGTCTGCGGTGATGCTGATCATCTGCTGGCTGGTGACCCTGGCGCTACCCTGCACGCTGGTGCGCCCTGCAGCAGCCCCGGCTTCACTTCAAGGAGACACCGCATGACCGACCTGGAAGCCGTCAAAGCCCTGGCCGCACTGGCGCAGGAGTCTCGCCTGCGGGCGTTTCGCATGCTGGTGGTGGCAGGCCCGCAGGGCGCCACACCCGGCCAGATGGCGCAGGGGCTCTGCATATCGCCCACCTCGCTGTCGTTTCACCTCAAAGAGCTCACACACGCCGGGCTGATCACGCAAGAACGCGACGGCCGCAACCTCGTCTACCGCCCCCGCATCGACGCGATGAACCAGCTGCTGGGTTTTCTGACCGCCAACTGCTGCCAGGGTGAGCCCTGCCTGGACGACCCAACCACAGCAGTGCAGTGCACCGCCTGCTGACCTGCCCAACACCGACCACCCATTTCAAAAGAGGCCTTCCATGTCGTATCGCGTCTTCAATGTTCTCTTCATCTGCACGGCCAACTCGGCGCGCAGCATCATGGCCGAGACCATCCTGAACCAGCTGGGCGCCGGGCGCTACCGGGCCTACAGCGCGGGCAGCCAGCCTGCCGGGCAGGTGAACCCCTATGCTGTGGAACTGCTGCAGCGCAACCGCTTTCACACCGACGGCCTGCGCAGCAAGCACTGGGACGAGTTCGCCCGGCCGGGCGCACCCGCCATGGACTTTGTGCTCACGGTGTGCGACAACGCCGCCGGTGAGGTCTGCCCCGTGTGGCCCGGCCAGCCCTTGTCTGCCCACTGGGGGGTGCCCGACCCCGCCGCCGTACAGGGCAGCGAAGAAGACAGGCAGCGCGCCTTCAGCGAAGCCTTCATCACGCTCAACCGCCGCATCACCATCTTTCTGAGCCTGCCGTTTGACAAGCTCGACAGGTTGTCGCTGCAAAGTGAGCTGCGCCGCATCGGTACCGAAAAGGGCTGACAGGCCCGGCGCGATCGCGCAACCTCCGGGGCCTGGCTGCGTCATGCTGTCGGGCCTTCTGACCTTTCAGACCCGCCCCACCCATCGACCACACAACAACAAGGATTCACCATGGGATTGTTTGAACGTTTTCTGAGCCTCTGGGTGGCCCTGGGCATAGGCGCCGGGGTGGGCCTGGGCCTGGCGGCGCCGGGTCTGTTCCAGGCCGTGGCCGCGCTGGAGGTTGCGCACGTCAACCTGGTGGTGGCGGTGTTCATCTGGGTGATGATCTACCCGATGATGATCCAGATCGACTGGACCGCCATCAGGGACGTGGGCAAGAAGCCCCAGGGGCTCATGCTGACGCTGGTGGTCAACTGGCTGATCAAGCCCTTCACCATGGCGGCGCTGGGTGTGTTGTTCTTTCAGTACCTGTTTGCGCCCTGGGTGGATGCGCAATCGGCCAGCGAGTACATCGCGGGCATGATCCTGCTGGGTGTGGCGCCCTGCACCGCCATGGTTTTTGTGTGGAGCCAGCTCGTCAAAGGCGACGCCAACTACACGCTGGTGCAGGTGTCGGTCAACGACATCATCATGGTGTTTGCGTTTGCGCCCATAGCCGCGTTTTTATTGGGCGTGACCAACGTCACCGTGCCGTGGCAGACGCTGCTGCTGTCCACCGTGCTCTACGTGGTGCTGCCCCTGCTGGCCGGCATGGCCACCCGCCACCTGCTGCTTGGGCGATCACGCGAATCCCTGGCGCAGTTCGTTGCGGCGCTCAAACCGTGGTCCATCGTCGGGCTCATCGCCACGGTGGTGCTGCTGTTCGGCTTTCAGGCGGGCACCATTGTGGACAAGCCCCTGGTGATCGGGCTCATTGCCATCCCGCTCATCCTGCAGAGCTACGGCATCTTCTTCATCACCTGGGTGGGCGCGCGCTGGCTCAAGCTGCCGCACAACGTGGCCGGGCCCGCGTGCCTGATCGGCACGTCCAACTTCTTCGAGCTGGCGGTGGCCGTGGCGATATCGCTGTTTGGCCTGAACTCCGGCGCTGCGCTGGCCACGGTGGTGGGCGTGCTGGTGGAGGTGCCGGTGATGCTGTCGCTGGTGGCCATCGTGAACGCATGGCGGCCCCGCACCCAGGGCTGATGGTGCGCCCCGCCTACCGCGCGGGCTCCATCTGCGGGCGCACCAGCCGCACGGGCAGCTTGCTGGCGCGCGCCACGTCGCCCCGCGCCTCGCCGGTGGCCATGTTGACGGCCCAGCCATTGAGCAGGGCCATCTGGCCGGCGCTGTCACCCTCACGGCTCTGGCGAATGGTGTTGTAGTTGTACTGGTTGCCGCGCACGCCGCTGACGTTGGCGGTGGATGACCAGTACCACAGGTCAGGCGCCGCCGGGAACAGCCGGGCGTCTGCGCCCGCCGCGTTGTGGGCAGCCTTGCCCACCAGCCGCTGCAGCTCTGCCGCGCGCGGCAACCGCCAGGCCACGCCCTCGGCCTGCCAGCGGGCGGTGGCCAGCGCCGTGGCTTCGGCACGGTCCAGCAACAGGGGTTTGCCGGTGCAGGTGGTGCCGTTCCACTGCATGCCTTCCACACAGCGGGGCCACGCCAGTTGTGCCCGCACGTCGATCACGTAGGCGCCATCGTCCGACACACGCCAGTCGGCGCTGCCTTGCTGCTGTGGTGAGGCAACCGCCGACAAAACCCACAGGCCGCCCACGACCGCAGCCAGAGAACGCGCCCGGCGAAGCCGGGGCCGGTATTTCAACAGTGCCATGCGGGCGGGCGAAGCGGAACAAAGGGATGCAGAGGCCATGGGGGTGCGGAGAAAGAACATGCCAGGAACAAGCCCCAGAGCCTAAACCCGTCTAGCGCAACGCGCCACCACGGCAGATCAAGCCCGGGGCCCTGCGGCGGTTGGTATAACCCCCGCATGAGCACCCCCGCCGCACCCATCTCGCTGGTCCGCGCCCTGGAAGAGCGCGCCTTCAACGCCTGGCCCGCGCGGCAGAACGTGTTTCACCGGGGGTGGCTGCTGCGCATGTCAGGGGGTTACACCAAGCGCGCCAACTCGGTGAATGCGCTGGTGCCCGGCGCGCCGTTTGACGGGGTGCGCGAAGCAGCTGCGGCGCTGTATGCGCGGCACGGGCTGCCCACCGTGTTTCGCCTGTCGCCCCTGGCCCCGCCCGAGGCTGACGAGGAACTGGCCGGCGCCGGGTACCGGCACTTCGACCCCTCGCTGGTGCTGCACCGCCCCCTGGCCCTTGCGCAACTGGGCAGGCCCGACGACAGCGTGGTGGTGACCACCACGCCCCCCGATGCGTGGCTGAACGGCTTTGCGGCCGCCAATGGCGTGGCGCCCCACCACCGGGCGCTGCACCGCAGCATGCTGGACGCCATTGCCCACCCCACCGCGTTTGCGCTGCTGCACGCACAGGGCCTGGCCGTAGGCTTTGGGCTGGCCGTGCTGGAACGCGGCGCTGTGGGCCTGTATGACCTGGCGGTGGCGCCCGAGCACCGTGGCTGTGGCCGCGGCCAGGCCCTGGTGCAGGCCCTGCTGCACTGGGCCGCCCAGGCAGGCGCCACATCGGCCTACCTGCAGGTGCGCACGCAAAATGCGCCGGCGCTGCGGCTGTACGAGGGGCTGGGATTCAAGGAGGCGTACGGCTACCACTACCGGGTGCCAATGTGATTAAAATCGGCCTCCAGCTCTTATCCAGCATGCGCCACAAGCTATCAAAACAATAGCAAACGGAGTGCCATTCACCGGTGGCTCAGCCTGCGCACCGCCCAGTCGCCCAGGCTCTGCACGGCCTGCACAAAGAAGATCAGCACCAGCACCACGGCCAGCATGATTTCTGGCAGAAAACGCTGGTAGCCGTAGCGGATGCCCAGGTCGCCCAGGCCGCCGCCGCCAATGGCACCGGCCATGGCCGAGTAGCCGGTCAGGCTCACGAACGTGATGGTCAGCCCCGCCACGATGCTGGGCAGCGCCTCGGGCAGCAGCACCTTCCACACGATCTGGCCGGTGGTGGCGCCCATGGCCTGGGCGGCTTCGATCAGGCCTTGGTCCACCTCGCGCAATGCCGATTCAACCAGCCGCGCCACAAACGGGGCGGCGGCAATCGTCAGGGGCACCACGGCAGCGGCCGTGCCGATGGACGAGCCCGTGATGAAGCGCGTGAGCGGGATGATGGCCACCAGCAGGATGATGAAAGGCGTGGAGCGCACGGCATTCACCAGCCAGCCCACCAGCTTGTTGAGGGGGCCGTTTTCCAGCACCCCGCCGTGATCGGTGAGCCGCAAAAAGACGCCCAGCGGCACGCCGATGAGGCCACCCACGATGCCCGAAATGCCAACCATGACCAGCGTTTCCCACAGCGACGAGGCAAACAGATCCAGCATGGCTGGCGTGAAGTTGTCCAACATGATTGAAGTCTCCCTTTCAGCCTGCCACGGCCACTTCTTGCACCTCGACACCCCCGGCACGCAGGTGCGCCACGGCGCCCCGCACGCTCTGGGCCTCGCCACTGGCATACACCGCCAGCGAGCCAAAGGTTTCGTCCTGGATCTCGTCCACCTGGCCGTGCAGGATGCTCATGTCCACACCAAACTCGCGGATCAGCTGCGACAGGATGGGCTGGTAGGCGCTGTCACCCGCGTACGACAGGCGCAGCAGCTGGCCGGTGCGGCCTGTGCTCAGTTGGCCTGCGAGCTTGCGCACATGGCCGAGCACGCTGGCGGGCAGCTCCTGCGGCAGGATCTCGTCGATCAGGCTTTTGGTGATGGCCTGCTGCGGGCGGGTGAACACGTCCAGCACACGGCCCTGCTCCACGATGCGGCCCGCTTCAATCACGGCCACGCGGTCGGCCACCTGCTTGATGACCTGCATCTGGTGCGTGATGAGCACCACCGTCAACCCCAGCTCGCGGTTGACCTGGCGCAGCAGGTCGAGGATGGAGCGCGTGGTCTCCGGGTCCAGCGCCGAGGTGGCCTCGTCGCTCAGCAGCACCTTGGGGCGGCTGGCCAGCGCACGCGCAATGCCCACACGCTGCTTTTGCCCACCGCTGATCTGCGCCGGATAGCGGTCGGCCAGGGCAGACAGGCCCACCAGCTCCAGCAGCGGGTTCACCCGCGCACGGATGGCGGCCTTGTCCATGCCCGCCAGCTCCAGCGGCAGCGCGGCGTTGTCAAACACGGTGCGCGACGACAGCAGGTTGAAGTGCTGGAAGACCATGCCGATCTCGCGGCGCGCCTCGCGCAGTTGGGCGTCGTTCAGCTGGGTCAGGTCCTGCCCACCCACGATCACCTGGCCCGTGGTGGGCCGGTTGAGTAGGTTGATCACCCGCACCAGCGAGCTCTTGCCCGCGCCGCTCTTGCCGATGATGCCGAACACTTCGCCTGGCTGGATGTTGAGGTCGATGCCGCGCAGGGCCTCGACCGGGCCTTGTGCGCCCCGATAGGTTTGGGTGATACCCCGTAAGTCGATCATGAAAATGCAACAGCGCCGCCCAGGGCAGAAGCCTGGCTGCGGCGCGCAGTGTCTGTGGATTGGGATGCCGGACTGTATCGGCGATTAATAAGAACACAAACGATCAAAAAATCGGGTGTTTAGACATCGAAGTTATTTAAAACGTGATAGCTACGCAAAACAACTTCCAAATCAATAGCTGCCAACGCTTTTCCATCAAGCGCTGGAGGCCGATTTGGCTTGTATTTATGCTGTCATCAAGCTGCGCCCGTCCCGCGGGCGAAAGGTACAGCCCACGGGAGCGTCAGCGCCCCTGCCCCATCGCTGCATGCACCTTGGCCACCAGCGCCTGCGCATCAAAAGGCTTCACCAGCAGTTCCATCTGCGCCCCCAGAAACTGCGGGGTCATGGCGGCCTGCTCGGCATAACCGGTCATCAGGATGATCTTGATGGCGGGAAACTTCTCACGCGCGTAGTCGGCCACCTGGCGCCCGTTGGGGCCGGGCAGGCCCACGTCGGACACCAGCAGGTCAAAGTGCACGGCGCCCGACAGCAGGGCCATCGCGGCACTGCCATTGGCAGCCTCCATCACCTGGAACCCCATGTCGCGCAGCAATTCGACAGTCAACGCGCGCACCGTGTCATCGTCCTCCACCACCAGGATCGAATCGGGGCGGCGCGCACCCGAGAGCGGTGTGATCGGCTGCGCAGGCGCGGGCTCGGCCTCCTGCACCTGCGACCGCACGAAGTACAGCGCCACCGCGGTGCCCTTGCCCTCCGCGCTGTCCAGGACTGCAATGCCGCCCGACTGGCGCATGAAGCCGTAAATCATCGACAGCCCGAGCCCAGTGCCCTGCCCCAGCGGCTTGGTGGTGAAAAACGGGTCGAACGCCCGCGCGATCACGTCGCCTGTCATGCCGATGCCGGAGTCGCGCACAGTGATGCGCACATAGTCACCCGGGTCCAGCCCGGGGATGGCCGCCACCAGTGCGGCGTCAGCCTGCACGTTGTCGGCGCTGATGTGCAGCGCGCCACCACCGGGCATGGCATCGCGGGCGTTGATGGCCAGGTTGACTACAGCGCTCTCGAACTGGCCGGCATCCGTCAGGGCAGGCCACAGTGCTTGTGGCAGTGACAGATGCAGGGCGATGTTCTCGCCGCAGGTGGTCTTGAGCATGGACTCCAGCCCGCGCAGCGATGCACCGAGATCCACCGGTCTGGAGTCCAGCGGTTGCCTGCGCGAAAACGCCAGCAGCCGCTGCGTGAGCCCCGCCGCCCGCTTGGCCGCGGCAAGCCCCGAGTCGATATAGCGCCCCACTTCGTCGTGCCGCCCCTGGGCCATGCGCTGGCGGATGATCTGCAGCGGCAGCACGATGCCCTGCAGCATGTTGTTGAAATCATGGGCGATGCCACCGGTGAGCTGGCCCACAGCCTCCATCTTCTGGCTCTGGCGCAGGCGCTCTTCGGCGTTGCGCAAGGCCTCCTCGCGCAGGTGTTCCTCGGTGGTGTCACGGCCCACGGCCTGGATGAAGCCTTCGCTGGGCACGGCCGTCCAGGCGATCCATCGCTCGCCCCCGTCGCGGTGACGGTAGCGCGCCACCATCTGTCGGCGTTCGGGCTCGCCGGCCAGCCGGGCCATGGCGCTGGCCACCATGTGCATGTCGTCGGCGCAGGCGAACGCGGCCAGGGGATGGCCTACCGTCTCTTCCTCCGACCAGCCCAGGGTCGCCGTCCAGGCGGGGTTGACTGCGGTGATGGCGCCATCGAACCGGGCCACGAGCAAAACATCTTCGGACAACTGCCACAGCCGGTTGCGGTCGGCGGTGCGCAGCGCCACCTGCTCTTCCAGCGATGCCGCCACGTCCCGCCACTGGCGCAGCGCGTGGAACTTGCTGGTGGTCTCGACCACCGTGTCCAGCATACCCACGACCACGCCAGTGTCGTCACGCACGGGGCTGTAGCAAAAGGTGAAGTAGGCGATTTCCGGTTGGCCGAAGCGGTTGATTTCCAGCTCAAAATCTTCAATGAACGTGGCCTCGCCAGCGAAAGCCTTGTCCACCAGAGGCTGGATGGACGGCCATGCCTCGCTCCACACTTCGGAGATCGGGCGGCCCAGCCCTTCGGGTTTGCTGCCCATGATCGGGAGGTAGGCGTCGTTGTAGAACAGGGTGCGCTCTGGCCCCCACGCCAGACAGGCCGGGAAACGCGAGGACAGCATGGTCTCCACCGCAAACCTCAGCACGAAGGGCCACTGCGCAATGGGCCCCAGCGGGGTGCTCGACCAGTCGAAGGCCCGCACCCTTGCACTCATGGCGCTTTGAACATGGGGAAACGCCAGCACGGCGGGCGATGGGTCGGTCATGGCAGTGGGTCCCGCAAGGTGAACGCCGAGTCTACAGGCGCAGGCAGCAAGGCCCCGGGCGGCGCCCCACGCCGTGGCGCGGCCAGCATGCGGGCCGATCAGCCCGCCACGGGGGCCCGCGCATGCACCTGGCGCGAAACCATGTAGCCCAGCACCAGCATGCCCAGCGCGGCCGCGGAAAACACCGGGGGCAGCCAGCCACGGTCCACGCTGAAGGCCACCACCAGTACGCCCGTGGACTGCCCCAGAAAGAGCAGGCTTGCAAACAGCGTGACTGCCGTGCCCCGTGCCTGCGGCGCCATCTGCGTGGCCTGCACCTGCAGCGTGTTGTGCAGCATGTAAAAGCCCAGCCCCGCCAGAAAACTGCCGAGCACCGCCCACGCCACGTCGGGCGCCCAGGCGAGCAGCAGCAAACCCAGCGCAATCTGCGAAGCCCCTGCCAGCGCCAGGCCCCGCTCGCCCAGCAGCGCCAGCCAGCGCCGTGCAAACACGCTGTACACCAGGCCACCCACGCCATACAGCACCATCACGCCGCCCGCCGCCGAAGCCGACAGCCCGAAGCCATCGACCATGCGGGCCGGCACAAAGGCCAGGGTGCCAAAGGCCAGCGCCCCTTCCAGGGCCACCACCGTGAGCACCCAGCGCACGCGCGGCATGCGCAGCAGCGCCGCAGTGCTGGCCATGTAGGCCGCCATGGAAAACGCAGCGGCAGCGGCGGTACTGGGCGAGGGGCCGTCGCGGTGCGTGTCGCCCGTTCGGGCATGGCGCAGCAGCAGCGCTGCGGCGGCAAAGAACATCACCGCCAGCACCCCGAACGCAGTGCGCCAGCCCAGCGTCTCGGTGGCGAAGCCCCCGAACCACTGGCCCGCCATCATGCCCGTCACCGTCGCGCCCATCAGGCGGGCCAGCGTCTCCTGCCGCTGCTCATATGCCACCTGGTCACCGATCCAGGCCATCGACAGCGGAATGATCCCGGCAGCCGCCGCCCCCATGGCCGCGCGTGACACCACCAGCACCGTGAACGTGGGGGCCAGTGCCGTCAGCGCACTGAACAAGGCACAGGCTGCGGTGGCTGCAATGATGACGCGCACCTTGCCCAGCATATCGCCCAAGGGGCCATACACCAGTTGCAGCACGCCATAGGCTACGGCAAAGGCCGCGATGACAGCCGAGGCATCCCCCGTGGTGACCTGGAACTCCCGCGACAGCTCCACCAGCATCGGGTCGCACACCCGCATCGACGCCATGCTGCAAAAAGCAGCCAGGCCGACGAGGCGCAGCATCATGGAATGAGCGGGGGTCATGGCGGGCACCAGGGCGCCAGGGGGTGACGGAGCGGACGCAGCGCTGCGCGCCGTGTCGCCCTGATGGCTATCGCCGCACCTGCAGCGCGCCAGGGTTGACGATATTGGACGGCGTGCCCTTGATGAAATTCACCACGTTGTCAAACGCGGCCCCGAAATACAGCTCGTAGCTGTCTTGCTCCACATACCCGATGTGCGGCGTGCAGATGCAGTTCTCCAGCCGCAGCAGGGCGTGACCCTGAAGAATGGGCTCGCTCTCGAAAACGTCAACCGCCGCCATGCCCGGCCGACCCCGGTTGAGCGCCGCAATCAGGGCGTCGGGCTCAATCAGCTCCGCCCGCGACGTATTGACGAGCAAGGCGGTGGGCTTCATGCACGAGAGGTCCTCCAGCGACACGACGCCACGCGTTTCCTCGGTCAGGCGCAGGTGCAGCGAAATCACGTCGCACTGCGAGAAAAACTCTTCCCGGGTGGTGGCCGCCTGGAAACCATCGGTCAACGCTTGCGCCCGCGAGGCTTCGCGCCCCCACACGCGCACGTTCATGCCAAAAGCGCGCCCGTATCCGGCCACCAGCTGGCCGATCCGGCCATAGCCCCAGATGCCCAGTGTCTTGCCACGCAATACCGTGCCCAAACCGAAATTGGGGGGCATGGACGCCGTCTTGAGGCCCGACTGCTGCCACGCGCCGTGCTTGAGGTTGGAGATGTACTGGGGCAGCCTGCGCATAGCCGCCATGACCAGCGCCCACGTCAATTCGGCAGGCGCCACGGGCGATCCAACGCCTTCCGCCACCGCGATGCCGCGCTCTGTGCAGGCAGCCACATCAATGTGGCTTCCCACTTTTCCGGTCTGGGCAATGAGCTTCAGGCGGGGCAGCTTTTCTACCAGCTGGCGGGTGATGTGGGTGCGTTCACGCACCAGCACGATGATGTCGGCGTCCTTCAGACGCACTGAAAGCTGGCCCAGCCCCTTGACCGTGTTGGTGTACACCTTGGCCGTGTAGGCATCGAGCCTGGAGGCGCAGTGAAGCTTGCGCACTGCATCCTGGTAGTCATCGAGAATCACGATATTCATGGCGGTATTGTGCCTTGGCAGGTTCTGCCCTCCCGGAGAGCAAGGCCTGTGCCACCATTTCAGAAAGCAGCGCCGCCTGCGCCCCCGGATGCCCCGTGGCCAGCGCGGGCCGGGCCCGGCTGGGTAAACTTCGCCCCCGGGCCGCGCACGCCACTGCGGCGTACCCGATGGAGTGCACACCTGGCCCGCTCACCCGCTGGCCGGGTTGCCGAGACAGGCAGCGGCGACCTCGCTGAACCGGATTTTTACCTTGGACACTACCCTTTCGCAGCAACCGTACAGCCCCTGGCGCATGTCCGTTGCGCCGATGATGGACTGGACGGACCGCCACTGCCGCTACTTTCACCGGCTGCTGACCCGCCAGACCCTGCTGTACACCGAGATGGTGAACGCGGGCGCCATCATTCACGGCGGCACCGAGCGCCACCTGCGCTTCAACGCTGAAGAGCACCCCGTGGCGCTGCAGCTGGGCGGCAATGAGCCCGACAAGCTGGCCGAAGCCGCGCGCCTGGGCGCGCAGTGGGGCTATGGCGAAATCAACCTCAATTGCGGCTGCCCCAGTGACCGCGTGCAGCGCGGCGCGTTCGGCGCCAGCCTGATGAAGTCGCCCCAGCTGGTGGCCGACTGCGTGAAGGCCATGAAGGACGTGGTGGATGTGCCCGTCACCGTCAAGCACCGCATTGGCATCGACAAGGTGGAGGACTATGGTTTTGTGCGCGACTTCATCGGCACCGTGGCCGACGCCGGGTGCTCCGTGTTCATCGTGCATGCGCGCAACGCCTGGCTGCAGGGTCTCTCGCCCAAGGAGAACCGCGACGTGCCGCCTCTGCGCTACGAGGTGGTGCACCGCCTGAAGGCCGAGTTTCCCCAGTTCACCATTGCGATCAACGGCGGCATCACCACGGATGCAGTGGTGCAGGAACAGCTCACACACCTGGACGGCGTGATGATTGGCCGCGAGGCCTACCACAACCCCTGGTGGCTGGCCCGCTGGGACCAGCTCTACTACGGCGGCGCCCCCTGCCCCCTGACCCGCGAAGAGGTGGAGCTGGCCATGGTCGAATACATGGAACGCGAAGCCGCCCAGTACGGCACGCCCTGGCCCCATATTGCCCGCCACATGCTGGGCCTGCGCCACAGCCTGCCCGGCGCCCGCATCTGGCGCCAGGTGTGGAGCAACCATCTGCTCAAGGACCGCCCCGCGCGGGAGGTGCATGCGCTGGCGGTGCAGTCGTATGCCCGCGACGTACCCGAACTGCAGGCCGGGCCCAGCCCCTAGGCTGCAGCGGTTAGTTGAGCCGGTCCAGCCACGCGGCCAGCGGCTCTGGCCGACCGAAGAGATAGCCCTGCAGGCAGTCGCACTGGCTGTTGATCAGGAAATCCGCCTGCGCGCGGGTCTCGACCCCCTCAGCCACCACCCGCAGTTTCAGGTGACGGGCCACCGACAGGATGGATTGCACGATGGCGGTGTCGTTGGGATCGTCCGGGGTGTCGTTCACAAAGCTCTTGTCGATCTTGAGCTCGTACAGCGGCAGCCGCTTGAGATAGGCCAGGCTGGAATAGCCCGTGCCAAAGTCGTCAATGGAAAACCGCACGCCCAGATTCACGATCTCGGTCATTCGGGCGATGGTGTCGTCCAGATTCTCGATGAGCAGGCTTTCCGTCACCTCCAGGATCAGGTGGGCGGGGTTGGCGCCGGTGTGGGCCAGGATGTGCCGAACGCGGTCCACAAAGTCGTCCTGGCGGAACTGCCGCTCGCTCACGTTGACAGACAGCGACAGCGTGCGCCCGCTGGCCTGCAGGCGGGCCAGGGTTTCGCAGGCCTGCTGGATCATCCAGTCGCCCATGCGCAGGATGAGCCCCGAGGCCTCGGCGATGGGAATAAACCGGTTGGGCGGTACATTGCCCCGCACCGGGTGGTTCCACCGCATCAGCAATTCGCCGCCCACCACGTTTGCGGCTGCGTCCACCTGGTTTTGCACGAACACCGCCAGCTGGCCTTCGGCGTGCGCATTTTTCAGGTCCTGCTCCAGGGCCAGCCGCTCCTGCACGTCGGCCTGCATGGCCGCTTCGTAAAAGCGGATACGGTTGCGGCCCAGGTCCTTGGCGCGGTACATGGCGGTGTCGGCCTCACGCAGCAGATCCTCGGCGTTTTCGCCCCGCTCGGGAAACAGCGTGATGCCGATACTGCCCGTGGTGCTGTACACGTGCGTGTCAATGGTGTACGGAGCCTCCAGCGACACGCGGATTTCCTCTGCCACCAGCAACGCCGCGCGCCCTGCCGATTCCATATCGGATGCCACGTTGTTCACCAGGACCACAAACTCGTCGCCGCCCAGGCGTGCCACCGTGTCGCCGGGGCGCATCTGTCGTGTCAGGCGCTGCGCCACCTGCATCAGCAGCGCATCGCCCAAGGTATGCCCGCGGGCATCGTTGATCTGCTTGAAGTTGTCGAGGTCGATGTACAGCACCGCACCCACATGGGCGGCCTTCAGCGCGCTCTGGAGCGCGTGCTCCATGCGGTCGAGCAGCATGCGCCGGTTGGGCAGCCCGGTAAGGGCGTCGAAGTACGCCAGCTGGTGCGTGCGCGCCTCGGCCTGCTTGCGTTCGGTAATGTCGCGCGAGAGCGCAATGAACCGGGGTTCACCATCCGGCTGGGCGCTTTGCTTGCGGGCAATGGACAACTCAAACCAGTGCGCCACGCCACCGACCTCCAGCCGGTACTGGTGACCTGCCGAGTAGCCCGTGTGGTGGGCAGCCTCCAGCGCCGCATGGCAACCCGCTGCCGCTTCCGGGGGCACCACCTCGGTGATCAAACGGCCCAGAAACATCTCGGGGGGCATGGTGAGCATGTCCATGCGTGCCGTACGGCAGTGGTGAATGCGTCCATGCACGTCCAGCTCGAAGAGCAGGTCGGGGATGGCGTTGAGCGTACTCTCCAGGTCGTCGCGCGTGGCCCGCAGCTCTGCCGTCATGCTGCGGGCAAGCGCCACAGCCCGCTCGCGCCCGGTCGCCAGCAGCCAGGCAAACCAGGCAAGAACCAGGCTCAATACGGTGCCCGCCAAGGCAACGGGGTGGTGGCCCACTACCTGGTAGCGCAGCGAAAAAGCGGGCAGGGGCGCCATCTGCAGCGTCCAGCGGCGCCCGCCGATATCGAGAACGCGCGTTGCCTGCAGCCCTCCTGATTCCAGCCCGGCAGCGTTGGGGGCGGTTTTGCTGAAGATGGGGGTATCGGATGCGCTGCGATCGGGCGTGCTGTCCAGAATCTGCAGGCCGATGTCCGCGTCGAACTCGCCGGACATGCCGCCCAACACATCGGCCATGCTGAACGGGGCGGACACCCACCCCGCAATGCCCGATCGCCTGCCCTCCAGGGTCTGGGTGTTGGCCGCAGGGTCATACATCGGGAGGTACATGACCAGCCCCGGACTGCCGTCCTGCATGAGGGTGATTGGCCCCGAAAGGGCCAGCTGCCCGGTATCGCGCGCGCGGTCCAGGGCCTCTTTGGCCACGGGAATGGTCAGCACGTCGAACCCCAGGGTCTTGAGGTTGTCGTCCTCCAGCGGCTCGATGTGGGTGATGGGGGCATACACCGCCCGCTCGCCTGCAGGCCGCACCGTGTAGCCCGCAAAGCCGCGCTGCTGCATGTCTTCAGTGTGCGCTGCAAGGGCAGATGCCGGCAGCCGCAGGATGAGCGACACGCCTCGCAGGCCCGGCCGGGTTTCACGCAGCTGCAGGGCCTCCACGTAGGCCTGAAACTCCTCCCGGTCAATGCGCTCGGAGCCCTCGAAGTACCCCTTGACGCCCCGCAGCACCACCTGGTAGGTGGTCATCCGGTCCTTGAGGTTGTATGCAATCTGGTCGGCCGCCGTCTGGAAGTTCTGATCGCGCTGGGCGAGCGCGTTGCGCTCCTCGCTTTGCCAGTACAGGAACGTCAGCCCCAGGGTCAACACGGCAATCAGCGGCGGAAGCACGCGGGCAAGCCAGCGGTGGCGCCCGGCATCCGGAACGGCGGCCGGGTGCACGGTAGCTTGGGCTGTCGCGCCGGAGTGCTCGGCGCCCTCGCGGGAGTAGGGTGTCATCGTTTGCTGGGTGCTGTCGCGCTCGCGGCTGCGAGGTCAAACTCTGGCAGTGGAAATACCGGGCCATTATGAGCACGACCCTGCCCTTCCCCGAAGAAGAACTTGCCCGCACCCCAGCAGTCTGAATGCGAAGGGTAATTTTTGCGCCCGCCGTTGGCTTGTATATGCTCTGGACTGCAGCGGCGCCGAACTCTGACCCGCAACCCACCCTCCGCACCACACCAGAAGACCCCGGCATGGCATCGCTTGACTTTGACCTGGAAGCCACCCACTTTCGCACTTTCTATGGGCAGCACGCTGCATCGCTGGAGGCCGCCTGCACAGCCATCACGGCCATGGTGGCCGCGGCCGTGTCCGAGGCGGGGGGCGTCGATGTGGCAAAGGTCGAAGGCCGCGTGAAGGATGTGGACGAGTGCATCCGCAAGTTTGTGCGCAAGTACCGTCCTGCGCTGGAAGAAAGCAACACGCCCTACGACATCCAGAGCTACATCACCGACCTGATCGGCGTGCGGGTGGTGTGCCTGTATGAGGACGAACTGGAAAAAGTGGCCCAGATCGTACGCGCGCGCTTTGCGGTGATCGATGTCACCGACAAGGTGACCGCCGTGGAGAGCACTGAGGCATCGTTTGGCTACAAGGGCCTGCACCTGGACCTCAAGCTCAGTGCAGCAGAACGGGACCTGCCCCAGCACGCCGCCTATGCGCATTGGCCGTTCGAGCTGCAGGTGCGCACCATCATTCAGGATTCATGGAGCGTTCTGGACCACAAAATCAAATACAAGAAGTCCATTCCAGGGCAGCTCAAGCGGCGCATCAACGTGCTTTCGGCCCTGTTTGAACTGGCCGACCGCGAATTCCGCCAGATCCGCGACGCCACGGCGGCCGAGCTGCTGCAGGCACCGGATGAAACCGCAGAGCCGCTGCCGGATGCAGCGGTGGATATCCACCCCCATAGCCGGGCAACTTCGGGCAGCAGCGAGCTCAACGCCTTCACGTTCCTCAAGATCGCCACGCATTTCTTCAAGGATTTCGAGTTCGAGCCCAGCAAGGTGGACGGTTTTGTGGACGATATCCAGGTCTGGTCGCCGGGCATGACGCGCGCACGCTTCAACAGCCTGATGCGCGAAACCATCGGCGTCGTCAAGCGCTACAAGCAGCATTTCGAGGAACTGAACCCTCTGGGCAGCTTCAACCCGTACACCGTGATCCGGCACTGCCTGTACCTCAGTAACAAGTCAGCCTTCCGACCGGCCCTGAGAAACTCGGCACGCGAATCGTTTGAGGCCTGGCTGCAGGAACAGGGCGAACACAAATCGCAATAAATGGTCAAAAACGGTTCTGGCGCTTACCCAACAAGCGCCAACAGCTATATTACTTATAGCAAATTTCGAAGATGAAACGATAGGCAAACCCTCAGGCTCGCGCATGGACCCTGTCGCCCATGCGACTTGACATTGGTGGTTGTACTCCATGCGCTTGTTACCAAGTGCTGCTATATTGCACTGCAACATAACGGAGTTTCGCCCATGCTGTATCACATCTACGAAACCCAGCGCTCCCTGATGGAGCCCTTCACCGATTTCGCCCAGGCTGCTGCCAAGCTGTTCAGCAACCCGCTGTCCCCTTTCAGCGAGACGCCGCTCGCACAGCGCATGTCCGCCGGCTACGAGCTGCTGTACCGGCTCGGCAAGGACTATGAAAAGCCCGCTTTCGGCATCCACTCGGTGGATGTGGATGGTGTCGGCGTGGCAGTGCATGAGCGCATCGAAGTGGACAAACCATTTTGCGAATTGCGCCGCTTCAAGCGCTTTTCGGACGACCCCGCAACCCTGGGCAAGCTCAAGGTGCAGCCGGTGGTGCTGATCGTTGCCCCCTTGTCGGGCCACTACGCCACCCTGCTGCGCGACACCGTGCGCACCATGCTCAAGGACCACAAGGTCTACATCACCGACTGGAAAAACGCACGCCTGGTGCCATTGAGCGAAGGCGAGTTCCACCTTGATGACTATGTGAACTATGTGCAGGACTTCATCCGCCACCTGCAGGGCACCTATGGCAACTGCCACGTCATCAGCGTATGTCAGCCCACCGTGCCCGTGCTGGCGGCCGTATCGCTGATGGCCAGCCGGGGCGAGACCACGCCCCTGAGCATGACCATGATGGGCGGCCCCATTGACGCGCGCCGCTCCCCCACCGCCGTCAACAACCTGGCCACGAACCGCAGCTACGAATGGTTCGAGAACAACGTCATCTATCGCGTGCCAGAGAACTTCCCGGGTGCCGGGCGGCGGGTGTATCCCGGTTTTCTGCAGTACACCGGCTTCGTGGCCATGAACCCTGACCGCCACGCCACCAGCCACTATGACTACTTCAAGGACCTCATCAAGGGCGACGATGCCAGCGCCGAGGCCCACCGCAAGTTCTACGACGAGTACAACGCCGTGCTCGACATGGACGCGGACTACTACCTGGAAACCATCCAGACCGTGTTCCAGGACTACAAACTGGTGAACGGAACCTGGGACGTGCGTTCCCCCGACGGCAAGCTGGAGCGCGTGCGGCCCCAGGACATCAGCACCACCGCCGTATTCACGGTAGAGGGCGAGCTCGATGACATCTCTGGCTCCGGCCAGACCCATGCAGCGCACGGCCTGTGCAGCGGCCTGGCAGACAGCGAGCAACGCCACCTGGAGGTCAAGGGCGCGGGCCACTATGGCATTTTCAGTGGCCGCCGTTGGCGCGAAGTTGTCTATCCCCAGGTGCGCAGCTTCATCCTCGAACACGACAAGCCGCAATCCAGAGCCGCCCTGCCCGTCACCGAAACACCCGATGACAGCCCGCCCCGTCGTGCTGTGGCCCCCAGCGCGCGCCTGCAGGGCGCCAAGGCGGCCGCAAAGCCGGTGGCAAAACCGGCCGCAAAACCTGCTGCCAAACCGGTCGCGAAAAACACGGCCAAGGCAGACACAAAGCTTGCAGCCAAACCGGCAGCTGGCGTAGCCACACGCTGGGTGACGCCTGTGCCCGCCAGCAACGGGGCGGTCGATTCGGCTGCGCCCGCCGCTGCGGATCCGGCGCCAACGCCCAAAGGCTCGCCCTCCGCGGCAGCGCCCACCGCCAGCCGCCGCGCTGCGGCCCGCAAGGCTTGACCCCCCCCGACCCGACCATGGCTGCGCGCGCAGCCCTCTCGGAGCTGGCAGCACGGATTGACGCGGCCCTGCCGCAAACACAGTGCACGCGGTGTGGCTACCCCGACTGCGCGGCATACGCCCACGCGATTGCCGACGAGGGAGCGCCCATCAACCTGTGCCCACCGGGTGGCGCCGAGGGCATCGCCCGCCTGGCATCGATCACGGGGCAGGCGCCGCTGCCACTGAGCGCTGAACACGGGACAGAAGGCCCCAGGGCGGTCGCCTGGATCGATGAAGCGTGGTGTATTGGCTGCACGCTGTGCATCAAGGCCTGCCCCACCGATGCGATCGTGGGCTCAAACAAACAAATGCACACTGTCATCGAGCCCTATTGCACCGGGTGCGAGCTGTGCATCCCGGTCTGCCCCGTGGACTGCATCCAGCTCGACAACGTCAGCGGCTCGGCCACGGGGTGGACGGCATGGTCCAGCCCCCTGGCGCTGCAGGCCCGCCAGCGCTATCAGGCCCACCGGGAACGCGTACCGCTAACGCTGGTGGAGGAATCCGATGACGACCTGCCAGCCCCAGAAGGGGTACAGCAGGAGGCCGCCAGCGGCGCCGCTGCCCGGCAGGCCGTCATCGCTGCGGCCCTGGAACGCGCCCGCCAACGGCGGGCCGAAGGGCCGCGCTAAAAAAAGCAGGCGGCGTGGCCTGCCTGCACGCCCCGATCAGTTCCTGAACGCCAACGCTGCTCCACCCGGGAGCCCCAGCGAGTCCCGCTTACTTTGCGGCGAGCTTCTTATACACACCGCAGCCTGCGTAGAGGTCACCCACGCGGTGAACGTACGACATCTTGGTCTGCACCGCCCCCGTCGCGGGGTTCGTGATGTCGTATTCCACCCAGCCCGGCTCACGGTCTGCCTGGGCGACGATGTCGCTCACCAGCCGGTCGCCGGCAATGCCGGGAATATCCTGAACGCGGGTGCCCACCTTGGCGGGGTTGCCGCCGAACGCCAGGTAAGTGCCTGCCGTGTCGAGCACAAACACGTACATGTCGCGGTCGTGGTACGGCTGGTTTTTGTCCGTGATGCTTCTCAGGAACTGATCGCGCGATGTGCTCTTTGAGAGCGCTACGGCCCGGCCCACCAATGCCACGGCCTCCTCGGCCGTGCCTTGCTGCAGGCGGAAGGCGGACACCGCGTGCGACAGTGTGGAGGCACGGCTTTCGAGGGCCTCGGCCTGTTGCACCGCATGCCCCACCATCTGGGCGTTGTGCTGGGTGATCTGGTCCAGCTGCTGCACGGCGGCGCTGATCTCGCGCAGCCCGGTGCTCTGCTCTGCACTCGAGCCCGAGATCTCGCTCATGCTGGCAGCAACGCTCCGGATGCCTCCCGCCATGTCGGTGATCCCCTGGCCGGCCGAGCGGATGAGGCCGGCGCTGGTTTCCACCTGACTCACCGACGCTCCGATCAGTTCGCGGATTTCGTGCGCCGCATCACTGGACCTTTTCGCCAATGTACGCACTTCGGCAGCCACCACGGCAAACCCGCGGCCTTGCTCGCCCGCCCGGGCAGCCTCGACGGCGGCATTCAGGGCCAGGATATTGGTCTGGAAGGCAATGCTGTCGATCACACCGATGATTTCACTCATCCGGCGTGCGCCCTGCTGAATAGCCTCCACCGACTGCACCGCACGGGCCATGGCCTGTGCGCCCACCTCGGCGGCATCACGTACCTGCGCGGCCCGGGCATCCGCACCCTGGGCGGTCTGCGCGTTGTTCTCCACGGCCGACGACAGCTGCTCCACGCTCGCTGCGGTCTGCTCCAGATTGGCAGCCTGCTGCTCGGTACGGTCGGCCAGGGAGCGGTTGCCCTCGGCAAGGCTTTGCCCGGCATGGGCCACCAAAGCCGCATTGCTGCGGATGTCAGCCACCATCGCGGAAAGCGTGATGACCATGCGGTCCAGCGACCGCGCCATATCGGCCACCTCGTCGTGCCCGAGGTCGCTGCGCGGTTGCGCGCGCAGGTCTCCTCCCTGGGTCATCACGATGGTGCGCGCCAACCCGGCCAGATCCGCCGAAAGACTCAGATGCAGCACCAGCAGCGCGTAAGCCACTGCCAACGCACACAATGCGACGCCCCACCAGGGAGCGCCCAGGACAGCCGCAGCGAGGGCTGCAACCATGGCAAGGCCCAGCGAAATCAGCTTTCCGGGCAGATGCAACCTGCGCATCCACCACAATCCCGGACGCAACGGTAGGAATCCTGACATCGTGTCTCCTCTTATCGTTTTACCAAATAACCAAATGTAAGCAACTGCACTTACGGCGGATTGACAGAAAACCGCAGCCAATGGCTGGCGAACGTCCCGCTCTATCCCCACCCATGCGCGCAGCCCCACGCCCCACCCTCTGCAGCGGGCCATCACCCATAATGGCGCCCCATGAATCCCCTGCTTTCCCAACTCCAGCCTTACCCGTTCGAGCGCCTGCGGCAGCTGTTTGCAGGCATTACCCCGCCGGCGGCGTACAGCCCCGTCAGCCTGGGCATGGGCGAGCCCCGCCATCCTACCCCGCAGTTCATCAAGGATGCACTTTGTAACAACCTCGGCGGATTGGCAAGTTACCCCGCTACAGCCGGCGAACCCCGGCTGCGCGAGGCCTTCACCGGCTGGCTCCACCGCCGCTACGCCGTGGCGGTGGACCCGGCAACGCAGGTGCTGCCCGTGAATGGGTCGCGGGAAGCGCTCTTTGCGTTTGCCCAGACCGTCATCGACGCATCCGGGGGCCAGCCACTGGTGGTGTGCCCCAATCCGTTCTATCAGATCTACGAAGGCGCGGCGCTGCTGTCAGGCGCCGCGCCCTACTACGCGCCCAGCGACCCGGCACGCAACTTTGCCGTGAACTGGGACACGGTGCCCGACGCGGTGTGGCAACGCACACAGCTGCTGTTTGTGTGTTCGCCCGGCAACCCCACGGGTGCGGTGATGCCGCTGGCCGAATGGGAGAAGCTGTTCGAATTGAGCGATCGCCATGGTTTCGTGATCGCTTCGGACGAGTGCTACAGCGAAATCTACTTCCGCGACGAACCACCGCTGGGTGGCCTGCAGGCCGCCCACCAGCTCGGCCGCAGCGACTACAAGAACCTCATCTCCTTCACCAGCCTCTCCAAGCGCAGCAACGTGCCGGGCATGCGCAGCGGCTTTGTCGCCGGGGACGCGGCCTTGATCAAGGCCTTCCTGCTGTACCGCACGTACCACGGCAGCGCCATGAGCCCCATCGTGCAGGCCGCCAGCATTGCCGCATGGAACGATGAGCAGCATGTGGTGGAAAACCGCGCGCTGTACCGCAAGAAGTTTGCCCAAGTCACGCCGCTGCTGGCGGGCGTGATGGATGTAGCGTTGCCGGATGCCGGTTTTTACCTCTGGGCCAAGGTTCCAGAGCAGCTCGCCATGGACGACGCCGAGTTCGCGCGTGCGCTGCTGGCTCAATACAATGTCACGGTGCTCCCTGGCAGCTACCTGGCGCGCGAGGCCCAGGGCAGCAACCCCGGCGCCCAGCGTGTGCGCATGGCCCTGGTGGCCGAAACCGAAGAGTGCGTGGAGGCTGCCTTGCGCATCGTGCAATTCATCCAGTCCCGTACGCCCTGATTTCCGATTCCTGATCCACAGACTGACAGACAACAACATGACCCAACAACTGCAAACCCTCATCGACAACGCCTGGGACAACCGCGCCAGCCTCTCGCCCGCCGCCGCACCCAAAGAGATACTGGACGCTGTCGAGCACGTGATCGCCGAGTTGAACAACGGCACGCTGCGCGTGGCCACGCGCGAAGGCGTGGGCCAGTGGACCGTGCACCAGTGGATCAAGAAGGCCGTGCTGCTGTCGTTCCGCCTCAAGGACAACGAAGTCGTCAAGGCCGGTGACCTGGGCTTTTACGACAAGGTGCAAACCAAGTTTGCCCACCTGACGGAAGAAGAAATGAAGGCCACCGGCGTGCGCGTGGTCCCCCCCGCCGTGGCCCGCCGTGGCAGTTTCATCGCCAAGGGCGCGATCCTGATGCCGTCGTACGTGAACATCGGCGCCTATGTGGGCGAAGGCACCATGGTGGACACCTGGGCCACCGTGGGCTCATGCGCGCAGATCGGGGCCAACGTGCACCTCTCTGGTGGCGTGGGCATCGGCGGCGTGCTGGAGCCCCTCCAGGCCGGCCCCACCATCATTGAAGACAACTGCTTCATCGGTGCCCGCTCCGAAGTGGTGGAAGGCGTGGTCGTCGAAGAAAACTCCGTGCTGGGCATGGGCGTGTACCTGGGCCAGAGCACCCCCATCTTCAACCGCGCCACGGGCGAGATTAGCTATGGCCGCGTACCCTCGGGCTCGGTGGTGGTCAGCGGCAACCTGCCCAAGACAGCCGCCAATGGCGCGCCCTACAGCATGTACGCTGCCATCATCGTCAAGCAGGTGGACGCGCAGACGCGCTCCAAGACCAGCATCAACGACCTGCTGCGCGACTGATCGTTTGCAGGCAGGGGGCGGGCGGCCGCGCCTGCCCGTCGAGACACAGACAGACACCGACGACAGATACCGACACCAAGAGGGAAACACCATGAGCACGATGGAGCGGATTCTTCGCCTGATGAGCGAAAAGAAGGCATCAGACGTCTACCTGTCGGCCAATGCCCCGGCGCTGATCAAGATCAACGGCGAATGCATCCCGATCAACAACCAGATACTGCCACCCGACGCGCCGCGCAACCTGCTCTCCGAAGTGGTCCCCCCGGACCGCATCGAAGAACTGGAGGAGACCGGCGAGCTCAACATGGGCGTGCCGCTCAGTGGTGTGGGGCGTTTCCGTATCAGTGCCATGCGCCAGCGCGGCAGCTATGCGGTGGTGATCCGTTTCATCTCGCAGCAGATTCCCGAATTTGACTCGCTGGGCCTGCCCCCGGTCATGCGTGATCTGATCATGGAGAAACGCGGGCTGATCCTGATGGTGGGCGCCACCGGTTCAGGCAAGAGCACCTCGCTGGCGTCGATGATCGACACCCGCAACGAAGCGCTCACGGGCCACATCCTCACCATTGAAGACCCGGTCGAGTACCAGTTCAAGAACAAGAAGTCCATCGTCAACCAGCGCGAGATCGGCAGCGACACCCAGTCGCTGCAAACCGCCCTGAAAAACGCGCTGCGCCAAGCGCCAGACGTGATTCTGATCGGCGAAATCCGCGACCGCGAAACCATGTCGGCTGCCATTGCCTACGCCCAGTCGGGCCACCTGTGCCTGGCCACGCTGCACGGCAACAACAGCTACCACGCGCTCAATCGCATCTTGTCGTTCTATCCCGTCGAAGTGCGTCCGACCATGCTGGGCGACCTGGCATCCGCCATGAAGGCCATCATCTCGCAACGCCTGGTGCGCACCGTGGACGGCAGCCGAGCCCCGGCGGTGGAGGTCATGCTCAACACCAAGCTGGTGTCCGACCTGATCGAAAAAGGCGACTTCTCCGGCGTGAAGGAGGCGATGGAGAAATCCATGGCCGAAGGTTCGCAGACCTTTGAGGAAGCGCTGGCCAAGCTGATCATGGACTCCAGGATCGACCGCAAGGAAGGCATGGCTTACGCCGACTCGCCCACCAACCTGATGTGGCGCCTGCAGAACGACTTCTCCCTGGCCGCCAACGCAGCCAAGGCCCAGAAGGAAGCGCGCGACACCCCAGATGACGCGCCTTCATTTACCGAAATCGTGCTGGATGTGAAACCCGCGGCTTGAAATGCCCCTGAGCCGCCTCCTGCGGCGCCGCCCCCCTGGGTGCGACGCCCACGCTGCGGGGCGGCCCTTGCCAGGCGTCTTTCGCTAAGGCCGCGCTGGTGCAGACGCATCACCCGATGATCACAGCTGATTGCTCACCCCCCATTCCCCCGAATCCCCATGTCCCGCACCCTGCACCTGGCTGAACAGCTCATCTCCCTGCCTTCCATCACCCCCGAAGATGCAGGCTGTCTGGATCTGCTGGCCGCGCGGCTGGCTCCACTCGGGTTTGTGTGCGAACGCCTGGACAGCGGGCCTGCGGATTTCCGGGTGAGCAATTTATGGGCAAAAAGGCCTGCATCGCTTGCTGGTAAAGCGCAAGCAGCTATCAAAACCATAGTATTCGCAGGCCACACCGATGTTGTGCCTACGGGCCCGTTGAACCAATGGAGCAGCGACCCGTTTGTACCCACCCACAAGGACGGCAAGCTTTATGGCCGTGGCGCCAGCGACATGAAAACCTCCATCGCCGCTTTCGTGGTGGCGGTGGAGGAGTTCCTGGCGGCCACGCCCGATCCACAGATGGAGCTGGCGTTTCTGCTGACCAGCGACGAGGAAGGCCCCTCGGTGGATGGCATCAAGGTCGTGGTCGAGCAACTCAAGGCCCGCGGCGAAAGGCTGGACTACTGCATCGTCGGTGAGCCCACGTCGGTGGAGAAAACCGGCGACATGATCAAGAACGGGCGGCGCGGCACCCTGAGCGGCAAGCTCACCGTGCGCGGCATCCAGGGGCACATTGCCTATCCGCAACTGGCCCGCAACCCCATTCACCAGGCCCTGCCAGCCCTCGCCGAATTGGCTGCCACCGTGTGGGACCAGGGCAATGCGTTTTTCCCACCCACCAGCTGGCAAATCAGCAACGTGCACGGCGGCACGGGTGCCACCAATGTGATTCCGGGCGAGGTCGTGATCGACTTCAACTTCCGCTTCTCGACGGAATCCACGGCCGAACGCCTGCAGCAGCGTGTGCATGCCGTGCTGGACCGCCATGGCCTGGAATACGACCTGCGCTGGACGCTGGGCGGCCAACCGTTTCTGACAACCCCCGGCGAACTGGTGGGCGCCGTGCAGCAGGCCATCACTGCAGAGACCGGGCTGACCACCGAACTCTCCACCACGGGCGGCACGAGCGACGGCCGTTTCATCGCCCAGGTGTGCCCCCAGGTCATAGAACTCGGCCCCCCCAACGCCAGCATCCACAAGATCGACGAGCACATCGTCGTGGCCGACATCGAACCCCTCAAGAACATTTACCGCCGCACTCTGGAAAACCTGCATGCACAGGCTCTGGCGGCACGCGGGGTACCGGCATGAACGCACCGCAACACCCACCCACGCTCGCGGGCGATACCGTGGGTGCCCTGGTCGAATCGGGTGCGCAGTGCCTTGCGGCGGCCGGTGTGTCGTTCGGCCATGGCACCACCAATGCCCACGACGAAGCCGCCTGGCTGGTGCTCTGGCGCCTGGGGCTACCGCTGGACAGCGATCTGTCAGATGCTCCAAATTCCATACAAAAACAGCCTGTAACGCCCGCCGATCAAGCGCGAGTAGCTACACTTTTTGAAGAGCGCATCCGCACCCGCAAACCTGCCGCCTACCTCACCCAGGAGGCCTGGCTCCAGGGCGTGCCGTTCTACGTGGATGAACGCGCCATCGTGCCGCGCAGCTTCATTGCCGAGCTGCTGGTGGATGGCGGGGCCGACGAGTACCTGAGCGACCACACCCACCGGGTGCTGGACCTGTGCACCGGCAACGGCAGCCTGGCCGTGCTGGCCGCCATGGCCTGGCCCGAAGTGCAAGTGACCGGCGCCGACATCTCGCCCGACGCCCTGGCCGTGGCCCGCATCAACGTGGACAGACACGGCCTGCAAGACCGCATCGAGCTCCAGATCTCTGACGGGCTGAGTGCCCTGCCCGGCCCCTGGGACCTGATCCTGTGCAATCCGCCCTATGTGAACGCGGCCAGCATGGCCGTTTTGCCCGCAGAGTACCGTGCCGAACCCGAACTGGCCCTGGCCGGAGGCAACGATGGCATGGACTTTGTGCGCCAGCTGTTTGCCGCTGCGCCGGCCTGCATGAGCGAGGACGCCGTGATCATTCTGGAGATCGGCAACGAGCGCGCACACTTTGAAGCTGCCTTCCCCCAACTGCCGGTTTTCTGGCTGTATACCAGCGCGGGGGAAGACCAGGTTTTGCTGGTGACCCGGCAGGCGCTGGCCGCCCAAACCCGGCTCACGGCACAATAGAGGGTTGCGCGCCACTGCGTTGCTGCATCCGTGGCACGGATTGCGGCAGCCCTGGCCCCTGCTTTTTCTCACGCCACCCGCCCAGTGCGGGTGCGCTTTTTTCTGAGTTCCGGATGATCACCCTCAAGAACGTTACCCTGCGACGCGGCGCCAAAGTCGTGCTCGACAGCGTGTCCACCACCATCAACCCCGGCGAAAGCGTCGGCCTGGTGGGGCGCAATGGCGCGGGCAAGTCGAGCCTGTTTGCCTTGCTCAGCGGCAAGCTGCACGAAGACGGGGGAGACTTTTACATCCCCACCAGCTGGCGCATGGCGGAAGTCGCGCAGAACATGCCCGAGACCGACCAGTCGGCCACTGATTTCGTGCTGGAGGGCGACACCCGCCTGGCCGAAGTGCAGCAACAGCTGGTGGACGCCGAGGCCAGCGACGACGGCATGGCCATCGCCCATGCTTATTCGGACCTGCACGACGCTGGCGCACACGACGCCGTGGCACGCGCGCAGGCACTCATTCTGGGCCTGGGCTTTCGCGTGAGCGAGCTCGACCAGCCCGTCAACAGCTTCTCGGGCGGCTGGCGCATGCGCCTGCAACTGGCGCGCGCGCTGATGTGCCCCAGCGATTTGCTGCTGCTGGACGAGCCCACCAACCACTTGGACCTGGACGCCCTGGTCTGGCTCGAAGCCTGGCTCAAGCGCTACGCGGGCACCATGATCGTGATCAGCCATGACCGCGAGTTTCTGGACGCCATCACCAACGTCACCCTGCAAATCCAGCAAGGCGAATTGAACCGCTACGGCGGCAACTACAGCAAGTTCGAAGAACTGCGTGCCCAGCAGCTTGAACTGCAACAGGCCAGCTTCTCCAAACAGCAGGAGAAGATGGCCCATCTGCAAAAGTTCATTGACCGCTTCAAGGCCAAGGCCAGCAAGGCCAAGCAGGCGCAAAGCCGCGTCAAGCAGCTCGAACGCATGGAAAAGATTGGCCCCGTGCTGGCCGAGGCGGACTTCACCTTCGAGTTCAAGGAACCCGCCAACCTGCCCAACCCGATGCTGGCCATCAGCGATGCCTCGTTCGGCTATGTGGACGACGAGGGTACGCCCACCACCATCCTCACCGGCGTCAATCGCTCGGTGCTGGCGGGCCAGCGCATCGGCATTCTGGGTGCCAACGGCCAGGGCAAGTCCACGCTGGTCAAAACCATTGCCCGCACCATGAAGCCCCTGGGCGGCAGCGTGACCGAAGGCAAGGGCCTGAACATCGGCTACTTTGCCCAGCAGGAACTCGACGTGCTGCGCCCCAGCGAGAACCCGCTGGAGCACATGATCCGCCTGGCCAAGGAACTGGGCCCCGACGCCAAGCAACCCAGCCGCGAGCAGGACCTGCGCAGCTATCTGGGCACGTTCAACTTCACGGGCGACATGGTCAAACAGGCCGTGGGCACCATGAGCGGCGGCGAGAAGGCGCGCCTGGTGCTAGCCATGATCGTGTGGCAGCGTCCCAACCTGCTGCTGCTCGACGAGCCCACCAACCACCTCGACTTGGCGACCCGCGAGGCGCTGGCCATGGCGCTCAACGACTTCGACGGCACCGTCATGCTGGTCAGCCACGACCGCTCGCTGCTGCGCTCGGTCTGCGAAGACTTCTGGATGGTGGGCCGGGGTGTGGTGGGCCCGTTCGATGGCGATCTGGACGACTACCAGCGCTATCTGCTCGAAGAGTCCAAACGCCTTCGCGAAGAGGCACGTTTGGCAGAGCAAACCCAGCCCCCGGTGACAGCCGGGGCCTCTGCGAAGGCAGTTGCAGCGGCTGCACCCGCTGCTGTCGCCGCGCCCGGCCCTGCGCCGACATCAACCCCGCCGGCACCGCGGGATGGCCGTGAACAGCGCAAGCTGGACGCCCAGGCGCGGCAGCAGCAGGCCGAAAAAACACGGCCGCTCAAGAAAGAGCTGGAACAGATCGACAAGCGCCTGGCTTTGCTGGCCACCGAGCGGGCAGCGCTGGAGCACAAACTCACGCAGACCCTGCCCCCAGCCGAGATCGCCGAATGCGGCCGCGCCCTGAAGGCGGGCCACGAAGAGACGGCGCAACTGGAAGAACGTTGGCTTGAAATTTCGACCGCGCTGGAAGAAATTTCGACAGCAGCGGTCAGCTAGAAATGTAATCGCATGTAATTGATTACATGATTTTTTGGGCTCTTTCGCTTATGCAGCAATGGTTTTTAGCTGCAATATTCATAGCGATTGCCACCCTGAATACCCCGGGCACTTACGGTTGCATTTTTTTGCGAAACGCTGTCAACGGACCATTGATGGACCGCGTTGTTGGTACATCACAGGAGTTTTCCAGCATGAATACCACCGCAATCTTGTCCGCTTGGCCCGAAGACGAACGCGACCGCAAGCGCGCTCCCGCCCGCTTCTGAAGGCGTGGCTGCCCATAGCAGCCCCTTGCGCCAAATCACGGATCCTCTCAACAAAAAACCCCGCATCGCGGGGTTTTTTGTCGTCCGGGGAAAGAGGTTGCAAAACCCGCTTCCCGATCCGCGGACCATCAGCCCATGTGGAGGCCGCCGTTGACCGAGAAATCCGCCCCGGTGGCGTAACCACCCTCCTCCGAGGCCAGCCAGGCGATGATGGAGGCGATTTCACTGGGTTCACCCAGGCGTTTCACCGGCACGGTGGCAACGATTTTTTCCAGCACGTCGGGACGGATGGCCTTGACCATGTCCGTGCCGATGTAGCCCGGGCTCACGGTGTTGACCGTCACACCCTTGGTGGCCAGCTCCTGAGCCAGAGCCATCGAAAAGCCGTGCATGCCGGCCTTGGCAGCAGAGTAGTTGGTCTGGCCCGCCTGACCTTTTTCGCCGTTCACCGAGCTGATGTTGACAATGCGGCCCCAGCCTTTTTCCACCATGTCGGCCACCACCTGCTTGGTGACGTTGAACATGCTGTTCAGGTTGGTTTCGATCACAGCATCCCAGTCTTCGCGGGACATCTTGAGGAACATGCGGTCACGGGTGATACCGGCATTGTTCACCAGCACGTCAATCGTGCCGTGTTCGGCCTTGGTCTTGCTGAACGCCTCCACGGTCGAGTCCCAGTCGCCCACGTTGCCCACCGACGCATAGAAGGTGTAGCCGAGCGCCTTTTGTTCTGCCAGCCACTTGGCATGGTCACGGGTGGGGCCACATCCGGCAATGACCTTGAAGCCCTCCTTGTGCAGGCGTTGGCAAATGGCGGTGCCAATGCCACCCATCCCGCCGGTGACGTACGCAATTTTCTGGCTCATGTGATTTCTCCTTGTAAGTGGCTTGCTCGGCTACCACTTTAACGAAGAAACGCCGCGTTGCCGTGAAGGTAAACACTGAACCCTGCGCTTTTTGACGCAACATGCTGTGTCACGAGCCTGACACCCGGCGACGCTAAACGCGTGCACATCACCCGTGTTGGGGCGACAACGGCAGGGTCTCCCATCCGGGCTTGGCAAACAGATAACCCTGCTGATAGCGGATGCCCGTCGAGCGCAGGTAAGAAGACTCGGCCGCTGTCTCGATGCCCTCGGCGACGATATCAATCGACAGTCGCTGGCACACCAGAGCAATGCCACACACGATGGCCTGGCGCACCGGGTCCTGGTCGATATTGCGGATGAGCTCCATGTCGATCTTGAGCACATGGGGCTGGAGCTGCACCAGCATGTTCAGGCCGGCGTAGCCCGCGCCAAAATCGTCAATGGCAGTCATCAGCCCCTGGCGGCGGTACTCGTTGAAGATGGATTTCAGATGGGGGCCATTGGTGACCTGTTCGCCTTCAGTCACCTCGAACATGATGCGGTCGTGCGGAAACCGGAACTCCTTGGCGGCCTCCATCGTGGCCCGGATGCAGGTCTCGGCGCGGTACACGGCATTCGGCAGGAAGTTGATGCTCAGACGGCAGCCCGGCATCGCGGCCAGCCCCAGACGGGAAGCCAGTTCAATGGCCTTCACACGGCAGGCCTGGTCAAACCGGTAACGATTGCCGTCATCCACCCACGACAGCACGGTGCCAGCGGATTCGCCATTGACGCCCCGCACCAGCGCCTCGTAGGCAAATGGACGATCCAGTTCCAGGTCCATGATGGGCTGAAAGGCCATCGTGAAGTCGAACGGGAGCTGCGTCTTGTCACGACAAGATTGGCAGCCCACGGGTTCGAAGGGTTGGGCAAAGATGGTCGCTGTCATGGAGAAACATGGTAACGCATCATTACAAGGCAGCGGCCTCGCATTGCTACGCAGACCATATCCCCGGATGCGGCTCCTGCAACTACAGCACAAAGACCGCCACCGCCCCGGCCAGCCGGTCAGCCTGACCCTTGAGTGTTGCGGCAGCTGCAGCCGACTCCTCAACAAGTGCGGCATTTTGCTGCGTCATCTGGTCAAGCAGGCCGATGGACTGGTTGACCTGCGCTATGCCCGAAGACTGGTCTCGGGCTGCGGTGTGAATTTCACCCATCCTCGCGCTCACACGTTCGACCGATCCCACAATTTCGGCCATGGTCCGTCCGGCGTCATCAGCCAATTGCCCTCCCTGTGACGCCTTTTGCACTGAAGCGCTGATCAAGCCCGAGATCTCGCGCGCTGCTTGCGCTGAGCGCTGGGCCAGCCCGCGCACTTCCGTGGCCACCACCGCAAATCCGCGCCCCTGCTCGCCAGCACGCGCAGCCTCCACAGCCGCATTGAGGGCAAGGATGTTGGTCTGAAACGCAATGGAATCAATCACGCCCGTGATGTCGGCAATGCGGGCTGAGCCTTCGTTGATATCGCGCATGGTACGCACCACCTCGCCCACCACATCCCCACCGCGCCGGGCTACACCTGCCGCCGACACCGCCAGGGTATTGGCCTCAGCGGACGCAGCGGCTGTCTGGCCCACGGTGCCTGTCAACTGTTCCATGCTGGCAGAGGTGGCTTGCAAACTGCCGGCTGCATGTTCGGTGCGTACAGACAGGTCTTGCGCTCCGCTTGCGATTTCTTCGCACGCCACGGCCATACCGGCTGCGGCCTGCTGTACGGTGACAACCGTCTGGTGCATGCGCTCCAGGGCCTCTTTGAGGGCTCGCCCGCCGGGTGTGCGGACTACCAAGTGCGACATATCCAGGCGGATGCGATCGCCCTGCGCCAGCGAAGAGGTCAGGCGTCGCAGCTCAGTGGATTCCTGCACCGTGCGGCCCATCTTCACGGCCAGGACAACCTCCAGCACCGTCTGGATCACCACATACAGTGCGTGCAACATGACCTGTGCCAGGTTGGGGGAAGTGACGCAATACAGGCCAAACCCGGCCGCCTGAAGACGATCAAACACCACGTGGTGCACAGCAAACAACCCTGCCGCCCAGACGATGGGGCGCCAATCCAGGTACACCAGCAACAGCGCCAGCGTCACGAACACACCGAAATGGAACTCCAGCATCCCCCGGGCCAGCTGGATATGCAGGGCCACCAGGCTGACCTGCACAAACGACAACACCAGACGCGACGCCAGCGTGCCACGAGCCACCGCATACGCCACAGCAGCGATCGCCCCCAGCACCAGCACTGAGGTCAGCGCCAGCATCGATTCCACAAACTGCACGCCCAGCGCGATGGCTGCGAGCGAACTCAGTGCAATCGCAGCCAGGATGACACGGTCACCCAGCAAGGCGCCAGGGTCCGGACCACCAGACGGTTCCGAGAAATCCGCTGGGTGGGCAGAAAAAATAGACATTTAGAATCAATTTGTTACCAATATGGCTGAATCATAAACCATACGGTAATTTTTTGACTGCCTATTTATTTTTCTGACAGCGGGCAATAAAAAAGCTGCATGTCACTGCAGCTTCTTCGGTGCAACCGGTGCCGCTGGATCACCAACGCGGCACAGGCGTCACCCAGGCAAACCCCGTACGGGGGCCTTTGACTCAGCGTTCCACCGCCAGCGAGACGCCCATGCCGCCACCGATACACAGCGCGGCCAGGCCCTTCTTGGCATCGCGGCGCTGCATTTCGTGCAGCAGCGTGACGAGAATGCGGCAACCGGATGCGCCGATGGGATGGCCAATGGCAATGGCGCCACCATTCACGTTGACCTTGGCGGGGTCAATCGCCAACTCCTTGTTCACGGCGCAGGCCTGGGCCGCGAAGGCTTCGTTCAGCTCGAAAAGGTCCACATCGGCGGCGTTCCAGCCAGCACGCTGCAAGGCCTTGCGCGAGGCAGGCACGGGGCCCATGCCCATGGTGGCAGGGTCCAGGCCGCTGGTGCCAAAAGCGGCGATACGGGCCAGGGGCTTGAGGCCCAGGGCCGCCGCTTTTTTTGCGGTCATGACCACCACGGCCGCAGCACCGTCGTTCAGCCCCGAGGCGTTGCCGGCCGTCACGCTGCCAGCCTTGTCAAACGCCGGGCGCAGGCCCGCCAGGGCTTCGGCGTTGGTCTTGCGGTTGAGGTATTCGTCGGTATTGAAGAGGATGGGGTCGCCCTTCTTCTGGGCCAGGCTCACGCCCACGATTTCATCCACGAACCTGCCGGCATCCTGTGCAGCGGCAGCCTTTTGCTGGCTGGCCAGCGCCAGTGCGTCCTGCATGTCGCGGGTGATGCCGTACTGCTTGGCCACGTTTTCAGCGGTAATGCCCATGTGGTACTGGTTGTACACGTCCCACAGGCCATCCACGATCATGGTGTCCACCAGCTTCCAGTCGCCCATGCGCTGGCCGTCGCGCGAGCCCGGCAGCACGTGGGGTGCCAGGCTCATGCTTTCCTGGCCGCCGGCCACCACGATGTCGCTGTCGCCCCAGGCCACGGCCTGTGCCGCGAGCATCACAGCCTTCAGGCCCGAGCCGCACACGGCATTGATGGTGAGGGCCGGAGTTTCCTTGGCCACACCGGCTTTCATGGCCGCCTGGCGCGCCGCGTTCTGGCCCACACCGGCTGTCAGCACCTGGCCCATGATCACTTCGCCGATCTGGTCAGCCTGCAGCCCGGCACGTGCGATGGCTTCGCGGATCACGATGGCACCCAGCTCGGTCGCGGGGGTCTTGGCCAGTGCGCCGCCAAATTTGCCCACCGCGGTGCGGGTGGCTGAAACGATGACGATGTCTTCCATGGAAAGTCCTTTCGGGGTGGTTCGGTGCGGAGCGGCTTCGCGCCCCGGCGGGATGCGAGCTGATTCTCGCAGCCCTTGTGGAGACTTATAAGTCAGGACTTTTGCTTAACGTAGCGACCGGGCGCAGGTTCGATGGCCTTGAACTTGGTGCCCTTGCCGTAGGTTTTGGGCGCCGCAACCTGCTTGCCGGCATGGCTCTTGAGCCAGCCTGACCAGTCCGTCCACCAGCTGCCGGGGTGTTCTGTCGCACCGCCTAGCCATTGGTCGAGTGTGGCGGGCAGCTTGCCGTCCGCACGGATCCAGTGGCTGCGTTTGCCCTTGGCGGGCGGGTTGATCACGCCCGCAATGTGGCCCGAAGCCCCCATGACGAATCGCTTCTTGCCCGGCAGCACCTGCGTGGACGCATAGGCAGCGTTGATGGGCACGATGTGGTCCTCGCGCGAGCCGTAGATATACACCGGCATGGTCAGGCTGGACAGGTCCATCTTCTCGCCGCACACGGTGAGCTTGCCGGGCTTGACCAGGTTGTTTTCGAGGTAGAAATTGCGCAGATACCATGCGTAGAACGGCCCGGGCAGGTTGGTGCTGTCGCTGTTCCAGTAGAGCAGGTCGAACGGCGGTGGCGTCTCGCCCTTGAGGTAGTTGCCCACCACGTAGTTCCAGACCAGATCGTTGGGGCGCAAGAAGCTGAAGGTGGAGGCCAGGTCCTGGCCTTTCATCAGGCCGCCATTGCCCATCTGCATCTCGCGGAACTTGACGAAGGCCTCATCGATGAACACGTCCAGAATGCCCGTGTCGGTGAAGTCGATCAGCGTGGTGAGGAAGGTGGCACTGGCCACGGGCTCGTCGCCGCGCGCTGCCAGCACGGCCAGCGCGTTCGACAGGATGGTGCCGCCCACACAAAAGCCCAGCGCATTGATCTGCTCGGCGCCGGTGATGTTCTGCACCACGTCGATGGCGGCCATGGCGCCGTCTTCCACGTAATCGTCCCAGGTCTTGTGGGCCAGGCTGTCGTCGGGGTTGCGCCAGCTCACCACAAAGGTGCGGTGGCCTTGCTCCACGGCGTAACGGATCAGCGAGTTCTCGGGCTGCAGGTCCAGGATGTAGAACTTGTTGATGCAGGGCGGCACGAGCAGGAAGGGCCGCTCATACACCTTGGCGGTGAGCGGCTTGTATTCGAGCAACTGGAAAAGCTCGTTCTCGTACACCACCGCGCCTTCGGTGGTGGCCACGTTGCGGCCCACCTCGAACAGGCTTTCGTCGGTCATCGACACATGGCCCTGCGTGATGTCGTGCAGCAGGTTCTGCATTCCCTTGGCAATGCTCTCGCCCTTGGTCTCGATGGCTTTTTTCTGCGCTTCGGCATTGAAGGCGAGAAAGTTGCTGGGCGCCATGGCGGCCATCCATTGCTCCACGCCGAACCGGATGCGCGCCTTGGTCTTTTCGTCGGCCTCCACGGCGTCGGCCAGGCCCATCAGGGTGCGGGCGTTGAGCAGGTAAGCGGCGGCAGAAAACGCAGCCACAGGGTTGCTGGCCCAGCCCTCGCCCGCAAAGCGCTTGTCCTTGACCTCGGGGATGCCCTGCAGGCCCTGCGCCCAAAGCTCCTGGGCATCCTTGAGGTATTGCTGCTGCAAGGCCTGCAATTTGTTCTGTGAGAGTTTCAGCGGAGCCGCGGCAGGTACTTGCGTGCCCAAGTCCAGTTTCTGAAACGATTGCAGGGCCTGCGCCCAGCTTTGCCCGAAAATCTTCTGGAACTGCTGAGCGCTCTCGGCCCACGGTGATTCAGAATTCATTCTCTTACCTCGATGGTTGATCGCTTGCAGCGGCAGGGGCTCGGCCCGCTGGTTTTTCCGGTCCATTGTTGCCGACGCCACCGCGCGTGGCAACGGATTCCCACGCTTGCACTGAACACGACAAACCAATGTACCTCATCGTTATTACCTGGGCTTACGTGACGCTCATGATGGCCGTGGCCGAAGCCACCAGCCCGCAGGGCACCCTGCTGGGCGCGCTGGTCACGTTTGCGCTTTACGGGCTGCTGCCCATGGGCATTCTGGTGTACATCCTGGGTACGCCCGGCCGCAAACGCAAGATCAAGGCGCGCGAGGCGGCCGCGCAGGCGGCCCACGACGCAGAACAGGCGGCGCTCGCGGCCCAGCAGGCTGCCGGCCCGGACTCAGCCGAGCCAGATACTGGCGGCCAGGCGCCCGCTGCCCCCCAGGGCCACGCTGTCGCGCCGGTGCGAAAAGAACCGTGACGCGTTGGCCACGGTGCACCATGGGGGCGTGCTGTCGTTGCCATATACACCCTGGATCCCCAGTGCCCGCAGGCGCAGGCGGGCCAGGGCCGGCAGATCGCACAGGAATTTGCCCGGTGCGCCCGCGCGGTGCACAAAGCAGTGCTGCGCGGCCGGGTCGGTGTCGCAAAAGGCGGCGCGCACCTCGGCCCCCACTTCAAACGCCTGCGGGCCGATGCAGGGCCCCAGCCAGGCCAGGGTGTCCTGCGCGACTGGCGTGGCAAGGCTTGACTCCGGGATACCGGGTTTTGCTTCGTATTTGATAGCTGTTGGCGCTTTACCATCAAGCGCCAGAGTACTAAAACGCTCAAAAACTGCCTCCAGAACGCCCCGGCCGTGCGCACCCGCCAGCCCGCGCCAGCCCGCGTGCGCGGCGCCTACAACAAGTCCCGAGCGGTGGGCCAGCAACACGGGCAGGCAGTCGGCCACCATGATGGTGCAGACCACTCCCCGGGTGCTCGAGACGCACGCATCGGCCTCGGTACCGTCGGGTGTGGAAGGCTCCAGGCAGACCACGCCATTGCCATGCACCTGGCTCAGGAAGACCGCGCGCGCACCGGGCGTGTGCGCCTGCAGCGCCGACTGCAGGATGCCGCGATTGGCCAGCACGGCCTGCGCGTCGTCGCCGACGTGGATGCCCAGGTTCAGGCTGTCGAACGGGGGCAGGCTTGCGCCCCCATGGCGGGTGGTGCACACAGCGTGCACACCGGTGGGGGCTGGCCAGTCGGGCACCAGCCAGTCGTGCAAGGCGATCTGCCCAGGCCGGGCCATCAGGCCTCGCTGTCGGGGCAGGCCGAGGGCTGTGCTTGCTGGAAGGCAGGCAGCGCCATGCACGCGTTGAACGCACCCAGGGTCAGCGGCAGTCCGTCCAGGGGCACGTTGAAGCGCTGGGCATTGAAGATTTGCGGCACCAGGCAGCAGTCGGCCAGCGTGGGCGTGTCGCCCCAGCACAGCACCGAGGGCGGCAGGCCCTGGGCCGCGCGCTCTTGCGCGAGCAGTGCCAGCTGGCGCTCGAAAGCCTCCAGCCCGCTGCGCACCCAGTGGTGGTACCAGGCGTTCTTGGCGTCTTCCGGCACTTTCAGCTCCCGCACCAGATACCTGAGCACGCGCAGGTTGTTCAGCGGGTGAATCTCGCACGCCACCATCTGTGCCAGGGCCCGCACGCGCGCGCGGGCCAGGGCGTCGGCCGGCAGCAGCGCAGGCGTGGGGTGGGTTTCGTCCAGGTATTCGATGATGGCCATCGACTGTGCGAGGGCCGCCCCGTCGTCCGTGACCAGCGTGGGCACCAGGGCATCCCCAATGCGGCTGGCATAGTCAGCGGCCTGGTGTTCGCCTTTGACGAGATGCACCGGCACGTAGTCGTACCCCAGGCCCTTGATCTGCAGCGCGATGCGCACACGGAACGAGGCGGAGGAGCGGAAGTAGTTGTAGAGCTGCATGCAGGGGTCTGTGGTGAATGGAAAGAATGTGCCTGTGAGCCCGGGCCCTGCTGCGCAACGGAGGCAGCAGGAGGGGCGCCGCTGGCGCGGCCATCAGGCGCCGGATGTGCCCGCCGGGTCCTGGTGGTTGTAGACGATTCTGGACAAAAGCTCCATCAGGACCCCACTCTCCTGTGGGGTCAGCGGTGCCGTCAGGCGCTCCTGCACGCGCTGGGCCGCGTCGCGCATCTGCAGGGCGGCCACTTCGCCTTCCGGCGTGATCCACAGCAGCTTGCGGCGGCGGTCGCGGGTGTCGGGCTCGCGCCGGATCCAGCCGCGCTTTTCCAGCCGCCCGATCACCGACCCCGAGGTGGCCGCATCAAAGGCGACGCGCGATGCCAGCGTGACCTGGTCTTCCCCCGGCCGGGCCAGCAACTCGTGCAGGATGGCGAACTGCACCGGTGTCACATCAAACCCTGCGGTCTCTTCCATGAACAGCGCCACGGTACGCTGGTGCGCACGGCGAACCAGATGGCCGGGCGTGTTGTGGAAATCGAAGCTCTTTGCCATGGGCGCGAGTGTAGCGCCCGCAGCAGGCCGCCCCTGCCCATGGCACACTGCCACGCAGTGCTTGACCAATCACCCATGAAAGGCTGACATGAGCTACGTTTTTCCTCCCGCACCCGTGGCCAGCGTGCCGGTTGCGGGCAGCAATGACCGCTTTCCCGTGCACCGCATTTACTGCGTGGGGCGCAACTATGAAGAGCACGCCAAAGAGATGGGCTTCACCGGGCGCGAGCCCCCCTTCTTCTTCATGAAACCGGCCGACGCACTGGTGGTGGTAAATGCCGGAGACACCGGCCAGCTGCCCTACCCCAGCCTGACCGCCAACCTGCACCATGAGATCGAACTGGTGGTCGCCATTGGCAAGGGGGGCAAAAACATCCAGGCCGCCGATGCGCTGAGCCACATCTTCGGCTATGCCGTGGGCCTGGACATGACACGCCGCGACCTGCAGAACGACATGAAAAAGCAGGGCCGCCCCTGGTGCATCGGCAAGGGCTTTGACGCCAGCGCCCCCATCGGCCCCATCACCCCGGCAGCCCAGGCGGGTGACGTGGCCAAGGCCGACATCTGGCTGCAGGTCAATGGCACAGACAAGCAGCGCAGCACCGTGGCCCAGCTCATCTGGAACATCGCCGAAACCATCGAACACCTGTCGGCCGCGTGGGAGCTGCAGCCCGGCGACCTGATCTACACCGGCACCCCTGAAGGCGTGGGCGCGGTCGTGCGCGGGGATGTGCTGGAAGGCGGCGTATCGGGCCTGGGCACGCTGCGCCTGAGCGTGGTGTAGCGCCGGGCACGCTCAGGCGCGCCGCCATATACTCACTTTTTAATAGCTGCTAGCGCTTACACCATAAGCGCTAGCGCTCTATTTCATTCAAAACCCTGCATGACCCACCGCAGCCCCATCAAACACTGCCGCGAATGTGGCACCGCCGTGGTGTACCGCCTGCCAGACGACGGGGACACCAAGCCGCGCGCCGTCTGCCCCGAGTGCAACACGGTGCATTACGAAAACCCGCTGAACGTGGTGGGCACCGTGCCTGAGCTGGCCGACGGGCGAATCCTGCTGTGCAAACGCAACATCGAGCCGCGCTGGGGCAAATGGACGCTGCCCGCAGGTTTCATGGAACTGGACGAAACCACCGCCCAGGGTGCCGCCCGCGAGACCGACGAAGAGGCCGGCGCGCAGATTGAGATGGGCCCGCTGTTCGGCTTGCTCAACGTGCGCCGCGTGGGTCAAGTGCACCTGTTCTACCGCGCGGCCTTGCTCAGTGACCAGTTCAATCCCGGCTACGAAACCATCGAAGCGCGCCTGTTCACAGAAGAAGAAATACCGTGGGACGAGCTGGCTTTTCGTACAGTGAAGCAAACGCTTGAGGCGTATTTCGCCGACCGCAGGGCCGGCCAGTTCGGGCTGCACTGCATCGACGTGGAATAACGCGCCGCCACAGCCTGCGGCCGGCGGCGGCCATACGCACTGGCCCGTGTTCGCTCAGTGCGACAAAGGCAAAGGAATGGCTTTCCATCCTGAGTGGTTGAAATGACTGCCATAGGTGTTGAGTGCCTGGGCCACCTTCACCACCCCTTCCGCGCGCGCCTTGTCGCCTTCCTTGCCTTGCGCGGCATCCACGCCGCCCAGAATCTCGCCGATCACGATGTGCAACTGGGCATCGGCCTGGGGTTCGAGCTTGCAGTTCTCCACGATGTACGCGACCTGTTTGGAGACTTCCGCGCCAAAGGCGTCGTAGTCGGCTGCCTGGGCCTTGCCCGCGTGGGCCAGCGCCAGCGTGCGGTTCACGGCCTTGTGCATGGCATTCATGCCCTGGCGCAGCGGGGCATCGATGTGCCATTTCTTGCCCGCATTGAGTTCGATTTTCTGGGGCGCGGTCGCACCGTGGTCATGGGCACTCGGGCTGGCAGCCAGCGTGGCAAACGGCAGGGTCAAGGCGGCGGCGAGCACAAGGTACAGAGGGGATTTCATGAGAAGACTCCGGTAGGTTGAACAAAAAGGGCCGGCAATTGCCGGGCCTTGTTGCTTCAAACGAAGAGTGATCAAAAATGTTCCAAGTATTTGCATCTTTTATTGATAAAACCTTTGGCTGCCACGCCCCTCAGCGGCTACGCCCAGGCATCAATCGCGGTGCAGAAGTTCCTCTTCAGTGGATTCCTGGGCATAGCGGCTGAGCAGCAGGGTCATCAGGCGGGCACGCTGCCCCTCGTCGAGCAGCGCGCGCTCCGCCAGCAGTTGCGCAATCACGCGTTGCTGCTGCACGTCCTGCAAGGCGGCAATGCGGGCCTGCTCTGCGTCGATGGCGCCGCGCTGCGGCGGGTCGGCAAAAATGTGACGCACCAGCGCCTCGCGGTGGCGCCGGATCTCGGCCCAGTTCGCGGTCAGATCGCGCAGGAAGTCGGGTTCGAGCTGTTGCCAGCGCAGGCGCTGCTCGGCACTCAGTTCCAGGTAATCTGGCAGGTTCACGGGACTTTTCCGCACGGCATCCACACTCGACTGCGGTTGCAACAGGTGCATGGCAACGGCTACAAGGATGCCCGCGTTCAGGGCCAGCGACACGGCCAGAAGCCATGCGGGTACGCTGCGGCGGTTCATGGCATTCCTTTCGAAAGACGACAGAGTTCTGCGGCGGCGCACAGGCCACCCGGCGGCACCGGATCGAACACCCGCACCAGACCGGCACCCGGTGCAATGGCAGCACCGCCGCCCAGCAGCAGGCCGCCCAGCCAGATGCCCGACGCCAGCGCCAGTCCGCCAGCCAGCCCTGCCGGCATCCAGCCCAACCAGCCGGCCCAGGTAGGCCCTGGACGCGACGCGCGCTGGCGGTCACGCAAGCGTTGGTTGAGTCGATCATTCAGTTGAGCAGTCAGATCAAAGCCCAGCTGGGGCGACGGCATGGCGCGCAGGCTCTGCCCCAGGGCGGTAATTTCATCAAGCCGGTGCTGGCACACCGGGCAGCCCGCCACGTGCTGGCTGAAGCGGGCGCGTTCGGCGGGTTGCATCATGTCGTCCGCATAGGCAGACAAGTCGGCGTGTCGTGGGCAGGTCATGGCGAGGTCTCCATTCAGCGCGGCATTTTTTCCAGCAGTCCAGCGCGCGCCCGTGCAATGCGCGACTTGACGGTGCCGGTGTTCAGGTTGAGCACGGCGGCAATGTCGTCATAGGACATTTCTTCGATTTCCCGCAGCAGCAGGATCTCGCGGTGTTCGGGGGGCAGGCGCGCCAGGGCTTTTTCCAGTCCCTGGTAGCGCTGCGCCGTCTCCAGCACGGCATCGGGTGGCGGTGCGGGGTTGGGGTGGCTGGCGGCTTCGTCTTCGTCCCAGGGCACAAAGTCCACGCGCTTGCCCCGCCGCAGCCAGTCAAAAGCCAGGTTGCGGGCAATGCGAAACAGCCAGGTGCTCAGCCGGGCATCGGGTGTCCAACGCGGCAGTGCCTGGTAGGAATTCAGGAACGTTTCCTGCGTCAGCTCCAGTGCGTCGTCAGGCGACCGAGTAAGCCGTACCAGAAAGCGGTAGATACGATCCTGAAACCGCACCACCAGCTCGGAAAACGCCGCGCGGTCGCCCCGCTGTGCGTGCGCGGCGCATTCTTCGTCATCGAGGTGGCTGAAGATTCGCATGGTTGAACAACTGCTTCAACGCGCAGCGCACCAGAATGTTCCCTCTATTTTTTTCATTCTGGACCTGGCGCCGCTCGCGCCCGCATCTTGGCATGTACCCGAGCACGGAGGCAGGCCCAGCGACCGGTCGAGAGCGGCTCATGAAACCCTAGAACCGCAACACCGCGAGAGCCCACCTTTTTGCCGAAAGCAGGGTATGGGGCCGACTTTCGAGTGTGGTGGTTCACCTGTCGGATGCCACGCGTGGCAAGAACTCTGCGGCCCCTGTCAACGACTGCATCGCGCCCTCTGGGGAGACACGGCGTCGGCATCGAACACCATGCAGCGGCAGTGTCTTCTACGCCGATCAACGGTTCAACCGCCCACTCGCCAACCCGTTATTGCGTTGGCACGGCGGGCGCCAGGGGCGCAAGAGGGGTGACGACGACCGGCGCGGGGGGCGCAGTGGGCTGCCGCGGCACATACGGTGCATCGTCCGTAGTCACCGGGGGCAAGGTGCCTGGCGGGGGCATTGGTGGTGCAGAGGGGGTATCACCACTACTGAACAGCCCACGAATCCATTCGCGCATGCTGCCCAGCGACGTGTCCGCTGGGGGCGGCACGTCGAATTCATCCACAAACCGCTCGCTGGCATTTATCACCTTGGCGCGCAGCCCCTGCTGCATGAATTCGCCCACCATGGGCAGTGCGCTGCGTGCGCCCTGCCCCCAGTAGTCGCTGCGCAGCGTGATGCGGCCATCATTGAAGCCCGCCCAAGCGCCCGCCACCACGCGCGCGTGCATCAGGATGAACCAGCCATCGGTGTTGTCCTGCGTGGTGCCGGTCTTGCCCGCCACGTCGGCCTGGATGCCGTAGCGCGTGCGGATGGCCGTGGCCGTGCCTTTGTCCACCGCGCCACGCATGGTGTTGCGCAGGGTTTGCGCCGCACGCGCGTCAAACACCGGCGCGGGCGCGGAGCTGGCGAAGGTCTCCAGCACCTTGCCATGGCGGTCCTCGATGCGGGTGATGAGCACGGGCTCCACATAGCGGCCCAGGTTCACGATGGAGCTGTAGGCCGTCACCATTTCCTTCAGGGTGACCGGGCTCGTGCCCAGGGCCAGGGACGGCACCTCCTCCAGCGGCGACTGGCGCACGCCCAAAGCCCGTGCCACCTCGGCCACACGGGCCGGTCCCACCTGCTGCATCACCTGGGCGGTGATGGTGTTCTTGGAAAGCGCCAGGCCATCCGCCAGCGTCATGGGCTCATCGCTGGGGGCGCGGCCATCGGTGGGGCGCCACACGCGGCCGCCGCCCAGCGGGATCTCCACGGCCGAGTCCATCAGCGTGTCGTTGGGTGATGCCCCGTTGGCAAACGCCGCGCCATACACAAACGGCTTGAACGTGGAGCCCGGCTGGCGCCGCGCCGCCTGCACATGGTCAAACGGGTCTTGCGCAAAGTCGCGGCTGCCCACCCAGGCGAGCACATGGCCGGTCACCGGGTCCTGCGCAAGAAAACCCGCCTGCACACGCGTCTTCTCGGTGCGCAGCCTGCGCAGGAAGGCCTCGTCGGCCAGGAGGGCCTGCAGCGCGTCTTCAGGCGCCTCTCCCTTGTCCAGCGCCGCACGGTACTCCGCGCTCTCGCGCACCAGCGTCTGCACCAGCTCGTTGCCCGGGCCCCAGCCATTGCGCTGCGACCAGGCGGTGTCGGCCACGCCCTGCAGCTGCTGGCCGTGGCGTGCCACAGCACGGTTGGCGATGGCCTGCAGGCGCGAATCGATGGTGGTGCGGATGATGAGACCATCCGCATACAGGTTGTAGCCCCGGCTGTCGGCCCAGTCCAGCAGCTGCTTGCGCAGCTGCATCGCAAAGTGCGATGCCGGGCCCATGACCTCGGTCTGCCGCTCGAAGTTGACCCCCAGCGGGCGCACCTTGAGCCGCTCGAACTGGTCAGCCCCGAGCTGGCCGCGCTTGACCATCTGCGACAGCACCGTGTTGCGCCGCGCCAGCGCCCGCTCGGGGTTGAGCACCGGGTTGTAGTAGGCCGTGCCCTTGAGCATGCCGATCAGCGTGGCGCTTTCCAGCACGTTGAGCTTGTCGGCCGACTTGTCGAAATACGTGCGGGCGGCCATCTCGATGCCGTAGGCGTTGTACAAAAACGGTACGGTGTTGAGGTAGGTCTCCAGGATCTCGTCCTTGGTGTACGAGGCCTCGATCTTGACGGCCGTGATCGCCTCCTTGAGCTTGCGCGTGAGCGCCTGCGGGAACACGCGCGAGCGCCCGATCTCCTCGGGAAACAGATTGCGCGCCAGCTGCTGCGTGAGGGTGGAGCCGCCCTGCGGATCGCCCCGCAGCGTATGCACCACCGACGATGCCGTGCGCTTCCAGTCCAGCCCGAAGTGGTCGTAAAAGCGGTGATCTTCGGTGGCGATGAGGGCTTTGACCACATTGGGGGATATCTGGTGGAGCTCCACCCATTCGCGGTTGGCCCAGCGGTATTCGGCCAGCAGCTTGCCGTCCACCGACACGAGCTGCGCGGGCAACTCGCTCTTGGCCTTGCGGATGTCGCTGATGCCGGGCGTGAAGGGCACCAGCGCCAGCGCGTACACCAGCAGCGCCACGGGCACCATGGCCAGCAGCCAGCAGCCGCTGCGCAGCGACAGCAGGCGCTGCGGCCGGCGGAAAACGAAGGCCAGTGCGCCGCGCACCCGGGCCCACAGTGCCTGCGCTGAAGAAGTAGATGTCATCAGAAATTGAATAAAAAATGCCGCTGACGCTTATCAGTAAAGCGCAAGCAGCTATCAAAATAATAGTTCATCAGCCCATGAACCTCCGCAGCTGCGGCAGGCTGGCCTGGGCGGCCCGGCGGCCTTCGGCAATGGCCTCGCTTGAGCGGTGGAAGTCGAGCAGCCCCAGGTTTGCCAGCGCGGGCGCAACGATGACTTCCGGCGGGTCGCCGGCCATGCGGCTGCGGGTGATGCGCATCTGCATGATGTTGACACTGGTCATCACCACATCCAGCACGGAGGGCACCGGCACCGGCCGGGCCACAGGCGCCGCCGCGCCGGCATCGGGCGTCCAGAACTTCAGGCGCCGCACCCAGTCGACATTGCGGGCCGGCTCGGGCACGGGCTCCGGGGCAGCGGCACCGGCAGCGTCTGCCTCCAGCGCCTCGGGGGCGGGCGCCTCGCGCACCACGGCCAGCGGCCGCATGTGGCGGTGCAGGATGTCGGAGTTCAGGTCCACCGCGATCACGATGTCGGCCCCCATGGCCCGGGCCAGCGATGCGGGCACCGGGTTGACCAGGCCACCATCCACCAGCAGCCGCCCGTCGTCGCGCATCACGGGCGTGAAAAGCCCCGGCAGCGCGATGGAGGCCCGCACCGCATCGGCGATGGAGCCGTGGCGCAGCCAGACTTCGGCGCCCGAGTGCAGGTCGGTGGCCACGGCGCCAAACGGCATGGGCGAGCGGTCAATGTCGAAGTCCGCAAAGTTGCGGCGCCAGAAGGCAATGAGCTTTTCGCCCTTGAGCATGCCCCCGGTGATGTTGAAGTCCATGAACCCGAACACGTCGCGCATGCCCAGGCCCTGCACCCATTCGGTAAACCGCTGCAGCTCGCCCGCCGCGTAGGCGGCCCCCACCAGCGCGCCAATCGACGAGCCACAGACGATGTCGGGCCGGATGCCCTCCTCGTCCAGCACCTGCAGCACCCCGATGTGCGCCCACCCACGCGCCGAGCCGCTGCCCAGGGCCAGGCCCAGCCGGGGAGCGCGCCGGGCCAGAGCCATCACTGCGCCCCTTGGGGAGTTGCCAGGTCCGCGTGACCCGCCAGCAGCGCTAGCATGCCGGCTTCGTCCAGCACCGGCACGCCCAGCTCCTGCGCCTTGGCCAGCTTGCTGCCGGCCTCTTCGCCCGCCACGACATAGCTGGTCTTCTTGCTGACCGAACCGGCCACTTTGGCGCCAGCGGCTTCCAGCATGTCCTTGGCGGCGTCGCGGCTCAGCGTGGGCAAGGTGCCGGTCAGCACCACGGTCTTGCCCGCCAGGATCTGCGGAGCGCGCTCGGCCACCGGGCCTTCGGGCCACGTCACGCCGCAGGCGCGCAGTTGTTCGACCACTTCGCGGTTGTGCGGCTGCTGGAAGAAGGTGTGCAGGCTCTGTGCCACCACGGGGCCCACATCGTTCACCTCCAGCAACTGCTCCACGCTCGCATCCATGATGGCGTCCAGCGTGCCAAAGTGCCGAGCGAGGTCCTTGGCCGTGGCCTCGCCCACATGGCGCAGCCCCAGGCCAAACAGAAAACGCGGCAAGGTGGTCTGCTTGGATTTTTCGAGCGCGGCCAGCACGTTCTGGGCCGATTTTTCGGCCATGCGCTCCAGCGCGATGAGGGATGTAAGGCCCAGCCGGTACAGGTCGGGCAGCGTGCGGATCACGTTGGCATCCACCAGCTGGTCCACCAGCTTGTCGCCCAGGCCTTCGATGTCCATGGCGCGGCGCGCGGCGAAGTGCAGGATGGCTTCCTTGCGCTGCGCGGCGCAGAACAGGCCGCCGGTGCAGCGGTGGTTGGCTTCGCCCTTTTCCCGGACCACATCGCTACCGCACACGGGGCAGGCTGTGGGCATGCGGAAGTTGGGCACATACCCCGTGCGCTTGCCGGGCATCACGCCCACGACCTCGGGAATCACATCGCCCGCGCGGCGCACGATGACGGTGTCGCCCACGCGCACGCCCTTCTTGCGAATCTCGAACAGGTTGTGCAGCGTGGCATTGGTGACGGTGACACCGCCCACAAATACTGGCGCCAGGCGTGCGACCGGCGTGATCTTGCCGGTGCGGCCTACCTGCACGTCGATGCCTTCGATCTTCGTGGCCATCTCCTGGGCCGGGTACTTGTGCGCCACGGCCCAGCGCGGCTCGCGGGTCTTGAAGCCCAGGTCGCGCTGCAGCTGCAGGGAATTGACCTTGTAGACGACACCGTCGATGTCGTACGGCAGCGCATCGCGGCTGGCGCCCACCTGCTGGTGAAATGCTACCAATTCCGTAGCACCTACCGCAATCTGCACCTGCGCTGCAACTGGAAAACCCCAGGACTTCAGCGTCTGCAGCATCTCGTAGTGCGTGCGGAACACCGGCCCGCCATCGCCGGGCGGCGTGATGGCGCCCAGGCCATAGGCAAAAAAGCTTAAGGGCCGCTGGGCGGTGATGCCGGAGTCGAGCTGGCGCACCGCACCCGCAGCCGCATTGCGTGGGTTCACAAAGGTCTTGCCGCCCTGCTCCCGCTGGCGCTCGTTCAGCGCGTCGAAGTCGGCGCGGCGCATGTAGACCTCACCACGTACCTCCAGCAGCGGCGGCACGCCGTCAGGCAAAGTCAGCGGAATCTGGCGGATGGTGCGGATGTTGTGCGTCACATCCTCGCCCACCTCGCCATCACCGCGCGTGGCGGCCTGCACCAGGCGGCCGTTTTCGTAGCGCAGGCTCATGGCCAGGCCGTCGAACTTGGGCTCGGCCACGTATTCGATGGCAGGGTCAGCGTCAGACAGCCCCAGCTCGCGCCGCACGCGGGCATCAAACGCCTGCGCGCCGGTGGCTTCGGTGTCGGTTTCGGTGTGGATGCTGAGCATGGGCACCGTGTGGCGCACAGGGGCCAGGCCCTCCATCACCGCACCAATCACGCGCTGCGTGGGCGAATCGGGGGTGATGAGGTCGGGGTGTACGGCTTCCAGCGCCTGCAGTTCGCGGAACACACGGTCGTATTCGGCGTCGGGCACGCTGGGCTCATCCAGCACGTAGTACTGGTGCGCCCACTGGTTGAGCTGGTCGCGCAGTGCTTTTATTTTGATAGCTGGTGGCGCAATATCCACGGGCGCTGGAGCCGAAAAAAGATCCAGATTGTCGGTCATGGCCGCACCGGCGCTCAGCTGAAAAGGCGCCGCGCCAACACCGACCCCGCCGACAGATCGCGTCCATCCAGCTGGTCATACAGCAGCTCCAGGTCTGCAGCGATCGGGTCCATGGCCATGGCGGGCAGCGGCGTGCCGTTCTGGTCGCACAGCACGCCGTCCATGGTTTCGCACAACGCGGCCCCCACGTCGCGCAGGCGGGCAAAGGGCTGCTCGGTGCGGTGAACCTGGGCGACGTCCAGGCTCAGCGTGATGTCGCGGATGGCGGACTGGTCGGGGTCGTCGGCCAACGCGGCTTGCGTGTCGTACCCCAGTGTGAGCAAGGGCGGCAGGCCCTGGGTGCTGGCAGGCAGCACCAGGCGGCCGGGCATGGCGCCGGGCACAAAACCCAGGCGGGCAGCGTTCTGCTGCACGTAGCCGGGGCTCCAGGCGGCCTGTCGGGCGCGCAGCATGAACATGAGCTGGGCATCGTGGTCGCTGGCGAACTGGTCCAGCTCACGGGCGCGGGCCACTTCCTGCAGCATGTCGGGGAAGTCGGGCGCAGCATTGATGGCGTCGGCAAAGGCCTGGGCCTTGACCACGAACTCGGAGAACTCGATCTCGTTGAGTGCGCCCATGCGGTTGGCCAGCTGCACCCCCGCCTGGAACGACTGGTAGCGCTGGCCGGGGGCCGGAGTTTCCCACTGCTGGGTGGCTTCGTTCAGGCCTTCGATGGCAAAGGGCTTGCTGCCTGCACGGCGGGTGGGCGGCAGGGCGGCCAGCGCCGCATCGCCCGACACCACGTGCTCGGGCTGCAGTGAGGCGATCACGTCGATGAGCGGGTCGAGCCCCGGGCGGCGCTCGGGCGAAAACGGGGGCACGGGCAGTTGCAGGGCATCGGCCGCGTCCACATTGTGTTCGGACGGCTCCGGCCCCCGGTCCAGGCCATGGAACTCGCCAGACGGCATGGACCCGGCCGCGCCTGCGTCAAAGCCGGGCTCCAGGCGCTGGGCGGGCTCCGCCGCCGGGTCGTGCTCTGCGGGCAGGGCACGCTTGGGCGCGTTGCGGCGCGAGGTCCAGGTGTTGTAGGCCACGATGAGGGCCAGCACCAGGCCGCCGATGATGGCCAGACTCAGTTGCAATGTGCTCATAAAGAAAGATTTTCAGCTATGCGTTGCGCTGTGCACGCCCGCTGCCGTCGCAACTGGCGCAACCCATGCCAGGGACGCCTAGCAAGGGCCGCCCCGCAGCGAGGGCGTCGTCCCCTCGGGGGGAAGGCGCGAAGCGACTCAGGGGGGCTCTCATAGTTCCGCCATGGAGAGGGCCGATTCCATATCCACGGCCACGATGCGCGACACGCCCTGCTCCTGCATGGTCACGCCGATCAGTTGCTCGGCCATCTCCATCGCGATCTTGTTGTGGCTGATGAACAAAAACTGCGTGCCCTTGCTCATGCTGGACACCAGCTTGGCATAACGCTCGGTGTTGGCGTCGTCGAGCGGCGCGTCCACCTCGTCCAGCAAACAGAACGGCGCGGGGTTGAGCTGGAAGATGGCAAAAACCAGCGCGATGGCCGTGAGGGCCTTTTCACCCCCCGACAGCAGGTGGATGGTCTGGTTCTTCTTGCCGGGTGGCTGGGCCATCACCTGCACGCCGGAGTCGAGGATTTCGTCGCCGGTGATGATGAGCTTGGCCTGGCCGCCACCGAACAGCTCGGGGAACATGCGGCCAAAGTGCGCGTTCACGGTGTCGAAGGTGCCCGAGAGCAGCTGGCGCGTTTCGCCGTCGATCTTGCGGATCGCGTCTTCCAGCGTGTTCATGGCCTCGGTCAGGTCGGCGGTCTGCGCATCAAGGAACACCTTGCGCTCGCTGGCGAGCTTCAATTCATCCAGCGCGGCCAGGTTGACCGCGCCCAGTGCCGCGATCTCGCGGTGCAGGCGGTCGATTTCGCTCTGCAGGCCGCCGATGCGCACATTGCCTTCCTCGATGGAGCGGGCCACGGCTTCCAGATCGGCCTGGGCGTCTTGCAGCAAGGTGGTGTATTGCTCCAGGCCCAGGCGCGCGGCCTGTTCCTTGAGCTGGAACTCGGTGATGCGCTGGCGCAGTGGGTCAAGCGCGCGCTCCAGCTGCATGCGGCGCTCGTCGCTGGCGCGCAGCTTGGTGGTGAGGTCGTCGTATTCGCTGCGCTGGGCGGCCAGTGCCTTTTCGCGCTCCATCTTCACTTCGAGCGCGGCCTGCAGGCCGCCCTGCGCGGCGGCGTCAGAGAGACGGGCGAGTTCGTCGCGCGCACGCTGCTCCTCGTCGGCCAGGGCCTTGGCCTGCTGCGTGGCGGTTTCGATGGAGCGGTTGAGTTCGCCCCGGCGCGCCTCCAGGCTGCGTTGCGAGAACGTGGCCTCTTGCGCCTGGCGCTCCAGCGTGCGCTGCTGTTCGCGGCAAGCGGTGAGCTTGCGCTCGGCTTCGATGACCTTGTCGCCCAGCTGGGCCTCGCGCTCCTGGCTGTCGGCCAGTTGCATGTCCAGCTCTTCAAAGCGCGCCTCGGCGGCCACGCGGCGCTCCTGCAGGTCGGCCAGCTGGGCTTCCACCTCGGCCAGATCGCCGTCGATTTGCTGGCTGCGTGCGCGGGTCTGTTCGGCCAGCTGCGTAAGGCGCAGGGTTTCGACTTGCAGCTCATGTGCGCGGCTCTGGGTTTCGGTGGCTTCGCGGCGTGCGGCCACGAGGCGCTGGGAGGCGTCGGCATACGCGGCCTCAGCACGGACCAGGGCGGTGCGTGATTCTTCGGCAATGAGCGCCTGCGCGCGCAGCTCCTTTTCGAGGTGCTCGATTTCCTGCGCGCGGGCCAGCATGCCGGACTGCTCGGAGTCCTGTGCATAGAAGCTCACGCTGTGGGCGCTGACGGCATGGCCCGTGGGCACAAACACCACTTCGCCGGGTTGCAGCGAGCTGCGGCGGGCCAGAGCGTCGTCCAGCGTGGGGGCGGTGTAGCAGCCCTGCAGCCAGTCCACCAACACGGCACGCAGGCCCGCATCGTTCAGGCGCAGCAGGTCCGACAGGCGGGCGTGGGGTGAAGATGTTTCGGGGAGGCCCGCAGCCGGGGCGCTGTAGAAGGCCAGGCGTGCGGGCGGTGCATCGTTGCCGCCGGAGCCTAAAAAGCCGCGGACCATGTCCAGGCGCCCTACTTCCAGCGCGGCCAGGCGTTCGCGCAGGGCCGCTTCGAGCGCGTTCTCCCAACCGGGCTCGATGTGGATGCGGCTCCACAGGCCTTGCAGGCCGTCGAGGCCATGCTTGGCAAGCCAGGGGCGCAGCTTGCCGTCGGTCTTGACCTTTTCCTGCAGCGCCTTGAGCGCCTCCATGCGGGCAGACACCTCGGCCTGGCGCGCGCTTTCGGCATTCACAGCCTGCTGGCGGGCGCGGCGGTCGTCGTCCAGTTGGGGCACGGACTCCTGCAGCTCGTGCAGACGGGCTGCGGTGGTTTCGGCGATCTCTTGCGCTTCTTCCAGCTGCTCGCGCAGGTTGGTCAGGCGGGCTTCGTCGGGCGCAGCCAGTGCGTTGCGGTCGGTGCGCAGGCGTTCGAAGCGGGCGTCCAGCTGGCGGCTTTGTTCGTCAAAGCTGCGCTGCTCGGCGGCCAGCACGCCGATTTGCTGCTGCACCTGCACGACGGCAGTCCGTTGCTCGGCCGTGCGGCTTTGCGCCTGGCGGAGGGCCTCTTCCAGGTCGGGCAGCTGCATGGCCTGCTCTTCCACCTGGGCGGCCAGCATCTCGGCGCGTTCTTCGGCGTCCACACCGGCACCGGCCAGGTTTTCGAGCTCAATATCGGCCTCTTCCTTGCGGGCCTGCCACTGGGCGATCTGCTCGGCCAGCGTGACCAGGCGCTGCTCCACGCGCTGGCGGCCTTCTATCACGTAGCGGATCTCGGCTTCGAGCTTGCCGACCTCGGCCGTGGCTTCATAAAGCTTGCCCTGGGCCTGGTTCACCTGGTCGCCAGCGGCGTAGTGGGCCTGGCGGATGGTTTCGAGATCAGACTCCACCGCGCGCAAATCGGCCATGCGCGCTTCGAGGTCGTTCACGGCCTGCAGGCCATCGAGGCGCACCTTGTTCTGCTGTTCTTCGGCCTCGGCCCGCTTCAAAAACCACTGCTGGTGCTGCTTGAGCGTGGCATCGGCCTGCAGGGTGTTGTACTTGGCGGCCACCTCGGCCTGCTTTTCGAGCTTTTCGAGGTTGGCGTTCAGCTCGCGCAGGATGTCTTCAACCCGCGTGAGGTTCTCGCGCGTGTCCGACAGGCGGTTTTCGGTCTCGCGGCGGCGCTCTTTGTACTTGGAGACACCGGCAGCTTCTTCGAGGAACAGGCGCAGCTCTTCGGGCCGGCTTTCGATGATGCGGCTGATGGTGCCCTGCCCGATGATGGCGTAGGCGCGGGGCCCGAGGCCCGTACCCAGGAACACGTCCTGCACGTCGCGGCGGCGCACGGGCTGGTTGTTGAGGTAGTAGCTGCTGGTGCCGTCGCGCGTGAGCACCCGGCGCACGGCCACCTCCCCGTACTGGCCCCATTGGCCGCCCGCTCGGTGGTCGGAGTTGTCGAACACCAGCTCCACACTGGCGCGGCTGGCCTGCTTGCGGGTGGTGGTGCCGCTGAAGATCACGTCCTGCATGCTCTCGCCACGCAGCTCGCTGGCCTTGCTCTCGCCCAGCACCCAGCGCACGGCATCCATGATGTTGGACTTGCCGCAGCCGTTGGGCCCCACCACGCCGACCAGTTGCCCGGGCAGCATGAAGTTGGTGGGTTCAGCGAACGACTTGAAACCGGAAAGCTTGATCGAGGTAAGACGCACGGGTCAGATGGCGGATAAAAGCAGATGGGACGCAGGGGTCATACCGGGCGCCGGTGCGCAGTCCCGGCGCTAAACACTCCGGCTGGGCCGGGTGTGGACAAGGCCGGAATGATACCGCGCCGCCTGCCCGACCCCAGGCCCCGGGCGTGGTGGAAGGCCTCTACCGCCGTTCATCACTCAGAAAACCAGCAAAAACAGCTTTTAGCGCTTATCCAATAACAATTGGATGCTATCAATTTTGGGTATATACCGCACCCAAATTCAGGGCAGTACACACACCTGGTTACGCCCGCCGGACTTGGCCTGGAACAGGGCCTCGTCTGCGCGGGCGACCGCCTGGGGAAGGTGCTGCAGCGCAGAGATCTCGCACGCGCCAATGGAAACGGTGAGCTGCTCGGGATCGGTGATGCCCTCTACCGCCCGGCGCAGTTTTTCGGCAACCTTTAGCGCGTCGGGCAGCGCGGTTTGTGGCAGGCACACCAGAAACTCCTCGCCGCCCCAGCGGATGATTTCGTCGCCGCGCCGCAGGGCGTCGGTCAGCACCCGGGCCACCGCCTGCAGGGCCTTGTCGCCGGCATCGTGGCCAAAACGGTCATTGATGCTCTTGAAACGGTCCAGATCCATGAGCAGGATGGACGAAGCGGGCTCGAACAACGAGGCGCGGTACACGCGCCGGTCGATCAGGTCGACCGCGTGGCGGTTGAGCAGCCCGGTGAGCGCGTCGTGGTAGGCGGCGCGCTGCAGTTCCTGGCGCTCGGCGGCCACGGTCATGAGCGAGCCGAACAGCTCGGCCAACCCCGCAAACAGGCTCACGCCGACTTCGTCAAAGTAGCCGTCGCGGTCGGCATACAGCACAAAGATGCCGCTGTAACCATTGAAGGTGGAGGCAATGGGCAAGGCCAGCACGTGGTGGATTCCATGGTGGCGCGCGGCCTCGCGCCAGGGCCCGAACAGCGAGAACTGTGACACCGTGAATGGGCCCGCCGCCTTGCCGTCCAGCGTCGAGAAGGCCGGGCCCATGCGGGTAAGCAGGTTGCGCTCGATGGTCAATGACTCGGCATAGGCCGCAGCCTGGCCGGCGTACACCTGCGGGCGAAGGGTCTGCGTGTCGGTAGGGCCAAACCAGGTCCAGGCCAGACGGATGTGGCTGGTGACATCCACGATGGCCTGGCACACCCCCCGAATGATCTCCAGCTCGCTGCGCCCCAGGATCAGCTTGGCCGAACGCCTGAGCAGCATCTCGGCAATCACCGACCGCTCGCGCTGGGCGTCAAAGGCCTGCGTGGATGACGCCGGGGGAACCGTCACGGGCTGGGGAGGATTCTTGAAAAACATGGCAGGGGCAGCGGGGCAGCGAACGCATCATAGGTGGCACTGCCAGGCTGCGGGTCTGAAGGGTTTCCAGCAGCGCGTTGCCACTCACGCGCCACTTGCGGCGAAGCGCAAGTGCTTCAGGCTCCACCATCCGCAGGGCTGCCATCCACTGCGCCATTGGTACGGCGCACCAGCGCCTCAAAATCGGCCACCGGCACAGGGGGGCTGAGCAGGTAGCCTTGCCAGGCGTGGCAATGGTGGCGCTCCAGAAACTCGCGCTGGGCCTCGGTCTCCACACCCTCCGCAATCACGCGCAGGCCCAGGCTGGTGCCCAGCGCCACCACCGTGCGCGCAATCGCTGCATCGTTGGGGTCGGTGAGCACGTCGCGCACAAAGCTCTGGTCGATCTTGAGCTGGTCCAGCGGCAGGCGCTTGAGGTAGCTCAGCGACGAGTAGCCCGTGCCAAAGTCGTCAAGCGAAAAGCCCACGCCGTAGCCCTTCAGCTGGCCCATCTTGTCGATGGTGTCTTCCACGTCCTGCAGCAGCAGGCTTTCGGTCATCTCCAGCTTGAGCTTCTGGCCCTGCGCGCCCGAGCTGGCCAGTGCGGCCAGCACCTGGGCTACAAAGCCGCTCTGATGGAACTGGCGCGGGCTCACGTTCACCGCCAGGCCCAGCCCTGCCAGGTCAGGCTGCGCGGCCCACTGCGCCAGCCGTGCGCAGGCAGCCTGCAGCACCCACTCCCCCAGCGGCAAGATCAGCCCGGTCTCTTCGGCCAGCGGAATGAAGTGCGCCGGGGAAACAAACCCGTCACGCGGATGGCGCCACCGCAGCAGCGCCTCGGCACCCGTGATCCGGCCGCGGTCGATCTGCGGCTGGTAATACAACTCGAACTGGCCCTGCGCCAGCCCGATGCGCATGTCCAGCTCCAGCGCGGCGCGGGCGCTCACGGCAGCCTGCATCCTGGGGTCGTAGAACCTCAGGGTGTCACGGCCTGCATCCTTGGCCTGGTACAGGGCGAGGTCAGCGCGTTTAAGCAGTTCGTCCACAGTCTCGCGCATGTCGCTGAAGATGGTGACGCCCATGCTCAGCGAGCTGTGGTGCGCGGCACCGTTGATGATGTAGGGCTCTCGCAGGGCGGCCAGAATGCGCTGGCCCACCTCTTCCGCACGGGCGGCTGCTTCTTCCGGGTTGTCGCCCAGGTCTTCGAGCACCACCACGAACTCGTCCCCCCCCTGGCGCGCCACGGTGTCGTCCTCGTGAACGCAGCTGCGCAGCCGGTGCGCCACCTGCTGCAGCAGGGTGTCGCCACTGTCGTGGCCGCGGGTTTCGTTCAAGGTCTTGAAATTGTCGAGATCGAGCAACAGCACGGCACCACTGCGGTGGTGACGGGCACTGGTGGCCAGCGCCTGCTGCAGCCGGTCCATCAACAGCCTGCGGTTGGGCAGGCTGGTGAGGGGGTCGTAGTAGGCAAGGTGCTTGATTTCCTCCTCGGCCGCCTTGCGCTCGCTCAGATCCTGCAAGGTAAGGAGGTAGCCGCCCACCTGCTGCACGGCCGAAATCTCCACAGGCCGCTTGATGCCGTCTGCGCACCAGATGGCGTATTCCGCCGCAGGCACCACCCCGTCAGACGCCGCCGCTTTGTGGGTTGCGGCCTCCCACAGCGCACGCATGGTTTCGCGCTCGCCCACGTTGGGGAAGGCGCGCTGCCACCAGATCTCCACATCGGGCACGGCAGCCTCGGTGTAGCCGCAGATCTCCACATAACGCCGGTTGCGAAAACTGATGTTCCCGTCGTCCTGCACCAGGCACACCCCCATGGGCAGGCGCTCAAGAATCGCGCGCAGCCGCAGTTCGTTGGTGCGCAGATGGTCTTCCATGCGCTTGCGGGAAGTGATGTCCTGCACCACCGCGATGTGGTGGTCGGGTGCCGCCCCTGGCATCCACATGGGAGATACGGTCAGATCCGCCCAGACCTCATGCCCTTGCCGGTGAATCAGGCGTTGCTCCACCCGGTACTGGGGTGTCTCGCCTTTTCTCAGCAAGGCCAGCTGGCGGGCGTCGGTGGCTTCGTCAGCGGGATGCGTGATCGAATGACTGCTCAATGCCAGCATCTCGTCGGGGGTGTAACCAAGAATGTCTGCAAAGCACTGGTTGACGCGCAGAAAGCGTCCGGTTGCGGTGTCCAGCAACGCCACGCCCACGCTGGCCTGGTGGAACAGGGCGTGAAAACGTTCCTCGCTTTGCTGGCGCGCTTCGTCCGAGGCATGCGCACGCGCCAGCGCCAGCGTGCGCTGGCGAACCAGCAGCGCCGCCGTAGTGCCCAGCAGGATCGACACCAGCGCACCGGCCAGGCCGATGAGCGCGGGCAGGCGGGCCTCTGTGGCCGAAAGGAAGGACTGGGCAGGGTGAAACGTCAGGCGCCAGAGCCGGTCGTGGACCTTGACGTCCCGCACATACGGTTCGGCGCCCGGCAGCGGCTGTGCGGACTGCGCCAGCAGCGGCCGCACGGTGGTATCAGTGGCCCCGGCCCGCACGGACCCATGGTCGGCAATGGACACGGCAATCCCGCGCAGCAACCCCTGCCCGCTCAGCACCTGCACGAGGTCGTACACACGGATGGTGCTCGCCACCGCCCCCAGAAAGCGCGGCTCCGGGGTGCCTGCCGTTGGGTCGAACACCGGCACGCGGATCACAAAACCTGCTCTGTGCGTTTCCTCCTGGATCAGATCGAACGGTGCCGAAGCGACAGTGCGCCCGCTGTCCCGGCTGTACTGCATGGCTGCCAGATTGGTGGGCTGGGCGCTGATATCCAGGCCGAGCACGCTTTCATTGCCCACCATGGGCCACAGGTACTCGGCAACGAAATACTCGGTACGTTCGCCGGGCGGGCGGATGGAAAAATCCGGGAACCCTTGTGGCGACAACGAGGTATCGGCCCGCACCCGCGCCTCATATGCGGCCCGCTCTGCGCCCGGCACCCACCGCGTGAATGACAGGTTGCGCACCCCCGGAAACCGTGTACCCACGTCCAGGTTGCTGGCCACACGGTCGAACTCGGCACGTGTGAGGTTCGGATTGACGGTAAAAAGGCCTCGCAACCCGTAGACAACTTCGGTGTTGCCCTCGATGCGCTGGCTCAACGCATCGGAAAAGGCACGCGCCTCCTGGATGAAGCGCGTGCGCTCGACGCCGGCCACGGACTGGTACTGCTCCCACGCCAGCCAGGAACTCACCGAAACCCCGAGCGCAGCGACCCCCAGCCCGACAAGCCAGTGCCGGTATCGACCGTTGTGCGTCAGTGGGGCCATGGCGTTTGGCGGGTTGGCAAAGACATGCGGTATCAGAACGGGCCTTGGCAGAAATGCAGGAGCAATGGGCGGCGGCGGCCGACACGTGATCCGTCGCAGCGCGAACGCGCAGGATAGCGGCATTCCAACATGCTTTGAAACCAGCGCCGGTACAACAACCGGTTACCAATGAGTTATTTGGTGGAAAGTGCTTTCAGCGCCACACAGTCGACCTTGCGAGGGCAGTGCCCCTGCAAAGCCCTGCCTGTGCAGTGCGCCACCTGAGTTCCCATAAAAACCGCTTGCAGCGCTTTTCCAGCAAGCGCGACATGCTATCAATTCAGAAGCGCCAATCTCTGAGGACAGAAACCCCTTGGCCTGCGAGCTGCGCCCGGGCCGCACAGACAGGGGGGCACACGGCACAATGGCCGCTTCATGCACGTTGTGCGCGCCCCCATGCAAAGCATTCTTCCCCAGAACCTCGTAGACATCCTGCTCGACGCTGTGTGCGTGGTTCGGCCCGACAGTTCCATCGTGTACGTCAGTCCGGCTTTTGAACGCATCTTTGGTTACGCCCCGGAGGAGGTCATCGGCAAGCGCATGCTGGACATGGTGCACCCGCACGATCTTGCGGCCACGCAGCGCCAGGCCAAGAGCGTGACCGAGGGCCAGATTCAGCTGCAGTTTGAAAACCGCTACGTTCGCAAGGACGGATCGATTGCCCACATCCGCTGGACGGCGCGGTGGCTGCCCGAGCACCAGGTGCGTGTGGCAGTGGCACACGACTTCACCGAACGCAAGTTCACCGAGTCCATGCACGAGGTGATCTACGCGATCTCTGAAGCCGCCCACACCACGCAGAACCTGCAGGCCCTGTTCGAGCACATCCACCAAATCATTGGACGGCTGTTGCCGGCAAGCAATTTTGCGGTGGCTCTCTACGATGCGGGCAGTGGAGCGCTCAGTTTCCCGTACCACGTGAGCGATCACGGCCAGAACCCTGCCCCGCTGCGCAGCGTGCAGGACGCGTTGTGCGCCGAGGTGATCCGCAGCGCCAACACGCTGTTTCTGACACCCCACGCGCGTGAAGTGCGTGATGCGCTGCGCGGCCAGTTGCCCCTCGACCACGCGCCCCTGTACTGGCTGGGCGTTCCGCTGCACACGCAAAAGGGCCCTATCGGTGCCCTGGTTCTGCAAAGCTTTACCGAGCAGGCGCGCTACACCGAGAAAGACAAGGAGCTGCTGCAGTTCGTATCCACCCAGGTCGCGGCCGCGATTGAGCGCAAGCAGATGCTGGAACGCCTGGAGCACATGGCGCAGTACGACCAGCTCACGCACCTGCCCAACCGCCAGCTGTTTCTGGACCGCCTCAAGACCGCACTGGCCCGCGCCCGGCGCGACAAGAGCCTGCTGTCGCTGCTCTTCCTGGACCTGGACGATTTCAAGCAGGTGAACGACACCCTGGGCCATGCCATGGGAGACCTGCTCCTGCAGCGTGTGGCCCAGCGGCTGCTGGAATGTGTGCGCGGCTCCGACACGGTGGCACGGCTGGGGGGCGACGAGTTTGTGGTGCTGCTGGAAAGCGGCCATGCCCGCGAGCACGCCGCCGCTGCGGCCGAGAAGATCCTGGCGGCCTTTGGTCAACCGTTTGACCTGGAGGGCATCCGTCTCAGCATCCGGCCCAGCATTGGCGTGGCCATCTATCCCGACCATGGTGGTGAAGAGCACCACCTGCTGGGGCATGCCGACGAGGCGATGTACCTTTCCAAGAAAAGCGGCGGCAACCAGGTGCGCGTGGCGCCGCCGCCGGACTGAGAAGCGGTAACGAAGTCGCAATGCCCCCAGTGGGCCGAGTGATACAGAGGCAGCACGGGGATTGCGCCTCATGGACAATCCGGGGCTTCCACACCTGCCCCACCGCCATGCTCTACAACGCCCTTCAGCTCGTCCATGTCCTTTCCATCATCGTATGGATTGGCGGCATGGTTTTTGCCCATTTCTTCCTGCGGCCCGCAGCGCAGTCGCTGGAGCCGCCACAGCGCGTGCGGCTCATGCACGATGTGCTGGGCCGCTTCTTCACTGCCGTGAGCGTGGCCGTGGTGGTGGTGCTGGGCAGCGGCCTGTGGATGATCGGCCGCGTGGCCAAGCAGACAGTGCAGTCTGGCGGCAGCTTTGCAATGCCGCTGGACTGGATCATCATGGCCGCGCTGGGCATTGTGATGATGGCGCTTTTTGGCCACATCCGTTTTGCGCTGTTCCGCCGGCTGCAGCGTGCAGTGGCGGCTTCGGACTGGGCCGCCGGTGGCAAGGCACTGGGCAGCATCCGCACGCTGGTGGGTATCAATCTGGCACTGGGCGTGGTGATTGTGGTGGTCACGTTGCTGATGTAGGCCCGCGGGGGGCCGTGCCGGCCCTGCTGCAGTTGCGGACAAGCGACTGCTGACACACCGCGTCCGCAGGCCTCCTCTACCATCGCAGCGCTGAGGAGCCCTGCCACGTGTTCACGTATTTCGAGAGTCGCTTACCCCCCTACCCCCCCGCAGAGCCCACCCTGCCGCCCAAGGCCTTCATGGCCTTTGTGTGGGACGGCACCCGTGGCCTGCGCGGCTACGTGGCCGCCATGGCGGGCCTGTCTGCCGCCATTGCCATCTATGAAGCGCTGCTGTTTGCGGTGCTGGGCCATGTGGTGGACTGGATCGCCACCACGGCCCCGGGCGCCCTGTGGGCCGAACGCCGGGGCGCGCTGATTGGCATCACCGCGCTTCTGCTCACGTCCATAGCGCTGGTGACCGTGCAGACCAGCATCAAGCACCAGGTGCTGGCCATCAACTTCCCACTGCGCTTGCGCTGGAACTTTCATCGCCTGATGCTGGGCCAGAGCATGGCGTTCTACGCGGACGAGTTTGCCGGCCGCATCACCACCAAGATCATGCAGACGGCCCTCGCCGTGCGCGACATGATCTTCACCACCACCGACGTGGTGATCGGCATGGGCATCTACCTCGTCACCATCCTGGTATTGCTGGCAGGGTTCGACGCGCGGCTGCTGGTGCCCTTTGCCGCATGGATGGTCGCCTACGGCCTGGCCTGCTGGTACTTTGTGCCGCGCCTGGGCAAGGTGGGAAAGGCGCAGGCCGATGCGCGCTCGGTGATGACCGGGCGTATCACCGACGCGTACACCAACATCGCCACCGTCAAGCTGTTCTCGCACACGCGGCGCGAATCCGAATTTGCGCGCGCGGCCATGGACGCGTTCAAGCTCACCGGCTATGCGCAGATGCGGCTGGTGAGCCGGTTCGAGATCGTGAACCACATCCTAGTGGTGGCGATGATTCTGGGCGCCTGCGGCACCGCGCTGTGGCTGTGGTCTGCGGGCGAAGTCGGTGCCGGTGCCGTGGCCGCCGTCACTGCCATGACGCTGCGCGTCTCGGGCCACGCCCACTGGGTGATGTGGGAGATGACCACGCTGTTCGAGAGCGTGGGCACCATCCAGGACGGCATCAACACGCTGACCCGGCCGCGCACGGTGGTGGATGCGCCCGATGCCCAACCACTCGTCGTGACCCAGGGCGAGGTCCGCTTTGAGGACATGAGCTTTGCCTACGGCAGCGGCCCCGGCGCCCGCCCGGTCATTGACCAGCTCAACCTGACCATCCGCCCCGGCGAAAAGATCGGACTCATCGGCCGCTCGGGCGCGGGCAAGTCCACGCTGGTCAACCTGTTGCTGCGTTTTCATGACGTGCAGTCCGGCCGCATCCTGATCGACGGGCAGGACATCGCCCACGTCACGCAAGACAGCCTGCGCCACAGCATTGCCATGGTCACGCAGGACACTTCGCTCTTGCACCGCTCCATGCGCGACAACATCCTGTACGGCCGCCCCGACGCGAGCGAGGGCGACCTGCACAAGGCCGCCGAGCGCGCCGAGGCAGCAGATTTCATCGCCTCGCTGACCGACCTGCAGGGCCGCACGGGCTACGACGCCCATGTGGGCGAGCGCGGCGTCAAGCTCTCGGGCGGCCAGCGCCAGCGCGTGGCCATTGCGCGCGTGATGCTCAAGGACGCGCCCATCCTGCTGCTGGACGAGGCCACCAGTGCGCTCGACTCCGAGGTCGAAGCCGCCATCCAGCAAAGCCTGCACAGCCTGATGCAGGGCAAGACCGTGATCGCCATTGCCCACCGCCTGTCCACCATCGCCGCCATGGACCGCCTGATCGTGATGGACGCAGGCCGCATTGTGGAAGAAGGCACGCACGCACAGCTGCTGGGCCAGGGTGGCGTGTATGCGCGGCTGTGGGGACACCAGAGCGGCGGGTTCCTGGGCGAATCGGAAGAGGACTGACGTCGCAGGAAGGGGACTTGAGCCGCGTGGGCGACTCACTGTCGCGCAAGCGGCTGTGCAGCTGGTGAGTTATCCCTACGGTGGCGGTTTTCAACTACCGGATGGAAAGGCCTCGATGATCAAAGTCACCGCCCTGTACCGCTGGCGCGAGGGCGCCACCTTCAACCACGACTACTACCACGGCGAACACATGCGCATTGCCCGCGCGGCGCTCCAGCCGCTGGGCCTGCTACGACTGGAGAGCGACCGCGTGCTCTACCCCGGTGAGCCCCGCCCCGGCCAGGTGGTGGCGCTGACCAATGCGTTTTTTGGCAACCTGACGCAGGCGCAGACCGCTGCCAAACAGACAGCGGCGGTGCTGATGGCCGACGTGCCCAACTACACCAACATTGCGCCCGAGTCGTACATCGCGCAGCTGAACGAACACAGCTTGACCACGGCGGCATAGAAACCCGTGCAATGTAATGGCGGCAGTAGAATTTCGAGCAAAATTAGCCTCCAGCGCTTACCCATAAAGCGCCAATAGCTACAAATATAATAGCATTTTCGCGAATCTGCAGCCCGATAAAACCCGCCCGCCATGACGCCTGAAACGCCTTTGTTCCCCACACCATTGCCCATGCCCACCCCCACCGGCGACCAGCTCAAGGCCGCGCGCACCGCTGCGGGCCTCAGCCAGGCGCAGGCGGCCCAGCTGATGGGCTACCCGCTGCAAACGGGCAGCCGGGGCGGCGTGCAGTCGCGCACCTGGCAGGCGCTGGAGAGCACGTCCGACGAGCGCAACATGCAGGGGCCGGTGTTTGCCATGTTTCTGCTGCTCACCGGGCAACACCCGGAGTTCGTGCTGGCCCCGCGTGCACCTGTGGCCAATGCGGCCGCGGCCGATGGTTGAACGCAGGCCGGGCGAGGCTCCGTCCGGGCAGTCTCGCGCCCTGCGCACCCGCACCCGCTCCCGCCCCACACCAGGGGCGCCATGCTGGCGTGTCCAGCCCTTTCTTTATGGCCTTCTCTGCCCCTTCTGACATGACCACCACTTCCCAGCCCTGCATCCTTCAAATCGGCCGCGCGCCCCTGCCTGCGCTGGAGGCCGAACTGGCCGCGCACTACCAGGTCACGTGCCTGGCCGACCAGCCCGACGCGGCGGCCTTTCTGGCCGCGCACGGCGCGCAGTTCACCGGCGTGGTGACAACAGCCGCCATCGGGCTGCGGGGCGATGTCATGGCCGCGCTGCCCAACCTGCAGGTGATCAGCAGCTTTGGCGTGGGATTTGATGCGCTGGATATCGACACCGCCAGGGCCCGCGGCGTGCAGGTGGGCTACACGCCCGGTGTGCTCAACGACTGCGTGGCCGACATGGCGTTTGCGCTGATGCTGGACGTCTCGCGCAACATTGCCGCCAGCGACCGTTTCGTGCGCCAGGGCGCATGGCCGCAGGCGCGTTTTGGCATGGGCTCCCGGGTATCGGGCAAGCGCCTGGGCATTGTGGGCATGGGCCGGATCGGCCAGGCCGTGGCCGAGCGTGCGAGCGGTTTCCGCATGGAGGTGGGTTACCACAACCGCCGTCCGGTCGAGGGCTGCCCGCTGCCCTGTTTCGATGCGGTGACGGCGCTGGCGCAGTGGGCCGACTACCTGGTGCTGACCGTGGCCGGGGGCGCCGGCACGCGCCACCTGGTGAACGCCGATGTGCTCAACGCCCTGGGCCCCAAGGGCTACCTGATCAACGTGGCGCGGGGCAGCGTGGTGGATGAGGCAGCCCTGGTCGATGCCCTGACCGAGCGGCGCATTGCCGGTGCCGGGCTGGATGTGTTTGAAAACGAACCCACCGTGCCCGCCGCGCTGATGGCGCTGGACAACGTGGTGCTGACCCCGCACACCGCCAGCGCCACACACGAAACCCGCCGCGCCATGGCAGACCTCGTGCTGGAGAATCTGCACGCCTTCTACGCCACCGGGGCGGTGCGGGTGCCGGTGCCAGGCACAGGTCGCCCGACCTGACGCTTGCTGCGCAGGGCAGACGCAATCGCCCGTCCGGCCACTCACATCCGCAGCAGACCGCTTTCGTCTGCTCCAGCCTCCGCGGCAACGGCCGATACCGCTGAACACGGCGCTGGCAAGTGCAAGGGTCCCAAAATTCCGCCTCAGCCGGCGGTGCGCTTCATCTCTGCCAGCTTGACCAGCACCTGCAGCGCATGGTTCAGCGGCGTCGGCACGCCCAGGGCCGCGCCGCGCTGGACCACATAGCCGTTCAGGTGGTCGATCTCCGTGGGTTTGCCCCGCGCCAGATCCTGTGCGGTGGACGAATACTGCCCGGGCATGGTGCTGGCAATGCCGCGCACCGCCGCCTGCACATCGCCTGGAATCGTCACCCCGTCGGCCGCCGCCACCGCCAGGCATTCGGCCACGATGTCGGCAATTACCTGCGTTACGCCGGGCACCTGCACCAGCGGGCCATAGGGTTGCTGCGACAGGGCCGACAGCGCGTTGTAGGCGCTGTTGAGCACCAGCTTGGCCCAGAGCGCACCGCGCACGTTGTCGGACACCTGGGTGGGGATACCCGCCGCCGTGAGCTGGCGGGCCACCTCGTCGCTGCGCGGCGAAGGCGCAATCACCAGCTCACCCCGGCCATGGTGCACCACATGCCCCGGGCCGCCCATGGCGGTGGCCACGTACACCACCGCGGCCGCCACGGGGTTGCTGGCGTCCAGCACGGCGCGCACGCGCTCGTCGTTGTCCACGCCGTTCTGCAAGGTCAGCACCAGCGCGCCGGGGGCCAGGTGCGGGCGTATCTGCTGCGCGGCGTTTTCAGAGTCGGATGACTTCACGCAGAACAGCACCACGTCTGCGCCGTGCACCGCGCTGGCCTCGGTACTGGCCGCCAGGGGCACCTGCACATCCATCGCCGCCGTCTGCAACCGCAGGCCGTACTGGCGCACCGCCTCCATATGTGCGGGCCGACCGATGAGGGTGACAGCATGGCCCGCACGGGCCAGCAAGGCACCAAAGTAGCAGCCCACCGCCCCGGCGCCCATCACGGCGATGCGCAGCGGAGGGTGGGCGGAGCTGGTGGCGGCAGGCAACGAGGATTCAGGCATGGTGCAGTGCAATGGAGAGATGACGTGGACGGATGGTATTGCCCCGGCCAACGTGCCCGGGCATGCAACCCTGCGGATCCCTTGCAACCCCGGCCTGACCGCTGGCAGCCGTGACCCGCCAAACGACAGCGCGCGGCAAGATTGTAAAAACCATCAAACACGGCCTCAGCGCTTTACCATCATGCGCCATTAGCTATGTTTTATATAGCATTTTGTAGGTTGCGGACCCACTGGCTGCTTCCATCCCACAACGCGTGTCGGAAAACCCTGACCATCCTGCAAGCGCGGCGCCTGCGGGTTTTGCAAAAGGCCCGCCCAACAATGCATTCACCTCAACCCACAACAAGGAAATGCCATGTCACTCTCCCTGATTCTGCTGATTGTCCTGATCCTCATCCTGGTCGGCGTGCTGCCCACCTGGGGCCACAGCCGCTCCTGGGGCTATGGGCCCAGTGGCGGTATAGGGCTGGTGGTGCTGATCCTGGTGATTCTGCTGCTCATGGGCCGGATATGACCGGCAACCCGGGGCTCATGCAAGTCAGGAGCTGACCGTTCACAGCAGCAACTGACGGCAAGATGCCAAAAGCACGAAAGCGACCATTCCGGTCGCTTTTGTGCTTTGTGGGCGCCGGCGTAGCAGCGCGGTAATCATGCTTGCCGTGGGCCGCTCTGTGCCGAGCCAAATGCGGTCGTCAAGGCTGCGAACTCCTGCCGTGCCACGGTGCCGTCTGCGTTTCCGGCGTTGTCCATGAGCTGGAGCACGGTCTGCGCAAAATCGCTGCCGGCCTGCGCGCCCCGGGTTTTCGACAGACCCTGAAGGAACTCGTCCTGGCCGATCCTGCCATCGTTGTTGGTGTCAAACCCCGCTACCAGTTGATCTTTTTGCGCCTGAGTGGCGCCAAAACGCTCGAGCAGCGTCTGGAAGTCCTCGCGGGACACTGAACGCCCGTGCATGCTGCCCACCCCCATGCTTGAAGGCAGTGCGCTGTTGCCTGTGCCTACCGCCACGCCTTTGCCCGCCATGCCGGCCAGCGACGCTGCCTCGGGACTCAAATGCAGGAACGAGGATGGCCCCGGGGTCTCCTCGCCATTGCGGCGCGCGGCCTGCGCCTTGCCCGGGCCCGCGGTAGCTGCGTTGAAGATCATGGACGCAACCGAGCTGACCAGACCGGAAATAAGAGGTGACATCGCTTTGCTCTCCCGAGGGGCGACAGCGCCACAGCAACACGTGAGCGCAAGCGTTTCACGGGTGGCGGCTTCGCCCCATATGCGCAGGTTACCCGGCGCTTGCTGCGGTGGCGGCCGGATAAAAAGGCGCTTTGCGCCCTATTTCAGACCGCCGGGGGCGCAGTGGGGGCGCCAGATGGCGGTGCTCCATTCGATCAAACGCCGCCGCCCGTGGGCAGGATCACCCGCACTCGCGTACCTCCTGCCTCCCGTTGCAGGATCTGAAGCTCACCCCCCGCCAGTCCGGCCCGGGTGTGCATCCCTTTCAGGCCGAAACCCGTCCCTCGGGTGCTTTCGGGGTCAGCATCTGCAGCAGGCATGCCCAGGCCGTTGTCACACACCTCCCAGAGCCAGAGTCCGGCGTGCGCGATGTACCGGGCGGACACAGACACCTCGGTCGCACTGGCATGCTGCAGGATGTTGCTCAGGGCTTCCTGCGTGATGGCGACCAGCTGGTCCGCGCTGCCGGCGTGCGGCAAGCGGGGGCCCGGGGGTATGTCAACGTCCCACAACATGCCGATTCCCCGCTGGTCCAGCACTGGCTGGATGCGGTGGCGCAGGCGGGCCATGCGGTCGGCCAGCGTGTCCTGCGCTCCATCCATCGAGTCAACGACGAGGCGCAGGTCCAGCAGGCATGTTTCAAGCACTGCACGGATGTCACGCGCACGCGGCTGATCCCTGTCGAGAAGGCCCATGGCATTGACAAGCTGCGAACCCAGGTGGTCATGCAGATCCCTGGCAATGCGGCGGCGCTCGGCCATCAGCTCGGCGCTGGGGCGAACGTTCAGGCGGGGGCGCCATTGCATGGCCCTGGGGAGCTGTACCAGCAGCAATGCCCCAAGCCCCATCGAGACCCCCACCACCGCAAGCTCCCACCATTGCTGCTCTGAAGAGCCCACCGACCCGATCCAGTGAAAAGCCATCGCCATCAGTCCCAGCTGCAAAACCCATATGCCAACGCACACCATGGCGAACCAGGGAGGACGGGTGCGAAACATGGCTCGGATTTATGCGCTGGACAACGGCTGCGCGTGGACGGCCAGTACGGCCAGGCCTGGGTTCAGAAGAGCCCCCGCAACGAGGCAAAGCGTACGGCCTGGGCGCGGGTACGCACCTGCAGCTTGCGATAGATGTTTCGCAGGTGGGTATTGACCGTCATGCAGCTGATAAGCAGACGCGAGCCCACTTCCGCGCTGGTGTAGCCGCTGGCCACCAGGCGCAGGATTTCTTTTTCCCGCGCGGACAAACGGTCTACCTCATCGGGCTGTCTGCGCTTGTTTTCTGCGGAGTTGGTGCGGTCAAACCGCTGGAGCAGCCGGCGCGCAAGGTTGGGCGTGATGGAGGCACCGCCGTTGGCGACTTGCAAAACAGATTGCGCGTAGTTGCCAAACCACGAGTTCTTGCCCACATAGCCACAAGCGCCGAGCTCGAAGGCGCGGATCACCTCATCGTCGTTTTCCATGACCGATATCACCACGGCCTGCGCCGAGGGGCGGGCCGGTTTGAGGTATTCCAGCAGATCGAAGGCGTTGCCGTCGCCCAGATTCAGGTCCACCAGCAGCACATCGAAGTCGTATTGCTTGATCGCACGGCGCCCTTCGCGCACGCTGCCCGCCTGCCCCACCAACAGGGTGCGGGCGTCTGCCATGAGCTCCTGCGCAATCACCAGGCGGATGTGGGGGTCGTCATCCACCAGCAGCACGCGCACCGGGCTGGTCTCCTGTCCGGTGAGAAATGCAGGCCACACAGACGGGGGATTGCTGAAGGTTCCAAACTGACCCGAAGGCAACGCTGATTCGTCGCACCCCATGGAAGTCAGCGCCTCCGAACGGTGGGGCATACCGGTGGTGCCAACGGTCTGGGAAGGCATGTTGCTGTTCACGTTGATCGCTCCTTGAAACCCGTCACATCGCAGAAAAGGGGCCCACAGAGGACGCTTTCACATGCAAATTTTCATGCATCTTTCCGTGAGGTGGGCTTGTCCTCTGTGCGCTAACGAACACAGTGCGACAAAAAATTACCACCGTCGCGCTAAAAATGACACTGTTGCAATAGAAGCATTTTGTTACTACCAAGGTTTAGACAGGACTTCCTGGCAGCAAATGTCCAGGAATCCCTTTCACCACAACGCCCGTGCGCCACGGCCACCACTGGCACGTTGCTGCGATTGAGGTAGCCCGCACAGCGTATTCGCGGCAAACACATCCGGGAACACACTGCAACCCGACAGCGCCAAACGGCCGCCGTCCACGCAAGTGGAAGGGCCCGGCGGCACCGTCCAACAGCACTGCACCACAGGTTTTTCTGCGGTTGCAGACAGTGTCGAAGTTCCACCATTGAAGGATCTGCCATGAAAACCCTTGCTTTCATCACGCTCAGCGTCATCGCCTCTGCCGCAATGGCCACCGGTCCCGTAGCTTCCAGCCCGGACATCACCATTACCGGCAATTCCACCCAGTCGGTTTCACTGACCTCCATGTCGGTGAACAACAATTCGACCGGTTCCAAGAGCGAAGCCTTTCAGAACCTTGGTTCCAACACCGGCAATGTGACCATCAGCGGCAACTCGACACAGACAGTGATGGGCGCTGGCGGCAATGTGACCAACACCGCCAGCGGCAGCGATGCCTACGCCAGCCAGAACCTGTCGTCCAACGTGGGTGAAGTGACGATCGTTGGCAACTCCAGCCAGTTCACGGCGCTGATGGGTGCCTCGGTCAACAACCTCTCCAGCGGCAGCAACAGCAAAGCCGTGCAGAACATTGCCACCAACAATGCCTGCTTCACCTGCCAGCCCACCAAGACCACCGGCTGGCCCTTCTGATGCCACAGTGAACGCTGCCGCCGCGGTGGCAGCGCACAGGCCGGCAACGGCCAGGTTCCCGGCGTAGGACTACCGCCGGGACGTGTTGGCGAAGGGGCACGGGTGTGCGGCTGTCACTGGCAGCCCCATGTGCCCCGCTTTAATTTCAGGAGGTGTTCCATGAACACACAACGCTTTGCACGGTGGGCGCCGGTTCTGGCCACAGGCCTCTCTCTGTGGTGGGCCGCTCCCGCATGGTCGCAGGCACCGGGCGAAGACCCCGTCGTCCTCACCAAGAAACTCTCGGTCCAGATGCTGCCCATGGGTGCTGCAGCGCCGTCCACAGGGCTTGACAACAACAACGCCATGCCGTCCTGGCTTCGCGCCCGCATTGCGCGGTATGAAGCCAAGGCGTTCTCTGACGACACCAGCGGTGTGCTGACCAACAACGATGTGGTCACCACCGCCACCGCCGAGGGCATGCAGAAAACCTGCGTACAGGAAGTTGGCAGCAATACGGTATCGGGCGGCACTGCCGGCACGGGCCGGTATGGCCCGAACCAGGGCCCCCAGGTCGTGGTCTTGCGCGGTGACCTCGTGAACATCTGCAGGTAACCACATTGCCAGCGCCACCCTCGCCGCACGGAGACACAACATGGCCCCCACAACCCTGAGCCCGCCCAGCCCTTGCGGCCACCACATGGCAGCCGGCCCGCTGAAGCGGCCTGCACTGTGGGTGCTGCTGCTGATGGTGGCGGCTTTGCTGATGGCCGGTTGCGCCACCCCGCGCGACCCGCGCAAGGACCAGGAGTTTCAAAGCCTCGCGTCCATCACCGACCGGCCTGTGGTGCGCCCTACCCGGTCGATTTCGAGCTTCTCCGATTCGCTGATGTGCATGGACCACATGCTGCGTGACGCCCAGTTGCCCACCACCCTGATCACCAGCAAGCAGATTCCCGACTACTCGACCCGCGTGACTGTGGCCACCAAGGACATGATCATCACGGCGCTGTCGCAGATGTCGCGCCTGAGCAATGCCTTCCGCTTTGTGGACTATGAGGTCGATATCGCACGCCAGGACACGGTGCAGAACCTCACCACCATCCTGCTCAACAACAACCAGATGCAGCTGCAGCGCCCGGCGCTGTACCTGTCGGGCGCGATCTCGTTCGTTGACCAGAACGTGATCAACAACCGGTTTGATACGGGGCTCTCGGGCCCCCGCATCGACATGGGCTACAGCCAGAGCCGCAACGCCACCATCATCGGGCTGGAGATGCACCTGGGCGACTTTCGCACCCGCACGCTGATCCCCGGCCTGGATTCGGCCAACGAAGTCATCATCGGCAACGGCGGCCAGGGCATCGACCTGGCAGGGCGCATTGGCACCTACGGCGTGCAGTTCAATGTAGGGCGCGACTACACGCAGGGCTCGGGCGGTGCGGTGCGTACCCTGGTGGACCTGGCCACCATCGAGCTCATTGGCAAGTGGGCCCGTGTGCCCTACTGGCAGTGCCTGACGCTGGAGCAGAACCATCCCGACTTTCAGCGCCAGCTGCGCGACTGGTTCGACGAAGGCACCCCTGCCGTACGCACCCAGCTCATCACGCGCTCCCTGGTGAGCCGTGGCTATCTGGCACCGTTCACATCCCCCCTGCCAGACAACGACCCGGCGCTGCGCAAGGCACTCGCACGCTTCCAGGCCGACAACGGCATGGTGGTAACCGGCGTGGTGGACTTTCCCACCTACGAACGCGCCCTGCGCCATTTTGTCGGGCTTTCTGCAGAAGGCACCTTGACCCGCATCGGCTGGGCCGCCACGCATGCGCAGCCCGTGCAGTCCGCTGCCGCCAGCCCGGCAACGCCAGGGACGACGGGGGTGGATGGGGTCAGCAACGATCCTGATGCGCCCCGGTACGGTGCTGCGGCGCCTGCGCGCACGATCAACCTGCAGATCGAGAACGTTTTGCTGGAGCGCACCGCCTTTGAGGTGGGTGAGCAGGTCTTCCTGTCGGCCACGGTGTCGCGGGCTTCCTACCTGCAGTGCTACCTGGCCGACGCCACCGGAACCATCATCCGTCTGCTGCCCAACCAGGCCAACAGCACAGGCTGGGTGTCTGCCAATCAGGCCATACGCATTCCCGACTGGATGAGCCCGAATCCCGGTTTCATCATGGATGCGGCCAGCCCTGGCACCGAAGGCGTGGCCTGCTTTGCCACCGACGAGGACAGCATGGCCCGCCTGCCCGAAGACCTGCGCGGCCCGCCACTCAAACCGCTCAAAAACTACCGCACGCTCGAAGGCTTGAACCAGGCCTTTGCAGCGGCCTGGGGCAGCGAGGGGTACACCGGCAACGCGGTGTACTGGCAGGTCGTCCCGCGCCGGGTGATGCCGGTTGCACCGGCCCAGCCCGCTCCACGCAAGTGATGCATGGCGGTTCAACCGGCACCCACCATGTCGCCAGTCAATTACCGGACAGCCCTTGTACTCACCGCCCTGGCACAGGCCTGGGGCGCTGCGTGGCTGCTGCTCGCGGCCGCTGCCACGCCGGCGCAGGCATCGGTGCGCGCGCTCCCAACGCCCGGAGATTCGGACATCGAGCGCTCCACGGTGAACGCGGCTTCCCCCCGGGCCCAGGGGCCCGACAACCCGCTCCAGGAGCAGATGTTGCAGAAATTACGCAGCGCCGCACAGCGCGAGGCCGCCCCTTCGCGCAAACCGCGCACCGGGCCAGGTGCCGCACCGCGAACGTCGGCCGACCTGGCGCCCGCCGACGCAGCATGGTTGCTGGGCCTGCTGTCGCTGCATGGGCTGGCCATGCCCGCAGACCCACCACAAGCCCAGCACTGGTTTGAGCGCGCACAGATGCTGGGCCACCCGCTGGCACCGGCGGGCCTTGCCTGGTGCCAGATCAGCGGCTGCGTGTCCGCACCCAACCCTTCCACGGCCATGCACTGGATTGCGTTGGTCAGTCGCACCGACCCCGGTCTCGCCAAGTACCTCGAATGGCATGCCGCCAAGGCACTGGCCCCGCTGGCAGACCCCACAGCAGCATCTGCGCGGCCAGACGCCGCGCCCAGCCAGGGTGTTGCCGCTGGCCAGCATCTGCAAAAGCTGCTGGCAGACGCCGCGCGTGCAGGCAATGCCCAGGCGGGCAACGAGCTCGGGCTGGAGTGGCTGGCCAAAGGCGAGCTGGACAAAGCACTTGGGCAATTCCAGTCGGTGGCAGAGAGGTCCGAAGCCGCGGCCGCCAATGCGGGGCTGCTGGCCAGCCGCATCCGCAGTGGACCGACAGGCCGGACCCGGCCTGCCCGCTACAGCCCGGCCGACTGGTTTGCCCAGGCGCAGCGCTACCACCAGGGCGATGGCGTGCCCGCCAACTACACCGAAGCCGTGCGCCTGTACCAGATCGCCGCCAGCGGCGGCGATCCCCAGGCGCGCAAGATGCTGGAGCTGATTTTTTCGAGGCCGCTGCAAGGGGGCGCCATTGATATCGCGTGGATGCAGCAACTGGCCAACATCCCGATGGGCAGCAGCATCACGCCGGGCGCACCCAAATCCTTTGCGCCCCACGGCTGGCAGCGCGACCCCAGCCCTCTGTACGCGCTGGTGCCATTGCAGTGGCGCACACCCGAAGCGCTACCGCGGCGTTAAAAAATCAAGCAAAAAATGGCTCCAGCGCTTACCCATAAAGCGCGAGCAGCTATTATTTAAGTAGCAACCGGTGCTGGAAGCAACAGCCCCTGCTGCGCCGCGACTGCCTCGCGCAAAAACGCCCAGGTGGCCTGCATGCGTGCCACGTGCTTGTTGTCCCCGGGCATGGACATCCAGAACGTCCGTTGAAACCGCGCCACGCCCGGCAGCACGGGCACCAGGGACGTGTCCTGCGCCGCCACAAACGCCGGCAGCACCGCCAGGCCCGCGCCCACCCGCGCGGCTTCGTACTGGGCCAGGATGCTGGTGCTGCGCAGGGCGAAATGTTCCGGGCGGTGCAGTTCGTCCAGTATCTGCAGTTCCTTGCTGAACAGCAGGTCGTCCACATAGCTGATGAAGGTGTGGCCGCGCAGATCGTCCGGGGCATGGATGGGCGGGTGGCGCTGCAGGTAGCTGCGCGCACCGTACAGCTGCAGCACATAGTCGGTGAGCTTGACCACCACCACGGCGCCCCGCGCAGGACGCTCCAGCGAAATCACGATGTCGGCCTCGCGCCGCGACAGGTGCACCAGGCGAGGCAAGGCCAGCAGGTCCACCACCAGCCCGGGGTGGTCCAGTGCGAAACGCGCCAGCTGCGGCGCCAGGATGAGATTGCCAAACCCCTCGGTGGTGCCAATGCGCACGAGACCGTGCAGCCCTTGACGCACGCCCGGGGCGGCGCTTTCCACCGCCAGAAAGGCCGTCTCCATGGCCTCGACCTGGGGCAGCAACGCCCTGCCCGCTTCGGTCAACCGGTGGCCGCCCGCCTCGCGAGCAAACAGGGCGGAGCCCACCTGTTTTTCAAGCGCCTGAAGGCGGCGCGCCACGGTGGTGTGGTCTACAGCAAGCCGCCGCGCAGCACCCACCAGGGTGCCAGCGCGGGCCAACTCCAGAAAGTAGCGCAGGTTGTCCCAGTCCATGGTTGCTTCCGGTTGATGTCATCAGGTCATGGGTATACCTGAATCCCAACCCCTACCGGGCTCCAGCCTGCTGGCAGATCAAAACACCTCGAAAATACCCGCTGCGCCCATGCCACCGCCAATGCACATCGTCACGCACACCTTCTTGGCGCCACGGCGCTTGCCTTCAATGAGTGCGTGGCCCGTGAGGCGCTGGCCCGAGACACCGTAGGGGTGGCCCAGGGCAATGGCACCGCCGTTCACGTTCAGGCGGTCGGCCGGAATGCCCAGCTTGTCGCGGCAGTACAGCACCTGCACCGCAAAAGCTTCGTTCAGCTCCCACAGGTCGATGTCCTGCACCGTGAGGCCCAGCTTCTTGAGCACCTTGGGCACGGCAAACACGGGGCCAATGCCCATTTCGTCGGGCTCGCAACCGGCCACCGCAAAGCCGAGGAAACGGCCCAGGGGCTTGAGGCCCTTCTTGCTGGCGTACTCTTCACTGGTCACCACGCAGGCACCCGCGCCGTCAGAGAACTGGCTGGCATTGCCGGCCGAGATCAGGCCACCAGGCAGCGCCGAGCGCAGGCCGCTGATGGCTTCTACCGTCGTTCCTTCACGCGTGCCTTCATCCTTGCTCACGGTGACCTGCTTCGTGATCAGGCCCAGCGTTTTGTCGGCCACACCGGCCGTCACCGTAATGGGCGCGATTTCGGCATCAAACAGGCCTGCCGCCTGCGCCGCACAAGCCTTTTGCTGGCTGGCTGCGCCGTACTCGTCCATGACATCGCGGCCGATGTTGTAGCGCTTGGCCACCTGCTCGGCAGTCTGCAGCATGCTCCAGTAGATCTCGGGTTTTTGCTTGGCCAAGGCCAGGTCCTGGATCATGTGCAGGTTCATCTCCTGCTGCACGCAGGAGATGCTTTCAACGCCACCGGCCACGAACACATCGGCTTCGCCAGCGATCACCCGCTGCGCTGCCAGGGCAATGGTCTGCAGGCCCGAGGAGCAAAAGCGGTTCACCGTCATGCCCGAGGCGGTGATGGGCAGGCCTGCCTTCAGCGCAATCTGGCGGGCGATGTTCATGCCCGTGGCGCCCTCGGGGTTGGCACAACCCATGATGACGTCGTCCACGTCAGCGGCATCAATACCCGCGCGCTGCACGGCGTGCCGCACGGCATGGCCGCCCAGGGTGGCGCCATGCGTCATGTTGAACGAACCCTTCCAGCTCTTGGCGAGCGGTGTGCGGGCGGTGGAAACAATCACTGCGGAGGTCATGTGAAATCCTTTGTTCGGTAAGAAGGTGCGCGCTTACTGGAAGGCCTTGCCTTCGGCAGCCAGCTTGGCCAGCAGCGGAGCGGGCTTCCAGAACGCTGCGTCATCCAGCGGGTTCTTGGCAAAGCGGTCCATGGCCTGCACCACGTTGAACAGACCCACCTCGCTGGCGTAGTGCATGGGGCCGCCACGGTGGATGGGGAAGCCGTAGCCGGTCAGGTACACCATGTCGATGTCGCCGGACTTGCTGGCAATGCCGTCTTCCAGGATGTGCGCACCTTCGTTAACCAGAGCGAACACCAGGCGCTGCACGATTTCTTCGTCCGAAATCTTGCGCGGCGTGATGCCCAGTTCCTTGCGGTGGTCTTCGATCATCTTGTTGACCAGGTCGCTCGGGATCGCATCGCGTTTGCCAGCCTGGTAGTCGTACCAGCCTGCGCCGGTCTTCTGGCCAAATCGGCCCAGCTCACACAGCTTGTCGGCCGTGCGGCTGTACTTCATGTCGGCGCGCTCGACGGCGCGGCGCTTGCGGATGGCCCAGCCGATGTCGTTGCCCGCCAGGTCACCCATGCGGAACGGGCCCATGGCAAAGCCGAACTTCTCGATGGCCTTGTCCACCTGCTGGGGCGTGCAGCCTTCGTCCAGCAGGAAGCCGGCCTGGCGGCTGTACTGCTCGATCATGCGATTGCCGATGAAACCATCGCACACGCCCGAGACCACCGAGGTCTTCTTGATCTTCTTGCCGATGGCCATCACGGTGGCCAGCACGTCCTTGGCGGTCTCCTTGCCACGCACCACCTCCAGCAGCTTCATCACGTTGGCGGGGCTGAAGAAGTGCATGCCCACCACGTCCTGCGGACGCTTGGTGAAGGCGGCGATCTTGTCCACGTCGAGCGTGGAAGTGTTGGAGGCCAGGATGGCGCCGGGCTTGGCCACGGCGTCGAGCTGCTTGAACACGGCTTCCTTCACGCCCATCTCTTCGAACACGGCTTCGATGATCAGGTCGCAGTCCTTGAGGTCGTCATAGCTCAGCGTGGTGCTCAGGAGGGCCATGCGCTGCTCGTACTTGTCCTGCTTGAGCTTGCCCTTCTTGACCTGGGCTTCGTAGTTCTTCTTGATCGTGGCCACGCCACGGTCTAAGGCTTCCTGCTTCATTTCCAGAATCTTGACGGGGATGCCCGCGTTCAGGAAGTTCATGGAGATGCCGCCGCCCATGGTGCCGGCGCCAATCACGCCCACCAGCTTGATGTCGCGCTTGGGGGTGTCGGAGGCCACATCAGGGATCTTGCTCGCCGCACGCTCGGCCATGAACAGGTGGCGCAATGCGCGCGACTCAGGCGTCCACATCAGGTTGATGAAGATCTCACGCTCGACCAGCATGCCTTCGGCAAACTTCTTCTTGGTGGCGGCCTCCACAGCGTCCACGCACTTGGCAGGCGCGGGGAAGTTCTTGGCCATGCCCTTGACCATATTGCGCGCGAACTGGAAGTACGCGTCGCCTTCGGGGTGCTTGCAGGGGAAGTTGCGCACCAGGGGCAGCGGACGGGCATCGGCCACGCTCTGCGCAAACGCCAGGGCTTCCGCAGCCAGCGATTCGGCCGATGCGGCCATCTTGTCGAACAGCTTCTGGCCGGGCACGGCGCCAATCATTTCGCTCTTGACGGGCTCGCCACTCACGATGAGGTTGAGCGCGGCTTCCACACCAATCACGCGCGGCAAGCGCTGCGTGCCGCCCGCGCCGGGGATCAGGCCCAGCTTGACTTCAGGCAGTGCAATCGAGCAGCCAGGCGCCGCAATGCGGTAGTGGCAACCCAGGGCCAGCTCCAGCCCGCCGCCCATGGCGACGCTGTGCATGGCGGCCACAACGGGCTTGGCCGAATTTTCGATGGCGGCAATCACCGACAGCAGGTTGGGTTCTTGCAGCGACTTGTCGGTGCCGAACTCCTTGATGTCGGCGCCACCAGAGAACGCACCACCGGCACCGGTGATCACGATGGACGTGACCGCCGCATCGGCATTGGCACGGCCAAGGCCTTCGACGATGCCCTGGCGGGTCGATAACCCAAGTCCGTTGACGGGAGGGTTGGCCAGGGTGATCACGGCAACGGAGCCGTGGACTTTGTATTCAGCGGTCATGGTGCTGTTGTTCCTTGGTAAGTGAAAAAGAACGATCGTGCGTTTTTATTGTAGAGACTTCAACCCCGTTTGGCGTGTCAATTTGTCCCGGGCGGGACAAGAGGTTTGGACATACCCGCATTACGCGGCCTGTGCAGGCAAAAAACGCTGCCGGAAGTCCCGGCTCTTGCAAGTCGCAGCGAGCGGCAATTCTTACGAGCCGCCGCCCTGGGTCAACGGCTATAAAAAATGGCGCGCACCCCAGGCCAGCGCCCACGCGCAAGGGCCGCCCTGCCGCGCTGGGGGCGTCCCCCTGGGGGGAAGGCGCCGCAGGCGACTCAGGGGGGCTTCAAACCTCCAGCCACTCCTTGCGGATGTAGTTGTCGGCGCGCAGGCTGTCTGGCGTGCCCTGGAACACGATGGCGCCATGCCCCATCACCAGCGCGCGGTCCGAGATCTTCATGGCAATGGTGAGTTTCTGTTCAATGAGCAACACCGATATGCCGCGCGCCTTGATGGTCTGCAAATATTCGCCCACCAGCTCGACGATCTTGGGCGCAAGACCCTCGGTGGGCTCGTCGATGATGATGAGGTCCGGATCGCCCATGAGCGTGCGACACAGGGTCAGCATCTGCTGTTCGCCACCCGACATCACACCGGCTTCGGTGTGCTGGCGCTCCTTGAGGCGGGGGAACAGCTCATACATGTCATCAAACGACCAGCGGCTGTTTTTGCCGCTGCCCTTTTGCCCCAGCAACAGGTTTTGGTGCACCGTGAGGTTGGGAAACACGTCCCGGCTTTCCGGCACATAGCCGATCCCCAGGTGCGCGATTTCATAGGCTTTCTTGCCCTTGAGATCGGTACCCTTCCATTGCACGGTGCCCTCCCAGTCCACCAGGCCCATGATGGCCTTGGCGGTGGTGGAACGACCGGACCCGTTTCGGCCGAGCAAGGCCACGATTTCACCCGGCTGGATGTCGAAATTCACGCCATGCAGCACATGGCTTTTCCCGTAGTACGCGTGGAGATTCTCAATATGCAGCATGTCTAGTGTCCTCCCGCCTGCTCATCGGCCACGGCGGATCCGAGGTAGGCCTCCTGGACGCGCGCGTTGGCACGTACCTTTTCCGGGGTGTCGAAGGCGATGACTTCGCCATACACCACCACCGCGATCTTGTCGGCCAGGCCGAACACCACGCCCATGTCATGCTCCACGGTGAGCAGGGTGCGCCCTTCGGTCACCTCCTTGATAAGGTGAATGAACCGCGTAGTTTCGGTCTTGCTCATCCCGGCCGTGGGCTCATCGAGCAGGATCACGTTGGCGCCGCCTGCGATGGTGATGCCGATCTCGAGTGCGCGCTGCTCTGCATAGGTGAGGTTCATCGCCAGGGTGTCGCGCTTCTTGTCCAGCTTGATCATCTCCATGAGCTCTTTGGCGCGCTCATTGGCATCATGCAGGTTGGAGAGAAACCGCAAAAACGTGTACTTGTAGCCCATGCTCCAGAGCACGCCGCAGCGAAGGTTCTCGAACACCGACAGCTTCGGAAAGATGTTGGTGATCTGGAAGCTGCGCGACAGGCCCTTGCGGTTGATCTCATATGGAGGCAAGCCGTTGATGCGCTGCCCGTTCAGGATCACGTCGCCACTGGTGGGCGCAAAACGGCCGCTGATCAGGTTGAACAGCGTGGACTTGCCGGCTCCGTTGGGCCCGATGATGGCCACCCGTTCGCCCGGTGCCACCGCGAGGTTGGCGCCGCGAATGATTTCGGTCTTGCCAAAGCTCTTGCGCAGGTCGCGCAGTTCCAGTGCATAGGTGTTGGTTGCGTTGTCAGCCGCCATGTTTACAGCGCCTCCCCACGCTTGATTTCATGTTCGATTTCTTCCTGGATCGTGCTCCACTGGCGCACAAACTGCCGGCGGCACAGTTCAAAGAGCCCGAACCCCGTCACCATGACAAAGATGGATCCGAACCAGCTCGTGAAGCTTGTTGCATTGAGCGTGGCACCCATGAACTTCAACTCAGGTCCCAGGGCTGCATTTAGCTGCAGGTGATAGGTCATCTCGATCATGCAGGCTGCACCCATCACGCCCACCAGCGCAGTGCCGCCAAGCGCCAGGTACGAGCTCCACAGCGGGCGCAGCTTGCCGTATTTGGCCAGGCGCAGGTTCATCATGATCAGGCTGGCAATGCCGCCTGGGGCATACATCACCATGAACAGGAACACCAGCCCCAGGTACAGCAACCAGGCCATGGAAAGCTCTGACAGCAGCACGGAGGCCAGCACCAGCAGCACTGCACCGATGATGGGACCGAAGAAGAACGTGGCCCCACCAAGGAAGGTGAACAGCAGATAGCCGCCCGAACGGATGACGCTCAGACTGTCTGCACCGGTAATGATTTCGAAGTTGATCGTGGCCAGACCACCGCCAATGCCAGCGAAAAAGCCCGCAATGATGAAGGCGAAGTAGCGCACCCGCTGCGTGTTGTACCCGATGAACTCCACGCGCTCCGGGTTGTCGCGCACTGCGTTCAGGATGCGGCCCAGCGGCGTTCCGGTGAACGCAAACATCGCTGCGGTGCAGACGAAGCAATAGGCGGCGATCAGGTAGTAAACCTGAATCGCGGGACCAAAGCTGATGCCGAAGAAGGGCTTACCGTACACACGGTCGGTGGTGATGCCACCTTCCCCACCAAAGAACTCAGGGAACATCAGTGCCATGGAGGCCACCAGTTCCCCAATACCCAGCGTGATCATGGCAAACGTGGTGCCTGATTTCTTGGTCGTGACGAAGCCGAGGATGATGGCGAAGAAGGCCCCGGCAAGCCCGCCCACCAGCGGGATGAGTACCAGAGGAATGTTGACCGTGCCTTTGGTCGCCATGTTCATCGCATGGATCGCGATGAAAGAGCCCAAGCCTGTGTACACCGCATGCCCGAAACTCAGCATCCCGCCCTGCCCCAGCAAGATGTTGTAGGAAAGGCAGATGATGATGAGATAGCCAATCTGGGAAAGCATGGTCAGCGCCAGGCTGCTGCGAAACAGCATGGGCGCAACGATCAGCATGACCGCAAACAACGTCCAGATGACAAACCGCCCCACATTGAAGGGCTTGAACCGGTAGTGCGAAGTGGCTGTTGAAGCAGCGGAGTTGGATGTCGTAGTGGAATTCATGGCATCAGTCCTCCCGCTTGCCCAAAAGGCCCTTGGGGCGGAAGATCAGGATCAGCACGAGGAACAGGTACGGCAATATCGGTGCGACCTGGGAAATCGTGAGCTTGAGCAAGGGGTAGCCGAAGGTCTGCTCGGTCACCGCCACACCCACGGCCTGAAAGACGTGGATCAGCGAATAGTCCAGCGCAACCGCAAAGGTCTGCACCAGGCCGATGAGCAGCGATGCGAGGAACGCGCCTGCCAGCGAGCCCATGCCGCCGACCACCACCACCACGAAGATGATGGACCCCACCGAGGCCGCCATCGCGGGTTCGGTGACATAGGTGTTGCCACCGATCACGCCTGCCAGGCCCGCCAGCGCAGCGCCACCACCAAACACCAGCATGAAGACCCGTGGCACGTTGTGCCCCAGCGCCTCGACCATCTCGGGGTACTTGAGTGCAGCCTGAATCACCAGGCCAATGCGTGTACGGGTGAGAAGCAGCCACACCGACACCAGCATCACCAGCGCCACGAGCATCACAAACGAGCGCGACCTGGGAAACTGCGTTCCGTACAGCGAGAACAGCGGGCCCTGCAGTTGCTCGGGCAGGCCATAGGGCACCGTGGAGCGCCCCCACACCAGCTGCACCACTTCCAGGATAAGGTAAGACAGGCCGAAGGTCACCAGCAGCTCGGGCACATGGCCGAACTTGTGCACCCGGCGCAAACAGTAGCGCTCAAACGCCGCCCCGAGCGCAAACACCGCCAGGGGTGCCAGCACGAGCGCAGGCCAGAAGCCCACCACCCCGGAGATGGTGAACGCGAAATAGGCACCCAGCATGTAAAAGCTGGTGTGTGCAAAATTGAGCACGCCCATCATGCTGAAAATCAGCGTGAGACCCGAGCTCAGCATGAACAGCAGGAGCCCGTAGCTCACGCCGTTCAGCATAGAGATCACGAAAAACTCAGGATTCATTGGAATTTTTCATTACTAGGTGAAAAAAAGGCCCGATTCGATCGGGCCTGGAAGCTCTCTGACCGAAGTTACGGGCGCTTCATCTGGCACGACGTGGGCGTGCTGGCCACATAGGGCTCGTAATACTTCACGGGCACGAAGGTGTGACCCGTGTTCTCAGCGTCGAGCGGGTGCTTGGCGTCAACCTTGGACCACTTCGAGATGTACAGGCCCTGCTGCAACTGGTGATCGGTCTTGCGCATTTCGACCTCGCCGTTGTAGCTCTTGAACTTCATGCCCTCCATCGCAGCGGCCACTTTGACGGGATCCGTGGACTTGGCTTTTACAAAGGCCTCGGAGAGCATTGCGTACGCGTGATAAACAGCTCCGGTGTAGAAGTCATCGTTGAACTTCTTCTTGTACTCTGAGACGAGCCGGCTGTATTCGCCCCCCATGTTGGAGTGGGCGTAGGACACCATGTACACGCGACCTGCAGCAGTCGCGCCCATCGCAGTGGGGCTGCCTGTTACAGCGCCGTAATACGTGTAGAAATTGACATTGTTCAGACCCGCATCGTTGGCCGCCTTGATCAACAGGGCCAAGTCTGAGCCCCAGTTACCGGTGATGACGGTGTCAGCGCCTGACTGCTTGATTTTGGCGATATAGGGCGAGAAGTCGCGCACCTGAGCCAAGGGCGAGAGGTCGTCACCCACGATCTGCACGTCGGGGCGCTTGCGCTGCAGCATTTCCTTGGCGTACTTGGACACCTGGTGGCCGTGCGCGTAGTTCTGATTGATCAGATAGACCTTCTTGACCTCGGGCACGTCCTTCATGTAGGTCGTCAGCGCTTCCATCTTCATGGAGGTGTCCGCGTCCAGACGGAAGTGCCAGTAGCTGCACTTGCTGTTGGTGAGATCAGGGTCGACGGCGGCGTAGTTCAGGAACAGGACTTCCTTGCCGGGATTGCGCGCGTTATGCTTTTCCAGCGCATCCATGATGGCGAGCGCAGGGCCGGAGCCGTTGCCCTGCACCACATAACGCGCACCCTGGTCCATCGCCGAGCGCAGGGCACTGGTGGTCTCCTGAGGGCTCAGCTTGTTGTCGATGCCGATGATTTCAAATTTGACACCCGCAGCGTTCTTTTTATTGAACTCTTCAGCGAGGAACTGGAAACTCTTGAGCTGGTTGGTTCCAACCGCAGCCATCAGGCCTGAAAGCGGATCGAGCCAGGCAATCTTGACGGTCTCGCCCTTTTGAGCGAATGCACCGCCAGCGCTTGCCAGGATTAGCGAGGCTGCTACAGCCTTAATAGCGAACTTCATGGTCTTGTCTCCTTGTAAATCGACACAACGCAGCGTACCGCGTTGCAACAAAGCGATGCTCAGGGATTGCCCCTAGCAGCGTCGCACACGTGACTGGACCCACGCTCCCCCGAGCGCGCCCCAGCCTGGGGCAGAGCACAGAAACGGCCGTGAAATGCAATCCATCACCTGCTGTGCTCCACCGTGATCACAAGCCCGGAAGCTTGTAGCCCTTGAGCTGCTCGCGCAGTTTGGTCTTGAGCATCTTGCCGGTCGCCCCCAGCGGAATGGCTTCCACAAACACCACGTCATCGGGGATCTGCCACTTGGCGGTTTTGCCGTCGTAAAACGCCAGCAGTTCGTCGCGCGTGACTTCCGTACCGGGGCGCTTGACCACCGCAACAATCGGGCGCTCATCCCACTTTGGGTGGGGCATGCCGACGCAGGCGGCCATTGCAATGGAAGGATGCGCCATGGCAATGTTTTCGATATCGATGGAGCTGATCCATTCGCCGCCGGACTTGATCACATCCTTGCTGCGGTCGGTGATCTGCATGAAACCGTCGGCGTCAATCGTGGCCACATCGCCCGTGGGGAACCAGCCACGGCCCTGCGCATCCTTGACGAGCGGATTGCCGCCCTCGCCCTTGAAATAGCTGTCCACAATCCACGGCCCCCTGACGAGCAGGTCGCCATAGGTCTTGCCGTCCCAGGGCAGCTCGTTGCCGTCACCACCCACAATCTTCATGTCCACGCCATAGATGGCGCGCCCCTGCTTTTGCAGGATCTTCATCTGATCGTCCTTGGACATGGCCAGATGCTTGTTCTTCAGGGTGCACAGCGTTCCCAGCGGGCTCATCTCGGTCATGCCCCACGCATGCAGAACCTCCACGCCGTAGTCTTCCTTGAAGGCGTGGATCATGGCGGGCGGGCAGGCCGAGCCACCGATGACGGTACGGCGCAGCGTGGAGAACTTCAGGCCCGCCGGCTTCATGTGCCCCAGCATCATCTGCCACACGGTGGGCACGCCAGCGGCGTAGGTGACCTTCTCGGATTCGATCAGTTCGTAGATGGATTTGCCGTCCATCGCCGGGCCGGGGAACACCAGCTTGCAGCCCGTGAGCGCGGCAGAGTATGGGATGCCCCAGGCGTTGACGTGGAACATGGGCACCACGGGCAGCACGGCGTCGCGGGCTGAAAGGCACATCACGTCAGGCAGTGCGGCGGCGTAAGCATGCAGCGTGGTGGAGCGGTGGCTGTACAGCGCGGCCTTGGGGTTGCCCGTGGTGCCGCTGGTGTAGCACATGCTGGATGCAGAGTTCTCGTCGAAATCGGGCCAGGCGTAGTCCGGCGACTGCGCGCCGATCCAGGCTTCGTAGCTTGTGAGGCCAGGGATGCCGGAATCCGCAGGCAGCTTGTCGGCATCGCACAGAGCGACTCACTTCTTCACCGTGGGGCACCGGGAATGTACGGCCTGCACCAGGGGCAGGAAAGTCATGTCAAAACACAGCACCTGGTCTTCGGCGTGGTTCATGATCCATGCGATCTGGTCCGGGTGCAGGCGCGGGTTCACGGTGTGCAGCACCCGGCCCGAGCCGCTCACGCCAAAGTACATCTCCATGTGGCGGTAGCCGTTCCAGGCCAGCGTGGCCACACGGTCACTGAACTGCAGCTTGAGCTCGTCCAGGGCATTGGCCAGCCGCCGAGCACGCGCCCCCAGATCGCGGTACGTGTAGCGATGGATGTCGCCCTCGACACGTCGGGAAACGATTTCAGCGTCGCCATGGTGGCGCTCTGCGAACTCGATCAGCGACGAAATCAGCAACGGTTGGCTCTGCATCAGGCCCAGCATGGGTGCTCCTTGAATGTTGTAGTGGATGGAACAGTCATCGTAGCGCTGTGTGCTGTTCCGTGGTGTCTCCCGGGACACGCGGCCCTACCGCATCTGCTCCCATGACAGGGTTCAGTGTGCGCGTGTGCGGCTTGGCTGCCAACACCTGTCGTCCCGTTGACAAAGGGCAAGGGAATACCCTGAACGTACCAAGCCCAGGAGCGACAATCACGCCCATGCTCAGCCCCGCCCCGCCCCCACTGCGTTTCATCGAAGCCCAGCCCTGGTTTGCAGGGGTTTCCGTGGCCCTGCAGGAGAGGCTGCGCAGCGAGGTGTCCACACAGCACGCCGACAAGGGCTCGGTCATGCTGCCGGCAGGCAGCGCCGTGCAAGGCTGGCACGCAGTGCTCTCGGGCCTGGTGATGCTGCAAAGCCCTGCCAGCCAGGGCCGCGCCTCAGCGTTCATCGGCGTACCTGATGGCGAATGGTTTGGCGAGGGCTCGGCCATGAAGCCAGAGCCGCGTCGATACCACGTAATCGCGCTGCGCCCCACCACGCTACTGTGCCTGCCGCTGCCCCTGTTTGCCACGCTGCGCGAGACCAGCCTGGGCTTCAACCAGTTTCTGGTGCAGCACCTGAACATGCGGCTGGGCCAGGCCATGACGATCATCGAGGCCGGGCGCACGCAATCCCCCGAGCACCGGGTGGCGCTGTACCTGAGCCGCCTGTTCTGGCGCAGCACGCGGCGGCTGAACCTCACGCAGGACGAACTCGGCCAGCTCGTGGGCCTGTCACGCCAGACGGTGAACAAGGTGCTGCGCGTGCTGGAGGGCCGGGGCATCGTGTCGCTGGACTTCGGCCGCGTGGCCATCGTGGACGACGACGCGCTGAACGCGTACCTCGCCGCCACGGCGGCACGCTGACGCACCGCAGAGTGCACAAACACGTTCACCCTCGTCCCTCTCACTGCACGCTCAGGCGCACGGCCTTCTGGTCGGCGTCGAACATGAGCCGACTGGGCCACGGCGTCCAGTTTTGGTTGACCGTTGCGTTGTTCGGGTTGCCCGTGTGCACAAAGGCCCGCATGGTGTCCATCATCGCGCGCGACAGCGCCTGTCGGCCAGGCTGATTGGCCGTGCTGTTGGTGGCCTTGGCAAAGACCGAAGGTCCAAAGTTGCCGAACAGGAACGGCAGGTCAAACGCATGCGCCGCTCCGTACACATCGTTCCAGGGCGCCGGTTGCTGGGCCCAGTTGAACTGGTAGCTCCATACCGTGGATTGCTGACTGCGAAGGGTATTGAGCAGGTTGTCGCGGCTCGGATCGATGAACACACTGCCCAGCAGCCGGGTGCGCGCGTTGTAGCCCGTGCCGGGCGCCGTGACCGGCAGGTAAGAGGCATCCAGGATGTCGCCGGCCGTGAGTATGGTGGGGCCATCGGGGTTGAAGTTCTGCATCATCACAAAGCGCTCGGCGTCGGAGATCTTCATGCCCGGCTTGCCGCCCAGCAGCGCCAGGAAAGGCGCAAACAGCTTCCCCTCCTCGCCCGTGTAGCCAGACAGCACGGGCACCTTGTGATAGCGGCCAGCGCCCATTTCGGCGATCGGGTCCGCGGGCACCACCACGCCATCAGGGATGGGGCCCGAGCCCGTGAGCCCGTTCTTGAGCACCGTCTGCAGCACTACCCGCGCGTCCTTGCCACGCAGGTAGCTGGCTACCTGGGCAGGGGTCCATCCCGCAACGAGCGCCTGTGCATCGGCAAGCGCAGGCGCCAGGCCATCGGCCAGCGCCAGATGCGCCAGCAGCAAGCCCGCCTGCCCGGTGTACCGGGAGGACGGGTTGAGCGTGGGAATCGAACCGGGCGGCAGGTTAGTCGCCAGCGAAATTCCGCCACTGACCGGTACGAGCTTGTGGAACAACCCCGCGGCCTGGGGCGCGACCAGCAGCGCCAGCGCGTTGATGGCGCCTGCGGACTGCCCCATCAGCGTGACATTGCCCGCATTGCCGCCAAAGCTGGCAATGTTGTTCTGGATGAAGCGAAGTGCCTGCACGTTGTCGAGCAGCGCGTAGTTCCCGGTATAGGGCTGCGTGCCGGTGTGCAGTGGCGGCATCTGGAAGTAGCCCAGAACGTCGAGCCGGTAGTTGGCCGTGACCACCACGGCGTTGGCAGACCGTGCCAGCGCAGCGCCGTCGTAGACGGGATCGGCTGTATAGCCCGAGATGGCACTGCCGCCATGCAGGAACAACAGCACAGGCAGCTTCTCTTGCGAGGTGGCCGGACGCCAGACATTGAGGGTCAGGCAGTCTTCGCTGCCTACCGGCGTGCCCAGGGTCTCGCCAATCGTGTTGTCAAACCGGTTGTTGGCACCGGGGCCGTAGATGCGGCCCATTTGCAGGCAGGCACTGCCAAAACGTGTGGCGTCACGCTCTCCGGACCAAGCGGCCGGGGCTGCGGGCGGTTGCCAGCGCAGCTCGCCCACGGGTGGCGTGGCAAACGGAACACCTTTCCATGCGTAGGTGCCGGTCACCGCACTGTCGTCCACACCGCGCAAGGTGCCGTACACCGTCTCGCGCACCTCGGGCGCAGAGCCGGAACCACCGCCGCAGCCCACCATTGCTGCGGCCGAAAACACCGCTCCCAACCATTGCAACCGCCAGCGCGAATCGACCATGTCTTGTCTCCTTGGGGGTTTTCAGGAATGGGTCGGGCCTCTATCTGCAGTCACACTACGGGCAGGGCACAACCTCGGAGGCGATTGTGGGAACCAGGTGGCGTTTGGCTACTATCGCAACCTTGCCAAAACACTGACTTCAGGCCACCACCGCGCGTAAACCCTGATCCGCCATTTCTTCCATTCGCCACCCCATGACTCCCCGCACAAGCTCTGCCGCCTGGGTGCGCGGCATCACCGACATGATGGCCGCCGAAGGCTTGCCTGCTGCCGAGTTATGCGCCGAAGCGGGCATCGATCTGACGGCGCTGCAACTGCCACAAACCCGTGTGGACGTGGACAAGATCAGCCGCCTGTGGGAGCTGGCGGTGGCACGTTCGGGCAAGGTGGCGCTGGGGCTGTGCCCGCAGCTCACGGCGCGCTACGGCAATGTGGATGTGGTGGGCTACGCGCTGGCGTCCGGCCCCAACCTGCTGGTGGGTTTTCAGCACCTCACGCGCCATATGGCGGTGATCTCGGACTGCACCACCTTCGCGCTGGATCACGATGCACGCGGCTACTGGATCTCCATCGCGCACATCGGCGCCACCCGCCCCATTCCGCGCCAGCGTGTCGAATACGCCCTGCTCACACTGTTCACGCTGTGCTGCTGGCTCACACGCCGGGAGCTTCGCCCTCTGGCTGTGGAGCTGACCACGCCACAACCCGCCGCTACCGGTGAGGCGCCCTACCATGTGGCGTTTGGCATGCTGCCCCGCTTCGGGCAGGCAGCCAACCGGTTTTTGCTGGCCGAGGCCGATCTGCGGGCCGACATCCCCACACACAACCCCAGCCTGTGGGCCCTGCACGAGCGGCTGGTAGAGACCGAACTGGACCACCTGGGCCAGTCTCTCACCAGCACACGCGTGCGCACCGAGGTAGCCCGCATCCTGCACCGGTGCGAGCCCCGCCGCGAAGACGTGGCCGCGCGCCTGCACCTGACGGACCGCACGCTGCAGCGGCGCCTGCAGGCCGAATCCGTCAGCTACCAGCAGTTGCTGGACGACACCCGCTGTGAACTGGCACGCCAGTACCTCAGCGACGAGCGCCGAAGCCTGGCCGAGGTGGCCGACCTGCTGGGCTTTGCCGACCAGAGCAACCTGTTTCGGGCCTGCAAGCGCTGGTTTGGCCTCCCGCCGGGCCAGTACCGCGCGCAGGTGCTGTACCCTGAGGCCGAAGGCCAAGGCTCTACCCAGGCCGCATAGGCCGGGCCGTGGTCCAAGGCCCTGCAAGCGCCGGGGCATCCGGGGTGCGAGACAATCCACCCATGAACCTGCCCGCCGAAAGCGTGACCCCCACCGCCGATATCGGCCTGGCCTGGAAGCACGGATTTGCCGCCCTGGGACCGGACTTTTTCACCGAACTGCGCCCCACTCCGCTACCCGCCCCCCACTGGGTGGGCACCAGCACTGCCGTTGCACAGCTGATCGGCCTGGACGCAGACTGGCTGCAGCGGGACGCAGCTCTGCAAGCCTTCACCGGCAATACGCTGCTTGCAGGCTCACGGCCCCTGGCCAGCGTCTACAGCGGCCACCAGTTCGGCGTGTGGGCTGGCCAACTGGGTGATGGCCGCGCCATCTTGCTGGGCGAGACCGCTGCGGGCCTGGAAATCCAGCTCAAGGGCGCTGGCCGCACCCCCTACTCCCGCATGGGCGACGGGCGCGCTGTGCTGCGCTCCAGCATCCGCGAATTTTTGTGCAGCGAGGCCATGCATGGCCTGGGCATTCCGACATCGCGCGCACTGTGCATCACCGGTTCGCCCGCACCCGTGCGCCGCGAAGAGGTGGAGACGGCCTCCGTAGTGACGCGGGTGGCCCCCAGCTTTGTGCGCTTTGGCCATTTCGAGCACTTTGCAGCCAACGACCTGCAAGCACAGCTCAAGACCCTGGCCGACTACGTTATCAACCGCTATTACCCCGAATGCCGGGACACCCGCGACTTCGGCGGCAACGCGTATGCCGCCCTGCTACAGGCCGTGAGCGAACGCACCGCACACCTGATGGCACAGTGGCAGGCCGTGGGCTTTTGCCATGGGGTGATGAACACCGACAACATGAGCATCCTGGGCCTGACGATCGACTACGGCCCTTTCCAGTTTCTGGACGCCTTTATGCCCGGCCATGTGTGCAACCACAGCGACCACCAGGGCCGCTATGCCTACAACCGCCAGCCCAATGTGGCGTACTGGAACCTGTTCTGCCTGGCGCAGGCCTTGTTGCCGCTGATCGGCGACCCGGAGCTGGCAAAAGCTGCCCTGGAGTCCTACAAAACCGTCTTCCCGGAAGCGTTCATGGCCCGCATGCGCAGCAAACTCGGGCTGGCCCAGGCGCGCGAGCAAGACGCAGAACTGATCGACGGCATCCTGGTGCTGCTGGCCCAGAACGGGGTGGACTACACCATCTTCTGGCGCCGCCTGTCGCACGCGGTGCAGACAAGTGACTTCGAGCTGGTGCGCGACCTGTTCGCCGACCGTTCCGCATTTGACGACTGGATGCTATCATATTCAGAGCTGTTGGCGCTTGATGGTAAAGCGCTGGCGGCCAATTTTATGCTCAATACCAATCCCAAGTTTGTATTGCGCAACCACCTGGGCGAGCAGGCCATCCGCGCCGCGAAACTTGGCGATTTCGGTGAACTCCGAACCCTGCAGCGGCTGCTGGAGCGCCCTTTTGAAGAGCACCCCGGGCACGACGCCTACGCAGCCTTCCCGCCCGACTGGGCCTCCTCCATCGAGATCAGCTGCTCATCATGACCTACCCCGTTCAGAAATCCGATGCCGAATGGCAAGCCATCCTCAAGGACAAGGGCGCCGAGCCCGCCGCCCTGCAGGTGACACGCCACGCCGCCACCGAACGCCCTTTCACCGGCAAATTCGAAGCCCACTGGGCCGATGGCAGCTACCACTGCATTTGCTGCGGTGCGAAATTGTTCGATTCGGTGACCAAGTTTGACGCCGGCTGCGGCTGGCCCAGTTTCTCCGAAGCCATCCCCGGTGCCATCACAGAGATCGTGGACCGCAGCCATGGCATGGTCCGCACCGAGACGGTGTGTGCACAATGCGGGGCCCACCTGGGCCATGTCTTTGACGATGGCCCCGCGCCCACCGGCCTTCGCTACTGCATGAACTCGGCCTCGCTGGATTTCGAGTCCGGCAAGGACTGAGCCCCGAGACCCGCCCCTGAACCCATGAAAATCCTGATCGACTTCTTTCCCATCCTGCTGTTCTTCGGGGCCTACAAGTTCTACGGCATCTATGTGGGCACGGCGGTGCTCATGGCGGCCACCGTGGTACAGATGGGCCTCATTTACGCGATCGACCGGCGTCTGCAGACCATGCACAAGGTCACCCTGGTGCTGATCCTGCTGTTTGGCACCCTCACGCTGGTGCTGCAGGACGACCGCTTCATCAAATGGAAACCCACCGTGCTGTACGGCGCCATGGCCCTGGCGCTGGCTGTGGCCGTGTGGGTCATGAAGAAGAACTTCCTGAAGATGCTTCTGGGCAGCCAGCTGACGCTGCCGGAGGGCGTGTGGCACCGGCTAAACGTCGCCTGGATCGTGTATTGCGCGTTCATGTCGGCCATCAACGCCTATGTGGTCGTCAACTTCAGCACCGAGGCCTGGGTCGATTTCAAGCTCTGGGGCTACGCCTTCCCGCTGGTCTTCCTGGTGGGCCAGGGCATCTATGTGGCGCCCCATATCAAGGGCGACGAAGGCGACGAGCCTGCAGCCTGAAGGACCACATCACATGAACACCCTCGCCCAGCAAATGCACCAGACCCTGGCGGACCGTCTTGCACCCACCGCCCTGGAGGTGCTTGACGAAAGCGCCGCCCACGCAGGCCATGCCGGGGCCAATGGCACCGGTTTTGGCACCCATTTCCGGGTCCGCATTTCGTCACCTTTGTTTACAGGCAAGCCCCGCGTCGCGCAGCACCGCCTTGTGTATGATGCGCTGCAAGAATTTATTGACCAAGGCGTTCACGCCCTCGCCATTGAAGTTCTCTGAACCGGCCCCAACTCCACAGCTGCCGGATCTCAGCTGGCATACAACCCCTCTTTTTTTGGATTTCGCATGAAGAAACAGCTCCTGTCCGGCCTCGTGGCCGCTGCCGTGCTGGGCACGTTGGCCCTGCCCGTTTCCGCCCAGAATGTCGCCATCGTCAATGGCAAGGCCGTTCCCAAGGAACGTGTCGAAGCGCTCAAGCAGCAAGTGGAGCGTTCGGGCCGCCCTGTGACGCCGGACATCGAAGGCCAGATCAAGGAAGAAGTCATCGCCCGCGAGATCTTCATGCAGGAAGCGCAAAAGCGTGGCCTGGAAGCATCGGCCGATTACAAGGCGCAAATGGAGCTGGCCCGCCAGACCATCCTCATCCGCGAGCTGTTTGCTGACTACCAGAAGACAAACCCGGTGACCGATGCCGAAATCCAGGCCGAGTACGACAAATTCGTTGCCGCCAACAGTGGCAAGGAATACAAGGCCAGCCACATCCTGGTGGAAAAGGAAGCCGACGCAAAAGCGATCATCGCGTCCATCAAGAAGGGCGCCAAGTTTGAAGACATCGCCAAGAAGCAATCCAAGGACCCGGGCTCCGGCGCCAAGGGTGGCGACCTTGACTGGGCCAATCCCGCCAGCTACGTGAGCGAGTTCACTGAAGCGCTCGTCAAGCTCGAAAAGGGCAAGATGACCGAGGCGCCTGTGAAGAGCCAGTTTGGCTGGCACGTGATTCGCCTGGACGATGTGCGCCAGGCCGAACTGCCCAAGCTGGAAGAAGTGAAGCCCCAGGTGGCCCAGCAATTGCAGCAGCAAAAACTGGCCAAATTCCAGGAAGACCTGCGCGCCAAGGCCAAGGTCGAGTAATCTGCACAGAGCATCTGCACCGCAGATGCAATGCCACAAAAAA
>NZ_AGTS01000072.1 GCF_000238595.1 Acidovorax sp. NO-1 | reverse complement strand
CCGCGCGCACGGCCGCCGCGCTGGTGCAGCGCACGCTGCCCGCCGCCGGCACCACGCTGCTGCAGGCCCGCAAGGTCACCAAACGCTTTGGCGGCCTGGTGGCGAACAACGCGGTGTCCATGGACGTGAAGGCCGGCGAGGTGCACGCCCTCATTGGCCCCAACGGCGCCGGCAAGAGCACCTTCTTCAACATGATTTCGGGCGTGGACGACGCCACCGAAGGCGAGGTGCGCCTGATGGACCGCGCGATGCTGCGGCGCCCGTCGCGCGAGTTTGCCCGGCTGGGCATGGCACGCACCTTCCAGCATGTGCGCCTGCTGGGGCAGCGCAGCGTGGTGGAGAACGTGGCGCTGGGCGCCCACCAGCGCGCACGGCGCGGCTGGATCGCCTCCATGCTGCGGCTGGACCGGGCCGAAGAGGCAGCCCTGCTGGCCGAGGCCCGCCGCCAGATCGAGCGCTGCGGGCTGGGTGCGTTTGCCGACACACCCGCCGCATCGCTGGCTCTGGGCCAGCAGCGCATCGTGGAGATCGCCCGCGCGCTGGCCGGCCAGCCGGCGATCCTGTTGCTCGATGAGCCCGCTGCGGGCTTGCGCCACCTCGAAAAGCGCGCTCTGGCCGACCTGCTGCGCCAGTTGCGCGCCGAGGGCCTGGGCATCCTGGTGGTGGAACACGACATGGAGTTTGTGATGAACCTGGCCGACCGCATCACGGTGCTGGAGTTCGGCACCGTGATCGCCGAAGGCACGCCGCACGACGTGCAGCGCAACCAGCGTGTGCTGGATGCCTACCTGGGCGGTGGCGACGATGAGCCACAGCCGCCGGCCGCGCCCGCTGTCGCCCCTTCTTCTTTGACCCCCACCCCCGGAGCCGCAGCATGAGCGCCAGTGCCCCCACACCCCTGTTGCAGTTGCAGGACCTGTCGGTGTCCTACGGGCCGGTCCAGGCGGTGCACCAGGTGCAGCTTTCCGTGAACGAGGGCGAGATCGTCACCGTGATCGGCCCCAACGGCGCGGGCAAGACCACGCTGCTGTGTGCGGCCATGGGGCTGCTGGGCTCCACAGGTTCCATCAGCCTGGCGGGCGAACGCATCGCGCGCCCGAGCGTCGAGGCCATGGTGACGCGGGGCGTGGGCCTGGTGCCTGAAAAGCGCGAGCTGTTTGGCGACATGTCGGTGGAAGACAACCTGCTGCTGGGCGGCTTTTCGCGCTGGCGCAAGGGCCAGCGCGACCAGGCCGAGCGCATGGAGGAGGTGTTCGCCATCTTCCCGCGCCTGCGCGAGCGGCGCCCTCAGCTGGCGTCCACGCTCTCGGGCGGCGAGCGGCAGATGCTGGCCATTGGCCGTGCGCTGATGGCGCGCCCGCGCCTGCTGCTGCTGGACGAGCCCTCGCTCGGCCTCGCGCCACTGATCGTGCGCGAGGTGCTGCACGTGGTGTCATCGCTGCGCGAGCACGGCGTGTCGGTGCTGCTGGTGGAGCAGAACGCCCGCGCCGCGCTGCGCGTGGCCGACCGCGCCTACGTGCTGGAGATGGGCGCGGTGGCGCTCACGGGCGCCGCCCAGGACCTGCTGAGCGACCGCCGCATCATCGATACCTACCTGGGCATCGGCGGTACCGCGCACACCGAAGCCCTGGAACCCGCCTGAAGCGGCGGGCGCTTGTGACGTTCGAGAATCACATCAAAATCGGCCTCCAGCGCTTATCCAGAAAGCGCTAACAGCTATTATTTAAGTAGCAAACGGGGTTGGCGGGCGGGCGCACAGCACACCCGCAGTGCTGCGTTTTTGCCCGCATCTCCCATCGTCAGGCCGCCGCGTGCACGGGTGCCACCGGTGCGATCGCGGCGGGCGCTGCAGGGGTCTGCGCCGTGCGGCCCTGGGCGCGCCCGCGCGCCAGCGATAGCGCTTCGGTCAGGGTGTCCTGATCGCCGATGTGGTTGGCCAGCAGCAGCACCAGCCGCGCATTCATGGCGTGGCTTTCCTCTGTGGACAAGCCCTCGTGCGCCGTGAGCAGCGCCTCGTAAAAGTCGTCGCTCGCCTGAAGGTGGGGATGGGTGATCAGCATGTGGGGGCTCCGCAGTTCATCGTGCATGTCAGGCGGCGGCCATGGCGCGCGCCAGGGCCTGGCGTACCTGCGCTTCGCTGGCAGCGCGCCAGCGCGCGCACAGGTGCTGGTCAGGCCGCACCAGCACCATGGTCCCGGGCCGGGCATTGAGCCGCTGCGTGACCAGGCCCTGTGCGTCCTGCACATCGTGCACGTCGGTGCCGATCTGCAGCACCTTCACCAGCGGCAGGCGGTGGGCCCAGGCAGGCGCCGCGCCGAACACCAGCAGCGTGAAGTCCGGCCCCAGCGTGCGCAGCAGCCAGCCGGGCTGGCCGTTGCACAGCACGGGGGCATCCGGCAGCACGGCACCCGGCACCTGGGTGCCGGAAAAGTCATCGTCGCAGTCCGGCGTGTTGAGCGGTGAGTTGCGCAGCGTGGCGGGCACCGACAGCCGCCCGCTGTTGACCATGCGGCGCGCAAACGGGTGCTCGCGCGCCAGCTCCAGCACGGCCGCGCGGAAGAGGTGGCTGATGGCGCTCTTGGGCGTGATGAAGTCGGTGGCGCGGGTGGAGTTGCACAGGTTCTCGTCGGCGGCGAACTCGCGCTCGGGCCCGTAGGTGGCCACCAGGGCATCGGGCGCCAGGCCTTTGAGTACCCAGTCGAGCTTCCACGCCAAGTTTTCGGCATCCTGCACGCCGCTGTTGGCCCCGCGCGCGCCAAAGGGCGATACGCCGTGCGCGCTGTCGCCCGCAAACACCACGCGGCCGTGCACGAACCGGTCCATGCGCAGGCAGGCAAAGGTGTAGACGCTGGCCCAGTCGAGCGTGAACTTCACGCCCGGCCCCAGCAGCGCCTGCACGCGGGGGAGGATGTTCTCGGGCTTCTTTTCTTCGTCCGGGTCGGCGTCCCAGCCGAGCTGGAAGTCAATGCGCCAGACGTTGTCGGGCTGGCGGTGCAGCAGCACGCTCTGGCCGGGGTGAAAGGGCGGGTCGAACCAGAACCAGCGCTCGGTGGGGAAGTTCACGTCGCTGTCCAGGCGCACATCGGCGATCAGGAAGCGGTCGTGGAAGATGCGGCCCTTGCTCTCCAGGCCCATCAGCTGGCGCAGGGGCGAGCGCGAGCCGTCGCACGCGGCCACCCACTGCGCGTCGATCGCGTAGTCGCCTTCGGGCGTGTTCACGGTGAGCAGAGCGCCGTCGGCACGCGGCGCCACAGCGGTCACCTTGTTGTGCCAGCGGATGTCGATGCCCGGCAGCTGCAGGGCGCGCTCCACCAGGTAGGCCTCGGCGTAGTACTGCTGCAGGTTGATGAAGGCCGGGCGCTCGTGGCCCTCCTCGGGCAGCAGGTTGAATTCGAAAACCTCGTCGCTCTTGAGGAACACGCGGCCCACGTTCCACGAGACGCCCTTGTCCACCATGCGCTGGCCCACGCCCAGGCGGTCCCAGATCTCCAGCGTGCGCTTGGAAAAGCAGATGGCGCGCGAGCCGATGGACAGCTTGTGGTCGTTGTCCAGCACCACCACACGCTGCCCGCGCTGGGCCAGGTCGATGGCCAGAGACAGACCCACCGGGCCCGCGCCCACGATGACGACGGGGTGCTGCGCGGGTGTGGCACTGTCCTGGTCGGGCGAGCGCACGTAGCCGAAGTCGATGGCTTGCACCTCGGCGCCGCTGGCGTGGAAGGCCTCGGGGGGGATGTCTCGGGGGTTCATGGTTGGACGACTTCCTATCTCTATCTGTGTGTTCGATCGTTGCCTGTATAGAGAACCGACTTGTGAAACCGGCGCGACCCAGGCCAGGGCAGGCAAGCAAGGGCCGCCCCGCAGCGAGGGCTGCGTCCCCCTTCCCGAATCGCGTAGCGGTTCGAGAGAAGGGGGAAGGCGCGCAGCGCCTCAGGGGGATGCTCTCTGCCTAACCCTCCAAGGCTTTCCACATCGCCACATCGCGCTCTGCCGTCCAGATGCGGGGGTCAGGGTATTGCGTGGCCTCGTCATACGCGCGGGTCACATCAAACGGCATGCAGTGGTTGAAGATCACCCACTGCCCGTACTTGGGCTGCAGCTTCGCAAACGTGGCTTCGTACACCTTGCGCAGGTCTTCGCCCTTGGCGGCGCTTTCCTTCACGCTCTCGTACAGGTCGCTGATGAAGGCGCGCGTACCTGCCAGGCCCGCCTGCACCTGCTCCGGCGTCTGCAGCGCTGCGCCCCGGCCGGGTACCAGCTTCTCGGGCTTCAGGGCTGCGATGTTGTCCAGCGTCTGCGGCCAGTCCTTGAAGTACGCGTCGCCCGCATAGGGCGTGGCGTCAAACTCCACCAGGTCGCCGCTGAACAGGATCTTTTCCTGCGGCAGCCAGGCCACCGTGTCGCCCTTGGTGTGGCCCCGGCCCAGCTGCAGGATCTGCACTTCCAGCTTGCCCAGCCACAGGGTCATTTTCTTGTTGAAGGTCATCGTGGGCCAGGTCAGGCCCGGCGGCACGCTTTCCACGTTCTGGAACAGGCGCGGGAAGCGGCCGATCTCGCTGTCCTTGTCGAATTGCCCGCGCTCCACGATCAGGTCGCGCGTGTCTTCGCTGGCAATGATGTGCTCCGCCCCGTAGGCGCTCGCGCCCAGCACACGAACCGCGTGGTAGTGCGAGAGCAGCACGTACTTGATGGGCTTGTCCGTCACCTCGCGGATGCGGCGGATCACGTCCTGCGCCATCACGGGCGTGGCCTGGGTGTCGATGACCATCACCGCGTCATCGCCAATGATGATGCCGGTGTTGGGGTCGCCCTCGGCGGTGTAGGCGTAGGCGTGGTCGGAGAGCTTGTCGAAGCTCACCTTCTTCACTTCGAGGTCGGCGGCGGAGGCAAAGGTTTTGGTCATGGCAATATTCGTTATTGATGAATGCGTTTATCTAAACAGAATTATCAGGATGGTAGGGTCAAAATTCGCGAATGTCTAATGCATTCAATTAAGTGAAAACCCGAGGGGCGAGCCGGGCCGTCAACCCATGGACAATCGGGGCGATGGTCACCTCACTTTCTGCCATTCCCGCCCTTGACGACGAAGACACCCCGCGCACGCCGCGCGGCATCCAGAGCGTGGAGGTGGGTGGCCAGCTGCTGAAAGTGCTGGCCCGCACCGGCCGGCGCATGGCGCTCAAAGACCTGGCCCGCGCCGCCGACATGACGGCCGCCAAGGCCCACCCCTATCTGGTGAGCTTTGGCAAGCTGGGCCTGATTGAGCAGGACACGGTGAGCGGCCACTACGGCCTGGGCCCGCTGGCCATGCAGCTGGGCCTCATCAGCCTGCAGCAGGTGGACCCGGTGCGCCTGGCCATTGCCGAGCTGCCCGCGCTGGCCCAGCGCATCGGCCACACCGTGTCAGCGTCGGTATGGGGTGACAGCGGCCCCACCGTCATTCGCGTCGAAGAGGGGCCCACCGCCGTGTATGTCGCCATGCGCCATGGCACCACGGCCTCGATGCGCCACACGGCCACGGGCAAGGTGTTTGCGGCCTTTGGTTCGCGCCAGCGCGTGGCGGCCGCACTGGCCGCCGAGGGTTTTGCGCACGCGCTGGACGAGCCTGCATTTGCGGCTGAACTGGAGGCCGTGCGCACCCACCGCCTCAGCGTGGTGGCCGACCAGCTGCTGCCGGGCATCAGCGCCCTGGCTACCCCGGTCTTCGACGGGTTTGGGCAGATGGTGCTGTGCCTGGCGTCCATCGGGCCGACCGCTACGCTGCCCACAGGCCTGGACAGCCCGGTGGCCCGGCATCTGCGCGACGCGGCCCAGGCCCTTTCGCAGCGGCTGGGGGCGCCGACGGCGGAGGGCTAGAACAGGTGCTTGGGTCAGCTCAACGGCTGGCCCGCCCCAGTGCCTGGTCCACGTCCCACAGGATGTCGTCTAAGTCCTCGATACCCACCGACAACCGCACCATGTCCGCGCTCACGCCCGCGCGGGCCAGTTCCTCTTCGCTCAGCTGGCGGTGTGTCGTCGATGCGGGGTGGATCACCAGCGTCTTCGCATCACCGATGTTGGCCAGGTGGCTCAAGAACTCGCAGGCGTCGATGAACTTCTCGCCCGCTGCGGCCCCACCCTTCACGCCAAACGTGAGGATGCCCGAGGCGCCAGGCGTGCCGTCCACTGCACGGAACTGCTTTTGCGCCAGATCGAAATACGGCGAATCCGGCAAACCGGGGTAGTTGACCCACGCCACCTGCGGGTGGCTCTGCAAAAACTTCGCCACGGCCAGCGCATTGCGGCAGTGCTCACGCATGCGCAGGTGCAGCGTTTCGGCGCCCTGCAGCAGCTGCCACGCGTTCATGGGTGAGAGCACGCCGCCAAAGGTGCGGTTGACCTCCATGCGCGCCTTCATGGTGTAGCCGAAATCGCCAAAAGTCTCGTAGAACTTCACGCCGTGGTAGGCCCGGCTGGGCTCCACCATCTCGGGGAATTTGCCGTTGTCCCAGGGGAACTTGCCACCCTCCACCACCACGCCGCCCATGGTGGTGCCGTGGCCGCCGATGTACTTGGTGGCGCTGTGCACCACGATGTCGGCGCCGAGCTGCAAGGGGTTGCACAGGTAGGGGCTGGCCACCGTGTTGTCGATGACGAGCGGCACCGCCTGTGCATGTGCCACCTCGGCCACGGCCGCGATGTCGAGCACGTTGACCAGCGGGTTGCCGATGGTCTCGCCGTACACGGCGCGGGTGGTGGGGCGCATGGCGCGCGCAAAGTTCTCGGGGTCGGCCGGGTCCACAAAGGTGGTCTCTATCCCCAAGCGCGCAAAACCCACGCCCAGTTGCCCCACCGTGCCGCCGTAGAGCGTGCTGGCCGCGACGATGTGATCCCCGGTTTTGAGGATGGCCAGCAGCGCCGCCATCTGCGCGGCCATGCCGCTGGCGCAGGCCAGGGCCGCGCGGCCGTTTTCCAGGCTGGCGATGCGCTCCTCAAACACCGCCACTGTGGGGTTGCTGATGCGGCTGTAGACGTTGCCAAAGGTCTGCAGGTTGAACAGGCTGCTGGCGTGCTCTGCGTTGTCGAACACAAAGCTGGTGGTCTGGTGGATGGGCGTGGCGCGCGCGCCGGTCACCGGGTCGGGCTGGGCGCCGGCGTGGATGGCGCGGGTGCCAAAGCCGAAGGCGTGGTCGGCGCCGGAGGAAGGGGTATCTGCCATGATTTTATGAATAAAGTGCCTCAATCGCATATAGGGTAAGCGCTGGCAGCTATCAATAAGGGAGCTGTCGAAGGCGCTTGGCGGTGATCACCTGGGTGTTCACGCCCATCCAGCCCAGGCCGCCGAACAGGCGGGCATGTTCGATCTTCACGCAGCGGTTCTGGATAACCTGCAGGCCCGCATCCTCGGCGCGCTGGGCGGCGTCTTCGTGGGTCACGCCGAGCTGCAGCCACAGGCAGCGTGCGCCGATGGCCACGGCCTCCTCGGCCAGCGGCGGGATGTCGGCACTCTTGCGAAAGCAGTCCACCATGTCGATGCGCCCGCCCTGGCGCGCGATGGCCTGTTCGGCCTCGAAAAGGCTGGCGTGGCAGGGCTCGCCCAGAATATGGCCCCCCTCGCGCGCGACCACCGGGTTCACCGGCACGATGCGGTAGCCGTGCGCCTGCATGTATTTGGCGGCAAAGAAGCTGGGGCGGTGCCACTGCGGCGACAGGCCCACTACCGCGATGGTGCGGCAGCGCGCCAGCACATCGCGCAGGGTGCTGATGGTGTCGGGGGTGCGGCTCATCTCATGCAACCTTTATGCTCGGTGATGTGTGTGAGCGGATTCAGTCTTGAACACACGGGTTGCCATGCATGTCTTTAGGGTTTCCCCATTGATCGCAGACAGCTTTGGGCCCAGCGTAAGTTTGAGGCACGCCATCAGCGATTTCGAACGCATTCTTGGCGGACATTTCCGCGCTCCGCCAGATGGTTGATAGAGCGGCTTCGACGGGAAGATGTGTACTTAGAAGAACTGTCGTGGTGCTGAGTCGATATCGGTCAACGATTGAAGTTAGTCCGGTGCGGACGGGGTCAAGAATTTGTCCGAAGAAAATACCTGCATCCTGGCTATTGAAGATGCTTGCTCGCCAAACGGTGCCCGCATCGTTGTATGCGGCTACCGCTTCGCTAAGCTTGCTGAGAGCGGCTGAGTCAAGATTCGGAACTTCCTGGCGAAGAATTCCTAATTCTTTGGCTGGCTCAAGAATAAGCACGGAGTAGTTGTTATAAGAAACTCCCGATTGCACGGTGCTGGCTATTGCGGCAAAAGCAGCCTTTGCGCGTTTGAGTGCTGTAGTTTGAGCATCTTTGGCGTCGTGTTTGGCTGCTTGGCGCTGCATTATTTCCTCTAGACATTCCATGCGCCTTGCTCGATCGTCAATCGAGTTACACGCCTCCAAAAGCACTTTAGGCTGGGCATAAACTACTGAGGCGATGACCCACAAAGTTGTCGCAATGAAGAATTTGGCTGCCATGGCGTTGCGTGGAGCGTGCGCGACCCTTTTGAAATGAAGGTCGCTGCAAGGTCGGTGGATCGGGATCGTTGCGGCGCCCGCCATGATCGGGGTACGGCAGGCCAAGAAAATGCCGAGCAGGGTGCTGATGGTGTCGGGGGTGTGGAGCATGCGCGCCAGTGTACGCAGGCCGCTGGCGGCGGTGCGCAGGCGCGCAAGGCATACGCCCCCGTAAACGACAACGCCGCGCAGGGCGCGGCGTTGGGGGAATGGCAGGCTGGCGGCACGGTGCCGCCAGGTGCCCACCCGTCAGAACCTGTGGACCACGCCCACGCCCAGGGTGTTGGAGCCGGTGGTGCTGCGGATGGCCTTGGCTTCGTCGTTCAGGCCGCCATAGGCTGCGTAGAGCATGGTGCGCTTGGACAGGTAGTAGTTGGCGAACAGTTCGTAGGCCGTGGCGCCATCGCGGGCCGGGTTGGGGTTGTCCGTCACGCGGGCAATTTGCGCGCCCACCATCAGTGCGCCCAGCGGCACAGCCACACCCAAGCCGAAGCCCTTGCCCGTGGTGCGCGACTCGTCCTGCGTGTACAGCGCGCTCACCTGGACCGCGGGGAAGTCGTAGCGCGCGCCCACAGCAAAGCCGGTGCGGTTGTTGGCGCCTTCGGCCATCTTGCTCTGCACGGCGGCGCCCACGGTCAGCGGGCCGCTCTTGTAGCTGGCGGCCAGCTGGTAGGACGACTTGCGCGTGTCGGCAGCCGGTGCTGCGGGTGCTGCGCCGCGGTCTTCCTTCAGCAGGACCGCGGCGCGGGCCTGGAAGCCGCTGAAGTTGGGCGAGGTGTGCTGGAACTGGCTGTTTTGGCGGTTGCTGCCCAGGTTGCCGTCGGCGCGCAGGTCCACGTTCTTGAGCGCCGAGCTCTGGTTGGCGGTGCCGTTCAGGTCGAACGTGCCCATGGTGCGGGCTTGCGGGGTGGTCATGCGGCCCATCTCGAACGTGCCAAAACCGCCGCCGATGCCCACCAGGGCGGCGCGGTTCCAGGTGTTGGCGGTGGTGCCGCCGGTTTCCAGGTTGACTTCCTGTTCGAAATTGAAGATGGCCTTCAGGCCGCCACCCAGGTCTTCAGTGCCGCGCAGGCCAATCATGGAAGTTTCCTTGTAGCTGCTGATCATTTCCGACTTGCCGCCAAACACCTTGCCCAGGCCGGCATCGCCGCGCCCGTACAGGGTGACGCTGGATTGGGCCGAGGCCAGGGTGGTGACGGTGCCCAGCACAGCCAGGGCAATCAGGGATTTTTTCATGGGGGTCAATTCCGGTGGTTGAAGATGCAAGCGCAGGGGCCCCGCAACGCTGACCGGGGACTTGGGATCGCAACCACCCCACCAGAAGCTATGCACGACCCCAAGCCTCCAGCTCGCAAGAGAGGCCGGTGGCTTACAGCGATTACAACTGCCGAATATGACACTTGGAAGAAACCGTGAAATACCGCAGAAAAGTCAATTGGTTAAAACCCGATTTGCCGGAAAATTTGGTGAATTTGTGTTACGGCTTTTCCGGCGCGCTTGGGCCGTGAACTGCTCGGGGCAGTCAGACGCCGCCTGGTGCACCACCGGACGTGCGGCAGCAAGTGCGGCGCACAGACCTCAGGCTGGTGACTTGTACTTGATGCTGCACCCGTACGGCGCCGTCGTCGCGGCCGAGATGGCTTTGCCTGCCAGCGCCTCCGCCAGGCCCACCTTCACGTAGTTGGTGGCCTTTTCGATGTCGGCGGGGCGGGCCGAGGGGATGCTGTCGATGCCGCCCGCATAGATCAGATGGCCCTGCGGGTTGACGATGTACATGTGGGGCGTTGTGCGCGCGCCGTAGCTCCGGCCCACGGTGCCTTCCTCGTCCATCAGCACGGCGGTGGGGGCGGATTTGCGCTCGGCTTTCCAGGCAGCGAGCTTGGCGGGCTCCAGGTAGTCGCTGCTGGCTTTTTCGGTGGAGTTGATGGACAGCCACACCACGCCTTGGCCGGTGGCGTGTTTCTGCGTGGTGGGCATGTTGCCGCTGTCGTAATGCTTTTTCACGAAGGGGCAGCCGGGGTTGGTCCATTCCAGCACCACATGTTTGCCCTTGAAGTCCGACAGGCGCACCGTTTTGCCGCTGGTGTCCTTCAGCGTGAAGTCGGGCGCGGGCTGGCCCACGGTGGCGGCGGCCTGGGCACCCAGTGCCACCAGGGCAGCAGTGGCAATCAACGTACGGCGAAGCAGCTTCATGGCAGGGCCTCCTGAAGGGGTTGGCGGGTTGATGAAAACGGACCGGGTTACAGCTGGGCAATCGTGGCGCGCACCTCGTCCACGCTGAGCACTTCGGTCAGCACCACGGGCGGCTTGCCGGCCTGGTAGAACACATACACGGGCACGCCGCTGCGGCCCAGCGCGGCCAGGGCGGCGGTGATGGCAGGGTCGCGGCGCGTCCAGTCGGCGCGCAGCAGGGCGACGTTCTTGGCCTGCAGGTCGGCAAGCACATTGGCGTCGGCCAGCGTGGTCTTCTTGTTGTACTGGCAGGTCACGCACCAGGCGGCTGTGAAGTCCACAAACACCGGGCGGCCCGTGGCCACGATCTGCTCGGCCGCGCCGGGTGCCCAGGGTTGCCAGCCGGTGGCGGAAACCTGCGTGGACGGTGTGGCGGCCTGCGCGGCAGGAATGTGCGTGATGTGGGGCACGAAGGCCCACACCAGCAAGGACATGGCCGCGATGGACACGGTGGCCATCCACACGCGCGCACGCCCGGCCAGCGACAGGGCCCACACCACCAGCGACAGGCCCACCAGCAGGATCAGCAGCGCACCCGCACCGTCTATGCCGCTTTGCTGGCCCAGCACCCACACCAGCCAGACGACAGTGGCCAGCATGGGGAAGGCCATCAGCTTGCGGAAGGTGTCCATCCACGCGCCGGGGCGTGGCAGGGCGCGCGCCACGGCGGGCACAAAGCTTGCCGCCAGGTACGGCAGCGCCAGCCCCAGGCCCAGTGCCGCAAACACGGCCAGCGCATGGGGCGCGGGCAGCGTGGCGGTGAGGCCCAGGGATGCGCCCATGAAGGGCGCCGTGCAGGGCGATGCCACGGCCACGGCCAGCACGCCGGTGAGAAAACTGTCGGCCACCGGGTGGCGTGCCTGCAGGCTGGCCACCGACGAAGGCAGGAAATGCCCGAACTCGAACACGCCCGCCAGGTTCAGCGCGATCAGCGTGAACAGCGCCGCCAGCGATGCCACCACGGCGGGCGATTGCAGCTGAAAGCCCCAGCCCACCGCCTCGCCCGCCGCGCGCAGGCCCAGCATGAGGGCGCCGAGCAGCATGAACGACAGCACCACGCCCGCCGTGTAGGCGATGCCGCTCACCCGGTGTGCACGGCGGTCTTGCGCATGTTGGGTAAAACCCACCACCTTGATCGCCAGCACCGGGAACACGCAGGGCATGAGGTTGAGGATGAGGCCACCGAGCAAGGCGCCCAGCAGCGCGGCGGTGAGGGTGAGGGGCGAGGCACCGGAGCCTGCAGCTGACGTGGCCGCGCTGCCTGCCTGTGCCGCGTTGGCCTTGAGTGCGGCCTCCAGCGCGGGCGATACGGCCGCCATGGATGCAACCGGCGGCCAGGTACCCAGCACCTTCAGCTCGGCGCGGTAGCCGGTGCGTGTGTCGGGGCCAGTGGCATGTGCGGGCGACTGCTCGGCCAGCACCACGGGCATCAGGCTGGGGCTGGCGCTGCGCTGGGCCGACAGGGGAATCTGCGCGGTCCACACGCTGCCGTTCCAGGCCTGCTTCCACTGCGCGGCGTTGTCGATGACTTCGGCGGTTTCGGGGAACAGGTCCAGTGTCTTGCCACGCAGCGCCACGGGCAGGCCCTGCACGCTGACGTTCAGCAGGTTGCCGTCGGCAATCTGGGCCTGGCTGTCGGGCACGATGCCGTTGGTGCCTGCCAGCACGGGTTGGGGCTGGGCCTTTGCTGCGGCCTCAAAAGCAGCGCTGTGGAGGGCGGTCGTGCTTTTCAGAGGCAACTGCAGCGTGAATTCGCCTTCTTCGGGAATGCACTCCTTGCGGCACACCAGCCACGATGCGCGCAGTTGGATGGTGGCGTCCTTGGCCAGCGGGCCGGGGGCAAAGGTGCTGGCCACGGTGACGGGCACAGGCAGCAGCACCGTGCCTTCGTAGCCGTAGTTGGCCAGCGTGCCGATGGGAATCTTTTTGGGCAGGGGCCAGGCGATCTCGCCCGCGTCCAGACCGGCGGGCAGCGTCCAGGCCAGGTCGGTGGGCAGGCCAGAATCGCCAGGGTTCTTCCAATAGGTGTGCCACTCGGGCTGGTGGGTGATTTGCAAACCCAGCCACAGCGGCTGGCCGGGCGCCACGCCCTGGGGCGCATGGGCCAGCAGCTCGGCACGCACATAGGGCGTGGTGACCACGCTGGTGCCCTGTCCGCTGGTTTTTGAACTAAATTGGGCGCTGGCGCTTGTCCAGTAAGCGCTAGCAGCTATCAAAAGAAGAGTGACTGCAAGGCGGTGGAACAGGCGGTAGGGCATGGTGCAGTGTGGGAGCGGGGCTGACGGGTTTGGTTCCGGCGCCCAGCGAGCTGCCTGCGGGGCGATCAGACTGGCGGGGGATTCCCCGGAACCTTCCGCCAGCCAGCCGCCTATTGTGTCGCCAGGCTCAAATCCGCACGGGGTGTCCACTTTTCGGCTTGTTTGCCCGCTTTGGGCGCCGCCACAAACAGTCGCTCCACCGGCAGCTTTTGTGCCACCAGGTACGCGCGGATCGCCTGGCTGCGCTGCGTGGCCAGCTCGGCGGCCATGGCCTCGGTGGCGGGCTGGTGGGCCAGGAGCAGGGTTTCCATCTCGGGCACGGTGAGGTCCTTGGCCAGGCCGACCAGGTTGCGCGGCTTGGGCATGTCGGCGCGGCGGTACACATCCTTGAGCAGGGCGGGGTATTCGGCGGCCGACACGGGGGCGGTGTCGCCCGGGTTGGCGCGGCGTTTTTCGGCCAGCACCCGTTGTTGCAGGCTTTCGCGCTGCAGGCCTTCGCGCTCCTCCTGCAGGCTGGCCGTGCCCGTCACAGTGATCTTGAGCGCGGGGCGGTCGGCCAGGGCCTTGGCCACTTTGTCCAGGTTCTGCTGCGCCTCGGGCGTGAGCGTGGCGCTGCCGGGGGCAAAGGGAACATGGCTCATCTCTTCGCCACCGCCCAACGCGCTGGCCAGCAGGCTGAAGGGCGAGGTCAGCGCCTTGCCGATGAGGTTGACGATGACCTTGAAAATCACGGGGCCAATGCGGAACTGCGGGTCGTTGAGCGAGCCGCTGATGGGCAGGTCCAGGTCGATCACGCCCTGGCGGTCGGCCAGCAGGGCCACGGCCAGCTTCACGGGCAGGCTGTTGGGCGCGCCCTCCACGGGCTCGCCAAAGGTCAGCTGGTTGAGCACCAGCCGGTTGCTGGCGGTGAGCTGGCCGTTGGGCAGCACCTTGTAGTTCACGTCCACGCTGAGCTTGCCGCGCTCGATGCCATGGCCCGCGTATTTGACGGAATAGGGCGTGAGCGGGGGCAGCTCCAGGTCGCGCACCTTGCCCACGATGTCGAGTGCCAGCGGTTTGGCCAGCGGGTTGAGTTTGCCGGTGACTTCGAGCGATGCCGAGCCCTCGGCGCGGCCGCGCAGCTCCAGGTCGGCGAGCATGGGCTCGCCACCCGAGGCTTCGGACGAGAACGCGCTGAGCTTGCCGGTCAGATCGGACAGGTCGGCCGAGTAATTGGGCTTGATGAAAAAGTCCGAGAACGCTACCCGGCCGTTGACCAGGCTCACGGGGCCAAAGGCCACCACAGGGGCCAGCGGGTCGGCCTGGGCCACCGCAGCAGTGGCAGGGGCGGTGGGCGTTGCCGATGCGGCTGAGGCCGGGGCTGATGCCGTGGGGGCGGCCGTGCTGGCCGCAACGCTGGCCGCGTTGGCCGCCCGTGCCTCGGCCGGGGTCTTGGCAATGTCGCTCAGGTTGATGCGGCCGGCCTCGTTGATGGTGACCCGGGCAAAAAAGTCCACCAGGCTGGTCTCCTTGACCTCCACGCGCGGCGCGGTGCCGGGGGCGGTGGCCACGGCCAGGCCGCGCAGGTTCAGGCTCTTCCAGGCCAGCAGTTCCTCACCCACCTGGGCCTCGGTCTTGGGGGTGAAGGCGGCGGTGCTGTTGGCCTGCAGGTCTTCCACCACGGCATCACCGCTCAGACGCAGGCTGACTCCTTTGTCCGTCTGCGCCAGGGCCACCTGGCCGCGGTAGCCCACGTCGGCGCGCAGCAGTTCTACCGACAGCTGGCTGGCCAGGTAGCCGTCCAGTGCGTGCAGCGGCAGGCGGGTGGCGTCGAGCTTGCCCTGGGTGGTCAGCGGCTTCAGGGCCAGCGTGCCCTGGTAGTCGAGCTTGCCGGGCGCGGCCTTGCTGCCCTTGCCCGGTGCGGCGGCGCGGGCGGTGAGCGTGAAAGCTTCGAGCTTGCTGCCGTCGCTGGCCAGGTTGCGGGCGGTGATGCCCAGCGCCGTCACGTCCAGCGCCACGGGGCGCGGCTGGGCGTTGTCGGCCAGCGAGACGGTGCCGCCTTGCACCGAGAAATCGGCCACGCGCAGCTTCCAGGGCGCGGCGTTGCTGGCGGGGGCTGGGTCGGTCGTTGCGCTGCCTTGCGCGGCGGGTGCCGCCTTGAGCCAGCGCTCGAACATCCAGCGCCCGTCCGCGCCCCGTTCCACCGCCAGTTGAGGCTGGCTGATGGCCAGGCGATCCAGCGTGGCGCTGCGTGCGTCCAGAGGCACTACGGCCCCGGCAATGTCGAGCTTGCCCAGGCTGGCCAAGGTGGTCTTGCCCTGCTTGACGATCAGTTGCTCCAGCGCTAAGGGGCCTGCCTTGAGGGTGACGCCGGTGGCGCCTGCCTGCGCGGCCTGTGGCGTGGGCGCTTGCCACGCCACACCCACATCGCCGCTGAGCTGGCCGGTCACCGTGGGCTCCAGCGTCTGGGCCAGGTAGGGCGCGGCCAGCTGCAGCGCCAGCGCGTTCACGGTGGCGTTGACCTGGGCCTTCTGGTCCGTGGCTTCGCCGGTGAAGCTGAGTGTGCTGCCCTGCAGGTTGAGCCCGCCTTTGAAGCTGAAGGGCTTGGCGTTGTCCTTGGCAAAGGGCAGGGCGACGTCGGCCGCATCCAGCGTGATGTCGGTGGCCTGCAGGGCGGCAGCGGGGCGCGTGGTGGCGTCGGCCCAGCGCAGGGTGCCCCCGCGCACCGCGACCGAGGCGACTTCGACCGCCCAGGCGGGGGCGGCTGTCTTCGCCTTGGCTTTGCCCGTGGATGCGGGGGACGCTGTGGCGGATGCTGCGCTGGCCCCGGCCGCAGGCGAAGACGCCGGTTCAGCGGCAGCTGCAGGCGCCGCAGGCGCGGTGGTCGTGCCCTGGGCCGCCGCTGGCTGCGGGGCGGGCGCTGCCAGTTGCGCCAGGTTGAGCTGCCCGTTCGCATCACGCGTGGCGGTCACCGCGGGCGCCGTCAGCTCCACATGCTGCAGGCGCACGATCTGCTCCAGCGGGCGCACATCGGCCATGTCGATCTTCAGCCGCTCGTAGCTCAGCAGGTCGGCGCCCTGGCGGTCAGCGATGCGTACGCCGCTGGCTTGCACGGTGCCGGTCAGCTTCACGGCCATGCGCGGGTGCTGCTCGAAGGCCACCTTCACATCCGCATCCAGCGTGGCGCCCAACACCTTGACGGGCAGATTCGCGGGCAGGTAACCCAGATAGGGCGCGAGGTTCAGGCCCTGGAGCTGGATCTGTGCATCGGCATGGCCAGTCTGTGCAAACGGTGTGCTCTGGACAGACGAGTCAAACCGGCTGCCATCCAGCGTGAACGCCAGGTGGGGCTCCACCTTCACCTCCCGCTGCGAGGGCAGCGTGCTGATGAACGGCACTTGCAGCGCCAGCGCGCGCACCTCGTGAGTCTCGCGGACGGCGTTGTCAATGAAGTCGATGCTTCCGCCCGTCAGCGCCAGGTTGTACAGCGCCAGCCGTGCGGGGCCGGTGTCGGGCTCGGGTTCGCTTTGGGGCGCGGTGACCTTGGCGATGATGTCGTCCACGTCATAGCGGCCGTCACCCAGGTGGGTGATGCGCAGCACGGGGTTTTCAATGGTGAAGGCGTCCACCACGGGCGCCAGGCGCAGCAGGGATTGCAACTCGCCATCGGCATAGACGCGGCCAATGGTCAGCTGTGGGGGCGAGCCGTTGGCACCCGCCACGGCCACGTCGCGCAGGGCGAATTCCAGGCTCCAGGGCTCAAAGTCGATGCCGCCAACCGTCACGGTGCGCCCCAGTTGCTCGGACGCAATGCGCTCCAGCGGGCCCTTGACCAGCGGTGGAAGGGCCAGCCAGGTCACGAACCAGAGGGCGATCACACCCGCCAGCGCGCGGACGGCGGGGCGGAACCAGCGGTGCTGGCGCAGGGTGGCAAACGAGACGGAGCGCAGGGAGATTGGCATGGCGGCAGGCAAGGGTGGGCGCAGCAGCCCGGGCAGTTGTGCGCGGCCGCTATTGTCCGCTTTGTCTGCCGGCCCGCGTAAGCCAATGCAACGGGCGGCTGCGGTGGCTCACGAGGGTTGAGCGTGGGGTACGCGCTCTGCTCGTCGCTCACTGGGCAAAGCCCAGCACCACCCTGCGGGTGGTGGCGCTTTTCTTTTCGATTTTGGTCACCACAATGGCGCCGATCTCCGCCGTGTTGGCCACATGCGTGCCACCACAGGGCTGCAGGTCGATCAATGGCGTGTCGCCTTCGCCCCCGATGCGGATGGTGCGGATGCGCCCGGTGCCGCGCGGGGGCTGCACGCTCATGCTCTTGACCAGGGCAGGGTTGGCGTCCAGCTCCTCGTCGCTGATCGAGGCCACGGTGAGAGGATGGGCGGCTGCGACCAGCATGGCGATGGCGGCGGTGAGCTGCTCCTTGTCCAGCGGGTCGGTCATGGCAAAGTCCAGCCGCGCGTAGTCGGGCGTGATGGAGCAGCCGTTGACCAGCTGCGGCACCACATGGCACAGCAGGTGGCTGGTGGTGTGCAGGCGCATCATGCGGTGGCGGCGCTCCCAGTCGATGCGGGCCGTGACGGCAGCGCCCGGCGCCACCTGCGCCAAGCTCTCTTCCTGCCCGGGGGCGGGGATGTGCACGATGTCACTGGTGGGGTGGCCGTCGCCGTCCTTGCCCTTGCGGGTGTCGGCGATGGCGATCTCGGTGCCGTCGGCCAGCACCAGCACGCCGCTGTCACCCGCCTGGCCGCCGCCCAGGGGGTAGAACACGGTCTGGTCCAGCACGATGCCGGCATCGGTGACGGCGGTGATGTGGGCGCTGCATTCGCGCAGGTAGGCGTCTTGCCGGAAGAGGTCTTGGGTCATGCGGTGATGGTAGCGGGACGGGCGGCGGCACGTTGTGTGCAACCCGGCGCTATGCTGGCCCGCATCCCCTGCTGAGGCTTTCATGAACGCACCTGCTTCCCACGCCGCCGCCACACCCCCTTCGCGCAGGGCGCAGCGGATGGGGCGGGTGCTGGACGGCCTGCTGCTCGCGCTGTGTGCGGTGCTGGTGGCCCTGTCGTACTACGGCTTCACGCTGTATTGCGAAAGTTTTGGCTGCATGGGTCGGGGGCTGGTGTGGATGCTCTGGGCGGTCTTGGCCGCTGCCAGTGCTGCCGTGGCGCTGGGGGTGCGCGCGTGGCAGCGGCACTGTGGCCTGCCCACCCGCGCCAGCGGTGCGGCACTGGCGCTGCTGCTGGCACTGGGCGCGGGCCATGGTGTGTACTGGCTCATCACCACGGCGCTGCGATAGGGCGTGCGTGCGTGGCTTAGACCGCAGCTAACATCGCGGCATGACCGCTGCCGCCGTGCCCCCAACTTCCTCCGCCCTGGCCTTGCCCTCGCGCTTCTGGGCGGACCTGACCACCCGCGACTTTGCCGCGCTGCATCACAGCGGCCAGGCCGACCAGGTGGTGGCTGTGCTGCCGGTGGCGGCCATCGAGCAGCATGGGCCGCACCTGCCCCTGTCGGTCGATGCCACGCTGCTGCAGGGGGTGATCGATGCCGCGCTGCCGCAACTGCCCGCCGATTTGCCGGTGCTGTTCCTGCCCCCGCAGAACGTGGGCCTGAGCCCCGAGCACATCCGCTTTCCCGGCACGCTCACGTTGTCCCCGGCCACGGTGATTGCGCTGTGGACGGAGATTGGTGAATGTGTGGCCCGCGCGGGCGTCAAGAAGCTGCTGATGTTCAACGGCCACGGCGGCCAGGTCAGCGTGATGGACATCGTGGCGCGCGAGCTGCGCAGCCGCTGCGATCTCATCGTCTACAGCGCCAGCTGGTTCAGCCTGCCGCTGCCCGAGTCGGTGGCCGAGCAGTTCAGCGCCCAGGAGCACCGCTTTGGCATCCATGCGGGCGAGATCGAGACCTCCATGATGCTGCACCTGGCGCCCGCCACGGTGCACATGGAGCACGCGCAAAACTTCCGCTCCACCTCCCAGGACCGGTCGGAGCGCTACGCCATCCTGGGCAACGGCAAAAGCGCCAAGCTGGGCTGGCAAATGCAGGATTACCACCCGGCGGGCGCCGTGGGCAACGCGGCTGGAGCCTCGGTGGACAAGGGGCGGGCGGTGGTGGATGCCGCTGCGGGGCAACTGGTGGTGCTGCTGCAGGAGCTGCGGGCGCTGCCGTTGTCTACCTTGGCGGACGGGCCCGGGCTGCGTTAAAGCGAATTGCTATAAATATAATAGCTATTGGCGCTTTATGCACGGGCGCCAGGGCCCGAAAAGACCAAGAATAATGCCCTCAGGCGTGCGTGATCCACTGCGCATGCTCCAGCTCGTTCAGGTGCGGCAGCGTGTTGAACGTCTGCAGCATCAAGCGCTTGGGCGCAATCGAGAACTCCGTCACCGCGCTGTTGCGGATGCGCATGTTCAGCGCAATCGTCACCTCGGGCGCCGTGCCCAGCACCTCGCCCACGGCCGTGGAAATGGGGCCGCCGCTGCTCACCAGCAGCACGTTCTGGCCTGCATGGTGGTGGCGCACATGGTCCAGCGCGCTGCGCACCCCGGCTGAAAACTCGTTCCATGTCGGCATGCCCTGGGGGCTGATGACACCCGCCATCCACTGCGCCAGCGCGTCACACAGAACACGAAAGTGCGCGCGGTAGCGCTCGGGCGTGTCGGCCGGGCCCAGGGGCTGGGGGTGGATGGCCGCGATCAGGGCGTGGCTGTCGTATTCGTTGAGTCCTGGTAACTGCAGCACCTCGGGTGCGGCCTGCAGGCCTTCGGCAATGCCTTCCAGCGTTTGCGTGTGGCGGCGCAGCGTGCCGGTGATGACCGCGTCGAACGCCATCCCTCGTGCGCGCCAGTGTTCGCCCAGGCGCACTGCCTGCTGGCGGCCCAGGGGGCTGAGCTGGTCGTAGTCTGCAGCGCCAAACGAGGCCTGGCCGTGGCGCACAAGGTAGAGGGTTCCCATGGCGCAGATTGTGGCTTTCGGTGTGAAAGCGCCTTTGTCACTGCGGCGACTTCGAACATTGCGTCGTGCGCCATAAACACAACGCACAGACCGCCCACCGCCAGAGTTTCTGCAGATCAAAAGTTTTGCTTGATGAAACTTGCAGGGACTGTTTTGACTGCTGGTGGGCAAGCGCATAGATTGATGGCACACAAACAGTTTCATCGAAAGAAACTCTATCCATGCCATCCCCAGCACGCCCCAAAGCCGTCATCACCCATGAGCGAGGCAGCACCTCCTCCGTGGAGCGCGCGATGCGCGTGCTGCGGGTGATGTCCGAGGGCGGTGGCGTGCGCCTGACCGACATTGCAGCCGCTGCCGATCTGGACAAGGCGACAGCGCTGCGCCTGCTGGATGTGATGGCGCGCGAAGGCTTTGTGGCGCGCGACGCGAAGAGCAAGGAATTCACCTTGGGCCCGGAGCTCACGGTGCTGGGGGCTGCTGCGCTGCGGCGTTTTGACCCCCGCCCCCTGGCACGCCCGAGCCTGATGCGTCTGGCGGGGGTGTTCCAGGACAGCGTGGTGTTGTCGATCCGCAGCGGCGTCGAATCTCTGTGCATCGACGTCGAGGAAGGCACCTACCCCATCCGGGCCAACTATCTCAACGTGGGCAGCCGCCGCCCGCTGGGGGTGGGTGCAGGCAGCCTCGCGCTGCTGGCCTGGCTGCCCGACGACGAATGCGAAGCTGCCCTGGAAACCCTGAGCGGGCAGCTCGAACGCTACCCGCGCATCACCCCGGCGCTGCTGCGCGAGCGCGTTGCGCAGGCACGGGAACGCGGCTATGCCGTGCTGCTGGATGTGGTCGTGGAGCGCATGGGCGGTATTGGTGTGGCCATCCTCGATGCCGAAGGCCGGCCGGTGGCAGCCCTCAGCATTGCCGCGCTGAACGAGCGCATTCTCACCCGCGAGGCCGCACTGGCGCAGGCGTTGCTGCACGAGGCCACGGTGTGCCAGGTGCGCTGGGCCGAGGCCACCCGCGCCGACCGGCGGGCACCCACCATCCACAAGGAGACAAAACGATGACTGCAGCGCTGCAAACGGCGTATGTGCGGGGGGCCGGTGGCACCTCGTTCGGCCGCCATGAAGGGCGCACTGCGCTTGATCTGATGGATGCGGCTGCAGCGCAGGCCATCGACAGTGCAGGCCTTGCGCGCCATGAAATCGATGGCGTGCTCTGCGGCTATGCCACTACGCTGCCGCACCTGATGCTGTCCACCCTGGTGTGTGAGCGCCTGGCGCTGCGGCCGCATTACGCGCACGGGCTGCAGCTGGGCGGCGCTTCGGGCGCTGCCATGCTGATGGCGGCGCGGGATCTGGTGCGCTCGGGCCGCTGCCGCAACGTGCTGGTGCTGGGCGGCGAGAACCGCCTCACCGGCCAGTCGCGCGACAGCTCCATCCAGACGCTGGCGCAGGTGGGCGATGCTGACTTCGAGGTGCCCAACGGCGCCTCGGTGCCTGCGTACTACGCGCTCATGGCATCGGAGTACATGCACCGCACGGGCGTGACTTCGGCGGACCTTGCCGAGTTTGCGGTGCTCATGCGCGGCAACGCGGCCAGGCACCCCGATGCGCACCTGCGCACGCCGATCACGGTGCAGGAGGTGCTGAACGCCAAACCCATCGCCCGGCCGTTGTCGTTGCTGGACTGCTGCCCGATCTCCGACGGTGCCATGGCCCTCGTGGTGTCCGCACACCCTTCGGCGAGCGGCGCCGTGGCCATGGTGGGTGCCGGCCAGGCGCACCGCCACCAGCACCTCACAGCCATGGCGGACGTGATGCAGTGCGGCGCGGCCGAGGCGGCGCAGCGTGCCTTCGGCGAGGCAGGACTGGGCCTGGACGACGTGGACTACCTGGCGGTGTACGACTCGTTCACCATCACGCTGGTCATGCTGCTCGAAGAGATTGGCTTTGCGCCGCGTGGCGGCGCAGCACAGCGCGCCCGCAGGGGCGACTTTGCGCCCACCGGTGCGCTGCCGCTCAACACCCATGGCGGCCTGCTGTCGTATGGCCACTGCGGCGTGGCCGGTGGCCTGGCACATGCGGTCGAGGCCTGGCGCCAGATGACCGGGCAGGCCGGAGAACGCCAGATTGCGCCGCCGCGCACCGCCTTCATCCATGCGGACGGCGGCGTGATGTCGTCGCATGTCAGCCTGCTGTTGTCTCGCGAGGACTGAAGTGAGGCGACAACCCCCTGAGACGCTTTGCGTCTTCCCCCTTCTCTCACGCTGCGCGTGGGAAGGGGGACGCAGCCCCTCGCTGCGGGGCGGCCCTTGCTCGGCTGCCCTGGTTTGGGGCGCGCCAGTTTCATGCGCCCTGGGTGGCGCGAAGCACTAAGGACAACTGAGATGAACACCAACACATCCGCCGCACCGCGCCCCCTGGCCGCCCCCTTCACCGACGGCCTGCGCAATGGCGTGCTGCGCTACCAGCGCTGCACGGCCTGCGGCGGCACGCAGACGCTGGCGCGTTACGCCTGCCAGCACTGCGGCGAACGCTGGGCGCTGGACTGGCGCGATGCGGCCGGCGCGGCCACGGTGTGCGCCGTCACCGAGGTGGCGCGTGCGCCGTCGGACGAGTTCCGCGCACTGGCCCCCTACACGCTGGCGCTGGTGCAGCTCGATGAGGGGCCGCGCCTGATGGCCCATGCCACAGCGGGCGTGCACATCGGCGATCGCGTGCACGCCGGCTTCTTCGACCACCAGGGGCGCACGCTGGTGCGCTTTGCGCCTGCGCCCTAGCGCCCCCTCTCTTTCCTTTCGGTCCTTTTCATTCACCGGCATCCACAACACATCACCCAAGGAGACAAGCCATGATGAACACCTCCCTTTCCCGCCTGACGAGCCGCCGCCACTGGATTGGCCTGGCCTGCGCCGCCCTGTGCGCCGCCACCTCGCCGCTGGCATTTGCCCAGGCCTATCCGAACAAGCCGGTGAAGCTGGTCGTGCCCTACCCGCCAGGCGGCCCCACCGACATCGTGGCGCGCGCTGTCGCGCAGAAGCTGCAGGAGCGCCTGGGCCAGCCTTTCGTGATCGACAACAAGCCCGGCGCCGGCGCCAACCTGGGTGCCGAGGCCGTGGCCCGCAGCGAACCCGACGGCTACACCCTTGTGGTGGCCACCACGGCACATGCCATCAATCCGGCACTGTTCCCCAAGCTCAACTATTCGCTGACCAAGGATTTCGCGCCTGTCTCGCAGCTCACGAGCGGCCCGCTGGTGATCGTGGCCAACCCCGCGCTGCCGGCCAACAACGTGGTCGAGCTCATCGCATTGGCCAAGAGTCGCAAGGACGGCCTGAACTACGCATCGTCGGGCAACGGCCAGTCCACCCACCTTTCTGCGGAGCTGTTCAGCGCCATGGCCGGGGTGAAGATGTCTCACGTTCCCTACAAGGGCAGCGCCCCCGCGCTGACCGATGTGATGGGCGGACAGGTGGACCTGATGTTCGACACCATGCTGTCGTCGATGCCGCATGTGAAGGGCGGCAAGCTCAAGGCCCTGGGCGTGACCAGCGCACAGCGCTCGCCTGTGGCGCCCGAGTTGCCCACCGTGGCGGAATCCGGCCTGCCGGGTTATGAAGCCATCGCCTGGAACGGCCTGCTGGCGCCCGCCGGCACCCCCAAGGAGGTGGTGGCCAAGCTCAACGCCGAGCTCAAGGCCGTGCTGGAAAGCCCGGATATCCGCCAGCGTTTTGACGCCCAGGGTTTTGCTGCCGCCTACAGCACGCCGGTCGCCTACGGCAACTTCCTGCAGGCCGAGGTCGACAAGTGGGCCAAGGTGGTGAAAGCCTCCGGGGCAAAGATTGACTGACCCCCTGAGTCGCTTCGCGCCTTCCCCCTGAAGGGGGACGCCGCCAGTGCACGCAAGCAAAGCGCCGCCTGCACGGCTTGGCGACCCTTGCACGGCGGCCCTCGCCTGCCTCGCGCCGGTTTCACAAGCCGCACTCCATGAATAACCGAGACACACCTACTGCCATGCAAGACCTCCTGACTTCCGCTCTCAATCCGCGTTCGGTCGCCATCATTGGCGCTTCGGACAACATCCACAAGATCGGCGGGCGCCCGATCTATTACATGCAGCGCCATGGTTTCCAGGGTGCGATCTATCCCATCAACCCGTCGCGTGCGGAGATCCAGGGTCACAAGAGCTATGCCTCGCTCGGCGCCCTACCCGAAGTGCCGGACCTGGCCCTGGTGGTGGTGGGCGGCGACAAGACGGTGGCGGCCGTGGAGGACTGCGCGGCACGCGGCGTCAAGTCGGCCGTGATCATTGCCTCGGGCTTTGGCGAGACCGGTGCCGCGGGGCTGGAACTGCAGCAGCACATGGTGGCCAAGGCACGCGCGGCAGGCATGCGGCTGTACGGTCCCAATACCCAGGGACTGGCCAACTTTGGCACGGGCGCCATCGCGGGTTTTTCCACCATGTTCATCGAGGTGCCCCCCATGGACGGGCCGATTGGCATCGTCAGCCAGAGTGGCGGCATGAGCGCCATGACCTATGGCCTGCTGCGCGGGCGCGGCCTGGGTGTGCGCCATGTGCACGCCACGGGCAATGAGGCCGACGTGACGGTGGGCGAGCTGGCCCTGGCCGTGGCCCACGATCCCGATGTGAAGCTGCTGCTGCTGTACCTGGAAAGCATCGCCAACCCCGAGATGCTGGCGGCCGCCGCAGCGCACGCGCGCGAGCGCGACCTGCCGATCATTGCCATCAAGGCGGGGCGTTCGGCGCAGGGGCAAAAAGCGGCGTCCTCGCACACGGGTTCACTGGCCAACGAGGACCGCACGGTGGATGCTTTCTTTCGCCACCATGGCATCTGGCGCGTGCGCGACCCGCACGAGCAGGCGCGCGCGGCGCAGGCGTATCTCAAAGGCTGGCGGCCCGAGGGCAGGCGCCTTGTGGTCATCAGCAACTCGGGCGCCAGTTGCGTCATGGGCGCCGATGCCGCCGACGACGAGGGGCTGCCGCTGGCCGAACTGGCGCAGCACACGCAGGACGCCGTGGCCTCCCAGCTGCCGGGCTTTGCCACGGCCAGCAACCCCATCGACATCACCGCGGCGCTGTTGAGCGACAGCGGCCTGTTCGGCAAGGTGCTGCCCGCCGTGGCGCAGGACCCGGCAGCCGACCTGTTCTTCATCAACATTCCGGTTGCGGGCGCGGGCTACGACGTGCAGGCTTTCGCGCGCGATGCCGCAGCGTTCGAGGCCACCACGGGCAAGCCGGTGGCAGTCGCCGCCTGGCAGGAAAGCGTGGCCGAGCCCTTTCGCGCGCAGGGCATTGCCACCTTCCCGAACGAGGGTGAGGCCCTGGGCGTGCTGGCGCAGGTGGCGGGGCACACGGCGCTGATGCGCCGCGAGCGCACCGCCTGGCCCACGCTGCCCACGGTGGTCGTTCCGCAGGGCGCGCAGGGCTTCCTCAACGAGGCCGACAGTCTGGCGCTGCTGGCACGCCATGGGGTGCCTACCGTACCCATGTACCTGTGCCGCTCGGCCCAGGAGGCGCGCAACGCGTTCGACGCCGTGGGTGGGCGCGCCGTGGTGAAGGCCTGCTCGGCCGAGGTGCCGCACAAGAGCGAACATGGCCTGGTGGCCCTGGGGGTGGCCAGTGCGGAGCAGGCCGGCGAGCTGTACGGACGCTTTGACGCCAAGATGACCGAGATGGGCGTGGCCCGTGACGGCGTGATCGTCGCCGCCATGCACAAGGGGCAGCACGAGTTCATGGTCGGCGCGCGCATCGACCCCGTGTTTGGCCCGGTGGTGGTGGTGGGCGACGGCGGTAAATACGTCGAAGCCCTGCAGGACGTCGCCGTGCTGCTGCCGCCTTTCAGCCAGCAGGAGGTGGTGCAGGCCCTGCGCACCCTGCGCATCGCCCCGCTGATCGACGGCGTGCGCGGCGATCCGCCGCTGGACGTCGCCGCCCTGGCCGACATTGCCGTGGCCGTGGGCCAGGTGATCGCCGGTGCGCGCGGCGCCATCGCTTCGGTGGACCTGAACCCGGTGATGGTGGGGGCCGCTGGTGAGGGCGCCGTGGTGGTGGACGCGCTGGTGGAGTGCGGCGCGGCCGCGGGCTCCGGCGCGCAGCCCGTGGCGGCTGCGGAGCCGGCCTTGGCGTGATGGCGCGCGCAGGCTGCAGGGCGGCACAGGGGCAGTGCCTGCGCCTCGGTGTGCTATTGTTTGTATAGCTGTTGGCGCTTTATTTATAAGCGCTAAAGCCTGTTTTTATCAATAATTTCTGTGGGATATCGAACCCAGAAGGAGAGCTTGCATGGATTTCCACCTGTCCCCCGACATCCAGGCGCTGCGCGACAAAACGCGGCAGTTCATTGCCGAACAGGTCATCCCGCTTGAGAACGACGAGCGCCAGTCCTCGCACGGCCCCAGCGAAGCGCTGCGCCGCGAGCTAGTGGCCCGGGCCCGCGCGGCCGGCCTGCTCACGCCCCATGCCTCGCGCGAGATGGGCGGGCTGGGCCTGAGCCATGTGGCCAAGGCTGCGGTGTTCGAGGAAGCCGGCTATTCGTGGCTGGGCCCCACGGCGCTGAACATCCACGCGCCCGATGAAGGCAACATCCACCTGATGGAGGAGGTGGCCACACCCGCGCAGAAAGAGCGCTGGCTGCGCCCGCAGGTGGCTGGCCACATCCGCTCATGCTTTGCGATGACGGAGCCCGCGCCCGGTGCCGGTGCAGACCCCTCCATGCTGGCCACCACCGCCGTGCGCGATGGCGACGACTATGTGATCAACGGCGTCAAGTGGTTCATCACGGGCGCCGAGGGGGCCGACTACGCCATCATCATGGCGCGCATGGAAGATGGCTCGGCCACCATGTTCCTGTCTGACATGGACCGCCCCGGCATCACGCTGGAGCGCAGCATGGACGCCATGGATGCCTGCTTTACCGGTGGCCATGGCGTGCTGCGTTTTGACAACCTGCGCGTGCCCGCCGCCGACGTGCTGGGCGAGATCGGCAAGGGATTTCGCTACGCCCAGGTGCGCCTGGCGCCCGCGCGCCTGACGCACTGCATGCGATGGCTGGGCCAGGCGCGGCGGGCGCACGACGCGGCACTGGCCTACACCCGCAAGCGCAACGCGTTTGGCAAGCCGTTGGTGGAGCACGAAGGCGTGGGCTTCATGCTGGCCGACAACGACATGGACCTGCACACCGCGCGCCTGCACATCTGGCACACGGCGTGGCTGCTGGACCAGGGCGAGAAGTGCAACTTCGAATCGAGCCGCGCCAAGGTGGTGTGCTCCGAAGCGCAGTGGCGTGTGGTGGACCGCAGCGTGCAGATGCTGGGCGGCTCGGGCGTCACGTCCGAATCGCCGGTGATGCGCATCTTCACGGACATGCGCGCCTTTCGCATCTACGACGGCCCGAGCGAAGTGCATCGCTGGAGCATGGCGCGCAAGCTGGTGCACCAGGCCGAGAAGGCGGAGGCAGCAGCGGCGGGAGGCCAGGCATGAGCGCGGACGTCCTGAGCCGGTTCCGCCTGGACGGGCGCGTGGTGCTGGTCACCGGCGCATCCAGTGGCCTGGGCACGCATTTCGCCCAGTTGCTGGCGTCGGTGGGCGCCCGCGTGGCCGTGGCGGCGCGCCGCGCCGACAAGCTCCAGGCTGTGGTCGGTGGCATTACCGCCGCGGGTGGCCAGGCCCGCGCGCTGTCTCTGGACGTGAGCGATGCGGCCAGCGTGCGCGCCTGCTTTGACGCGCTCCCCAGCTGGGGCACACCGGATGTGGTCATCAACAACGCCGGCGTCACGGTGACGCGGCCGCTGCTGGAGCAAACCGAAGAGGACTTCGACCAGGTGCTGGACACCAACCTCAAGGGCTGCTGGCTGGTGGCCACCGAGGCGGCCCGCCGCATGGTGGCGGCCGGGCAAGGCGGCAGCATCGTCAACGTGGCCTCCATCCTGGGCGAACGTGTTGCCGGTGGCGTGGCGCCCTATGCCATCTCCAAGGCGGGGGTGGTGCAGGCCACCAAGGCCATGGCGCTGGAGCTGGCGCGCCACCGCATCCGTGTGAATGCGCTGCTACCCGGCTACGTGGTGACCGATCTGAACCGCGACTTCCTCACCAGCGAGGCGGGCGACAAGCTGCGCAGCCGCATCCCGAGCCGGCGCTTTGGCGAGATGACCGACCTGGACGGGCCGCTGCTTCTGCTGGCCTCCGACGCCGGTGCTGCCATGTCGGGCGCGACGGTGGCGGTGGATGGTGCACACCTGGTGAGTTCACTGTGAGCGCCGCCGATTCGCTGCTGCAGGGCGTGCCCATGGTGCCGCTGACGGACTACCTGCGTGCTCAGGGGCTCGCGGGTGACGAGGCCATCGCCGTGGCCCCGCTCACAGGGGGGCAGTCCAACCCCACCTTTCGCGTCACGGCGGGCGATCGCGCCTACGTGCTGCGCAAGAAGCCCGCCGGCCAGCTCGCGGCGTCGGCGCACGCCATCGACCGCGAATACCGTGTCATGCAGGCGCTGCAGGGCAGCGACGTGCCAGTGCCGCGCATGCTGGCCTATTGCGAGGACGAGACCATTCTGGGCACCCCCTTCTACGTGATGGAGTTTCTGCAGGGCCGCGTGTTCATGGACCCGGCGCTGCCGGGCAGCACGCCTGCCGAGCGCGGCGCGATCTACCGCGAAATGGGCCGCGTGATCGCCGCGCTGCACAGCGTGGACCCTGTCGCCGTGGGCCTGGCCGACTACGGCCGCACCGGCCAGTACGTGCAGCGCCAGATCGACCGCTGGTCGCGCCAGTGCCGGGCACTCTCGGTGCCGCTGGACGACGACATGCGCAAGCTCATGGACTGGCTGTCGGCGCATGTGCCGCCGGGCGACGAGACCACGCTGGTGCACGGCGATTACCGCATCGACAACCTGGTGTTTCACCCCACCGAGGCGCGCGTGATCGGTGTGCTGGATTGGGAGCTCTCCACGCTGGGCAATCCGCTGGCCGACCTGGCCTACCACTGCATGGCCTGGAATGTGCCGCCCGCGCTGTGGCGCGGCATGGGCGGGCTGGACCTGCCCGCGCTGGGCATTCCCACCGAAGCGCAGTACCTGGCTGACTACAGTGCGGCCACCGGCCGTGACGTGCAGGGGCACTGGTCGTTCTACATGGCCTACAACCTGTTTCGCATGGCGGCCATCCTGTATGGCATTGCGCAGCGGGCGGCCGACGGCAGTGCTGCTTCGGCCGACGCCGAGGAAACCGGGCGCAAGGCCGGGCCGCTGGCCCGGCTGGGATGGGAGTGGGCCCAGCGCCCTGACGAATAGCCTCGCACTTTGCGCTGCGCCGGTCCGCGGACCGGCGCAGCGAGGATCCTCATTCTGGCGTGATCCCCGCGGCATGGATCAGGCTGCGCCATTTGCCGATCTCGCTGCGTGTGAACTCGTCCAGCTGGGCGCTGGTGCTGCCTTCGACGGTGAAGCCCAGGTCGGCAAACCGGGCGATGATTTCCTTGGATTGCGTGAACCGCACCACCTGCTGGTTCAGTGTCTGCAGCTCCGGCGCGGGCGTCCCTGCCGGGGCGTACACGGCAATCCAGTAGCTCAGGTCGAAGTTGTCCATGCCCGGTGCGCTGGCCAGGCTGGCCACGCCGGGCAGCAAGGGATGCGGCTGCGCGCTCGTGACGCCCAGCGCCTTGAGCTTGCCGCTGCGCAGGTGCGGCAGCGCGGACTGGATATCCACAAACAGGCTGGATGTCTGGCCGCCCATGACGTCGCTGAGCGCAGCCGGGCCGCTCTTGTACGGAACGTGGATCAGGTCCAGCTTGGACTTGAGCGCCAGCGTGGCCCCGCTGATGATGCCGGAGCTGTTGGCGCTGCCGTAGCTCACCTTGCCGGGGTTCTTCTGGGCATGGGCCACGAACTCGGCGAGCGTGCTGAAGGGCGCATCCGCGCGCGTCGCCAGCACGAAAGCGCCTTTGCCCAGCAGCGAAATGGGCGCGAAGTCCTTCTGCGGATCGTAGGGAATGGACTTCATCAGGCTGAGGTTGGAAGCCTGGGTGGTGTTGGTGGTCACGAGCAGCGTGTAGCCGTCGGCGCGGGCCTTGGCGACGGCGTCGGCCCCGATGGCACCATTGGCGCCCGCCCGGTTGTCCACCACGACGGGCTGCTTGAGCGCGTCTGCAATGTGCTGGCCCACCAGCCGCGCAATCGTATCGGTCGCTGTACCGGCAGCAAACGGAACGATGACGCGCACGGCCTTGTCGGGATAGGCCTGCGCGTGGGCGGGCAGCGCTGCACCCATCGCAGGGGCCAGCAGCAATGCCAGCGTGGCGCGGCGGTTGATGCGATTCATGAACAGGGGCATGGATGTCTCCTTCAGACAAGGGGATGGAAATGTGCGCAGAAAGCGCCTGGCTCTGTGGCCGCGGATGAAAAAAAGGGGAGGCTGCTGTGTTTCAGGCGACCTGTCGCCGCTGGTGGTAGGCCAGCTTGTCCGGGTCCAGGGTGGCGCCGAACCCCGGGCCGTCGGGCACGCAAAGGGCGAAGTCCTCATAGCGCAGGGCGCTGGTGGCCACGTCGTCCACCAGCAACTGGGGGCCAAACAGCTGGCACCCCCATTGCAGGTCGGGCAGCGTTGAATACAGCTGTGCGCAGGCTGCCGTGCCGATAGCCCCTTCGATCATGGTGCCGCCAAAGAGGGCGAGGCCTCCTGCACTGGCAATCTGGGCGATCTGCGCGGTGCGCAGCAGGCCCCCATGTTTGGACACCTTGATGGACAGGGCATCGCACGCATGGTTGCTGGTGTAGGCCAGGGCGTCCTGCGGGGTGGCCACCGCTTCGTCTGCCATCACGGTGATGGGGCTGGCGTGTGTCAGGCGGCGCAGGGCGTCGATGCTGGCGGCATTTACCGGCTGCTCGATCACCGCAATCCCGCCCGCATGCAGGGCGGGTATGGCCCAGCGCGCGGTGGCTTCGTCCCATGCCTGGTTGACATCGACGCGCACCGTGGCCGCCTCGGGCAGTGCTTCGCGTATGGCCACGGCACGCCGCACGTTGTCGCCCGGGTCACCGGTGCCGATCTTGACCAGGAAATGCCGGTGCGTGCGCTGCTCCAGCTTTTGCCGCGCTTCGCGCAATTCCTGCTCCAGGTCGCCGCTGGCCAGCACCCACAGCATTTCCAGGCGATCGCGCACCGCACCGCCCAGCAGGGCCGCGCTGGAGACATTGAGCGCGCGTGCCGTGATGTCCACGCAGGCCATCTCCAGCGCCGCCTTGCAGGGCAGGTTGCCCTTGATCGCGCGGTCCATGAGGCCGATGGCATGCCAGAGCCGGCGCGGATCCTGGCCCATGAGCACGGGGGCCAGAACTTCGTCGATGACGGCCTTGGCTGACCCGGCGCTGATTTCGTTGTAGCCCGTGATCACCGACAGCTCTCCCAGCCCCGTCACGCCCTCGTCGGTGTGCATCTGCACGATGACCAGGGTGTGGCCGGCCATGGTGGCCATGGCCAGCCGGTGCATGCGATGCAGGCGCAGATCGACGATGGTGCTGGTGACGCCCGTGATCTTCATGCCCTGGCCTGTTCTGCGGTGGGCAGCAGGCGGCGCTGTTGCAGCCGGCCGAACCACTTGCGAAACATGTCTTCGGTATCGATGCAGGCCGCGAAACCCGCCTGGCGGATCTTCACCGAGCTCATGAGTACCGGGGGCAGCGGGCCCTGCTTGCCATGGTTCATCTGGAAGTCAGCATAGGTGGCGCCCTGGCCGATGAACGCCATCAGGTCACGGGGCGCGTCCAGCCGGTATTTGTCCACGATGCGCTCCCAGGCCTGCTGCTGCCGCGGAAGGCTCTCGCCCAGGGATTGCGGTTCGGGATCGCCCATGGGCATGCCCAGCGCGTCGGCAATGACGGGCCAGACGTTCTGCCAGACGAACACGTCGCCGTTTTCCAGGTTGAAGGTTTCGTTGCGTGCGTTGGGTGACTCTGCGGCCCAGGCACAGGCCTGGGCGATCAGCTCGGCGTCGATGGCCTGGTTCACGCGGGCCGGGCCGCCGGGGTAGGCCAGCGGCAGTCCCTGCTCGTGGCGCAGCCAGGCATACACGCCGATGGCGGGGATCGGGTTCATGTTGCTGCCCGCGGCCTCGCCGAACACGATGCGCGGGCGCATGATCGTGAAGTGCCATCCGGCCCTGGCCTGGCGCTCGCGCAGGAAGTCCTCCTGCAGCCAGTAGAAATTTTCGTGCCGGTCGCGCGGCCAGCGTTCGCGCGCGGGCACGGCGATCTCGGGGTGGATGTGCACGCCATAGGCCTTGCCGCCCTGCATGATGGTGACGTGGCGCAGTGGGCTGCCAGGGCGGTCCAGTGGCTCGATGACGTTGCGCAGCATGGCGAGGTTGACCTGCATCTGTTCTTCGTCGCGCCATCCGCCCACCAGACCCCCGGGCTTTTCATACACGGCGGCATACACCACATGGGTGATGTCGTCGCGGCCACCCAGGGCGGCGGCGCACGCAGCACTGTCCTGCAGATCCAGCTGCAGGGCCTGGGCGCCGGGCGGCGGCGTGATGGGCCGGCGGGCCACGCCAATGGCGCTCCAGCCCGGCAGGCTGGCAAAGTGGTGCAGGCAGGCCTGGCCCACCACGCCCGTTGCGCCCACGATAAGGGCCGTCTGCTGGGGTGTCGTCATGGCCGGCCCGTCCTCACTTCTTGATCATCGGGCACTTGGACTGCGCCAGCGGCAGGAATGCCTTGTCGCCCGGCACCGTTGCCACCAGCTTGTAGTAGTCCCACGGATATTTCGAATCGGCCTGCGACTTCACCTCGAACAGGTACATGTCATGCACCATGCGGCCGTCCTCCCGGATACGGCCGTTCTTGGCGAAGAAGTCGTTGATGGGCGTGGCCTTCATCTGGGCCATGACCTTGGCGGTTTCGTCGGTCCTGGCGGCCTGCACGGCCTTGAGGTAGTGCATGGTCGAGGAGTAGGCGCCCGCCTGGCTCATGTTGGGCATCTTCTTCATCTTCTCGAAATAGCGCTTGGACCAGGCCCGGGTTTCCTCGTTCATGTCCCAGTAGAACGCTTCGGTGAGCATCAGGCCGCCGGCGGTGCGCAGGCCGATGGCGTGGATGTCGTTGATGTACATGAGCAGGCCTGCCAGCGTCTGCTTGTTCTTGCCCTGCGTGAGGCCGAATTCGCGTGCGGCCTTGATGGTGTTCACGGTATCGCTGCCGGCGTTGGCCAGGCCGATCACCTGCGCCTTGCTGTTTTGTGCGCTCAGCATGAAGGAGGCGAAATCCGTGGCCGCGATGGGGTGCTTGGCAGCGCCCAGAACCTTTCCGCCCTGGGCGGTCACCACAGCACTGGCCTGGTCCTGCAGACTGTGGCCGAAGGCGTAGTCGGCCGTGATGAAATACCACTCCTTGCCGCCACGCTGCGTGATCGCGCTGGCGGTGACATTGGCCAGCGCATAGGTGTCATACACGTAGTGCACGGTGCTGGGCATGCACAGGTCGCCGGTGAGCCGGTCGGTGCCCGGGCCGTTGAAAACGATGACCTTCTGCTTTTGTTTGGCCACTTCCAGTACGGCCAGTGCGGGGGCGGAGACGGCGACATCCATGATGGCGTCCACCTTGCCGGTATCGAACCATTCGCGGGCCTTGTTCGCCGCGATGTCGGCCTTGTTCTGGTGGTCCACCACCAGCAATTCGATTTTCTTGCCCAGTACCTGTCCGCCGAAGTCGTCGATGGCCATCTGGATGGCGGCTGCGCTGCCCGGGCCGGTGATGTCGGCAAATGGTCCGCCCAGGTCCGTCAGGATGCCAAGGCGAACGATGTCGTCGGAAATGCTGACGTCCTGCGCCGGCGCGGTGAGGCAGGTGGCGGCGAGTGTGGCGCCAAGCAAGGCGGCCCGGCAGGCTTGCTGCAGGGCGGTACGGGGGGTACGGGGGGTGCGGGGGGTGCGGGCGAAGGGCGTGATGCGTTTCATGGTGTCTCCTTGGGCGTTTGGGAAGGGTTCGGTCATCAAAGCGTGGCGATGGGCGTGACGGGCGAGCCGACCGCACCCGGCAGGCGCAGCGGCGGAGCGGTGAGCAGAAAGCGTGTGCGGCCACCTGCGTGCAGTGCGTCGGCGAGTTCGTCGAGGTACCACAGCTCACCCAGTGGCAGCCCCAGCTTGAACAGGCAGTGCTCATGCAGGGGTACCACGGCGTACGGGGAACCGTCCTGAGGCACGCGTGTGGGTGGGTGGCGCTCGACGGCGTAGTTGTCGGCAATGAGGGCCGCGATGCCGCTGTCGGTGATCCACTGCAACAGTTGCGGGTCGCTTCCGTCCAGGGCTGCGCAGCTGTGGTGCAGCCGGTGGGCATCAGGCTGGCCCTGCATGGACAACACGAGGCCTGCAAAGCCGGTGCGCAGCAGCAACATGTCACCCGGCTCCACCGTGGCACCGCACTGCGCCATGGCGTGCATCAGCTGGTCGTAGCCGATGTCCTGAAAGTCGGTGCCGTAGACGCGGGCCAGGTCCACCAACACCGCGCGACCCTGCATGCCTTTCCTGGCGAGGTTTTCCACACCCAGGGCGCGCGCCACGCTGGCGTCGGCGGGTCGGCCCGCGCAGCACACGGGGCGGTACGGCCCGGGAGCGCCGTCGGCGTCGCGCGCGGGCAGCCCGTGGTCGACAGGGCCCAGCACATGTTCGTGGCCGCGGTAGCCGTTGTAGTAGGTGGTGCGCAGCTGGCCGTCGCCCTCGGTGTCGAACAGCGAGCCCACATGGGCCAGCGAATCCCACTGGGTGGAGTACTGCAGCGACAGCAGCACCTGGTCGTCGCTGATCACGTCGGTGGCGCCCGCATAGACGTGGCCGAGCGGGAAATTGACGTAGGGCCGCTCGCCATTGCGGGTGGGCGACAGGCGCGGCGGATGGCGCCTTGCATTGAGCGCGTTTCCGCCCGGAAGGTCCAGCGGCAGCGAGAGACACAAGCTGATGCCTTCGCGCACTTCCTGCACGCCCTTGAGAACCTGCTCCGGCCCGATGAGGTTGGCGCGCCCCAGTTGGTCGTCGGGTCCGAACTCGCCCCAGTTAGAGCCTGGAGGGCGTTGTTTCCATCGCATGGTGTCGTCTCCTGCCGCAGGTGGCTGCGGATGGGGAGACTATGGTGGGGCGGTGCGGATGGCGTCAAACGCCATCATGAAAATTTCAAGGAATGAAACGGAAGATCGGGTAAACCCTTTCGCAAGCAGCATGAATGGGCCGCCTTTGCGGTTGCGCTGGCGTAGGCAGCTGAAGTTTGGTTTTGATAGGCAAAACACCCGGGCATCACGTTTCAGTGCGCCGACAGCATTCCTGCGAAAACCGGCGCGTCCACGTTGGCGCCGGTCAGGGCCACGCCCACGTTCTGGCCGGCCAGGCTCTGCCTTTCCTGCAGCGCCGCTGCAAAACCCGCCGCGCCTGCGCCCTCGGCCACGTTGTGCGTGTCGGTGAACAGGGCGCACATGGCGGCAGCCACCTCGGCGTCGCTCACCTGCACGATGTGGTCGATGTGGGGCGCCATCACGGCCAGGGCCTCGGCATCGGCCACGCGGCAGGCCATGCCGTCGGCGAGCTCTGTGGTGACGGGAGCCTCCACCACGCGACCCGCCGCGAGCGAATCTGCATAGGTGGTGGCGTGGCTGCTGACGACGCCCACCACGCGCACGGGGTGCTGCAGTGCCAGCTTGGCAGCGATGGCCGAGCATGCGCCCGAGCCCTGGCCGATGGGCACGTACACCACATCCAGCTGCGGCACGGCGCGCAAGAATTCCCACCAGTAGGTGCTCACGCCGCGCAGCAGGTCGGGGTGGAAGCTGGGCACCACGTGCGCGCCCCGCCGGGCGGCCAATTGCATCGCGCGTTCGCGCGCTTCCTGAAAGTCGTTGCCGTGCTCGATGAGCGTGACGCCCAGTGCGCGCATGGCGGCGTTCTTCTCGACCGAGTTGCCACGCGGAACGACGATGGTGCAGGCCACGCCGTGGCGGCGCGCGGACCAGCCCATGCTCTGGCCGTGGTTGCCGCGTGTGGCGCTGATCACCTCAGAGGGCAGCGCGCCGCGCTGGGCGAGCTGGTCGAAGTAGGTCAGCCCGCCACGGATCTTGAAGGCGCCCACGGGCGTGTGGTTTTCGTGCTTGAGCCAGCAGTCGGTGCCCAGGCGCGCACTCAGCAGGCTCCAGCGGTACTGGGGCGTGGCGGCAAATTCGCGGTACACGACCTCGGCGGCGGCTTCGATCTCGGCCAGTGTGGGCAGCAAGGCGGTGGGGTCGAGGCGGGTGTTCATGCGGCGGCTTTCTTTTCGGGCAAAGACGACAGGGTGACCGGGCCCAGCGGCGTGGCCAACAGTGCAGTGAGACGGGGCGCGCTACCTGCAGCGACGGCGGCCAGCGGGCCGACACCGATGGCGTCACATGCGGCCTGCAGCGTGGTGGCCTGCGGGTGCTGCAGCGTGAGCCGCTGCAGCTGCACGCCGCTGGCGGGCAGGCTGTCGCAGGGGTGCGTGCTGCCCCACTGGATCAGGGTGGGCAGGCAGCCGTCCATCAGGCGCAGACCGTCGTCCCGCACCGTGATCTGCCACTGCAGCAGGCCGTTCGGCGTGGGACGGCTGGCGGTGATGATGGCGCCGCGTTCGATGTCCAGCGCCGCCAGTGCTGCGCACTGCGCGGCCACCTCCGGCACGGAGGCCACCCAGTGAATGAGCTGCGGGCCGTGCTCTGCCACCTGCTGCTGCAAGGCGGCATCATCCATGTCAAACCAGCGTCTGGCGCTTGCTGGTATTGCGGGAATAGCTTCTCTATTAATAGCAATGATCTCCAGGTAGGCGCGTGGATGCACCGGGCTCCCGACATTGAAGATGCGGTTGTGTGTGCCCATCAGCGGGTGTTCGCCGCCCTCTGTGGGGGTGATGCCCAGCGTGCGTTTGCACCAGGCCACTCCGCTCGCCAGGTCGGCCGCCAGCACCACCAGATGGTCCACGCAGGGCGCGCAGGGGGATGTGGTCACAGCAACACCTCGCCCGACACGCAGGTGACCGAGCTGCCGCCCACCCAGATGGTGTCGCCGTCCTGCTCCACATATACGCGCCCGGCGCGCCCCAGGCAGGTGCCTTGGGCGGCCACATACTGCGTGGGTGCCAGCCCGGCGCCGATGAGCCACTGCGCCAGTGCGGCGTTGAGGCTCCCGGTCACGGGGTCTTCGGCCAGGCCGTTGTTGCCGGGGAAGAAGGCGCGCACTTCAAATGCGATGCCCTCGGCATCGGTGCTGCCGATGACGCCGACTTTTCCGCGCGGGCCCACCACGCCCACGTCGAGCTGGCCGAGGATGCTGGCGTCGGGCTTGAGCGCCAGCACCTGCTCGCCGCTGCGCAACATCACGCCGCGCCAGTTGGGTCCGTTGTCGCACCAGGCGTGGTGCAGGATGTCGCTGCGCGCCACGCCCAGGCCCTTCGCAATCACTGCCACATCTGCTTCAGCGAGCGGGCCGCTCCTGATCAGCGGAGGCGCAGCAAAGGCCAGGCGCTCGCCGTCCTGCCGCAGCGTGACCAGGCCCACGCCGCATTCCTGCACCACCTTGTCTGACGCCTGCGGCTGGCCGCCCGCCCGCAGCCAAGCGTGGCAGCTGCCCAGCGTGGGGTGGCCGGCAAAAGGTAGTTCGCGCCCGGGGCAGAAGATGCGCACGCGGTAGTCGGCGCCGGCGGCGCGGCCTTCGGGCGTGGGGGGCAGCACAAAGGTGGCTTCGGACAGGTTGGTCCAGTTGGTGAACTCCTGCATGGCTTCGGTGCTGAGGCCGGAGCCGTCCAGCACCACGGCCAGAGGGTTGCCACGGTAGGGCTGCCCGGTGAAGACATCAACTTGCTGGAAAGGGCGTTGGTGCATGGTGGTCAAGTCCTGTGTTGAAAAACGCTGAAATGATGGAAGTGCCGGGCACGCCGGGATCACAGCAACACCACCCCTTCAATGCAGGTGACGGCACGGCCGCCCACCCAGATCTGGAGATCATCGTCCTGGCGGATGTGCACGCGGCCCGCGCGGCCCAGGCATTCGCCCTGGGCCACCAGGTAGCTGCGGGGGGCCAGGCCAACGGCAATCAGCCATTCGGCCAGGCTCGCGTTGAGGGTGCCCGTCACCGGGTCTTCAGGGTTGCCCATGGGGGCGGCAAACGCGCGCACCACCACGCCGGGCTGGGCGGTGTTGCTGGCGGCGGGGCCCACGTGGATCACGCCCACGTCCTGGCCCAGGTCCTTCAGGCGGGCGTGGTCCGGGTGCAGGCCCAGCACCGTGTCGGCGCTGTCGAGCAGCAGGCCCAGCCACACGGGGCCGTTGTCCAGCATCTGTGCACCCAGAATCTGCTGCGGGCGCAGGCCCAGGGCGCTCGCGATCAGCGGCACCAGCGCGGGGCTGGGGGCGCTGCGCTTGAGCGGGGGGCGGCAAACGCCAGGGTGTCGCCGCTCAGGGCAATGCGCACCAGGCCCAGCGCGCATTCCTGGATCACCATGCCGTCCTGCTGCGGGCGGTGGCCCGCCTGCAGCCAGGCGTGGCAGGTGCCCAGCGTGGGGTGGCCCGCAAAAGGCAGCTCGCCATTGGGGCTGAAGATGCGCAGGCGGTAGTCGGCCCCGGCCGCGCGCCCGGCGTCGGTGGGCGGCATTAAAAAGGTGGTTTCCGACAGGTTGGTCCAGGCCGCAAAGCGGCGCATGTCGCTGTCGCTCAGGCCCTCGGCATCCAGCACCACGGCCACAGGGTTGCCGTAGCCGGGGCGGTCGCTGAAGACATCGATTTGCTTGAAGGGGCGCTGGTGCATGGTGAGGCGCGGTCAGGAGAGGGGTTGGTCCAGGACCCCGCGGGCGCCGGGGCGGGTGCTGACCGTGTTGTACCACCGCTCCAGGTGGGGGCGTGCGGTGCGATCTTGCGGCAGGCTCCACCAGCGGTGGATCTCGCAACCCACCGGGATGTCGGCCATCGTGAACCGCTCACCCGCCATGAAGGGCTGGCGGGCCAGGTGGGCGTCCAGCAGGGCCAGCAGGGGCTCCGTCGCCGCCACCGATGCGGCAATCAGTGCATCGTTGCGCTGGGCCGCGGGCGTGCGTATCCACTGAATGAAGGCATCGCGCCCGGCGGGGTTCAGCGTGGTCTGCTGCCAGTCCATCCACTGCTCGGCCACAAAGCGCGTGGGCAGGTCTTCGGGGTACAGGTTGCCCAGCGAATGTCGGGCGCACAGGTAGCGCACGATGGCGTTGGACTCCCACAGGGTCACGCCCGTGTCCTCGTCCTCGATCAGCGGCACCAGGCCATTGGGGTTGAGGCCCAGGTAGCGCGCCTCGCGCACGATGCCGTACTGGCCGCCCGCGTCGGTGCGCTGCACTGAAGGCAGGCCCAGCTCCTGCACGGCCCACACGACCTTGCGCACGTTGATGGACGACATCCTTCCCCAGACTCTTAGCATGCTTGATGGACTTTCATGGTGCGTCGCGCGACCCCGGGTGCATGAAGAAGGCGCGATCATCCGAGGTAGCCGCGTAACTGGCTTCGCCAGGCCGCTGGCTGCGTCCCCCTCCCGCGCAGCGAGAGAGGGGGAAGCGGCGCAGCCGCTCAGGGGGCGGCATCCTTGATCGCTGCCGCCAGCGCCGCGATGCCGGTGGCGATCTGCTCGACGGTGGAGGTCACGAACGACAGCCGCAGGGTGCGGTGGTCGGCGTTGTCGGCATAGAAGGCCGCGCCGGGCACAAAGGCCACATTGCGCTCCACGGCCTTGGGCAGCAGATCAATGGCGCTCATGCCTTCCGGCAGGCGCACCCACAGGAACATGCCGCCGTCGGGGCGGTTCCAGTGCACGGAGAGGCCCTGCATTTCCTTGTCGAGTGCGGCCAGCATGGCCTCGCACTGCTGCTTGTAGAGCGCGCGGATGGTGGGCACGTGGCGGTCCAGGAAGCCGTCCTTCATCACTTCGGCCACCAGTCGCTGGTTGTAGCCGGGCGTGTGCAGGTCGGCCGCCTGCTTGGCCTGCAGCAGCTTGGGGTACACGGCCTTGGGCGCCACGATGTAGCCCAGGCGCAGGCCGGGGGCCAGCACCTTGGAGAACGAGCCCATGTAGATGCAGCCCTCGGGGTTGCGGGCCGTGAGCGGGGCCGGCGGCGGGGCGTCGAACCACAGGTCGCCGTAGGGGTTGTCTTCCACCAGGGGCAGGTTCAGCTCGGCGGCGGCGGCCACCAGCTCGGCGCGGCGCGCATCGCTCATGGTGCGGCCCGTGGGGTTCTGGAAGTTGGGCAGAACGTACAGAAAGCGCGCCTTGTTCGCGCCCGTGCCCACCTTGGCGCGCAGATCGTCGATCAGCACGCCCTGGTCGTCGCTGGCCACGGACACCACGTTGGGCTCCATGGGCGTGAAGGCCTGCAGCGCGCCCAGGTAGGTGGGCGTTTCCACCAGCACGCGGCTATCGGTGTCGATGAGGATCTTGGCGATCAGGTCCAGCGCCTGCTGCGAGCCGGTGGTGATCAGGATCTGGTCGGCGTCCACGTCCCAGGGCAAAAAGTCGGCAATCGCCTGGCGCAGCGGTGCATAGCCTTCGCTGGCGGCGTATTGCAGGGCGGCGGGGCCATCGTTGGCCAGCACAGCGGCCGAGGCGGCGGCAAACGCGGAGACCGGGAAGGTCTTGGGTGATGGCAGGCCACCCGCCAGGCTGATGATGCCGGGCTTTTCTGTGACCTTCAGGATTTCGCGGATGACCGAGGGGTTCATGCGCTCGGCACGGCGTGCCAGGGTCCAGGTGCTGGTGGTGGGAAGGTCGTTCAGTTTCACTCTCGTCTCCTGCGGGCGGCCGCCGTGGCCGCTACGGTTGCTAAGTTGTTCAAAAATGAGGGCGCGGCAAGGCCGCCCGTGGGGGTGGCGCATTGTCGGGCACGGTTGGGTAGGCGGCACTTCATGGGGTGTTTCCTGCCGCGCGCACCGGCATCTTCTTGCCGACAAACACCGTGGCGATCACGGCCAGCGCAAAACCCACCGTGACGGCGTCCAGCCGCTCGCCCAGCAGGGGCACGGCAAACAGCATGCCCAGAAACGGTTGCACCAGTTGCACCTGGCTCACACGCACCGTGCCCCCCAGGGCCAGCCCCCGGTACCAGGCAAAAAAGCCCAGCCACATCGAAAACACCGCAACGTACGCAAAACCCCACCAGGCAGACGCCTGCACGGCCCCTTCCGGGCGCGCCAGCACACTGGCGGGCAAGGTGATGGGCAGGGAGATGACCAAGGCCCAGCAGATCACATGCTCGGCCCGCATGCGTTGCGACAGCCGGGCGCCATAGCCGTATCCCACAGCGGCACAGGCCATCGCAGCGAGCAGCAGCGCATCCGCGGGGTGCAGGGCCATGCCGGCGCTGCCCGAGCGCAGCAGCGCAAACCCCACCACCAGGCCGCTGCCCACGGCGGCGCAGAGCCAAAAGCCTGCAGAGGGGCGCTGACGGTGCAGCAGCGCGCCCACCGCCGCCGTGGCCAGCGGCAGCACGCCCACAATCACGCTGGCGTGCACGGCCTCCACATAGCGCATGGCCACCGAGGTGAACAGCGGGAAGCCGAACACCACCCCCGCCGCCGTGATGGCCAGCGGCCACCAGTCGGCACGCCGCGGCCATGGAGCGCGGGTGGCTAGCAGAAACAGGCCGGACAGCCCTGCAGCCACCACGGCACGGCCCAGTGCAATGAAAACACCCGACATCTGCGGCGCCTCGGGCGTGCCCACGGCCAGGCGCGTCATGGGCAAGGTCAGCGCAAAGATGGTGACGCCCAGCAGTCCGAGCCACAGTCCCCGGATTTCATCGGCCTTCATAGCGTCAGCATCCACAGTGCGGTCGCGGCAAGCACCAGCGACAGCAGGCGGTTGAACCACAGAAGGCGGCTCCCCTGGGCGAGCCACTGGCGCAGCAGCGAGCCAATCAGTGCATAGGCAAAGTTGCTGGTGAACGCAAAACCCATCATCACCACGCAGATGATGGCCAGCCGCTCGCCGGGGTTGGGCGCGGGCTGCCCGGCGGCGTTGACCACCCAGCCGGCGCTCAGGGTGAGGGCCAGCATCCAGGCCTTGATGTTGACAAACTGCAGGCCCACCCCCTGCCAGAACGTCACGTTCAGGTGCGTGGTGTCGATCTCTGCCATCTTGCCCGCTCGGCACAGCTTCCAGGCCAGCCAGAGCATGTAGGCCACGCCCAGCAGCGTCACGCCCCAGCGCAGCGCGGGCACGCCGGTGATCAGCGCCCCCAGCCCCAGGCCGCTGCCCAGCATGAGCAGCGTCCAGCCCGTGGGCACCGCAAGGCAAAAGCGCAGTGCCCGCCTGAGCCCCAGGTTGGCCGCCAGCGCGGTGGACAAGGTGGTGTTGGGCCCCGGCGAAAAGCTCATGGCGGTGCAAAACAGCAGCAGGGCGGTGAGTTCGGCGGCGCTCATGGGGGCAGGGTGGGGGCAGAGTGGGGGAGGCACTTGTGGCGGGGCGGTCTTCAATGTAATCTTCTCACCAGTACACAACCAGTACAGACAGCCGACGCAGTTGCAAAACTGTATTGCCCGGCAGGACAGTACACAGGCGCTGGCGGCGCGCGCTCCGGGGGCATTCGATGTTGATGAAATCTTCCACCCAGTCACTCACCGAGCAATTGTCGGCCCGGTTTGCCGAGCGCATCCGCAACCGCCTCATGGCGCCCGGCGCGCGTTTGCCGTCGGTGCGCCAGTGCGCGCAGCAGCATGGCGTGAGCCCGTCCACAGTGGTGGCCGCTTATGACACTCTGCTGGCACAGGGGCTGGTGGAGGCGCGCAAGAACCGGGGATTCTTTGTGCGTGAAAGTGGGCTCGCCCCGCGCGGGCCGGACCTGCCCGCCGGTGCGCAGGCCCGGCCCGCCGACGTTGCGCTGGAGAGCGCTGCCGGCAACTGGAGCACCGCCCACGGGTTGGCAGCACGTGCTGCCGGGCGCGCCGCTGCAGGGGTGTCGCCCGTCAACGCCACGGCGCTGATCCGGGGGATGTTCCACAAGGTCAGCGACAAGCCGCAGCCCGGCATGGGGGTCTTCCCGCCCGAGTGGCTGGAGTCCACCTTCATGCCCGCTGCGGTGCGCAAGGTCACCAACTCGCGCAGCCTGCAGGATTTTTCGCTGCAGTATGGAGAGCCGCTGGGCGATGCGGGGCTGCGGTGCGTGCTGGCCAAAAGGCTTTCCACGCTCAACGTGCACACGGTGCCCGAGCACATCATCACCACGGTGGGCGCCACGCACGCGCTGGACATCGTGAGCCGCACCCTGCTGCGCCCGGGCGACCCGGTGATGGTGGAGGAGCCCGGCTGGGCCGTGGAGTTTGCGCGCCTGGCGGCGCTGGGCATGCACATCCTGCCCGTGCCGCGCCGCGCCGACGGGCCCGACCTGGAGGTGATGGCCCGCTACTGCGAGGTGCACAAGCCCAAGCTCTACGTGAGCGTGAGCGTGTTCCACAACCCCACGGGCTATTGCCTCACGCCGGGCAGCGCGCACCGCATCCTGCAGCTGGCCAACCAGCACAACTTTTACGTGGTGGAGGACGACACCTACAGCCACATCGCGCCCGAGCATGCCACGCGCCTCACGGCGCTCGACGGCCTCTCACGCACCATCTACGTGAGCGGCTTTGCCAAGATCCTCGCGCCCAACTGGCGCATCGGTTTCATGGCCGCGCCGCCCGCACTGGTGGAGCAACTGCTCGACACCAAGCTGCTGGCCACGCTGACCACGCCTGCGCTGCTGGAAAAGGCCCTTGCCCTGTGCATCGAGCAGGGCCAGCTGCGCCGCCACGCCGAACGCATCCGCACGCGGCTGGATGCCGCGCGCGCCCGCAGCGTGAAACTGGCGCTGGGCGCAGGCTGCACGTTTGCAGCCGAACCGGTGGGCCTGTTTGGCTGGGTGGAAACGGGGGTGGATACCGACGCGCTGTCGCAGCGCATGCTCGACGAGGGCTATCTGCTGGCGCCTGGCGCGCTGTTCCACGCCGAGCGCAAACCCAGCACGCTGATGCGCATCAACTTCGCCACCACACAGGACGCGGCGTTCTGGAAGGTCTTCCAGCGGGTGCGGGCCGAGCAGCAGGGGCGTTGACGGAACAGCGCCCCGAGATGTTAAAAATGATAGCTGCTAGCGCTTGATGGATAAGCGCTTACGGCCAAAAACATGCTTATTTTCGCTCTACGTCGAGGTCGGCAAGAACGCGCAGCAACGCGCGGTTGACCTCTTCGAGATCCATCTCGAAGGTTTCGCACAGCTGGCGGATCGCGCTGGCGTCGTCCGTCTCCAGCGCGCAGGCCATTTGCAGGCCGCCGGTGTAGGGGCCGGTGTTCAGCACGGTGGCGTCATAGATGCGTTCGGACAATGGCAGGCGGCGCAAGATGGTGCCCAGCGGCTCGCCCAGCAGTTCGTCGATGTGCGAGAGCAGGCCACACAGGTAGATCTCGCGCCGCAGGTCGTGCTCGATCCCGGCATCAAGCAGGTGCGCAGTCAGCCGGGCGCGCATCACCATGGTTTCGCGCACCGGGTGCATGTTGGGGTCGGTGCTGGCATGGGGCAGCTGGTCGGACAGCCAGCGCTTGATGGAGCTGTACCCCATCATCACCAGCCCGCGCCGCAGCGAGTCGATGCCGGTGCGCAGGCCCAGGGCCGCCGAGTTGGTGTAGACCATGAAGCGGTACGCCAGCAGCGGGTCTTCGCCCATGATGTCTTCAAACGTTTCCAGCGATTGCTCGGCGTCAATCGCCTTCATCAGCTTGAAGATCACCGCGTGCGAAGGTTGCTGGGGATGGTGGCGCAGGCCGTACAGCACGTCTTCCGATGGCCAGCCCGCCAGGGCCAGCGCGTTGCTGTGGTCCAGGCACAGCTCCATCAGCGCCCGGCTTGCCACGCCCTCGTACATCTGTCCCGCCAGCACCGGGCTTGCGGCGCGCGGCGCTTGCGGCGTTGCGCCCGGGCGGGCAGGGGGGGCGGCCTGCAGCGCGGCTGCGGCATCTTCGGGGCGCAGGGTGAGCAGGCTGTTGTCAAAACAGCGCGCCACATCGGCTTCGGGCAACTGGTGGGCGCCACCGCGCCACACCAGCTTGAGCCCCCGCTGGTGCGCCGCCCGCACCCGTGCGTAGATCGCGGAATCGGACAGCCAGTCTCCGCGCACCTCGATCCACGGCGCACCGCGCGGCGCATGCTCCAGCAGGTCGCACAGCAGCTGGCGTGTCTGGGCCGATATGAGCAGCGGCGGCGAGCTGGCGGTCCACAGCTCCTGCAGGGTGCGCAGCAGATGCGCTGCATCCACCGCAACCGATGCTTCGTTGTGCGCGTAAAGCTGGATGCCCGCCAGCTTGCGGGTGCGGTTCCACAAAGGGCGGTAGCCCAGGATGAGGCTGCCAAGAACGGATTGGGCCATGTGCTCTCAGGCAATGTAATGGGCCCTGGTCACGGAGTGCCTCCTGCACCCCCGCAAACGGGCATTAACCGATGTAGTTGAACAGCGAGAGTCTCTGAACCTGCGCGTAAGACTTGAGCGCAGCCTCGTAGCCTACCTGCTGGTTCTGGAAGTCCGAAATGCCCTTGATCATATCGAGATCTTCGGCCCGCGAGCGGTCGCCTTCCAGCTGTACGGAGCGCTTTTCCTGGTCGCCCGTGATGCGGTCTGCGCGGTTGAGCAACTCGCCCGCGTAACCGCGCATGTTGTGCAGGCGTTCCAGCCCGATGTCCATGTTGGCCAGGGCCTGCCCCACTGCCTGGATGGCCGCATTGCTGTTGGGCGCGTCGCGGATGTCGCGGATGGCGCTGTCCAGCGTGCTGAATATGCTGGGGCTCGGCTGCAGCGTGATGGTGTCGCCGTTGGCCGGGTTGCCGGTGATGGTGAAGCTCAGCCCCGGAATGTCGGTCATGGCGATGGTCAACGGCTTGTCCGAGGGGTAGTCGGGCACAGTCACGGGTGCAGATATAGCACCGGTGGTTGTGTTGGTAAGGGTGTAGGTCGCGGTGCTGGTGCCCGGCGTCGCACCCGGGCCCACGGCGCTGAAGGCGATGGTGTAGTTGTCGCCCGTGACCAGTGACTTGTCCACCGGGGTGACGGCGGACGTCGTGAGCTGCCGGGTGTTCGGGATGGCGCTCACCGCCGCGTTGTAAACGCCGTCGCGCTGCGGGTTGAACATGAAGGCAGAGTCTCCGTCCAGCATGCCCGGGATGGTCACCCCGGTGCTGGAGGTTTGCCCCGGCAGGCCGGCGAAGCTGTAGTCTGGCGTGGTGGTCAGCGGGCCCAGGAAAGGTGCCAGGGCGCTGCCCAGCGCGCCCAGCAGTGGGACCCCGTTGGTGTCCTTGCGGTTGGCCACTTCAACCATCTGCTCGCGCAGCCCCTGCAGCTGGTTGGCGATGGTGACCCGGTCATTGGGCGTCAGGGTGGCACTGCCGGCACTCACCGTCAGCTCCCGGAAGTTCTGCATCAGCCCGATCGCATCACCCAGCGCAGACTCGGCCTGGGCAATGGCGTTGCGCTGGGTTTCCAGTGCGCGCTGCTCGGTCTGGATGCGCGCCAGGCGGTTGATGGCCCGCTCTGCCTGCGCAGCCGACACCGGATCGTCGCTGGGTCGCACCACCCGTTTTCCGGAGGTCAGGTTTTCCTGCAGGTTCGACAGCGAGGTGTGCCGCTGGCCGATGTTGCGCAGTGCCGTGTCGTACTGGTTGGCGGTGCTCACCCGGTAGAGAGAGTTGCTCATGGAGGACTCCGTTCAGGCCGTCAGCGGCCCAGACCCTGGATCAGGGTGTCGAAAATGTTCTGCGCAATCTGCAGCATCTTGGCAGATGCCTGGTAGGCCTGCTGGAACTGGATCAGGCGGGCAGCTTCCTCATCGAGGTTGACGCCCGAGACGGCCGTGCGGTCGCGCTCCAGATTGGCGGCAATGGCGGACGAGAGCTCCGCCGCGTACTGCGCGCTCTGCGTGCGTGTGCCGACCTGCGCCATGGCGCTGGCAAACCCGTCGGACAGGGTTGCGCCGTCGAACATGGGTACGTCACGCAGGTCCATCAGGCTGCGGGCGTTGCCCGCGTCGCGCTTGTACCAGTCACCATATTGCGGATCGAGTGCGTTCCCCACGGTGACAGTGTCGCCTGGCTTGGGAGTGCCGCTGATCGTCATCTGCCAACCATTGAAATTGATCGGCTGGCCGGAGATGAAGGGCTGCGCTGCAGCCACCACGGTGGGCGGGTTGGTGCCGCGGTCCAGCACGTCGAAGGTGGAAGGCGTGCCCGCGTTGAACTGCAGCTGGATGCCGCCTGCGATGGGAGGTACGGCCGTGGGGTTGGCATTGGGTGGGAGCACCAGCCCTGGCGGGTTGGGCAACCCTGTGGCTTTGAGGCCGGCCAATTGCAGTGTGCCGGTGTTGTTGGGGCCCATGGCCGCGTTGATGGGGTTTGCCGCAGCCAGGTCGGCGGGAGAATACTGCAGGGATTGCAGCAGTGCCGCCGCGCCCACCATCGGGTTCGCCAGAAACCTGTCGCCAGCTGCCGCGCCCGCAAACGCGCCGGGCGGCGCACCGCCGTCATTAAGGGCCAGGCCGTTGTTGCCCATGATGGTCGATAGTTCGCCCAGGTTGGCGAAAACGAACACCTTGTTGTCCGAGTGGCGTGTCACCGACCCGGCGGCCGCGCCTGTGAAGGCGATCTCGAAGCTGGACGCCTGCAGCCTGGTGGGGTCGGCCACCTGCAGCCCCATCGTGGCACCCGATGTGTTGGCGCTGCCGGTGACGGCATTGCCCAGGCTGATGGGGGCAAACAGGTTTTCACCGGGGGTGCCGTCCAGCGTCAGCCCCAGCCGGTTCTGCGTGTTCATCGACTCGCTGATGGCGATGGCCATGCGCCCGAGCAGATTGCGCCCTTCGGCCAGATCGTTGTTCTGAAAGCGCAGCAGGCCCGCCACCTGGCCGCCGCCCAGCATGCTTTCGTTCAGCTCCACCTTGGTGGCCGAGCCGGGTTGCTGGAAGGTGAGCACCTTCTTGCCGCTGCCCGCGCCAAAATCCGCGGGGTCCTCGATCGACAGCAGGGCAGCCTTGTTGCCCAGCACCAGGGGCTGGCTGCCAGCCACAAAAACGCTGACCGAGCCGTCATCGGCAGCCACCTGTGCTGTCTGGATGTGCTGGTTCAGGTCGCGGATCAGCTGGTCGCGCTGGTCCAGCAGGTCATTGGCGGGCTGGCCGTTGCCTTTGGCCCGGGCAATCTGCTCGTTCACGGCGGCAATGCTCTTGGCCAGGCTGTTGACCGCGATCATGCTGCCCTTGAGCTGCTCGGCCACGGTGTAGCCGATCTCGTCGAGCCGTTGCGAGGCATCGCGCATGCGCGCGGCGGTTTCGTCCATGCGCGTCAGGGCCACGCTGCGGGCCGTGAGGTCCGTGGGCGAGCTCACCACATCCGACAGGGCATTCATCATGTCGTTGATGGACGCGCCGATGCCGCTCGGGCCACCGCTAAAGACTTCCTGCAGCTGGCGCAAGCGGGCCATGCGCACGGTGTCGCCCGCGTCCACCGAGGACGCCGCCGTCGCCTGCCGCGTGAGCAGCTCGCTGTGGTTGCGCAAGATGGTCTGCACGTCCACGCCCTTGCCGATGTAGCCACCGCCGGTGAACTGGCCTTGCACAGTCTGCAGCACCACGGTCTGGCGCGAGTAGCCTGCGGTGCTGACATTGGCGATGTTGTGGCCGGCGGTCTGCAGGGCCACCTGGTTGGCCAGCAGGGCGCGGGCGCCCACGTTAAGCAGGCTCATGACTCACCTCGCATTTCAGTGATCCCCAGCGCTGCCTGCACCCGCAGCGCGTGAGACTGGCGCGGCCCTAGCCAGTGCCCCCGCGCAAGGGCCGCCCCGCCGCGCTGGGGGCGTCCCCCTCCCGCGAAGCGAGAGAGGGAGAAGGCGCGAAGCGACTCAGGGGGTGTTTGCATGGTCAAGCCTGCGCCCGCTGCGCGCGCAGCACGCTGTTGATCGCGCCACTTAGCTTTCTGGCGTATTCGGGGTCGGTGGCGTAACCCGCCTTTTGCAACGCCGAGGCATAGGCCATGGCCGAGCCAGACTTGGCCACAGACTCGGCCTTCTCGTAGCGCGGGCTTTCCTTGATCAGGCGGGCGTAGTCGCGGAAAGAATCCTCGTACGAGTCGTAGGCGCGGAACTTGGCTGTCACCTTCTGGGCCTTGCCGTTGATGTATTCGGTGGTGGTGATCTCGGCCACCTTGCCCGTCCAGGCCTTGGTGGCCTTGATGCCGAACAGGTTGAACGAATTGGAGCCGTCCTTGTGGCGGATCTCGCTCTTGCCCCAGCCGGTTTCGTGCCCGGCCTGGCCCAGCATGAAGCTTGCGGGAATGCCGCTTTCCTGCGCCACGCGTTCGGCCGTGCCGCTCAGGTGCTGCACAAAGCCATCGCGGCCCCTGGGGACCTGGGTCGTGGCTTCGGCAGGCATCGATGTGGAGGGCAATGTTGCACGGGACTGCGCCTGCGGCAGGCTGAGCGTGGAGGGCACCGAGAAGTTGGCGTCGGCACCGCCCATCTGGCGCGAGAGCTGGCGTGCAATCGCCTCCGACAGCCCGCCCTGCATGCCCGACATGCTGATCGACAGCTGCTGGTCGAGCATGTCCTGGCCGAGGTTGGCCTGCTCGCCCTCCATGAGGCCCGATTTCATCGTGGCGTCGCGCATGCTCTTGATCAGCTCGCGCATGAACAGCGACTCGAACTGCTTGGCCACCTCGCGCGTGGCCTGCGCGCTGTTGGCCGCGCCCGCGTCGAACTTGAGTGCGTTGAGCGAGCGGATGTCCACCGCCAGCGCATTCGTTGTGCTGCTGGTCGTGCTGGATGAAGGCAAAGTGAGGGCCATGGTTGCTCCTCCGGGGTCAGATCACTTCCAGCTCGGCGTTCAGGGCGCCTGCGGCCTTGATGGCCTGCAGGATGGCCAGCAGGTCCTGGGGGGTGACGCCCAGGCTGTTCAGGGCGCGCACCACGTCACTCAGCAGGGGCGATGCGGGCATGTTGACCACCTTGCCGCCGTCGTACTGGATGGCGATGTCGCTCTTGACGGCCGAGACGGTCTGGCCGCGCGACAGCGGGTTGGGCTGGCTGATGACCGGGGTCTCGTCGATGATGACCGACAGGTTGCCGTGGGCGATGGCACAGGGGCCCAGTGTCACGGCCTGGTTCAGAACGATGGAGCCCGTGCGCGCGTTGATGACCACCTTGGCCGCGCGGGGTGTTTCGGGCAGCGGCAGCTCTTCCAGCTCGGCAATGAAGTTCACGCGGGCATGCGCATCGGGCGGCGCCTGCACGCGCACGGTGCGTGCGTCCAGCGCTTCGGCCGTGCCCGGGCCCCGCCGTGCGTTGATGGCCTGCGCCACGGTGCGTGCCGTCTGGAAGTCCGAGGCGTTAAGCCCCAGCGTGATGGTGTCGCCTTCGTGCAGCGGCGTGGGCACCGAGCGCTCCACCAGCGCGCCGTCAGGGATGCGGCCGGCGCTGAGGTGGTTGACCTGCACGCTGCTGCGGTCGCCCGCCGTGTTGGCGCGGCCACCCGTTGCACCCGCGCCCGCCACCACCAGGTTGCCCTGGGCAATGGCATAGATCTCGCCGTCAGCGCCACGCAGTGGCGTGGCAATCAGCGTGCCGCCCTTGATGGACTTGGCCGAACCGATGGAGGACACGGTCACGTCGATCATCTGGCCGGGCTGCGCAAACGGCGGCAGCTGGGCCGTGACCACCACGGTGGCCACGTTGTCGAGCTTGAGGGCCGCCGAGCCCGGCGGCAGGCTGATGCCCATCTGCTGCAGGTAGTTCTGCATGGCCTGCCCGGTGATGGGCATGCCCGATTTGTCGCCCGTGCCGTCCAGGCCGACCACCAGTCCGTAGCCCGACAACTGGTTGTTGCGCACCCCTTGCACGGCGGCGACTTCCTTGATGCGCAGCGCCTGCGCGGGCAGGGCCAGGGTCAGCATTGCGAGTGCGGCCAGGTAGGCAATGCGGCGGGACAAAGGCAGGAAGTTCATGGCTCCATTGTGGAGACCTGTGCCGCCAGCTAAAGCGTGAAAAGAGGCGGCTTCCGGCGCTTGTTGGGGTCACAAAGTGGGCTTGGTTTCAAGCCAAATTGGCCTCTGGCGCTTATCCATCAAGCGCGGGCAGCTATCTTTTTTGATTCCTCGGGCGTTGCGCCTGGGCAGCTGGAAGCGGGTTGCGGATGCAGTAGTAGTACCCGTTGCGCACGCTGGCGATGTAGTTGGGGCGCACTTTGCCGGCATCGTCAGCGGGGTCGTACAGGCCGGTCTGCACGTGGTAGGGGGTGTGGGGCCGCAGGGTCACGCCGCCGCCGTAGAAGCCCGCGGCCTCGGCGGCTTCCATTTCGTCGACGGTGGGCAGTGCCGCCTGCTGCGACTGGCAATAGCGCTGCGCCATGTCGCGCGATACCAGCTGGTCTGCATGCCCCGGCGCAGACAGCAGCCACTGTGCAGCGCCCAAAGGGTTCTGGTGGGCGGAAAAGCGCGTGCCGCTGAAGTAGTCCACCACGGCGCGCGCCAGCGCTTCGCCCAGCTCCTGCACCGGGGCGGTGACTGTGAAGCTCTGCGATGCGCCGGTGCCCAGCCGCACCAGCGTGACGGTGGCCTGCACCAGCGTCTCCTGCAGGCGCGTGTAGCTGATGTAGGCGGCCAGTGCCACGTTGCGCGCCTTGTCCTGCAGCGCCTGCCGGGCCGCAGCATCCAGCGCGGCGGCACGCTGCAGCTCATCGGGCGAGATGCCCGAGAACTCGAAGCGCAACCGGGGCCGCGCGCCATTGATGCGGCGGCTTTGCTTGTCCACCTCGCCAATGAACTGCGTATTGACCGTGCGGCCCAGCTGGGCCAGCGCCATGCGCTCGTGGTGTGCCTGCAGCTGGTCCACCGCCTGCAGCGCTTCCAGTGTCTTGGCCGGGTCGGCCTTGGCAGTGTGCAGGTCGGCAAAGATTTTGCGGTCCTGGCCATAGTCGCCCAGGTCCGACGCGCGCACCACCGGGATGTTGGGCCAGACGGTAAAGGTCTGGTCGGGCGGGTCGCGCAGATCCTGCGCGGTGGCCAGGCCGCAGCACAGCGCCAGCGCCATGGCGGCCGGGCGCACCCACCGTGTGACCAGGAGCAGCATTTAGAACGGCGTGATGGAGTTGAAAGCGCGCGCCAGCCAGCCCATGGCCTGCGCATCGGCCTGTTCGCCCAGGCCGCGCGAGATCACACGCACGTTGGCTACATAGCGCGAGTCGATGACGCTGCCCGCGTGCCCGCGCTCGCCGCGCCGCAGATTGCGCGGGTCCACGATGCCGGAAAAGCGCAGCACATCCACGCTGCGGTTCACACCCACCTGCTTTTCGCCGGTAATGACGAGGTGGCCGTTGGGCAGCACGTCGGTGACCATCGCGGTGATGTCGGCGGTGAACTCGTTCTTGCTGGCCGTGTTGCCACTGCCGTCGAACGTGTTGGAGGAGTTGGCGCCAATGCCCGAGCGTGCGGCCAGCTTGCCATTGGTGGCGGCCGACAGCAGGGGCAGCGCGGTGATCGCACCGCCCGTTTCGCTGGTGCGGGTGACGTTGGACTTGGTGTCCTGCTTGGCGTCGATCTTCTCTTCGACCCGGATGGTGACCATGTCGCCCACAAAGCGCGCGCGCTGGTCTTCGAGCGGAGGCCGGTAGCTGGCGGTGTGGAACAGGCTGCCCGTGGCAGGCGCTGCGTTGCGCGGCTGGGCGGGGGCCAGCATCGGCGGCGCGGTGGACAGCACGTCCACGGGCGGGGGCGGGTTCAGGGTGGCGCAGCCGGTAGCGAGCAGCGCGAGGGCCATGGGGCCCGTGAGTCGCAGGAGGGTGGTCATCGCGGTGCTCCTTACAGTTGGGACAGCTTGGCCAGCATCTGGTCGGATGTCTGGATGGCCTTGGAGTTCATCTCGTAGGCACGCTGCGTCTGGATCATGCTGACCAGCTCTTCCACCACGTTGATGTTCGAGTTCTCCAGAAACTTGTGGCGGATTTCGCCCAGCGAATTGGTCAGCGGGTTGCCGGCCTCGGGCCCGCCGGAGGCCACGGTTTCGCGGTACAGGTTGTTGCCCAGCGGCTCCAGCCCGGCCGGATTCACAAAATTGGCCAGCTCGATTTGCGGCCCCGCCGTGGTGACGCCAGCGCGCGTGATCGAGACCTGACCGTTCGGGCCAATGTCCAGGGTGTCGCCAATCTGCAGGTTGATGGCCGGAATGAGCGGATAGCCCTCGTTCGTGACCACGTCGCCGTTGCCGTTGCGCGTGAAATTCCCGGCGCGCGTGTAGCCGGTGGTGCCGTCGGGCATCTGGATCTGGAAGAAGCCCTGGCCGTTGACCGCAATGTCCAGCGCGTTGCCGGTGTTGGCCAGCGAGCCCTGCATGAAATTGCGCGAGGTGGAGCCCACATTGACGCCCAGGCCCAGGTGAAGGCCCGTCGGGAGCTGCGTATCGTCGCCGGTTTGCGCGCCCACTTGCCGGTGGTTCTGGTACATCAAGTCCTGGAACACCGCGAAGTTGCGTTTGAAGCCGGTGGTGGAGACGTTGGCCAGGTTGTGCGAGATCACGTCCAGGTTGGTCTGCTGGGCGGTCATGCCGGTCTTGGCAATCCAGAGGGAATTCATCATGGCAGGGTTTCCTTTCCTTTAGCCGTTGAGGCTGAGCAGCTGGCCGGCGGACTTGTCGTTGGTTTCGGCGGTCTGCAACAGGCGCATCTGCTGCTCGAACTGGCGCGAGGCCGCAATCATTCCCACCATGCTTTCCACCGCGTTGACGTTGGAGCCTTCCAGCGCGCCCGGCTGCATGCGGGCATTGGGGTCGGCGGCAAGGGCATTGCCGTTCGCCGCGCGGAACAGGCCGTCGTCACCGCGGCGCACCGGGTTCTCCGCGTTCGCCGTGGCCAGCTTGATGCGGCCGGCTGCCACGGGCGGCTCGTTGCCCACCCGGGCCGAGACGGTGCCATCCGGTGACAGGGTGACCGTGGCGTTGGGGGGAACGTCGATGGGCGCACCGCCGTCCGACAGCACCGGCAGCCCCATCGGTGTCACGAGCTGGCCGGCATTCGACACCTCGAACTGGCCCGCGCGTGTGTAGGCTTCCGTGCCGTCCAGCCCCTGCACCGCGAACCAGGCATTGCCCTGGGCCATGGCATCGAGGTTGCGGCCCGTGGTCTGCGCGGGGCCGGGTGTGCTCACATGGCCCGACGTGGCCTCCAGCGCAAACACGCGGGTGGTGGAGCCATCGCCCTGGATGGGCACGGAGCGGAAGGTGGACATCTCTGCACGGAACCCCTGGGTGGAGGCGTTGGCGAGGTTGTTGGACAGCACGGCCTGCCGGTGGGCGGCCGCGTTGGCGCCGGTCATCGCGGTGTAAATGATGCGGTCCATGGTCGTGCTTTCCTTTCAGATTTTCACCCGGTCGCCCTGTGCGCGCGACGCCAGAAACTGGCGCGCCCCGAGCGAGGGCAGCCGCGCAAGGGCCGCCCCGCCGCGCTGGCTGCGTCCCCTCGCCCGCAGCGCGCAGCGTTGCGAGAGCGGGGGGAAGGCGCGCAGCGCCACAGGGGGGTGTTGCTTCATCGCAGATTCACCAGGGTGGACATCACCTGGTCCTGCGTCTTGATGGTCTGGGCGTTGGCCTGGTAGGCACGTTGGGCGGTCATCATGTTCACCAGCTCTGCCGTGAGGTCCACGTTGGAGTCTTCGAGTGCGCCGGAGCGCAGTGCGCCGAAGTTGCCATCGCCCGGTTTGCCCATGACGGCCGGGCCGGAGTCAAACGATTCCACCCAGTTGTTGCCACCCACGGCCAGCAGGCCCTGCGGGTTGCGGAAGTTGGCCAGCGCCACCTGCGCCTCAGCACGGGTCACGCCGTTGGAGTAGCTGGCCATCACCATCCCGTTGTTGGAGATATTGATGCTGGTGAGGTCGCCCGAGGCGTAGCCGTCCTGCGTGAGGTCGGCCACGGCGAACTTGCTGCCGAACTGGGTGACGCTGTCGAAATCGATGTTCACGTCCCAGGGAGCGGGCGGGTTGTTCGGGTTGGAGGTGGCGGGATCAACATTGACCACCATGGGGACCGTGCTGGCGGCCGGGTCGTACTTTCCGTTTCCGTCGAAGACAAGCTGGCCAATGGGAGTCGCCACGACTGGGGGAACAGCGGCCGGATCGTCCAGCTGGGTGTAGACATCCCACGTGTTGGAGCCGTTCTTCTCGAAGTAAAGGTTGACGGGGATGGGCACACCCTGCGTGTCGTACACATTGATGGACGTTCCATAGGTGGAGCGCGGTGTGGGTGGAATGGGCGGAGTGGCGGCCGGGTCACCTGCTGCGTCCTTGGCGCGCGCATCCAGGTTCAGCGTGGCGGTCATGTTCAGGGTCTGCTTGGCCTCGATAGGTGCCCCGGTGGGAAAGCTCAGCGGCTGTGCTTCCGACGTGCTCAGACCCGTGGCCGGGTCCACCCGGAACCCCATCACCTGCGCGCCGTTGTTGGTTACCAGATCGCCGGACTTGTCCAGTTTGAAGTTGCCAGCGCGCGTGTACGCGGGGGTGCCATCCGTCTGCATCACCTTGAAGAAGCCATTGCCGTTGATGGCCACATCCAGGTTGTTGCCCGTGACGTTGACGTTGCCCTGGGAGAACTGCTGGGCCACAGCAGCCACCTCCACCCCGATACCGTAGTTGCCGCCGCCGCCGCCCATCGAGGCGGCCACCATCTCGGCAAACTCGGCGCGCGAGGCCTTGAAACCGGTGGTATTGGCATTGGCGATGTTGTGGCCGATCACATCCAGGTTCTTGCTGGAGGCGTTCAGGCCCGAGAGGCCGTGTTGGAAACCCATGGTGTGCTCCTGAGAGGAATCGAAATTACAGAATGGCCTTGATGCCGGATTGGGTGGTCATGCCGCCGCGGGCCAGCTGCATTTGCAGCGTGCCGTTGTCCATGCTGATGGCGGACACGGTGTCGATGGTCAGGGACGATGACGCCACAGGCACCTCCCCATTGGCAGCCAGCACCTTGAAACGCAGGCCTGCGCTGTCGCCCTCGTAGCCGGCTGCGTCCCATGCAAAGTTGTAGCGCCCCGCAGGCAGCGCACCCATGTCCACGGTGCCCAGCTCTTTGCCGGTGGCGTCCAGCACCTGGACCTTCACGCTGGCCGCAGAGCCTGCGAGGTCGAAGGCGCCCGTAGCCTTGCTGGTTTCGCTGTCCAGCGCCAGGCTGTTGCCTTCCACCAGCACCTGGCGGCCCACCATGGCGCTGCCCTGCATCAGCTGCTGGGCGGCGAACTGGCTGACCAGCCCCTTCACGGTGTCATTGAGTTGCTGGATGCCGGTGACGGTGTTGATCTGCGCGATCTGCGAGGTCATCTGGGCGTTGTCCAGGGGGTTCATCGGGTCCTGGTTGTTCAGCTGCGCAACCAGCAGCTTCAGGAACCGGTCTTGCGCGGCAGCCGGGTCGGTGGCGGATTCCGCCTTGGAAGAAGCCGCGGTGCCCGGGGCCGTGGAGGAGGTGACGCTGGAAATCATGGCGGTGTCCTGGTGTTACTGGCCCATCTGCAGGGTCTTGAGGAGCAGCGTCTTGGCCGTGTTCATGACTTCGACGTTGTTCTGGTAGGAGCGGGAGGCCGAGATCATGTTGACCATCTCCTCCACGGCGTTGACGTTGGAATGGGTCACGTAGCCCTGGTCGTCGGCCAGCGGGTGGCTGGGGTCGTGCACCCGGCGGCCCGGCGAGTCGCTTTCGCTGATGGCGCTCACGCGCACACCGGCCGAGCTTTCCGGGCCCATGGGTGCGGTCTGGAACACCACCTGTCGGGCCTTGTAGGCCTGGCCATCGGGCCCGGCCACGGCGTCGACGTTGGCCAGGTTGCTGGCCACCACGTTGAGCCGCTGGGACTGGGCACTGACGGCACTTCCAGAGACGCTGAAGATGGAGAACATGGACATGGGGAACTCGCTTTCTGCGCGGCGGGGCTATCGGTTACTGGCCCTGGATCGCGCTGAGCATGGTTTTGGCGTTGCCATTGATAAAGCGCAGCGTGGTCTCGTAGCGCACCGCGTTGTCGACAAAGTTGGCCCGCTCGCGGTCCAGATCGACCGTGTTGTTGTCCAGGCTGGGCTGTGACTGCACGGAGTAGCCCAGCGTGCCGGGGGCGCCTGTGCCTGAGCTGGCAGCGGGCAGCGGGATGTGGCGGGGGTCGGTGGCGCCCCGGGTGCCGACGGGAGTGCCTGCCGCCATGCGGCTGTCGCCGGAGCCGGTGGCCTCGCGCATGGCATCTGCAAAACGGAAGTCGCGGGCCACATAACCGGGGGTGTCTGCGTTGGCAATGTTGCTTGCGATGGCGCGCTGGCGCTCGGCGCGCAGGATCAGCGCGTTTCCGAGGAAGTCCATCCGGTTGGTCATCTTGTCAAGCATGTTGGCCTTACACCCTGGGTTGCATTCAACAGAGCCGGGGACAGGTTCCGGCGTGGTTCGATTGTGAAAGCCGGTGCGTTTTGCTAAAGCGCGAAGAACGCGCCATTGCACGCGCAGTTCCGGGTTTTGCCCGCGCCCGGCGTGCCTATAGTTCCAGTCGTGAAATAGTCTTTGCCGCCCGTGCGGGCAGTGCAGCAATGCCCAGGAGGCCCCCATGCCATCAATCCGTTTTTCTTCTGCCATGCCCCGCCGTGCCGCCCGCCTGGTTCGCGCGTGCGCCCTGGGGGTGCTGGCCTTGGCGGGCAGCGGCGCCGCTCTGGCCCAGGCCGCTCCAGACCCGGGCACCGATCTCGGCCCACTGACCGAGCGCTGGCTGGACGACGCCATGTCGCGCAACCAGGCCGCTGGATTGCCCCTGCGCATGGAAGTGAGCGTTGGCTCGCTGGATTCGCGCCTGCGGCTGGCGCCGTGCGCGCGGGTCGAGCCCTATCTGCCAACGGGCGCCAAGCTTTGGGGGCGTACCCGGCTGGGGCTGCGGTGTGTCGAAGGGCCCACCGCCTGGAACGTGTTCCTGCCGGTCACCGTCAAGGCCTTCGGCCCGGCGTGGGTGTTGACCGGCCCGGTGGCGACGGGCACGGTGCTCTCCGCCCAGGACGCCATGGAGGCCGAGGTGGACTGGGCCGAGGAATCGGCGCCCGTCATGGCCAACCCGGAAATGTGGGTGGGGCAGGTGGCTGCGCGCCCGCTGGTTGCGGGCCAGGCGCTGCGCCAAAGCATGGTCCGGGCGCCCCAGCTGTTCCGGGCCGGGGCCCAGGTCAAGGTCCAGGCGCAGGGCCCGGGCTATGCGGTCACTTCGGCCGGGCAGGCCATGTCGGCTGGTGTCGCAGGGCAGATTGTTCGCATTCGCATGGACAATGGTCGAATCATTAGCGGCACTGTGAATGAATCTGGGACTGTTGTGGTCGCGCTGTGATGACGTTGGCGCGATAAATCGCTAAAGTCCCGGCCAAATGGGTCGAAAACATTGCTACTGTGCCCCACATCAAACGGGGTGGTGGAGAGAGCGATGAAGATTGGTCAACAACCGGAACTCCCGGGCGCCTTGGCGCAGACGGGGCTTGCCAAGCAAGTCAAAAGCCCCCCAGCGCTGCTGAAGGGGCTGCCAAAGATGCTGCGGCGGTGTCATCCGCCGGTGTGCCTGTCACCGTTTCCACTGCTGCGCGTGCGCTGAACCAGACGGCACGCTCCACTGCCGATTTTGATGCTGGCAAGGTCCAGGCTGTGCGCACCGCCATCGAGAAAGGCACGTTCTCGGTGAACGCTGACGCCATTGCCGACAAGATGCTCTCCAACGCCGCAGAAATCCTGGCCCGCTCGCGCGGCTGATTGATCCCCCATCGCATCGCAACTTCTCTGGCAGGCAGGCGCCATCCACCGCACAATGCGCCATGCCACTGGAAGAATCCCTCTCGGCTGTTGAGCAGCTGATCGAAAAAGTCTCTGCCGCCCTTCTGGCGGCAGATCCCCAATCCCTGGAAAAGAGCAGCACCGCGCTGCGTGACGCGGCGGCGCAGTTGACCTACGCGCTGGAGCAGTCTGCGCAACGGGGCCAGCCCTTGCCCGCGCCGCTGCAACAGCGTGTAGAGGCCATTGGCGCCATGCTGGCCAACCAGCGCGAAGGGTTGGCAAGGCTGTCCGCCAACGCCGACCGGCAGGTTGCAGGCCTGCTGCCCGAGGCCGGCACACCCGCCACCTATGGTGACGGTAGGGCGGTGCAGCCCGGCAAAGCGGGCGTGGCACGCATCTACAAGTCGGCGGGATAAGCTCAAACCCAAAAAAGATAGCTGCTTGCGCTTGTCGTTATTGAGTTTCAGATAGATAACTGTCTGAAACCATTGACTGACAAGCGCAAGCAGCTATTGTTTTATGGAGTCGGCACCCTGTTGATGCTTTAAAAGCCCGAACGGTTCAATGGGGTTCGTGCCGACTCAAAAGTACTCGTGAGTGCTTCTGAATGCCCACCCGGCGCAGCCGGGAGACGGGTCGCGCTCAGTGCGCCCGCATTTTGGCCCGCAGGCGGGCGATGGACTGGCTGTGCAGCTGACACACGCGGGATTCGGTGACCCCCAGCACGGCGGCAATCTCCTTGAGGTTCATGTCGTGCTCGTAGTACATGCCCATGATGTGCTGCTCGCGCTCGGGCAGGGTCTTGATGGCGTTGACCAGCGATATCTTGAGGCGCTGGTCGCGCAGCAATTCCATCGGGTCGGCGTCGCTGTCGGCCACATGGCGGTCGAGGAAACCGTCATCGTCCTCGTTGCCGCGGGTCATGTCTTCCAGGTACACCAGCTGCGTGCCCCGCACCTTGCCCAGCAGGCTCTGGTATTCGGGCAGGCCCATGCCCAATTCGCTGGCGATTTCCGACTCCAGCGGGCTGCGGCCGAGTTTTTGCTCCAGCCGCTGCACCGCGTGCTCGATGTCTTTCTGGCTTTTGCGCGAGCTGCGGCTCATCCAGTCGCCCTCGCGCAACTCGTCGAGCATGGCGCCCCGGATGCGCTGGGTGGCAAAGGTTTCGAACTGCACACCCTGGGTCACTTCGTAGCGCGACAGGGCTTCCGCCAGGCCCATCATGCCCACCTGGATCAGGTCGTCCAGCTCCACATTGGGGGGCAGCTTGGCGATCATGTGGTGCGCAATCCTTCGCACCAGCGGCACGTGCTGGCGGATGGTCGCATCACGATCGAGCTGGCCTTTGGAGGTGTACATAGAGAGCGTGTTATGCACTTATACGTGCCCACGAAAGCCGGGGCAAGGCCCGACAACGAGACGCAGGACGCGTCGCAGTATCCATACTGCCAGCGGCCTGCAACGACGTGGCCGGGCCTTGCCCCGGCTTTCCCTCCGGGCTGACCCCAGAGGCAGGCACTCGCCGCGTTGCAGCACTTGCCAACGCCACGGCTTGGCTGCGCACTGCGCCTTGCGATCACCGGCCTCTGGGGTCAACGTGGGTACGTATAAGTGCATAACACGCTCTGGTCAACAGCTCCGGACAATTCAGGTCAATGGCTCCGGACAAAATGCGCGGGCGTGCCTGTCAAGTTGCCGGCAGGCAGTGCAGTCAGCGCAGTCAGCGGTTCACTGATAGTGCCCGCATTCTCCAGCAGTTGCAAGGCAAGGCGCTGAACGTCCTGGGGGTTCTGCGTGGCGATGGTGGTGGTGCGCACGGGGCCGCCCAGGTGGCGCTCCGCGCAGTCCTGCAGCGTCATCAGCGCATGCTGGGTCTTGCGCCGCTCTGCGGGCGTGTTGCCCCGCAGCAAAGCGGCCACCATGCAGGGCAGCCCGGTGTGGACAGCGATCTGTTTGAGGCTCTTGTAGCTGCTCAGCACCCCGGCCGAGCCGTCGCCCATCACCACCAGCGGCACGGTGGCGGTGTGCGTCAGCAGCGGCCCGAGCGTGGCAGCAGGCGCGTGCAGCACGATCAACCCATAGGTTCTGAAGTAGGGCAGCAGGCTGGGCAGGGGCGCGGTCTCGTTGCGGCTGGCCTCGCGGCTGATGCGCTGCAGGCCTTTGGCTGCGGGAATCACCGCCAGTGATGAGGCCATGGCCCCCATGTTCAGGCTCACGCCCTCGTTCCACGGCGCCTGTTGCAGCAGGTGCAGCAGGCCCGGGTACTCGTCCGTCTCCTGCGCAGTGCCGTCAAGCACTACCACCGGGTAGCCCAGGCGCTGCAGGCTCGCGCAGATCTGCCAGAGCGTCTCCAGGCCAGTGCCCGCGTTGTCCTGGCTGGCAACAGCCACCACGCGCAGTTCTGACTGCGGGGTGAAGCTGTGCAGGCCGGCCGCCTGGTGAAAGCCGATATCAAGCATCGACCAGCCCCCGCTCGTTCATGTTCATGTTCACGCCCACGCTGTCGGGCGAATGCGAGAAGAAGAAGTTCAGGTCCGTCGCCTTGGGGTCGAAGGCCGACTTGGCGGGCGCGCGCATGGAGGTGCTGATGAGCTTGTGCGCGTCGGCACGTTCCCAGTCTTCCGGCACGCGCTGGCCGTTGGTCACGCCGCGCAGCACCATCTGGTGGCGGATCAGTGCGTCGATGGCGGGGCCCAGCTTCACGGCCTCATCCACCTTGGACAGGATGGCCTGCTGCGAGCCTTCGGTCTTGAATGCGGTGAGCACGTCGTCCAGCGTGTCGCCATGGCAGCCCGCGTTGAGCACCAGCAGGCGGTTGACGTGGGGCAGGTCCAGCACGTCCAGCATGTCGCGCTTGCGCGGGTCGCGGGGGGCCACGCCGGTGGTGTCGATCAGCACCATCTTCTTGCCGCTGAGCAAGCCCAGCAGGTCTTGCAGCGCGGCGCGGTCATGCGCCAGGTGGGCCACGATGCCCAGCATGCGGCCATAGCTGCGCAGCTGCTCGTGCGCACCCACGCGGTAGGTGTCCAGGGTGATCAGGCCCACGCTGCCGGGGCCATGGATGCGCGCACACAGCGCGGCCAGCTTGGCCGTGGTGGTGGTCTTGCCCACGCCGGTGGAGCCCACCATGGCAAAGATGCCGCCTTGCTCATACAGCGGTGCCTCGGCCTGGTCGGTCTTGAGGTTGCGCTCCAGCACTTCCATCAGCCAGCGCACCGATTCGGCGGCCGACAGGTCTTCGGGCATGCGCTCGAGCACGGCGCGGGCCAGCGAGGGCGAGTAGCCCGCGCGGATCATCTTGAGCATGAGGTTGGACTGGATCGGGTTCTGGCGCGCCTGCCCGAGCCAGGCCAGCGTGTTGAAGCGGTCTTCGATCAACTCCTTCACGGCATGGAGTTCGTTCATCACGCTTTGCTGGTTGCTGTTCGACGCAGCCAGGTGGGTGCTGACGGCTTCCTGCCGGCGGCGTGGAGGCTCTGGTGGAATGTCCATGGGGATGCTGCGCAGCGGGTTGTGGCGTACCACGGCGGGCGCGGGCATGCGTTCACGCTCGGGCTCCTGGTCGCGGCTGCGTTCCGACAGGGTTTGTGGTTCGGCCGGGCCGTTGAGTGCCTCGTGGCGGCGGCGCAGCATGCGCTCGCGCACGTAGTCCTGGAACGACAGCGTGCTCATCGCCAGCTGCTCGGTGTCTTCCTCGACCGGGTTGCGGTCCAGGGTGCTGGCGGCGGGCTGGCTGGCGCGCTGCGGTGCGGTGCGGGCAGGCTTGGGGGCGAGCAGGGGCGGGTTGCTGGACGGTGCGGCCCCGCCATCCAGTGCCGACAGGGTGTCTTCCGCCGTGGCCACCACCTCGACGCCGTTGGCCGTGGGGCGGTTGGACAGGATCAGTGTGCCGTCGCCAAAGGCCATGCGCGCCTTGGCCAGAGCCTCCCGGGAGGTGGGGGCGGTAAAGCGTTTGATGTTCATGCTGATGCACCTTTAAGGATCGGCCCAATACGGATGGTGTGGGTCTCGGGGATTTCACTGTGCGCAAGCACCTGCAGCCGGGGCGCCACGCGGCGCACCAGGCGGGAGATGGCGTTGCGGATCTGGTCGGGAACCAGCAGGCAGGCGGGCAGGCCCATCTCTTCCTGCTTCAGGGCCACTTCGGCGGCCTTTTGCGTGAGGATGTCGGCCACGCCAGGGTCGAGCGCAGGGCCGGCCGCATTGCCCAGCGCCTGCACCAGAAGGCGCTCCAGGCCGGGCTCGATGGCAATCACGTTGAGTTCGCGGGTGGGGCCGTAGATCTGCTGCACGATGGCGGGCGACAGCGCAATGCGCACGCGGCGGGCCAGCTCGACCGGGTCGGAGATGCCACCGGCAAACTCGGCCAGCGTTTCGATGATGGTGCGGATATCGCGGATGTGCACAGACTCTTCCAGCAGCAGCTGCAGGACTTTCTGGAACGTTGCGATGGAGACCATTTTCGGAACCACTTCTTCGATGAGCTTGGGGGCCAGCTTGGCCACGTGTTCCACCAGTTGCTGGGTCTCGGTACGACTCAGAAGCTTGGCGGCTTGCACTTGCATCAAGTGTGACAAATGGGTGGCCATCACGGTTTCGGAATCAACCACCGTAAAACCCGCCATTTGTGCCGCTTCCTTCTGCCGGTCGTCGATCCAGTGCGCAGGCAGGCCAAACGCCGGGTCGGTGGTGGGCGTGCCAATCAGCGGCGTGCTGATGCCGCCGGGGTTGATCGCCAGGAACATGCCGGGGAAGGCCTCGCCTTCGCCCACCACCACGCCACGCAGCGTGATGCGGTAGCCGCTGGGCTTGAGTTCGAGGTTGTCGCGCACGTGCACGGCGGGCGGCAAAAAGCCCACCTCCTGCGCAAACTTGCGGCGCACACCCTTGATGCGGGTGAGCAGGTCGCCCTGGCGGCTCTTGTCCACCAGGCTGATCAGGCGGTAACCCAGCTCCAGGCCCAGCAGGTCCACCGGCTGCAGGTCGTCCCAGGTGGCTTCGCCGTCGCTCACGGGGGCGGGCGGGGCCTCCACTTCGGGGGGTACCTTCTGGCGTTCGTACAGCACCCAGGCCACGTAGCCGAGCAGGCTGCCCATGGTCAGAAACACCACGTGCGGCATGCCCGGAATGACGCCCAGCAAGATCAGGATGCCCGCCGTCACGCCCAGCACGCGGGGCGACATGAACAGCTGCTGCACGATCTGGCGGCCCATGTCGTGCTCCTTGCCCACGCGCGAGATCACCATGGCAGCCGCCACCGAGATCAGCAGGCCCGGAATCTGCGCCACCAGCGCATCGCCGATGGCCAGCAGGATGTAGCTGTCGGCCGCCTGCCCGGCAGAAAGGCCGTGCTGCAGCATGCCGATGGCGAAGCCGCCCACGATGTTGATGATCAGGATCAGGATGCCGGCAATCGCATCGCCGCGCACAAATTTGGAGGCGCCGTCCATCGAGCCGAAGAAGTTCGCTTCTTCCGACACCTCGGCGCGGCGGCGTTTGGCTTCTTTCTCGTCGATCAGCCCGGCATTCAGGTCGGCGTCCACGGCCATCTGCTTGCCCGGCATGGCATCCAGCGTGAAGCGGGCCGACACCTCGGCAATGCGCTCGGCGCCCTTGGTGATCACCACAAAGTTGATCACCACCAGAATGGCAAACACGATCAGGCCGACGGCAAAGTTGCCGCCGATCAGGAAGTGGCCGAAGGCCTCGATCACTGCGCCCGCAGCACCCGGGCCCTGGTGGCCTTCGAGCAGAACCACGCGCGTGGAGGCCACGTTCAGCGACAGGCGCATCAGCGTGGTGAGCAGCAGCACCGAGGGGAACGCCGCAAAATCCAGCGGCCGCAGCATGTAGGCGGCCACCATCATCACCATCAGGGCCACGGCGATGTTCAGCGTGAAAAATGCATCGAGCATCCACGGCGGGATGGGCAGCACCATCAGGGCCAGGATGGCAACCACCAGCAGCGGGGCCGACAGGCCCTGCAAGGCGCCCGAGTGGCTGCCCGCCCATTGCTGAAGGGACTTTACGGAGGTGTTCATACGGCAGCGCCTTGTGCAGGAGTGCGGTTCAACGGATCGAGCTCAGGCGGCACAAAAGGCTCCACCAGGCTGTCGGGCATGCGGCCTTCGCCGCGCAGTGCGGCCTTCAGGCGGTACACATAGGCCAGCACCTGGGCCACGGCGGTGTACAGCGTGGCGGGAATGGCCTGGTCGAGCTCGGCGTGGGCATACAGCGCGCGCGCCAGCATGGGCGACTGCAGCACGGGCACGTCGTGCGCCTTGGCCACATCGCGGATCTTCATGGCGACGAGGTCGGTACCGCGCGAGATGACCTGCGGCGCGCTCATGGTTTTTTCGTCGTACTTGAGCGCCACCGCATAGTGGGTGGGGTTCATCACCACAAAGTCGGCCTTGGGCACGGCACCCACGCTGGCGCGGTCGGCAATCTCGCGCTGCTTCTGGCGGATGCGGCCCTTGGTGTGGGGGCTGCCTTCCGACTCCTTGTGCTCCTGCTTGACTTCTTCGTGCGACATCTTGAGCCGGTCCTTGAAGAAGTAGGCTTGCAGGGGCACGTCGATCAGGGCCGCCAGAAACACCACCAACAGCAGCAGGCTCATCCCCGACGTCAGCCAGTCCGCCAGCTGGCGGATGGCAATGGGGGAGGGTTGCAGCACCAGCATGGCCACGCTCTCGATGCTGCTGCCGATGAACTTCCAGGCGACGTAGCTCAGGATCGCCGTCATCAGCACCATCTTGGCCACGTTGGCCATCTGCTGCTTGGAAAACAGGTTGGCAAACCCCGAGATGGGGTTCAGGCGGTTGAACTGCGGTGTGATGGGCTTGAGGCTGAAGATCCAGCCGCCCGCCCCGATCGCGCTGACGAGGGCGGCCGTGCTGGTAAGAATGGCGAATACCGCGCTGGCGATCAGCCCGACCATGACCATGTCCTTCAGGCGCTTGAGCATGCTGCCCGGCGCCATCACGGTGGCGGCGTCAAACGCCAGCTGCTGGCCCATGGCCCATTCCATGCGCGCCATCAGCTCGGGGGCCAGCACCAGCAGGCAGGCCGCCCCTGCGCCCAGTATCGCCAGGTGCGACAGGTCGCGCGAGCGCGCTCCCTGACCGTCCTGGCGCGTTTTCTGCAACTTGCGCTCGGTTGCGGGGAGGCTTTTTTCTTGGCTGGATTCCATGGTGGCATGACGGCTGGTGTCATGCCATTGTCGTGAGCGACCCGGAAATCTAAAGCGGGATAAGGGGGGCGCAGCCCCTTCTTATCCGCACCGCAGTGCACGCTGCGGGCGACGGCTCCCACCGCCTGGCCCCCCTTGGCAGGCACTACGGAATGTGAAGCAAATTATTCAAAAATGATAGCTGTCAGCGCTTGCTGCATAAGCGCCGGAGCCCATTTTGACCAATATTTCAGCCTCAGAAGCCGAGGCTGGCCAGCAGGTCGTCCACCTGGGACTGGTCGGTCACCACATCCGGGGTGCTTTCGGGGTCCACCACCGGGCCCTGCAGGTGCTGGGCGCGGGGTGCCTCGGCCACCGGAATCTGCGCGTTTGGCGGAGCCGTCTGGATGAGCAGCTGCACCAGCTGGTCTTCAATGGTGGCCGCCAGGTTCACCACCCGGGCAATCACCTGGCCGGTGAGATCGTGGAAATCCTGCGCCATCATGATTTCGGTGAGGTGCGTATCGGCTTCCTTGGTCACCCGCTCCACATCGGTCAGGAAGTTGAAGATCTCGCCCTTGGCCACGGCGGCCACCGGGTCGGCCACCAGTGCGTTGACCACCCGGCGCGTTTCAGAGGCGATGTAGTCGTGCTGGGCCTTGGCCTGCTCCACACGGTTGAGCACCTTCTCGGCCGCTTCGCCCGTGAGGCGGGCAATGTACGACAGGCGGCTTTGCGCATCGGGCAGCTCGCCCATGGAGCCGCGCAGCTTCTCGGCGTAGCCCAGCTCGTTGAGCGAGTCGTGCAGCTGGCGTGTCAGCAGACCAATCTTGTGGTGTACGTTGGCCGGCGTCTGGCTGTTGTCCGGTGTGGCATCCATGGCGTCATAGCCCCATCTTCTTGAGGATCAAGGTCACCTTCTCTTCCAGGGTCGCTTTGGTGAAAGGCTTGACGATGTAGCCCGCTGCACCGCCCTGGGCGGCCGCCACGATGTCTTCCTTGCGGGCTTCGGCAGTCACCATCAGAACGGGCAGGTGCTTGAGCTTGTCGTCCTTCTTGATTTCGGCGAGCAACTGAAACCCGTTCATGTTGGGCATGTTGATGTCGGTGACCACAAAGTCGAACTTGCTGCTGCGCAGCTTGTTCAATGCGGCCACGCCATCTTCGGCCTCGTCGGCATCGGCAAAACCGCTTTCCTTGAGCAGGTTGCGCACAATGCGCCGCATGGTGGAGAAGTCGTCAACGATCAAAAAACGAAGGGCTGTGGTCACGTGGGACCCTTTCAGTCGGAAATGGCTAGGGATATTGTCAGGGGTGACGGGGAGTGTGACAAGTCGTAACTTCTACCGGCCCGGAGGGGGATTCTCCCGCGAATCTTGCAGAAGTTCTGTGGATGTGATTTCGGGAATCCCCTTGCCCATGAGTCGTTCTTCCGCCTCGCGGGTCAGCACCGTGATGGTGATGCGCCGGTTGGAGGGTGAGCGCGGGTTGTCTGGCTCCAGCAGATCGCTGGCCGCCAGGCCCACCACACGGCCCAGTTTAGCGTCTGGCATGCCGGCCGATACCAATTCGCGGCGCGAGGCATTGGCCCGGTCGGCCGACAGCTCCCAGTTGCTGTAGCCCCGGTCGCTGTTGCCATAGGGCACGGCATCGGTGTGCCCGGCCAGGCTGATGCGGTTTTCCACCCCGCCCAAGGCGGCGCCAATCTCGCGCAGGATGTCGCGCATGTAGGGCTTTACCAGCGCGCTGCCGCTGTCGAACATGGGGCGGTTCTGGTCATCAATGATCTGGATCTGCAGGCCGTCCGGCGTGATGTCGATGCGGATCTGCGACTTGTATTCGTTCAGGCGCGGGTTTTCGGTGATGAGGGCGTCGATCTTGGCCTCCAGCGCCTTGATGCGGGCCAGGTCCTCCTTGGCACGTTCGGCACGTGCGGCATCGATGCTCATGCGGCGCTGCTTGGCCGCCTCCTCGTCAGAGCGCCGCACCTGGCCGTGCACCTTCGACAAATCATTGCCACCGCCCGGAATCACGCTGGAGCTGTTGCCCGCACCATCGCCCCCCGTCATCGCCACCTTGAGCGGCGATGCGAAATACGCCGCAATGCCCTGCAGCTCCCCCTTGGCGGTGGAGCCGAGCAGCCACATCAGCAGAAAAAACGCCATCATCGCCGTCACGAAGTCGGCATAGGCAATCTTCCAGGCGCCGCCATGCGGCTTGTGCCCGCCCTTCTTGATGCGCTTGACGATGATCGGCTGGAGTTTCTTTTCTGCCATGGTGTGGGGCCCGTGCAGGAAGCTGCGCTGGCGTTACTTCTTGCCCTTTACATGCCCTTCCAGTTCAATAAACGAGGGCCGGTCTGTCGAGAAGAGCACCTTGCGGCCAAATTCGATGGCGGTAGCAGGGTTGTAGCCCTGCATGCTGGCCAGCAGGGTCGATTTGATGCACTGCAGCTCCTTGGCGGCATCTTCGGTCTTTTGCTCCACCAGCCCGCCCAGGGGCTCCACCACCCCGTAGGCCAGCAAAATGCCCAGAAACGTGCCCACCAGCGCCGAGCCGATCATGCCGCCCAGCACCGATGGCGGCTGCCCCACCGAGCCCATGGTGTTCACCACACCCAGCACCGCAGCAATGATGCCGAAGGCCGGCAGCGCACCCGCCAGCCGGGCAAGGGCTGCCACCGGGGCATGGGCCTCCTGGTGATGGGTTTCAATTTCGCTGTCCATCAGCGCTTCGATTTCGTGCGAATTGAGGTTGCCCGACACCATCATGCGCAGGTAGTCCGTGAGGAACTCGATCACGTGGTGATCACTGCCCACCGTGGGGTATTTCTTGAAGATTTCCGACTCGGCGGGCGTATCCACATCTTTCTCGATGGCCATCAGCCCTTCTTTGCGGGCCTTTTGCAAGATGTCATAGAGCATCGCCATCAGCTCCATGTAACGCGCCTTCGTGTACTTGGACCCCTTGAGCGCCATGGGAATCGCCGCCATCGTGGCCTTGAGCACCTTGGGCTGGTTGTTGACGACAAACGCGCCCAGCGCACCGCCCATGATGGTGACAATTTCAAAGGGCAAAGCCTTCAGGATCACCTGGATGTTCCCGCCGTGCAGCACGTACACGCCGAAGATGCATCCGAAGCAAACGATGTAACCGATGATGACGAGCATGGTTGAAAAGGAGTGGGTTCAGACTGGGTTCTCGGTACGGTCCGCAGTCGACGGGCAAGGATGGCTTAAATGTACTTCAGCCCCTCTGGCGTCGATGGCGCCATTTAGCAGCCAACAACCAGCTTTTCCGGCCCGTCTGAGGGAGCGTTGGCGGCGTGGTCAGTCTAATCATTCAGTGCCTTCATCTTTGAGGCTGCTCCTCTAGTAATAGCTGCCAGTCAAGAAATACTTGGGCAAACGGGCAATTCCATACACAAAGAGCTTTTCAGTCTGTCCAGGCGCGGTACCAATCCTGGAGCGGAGCACCGCGCAGCAACCAGTGTGCGGCCACCTGCTGCTGCAGCGCCGCACCCTCTTGGCGAGCCGCGGGCAAATCGGCCAGCCGCTCGCGCAGTGCCGCCACCCAGTCCTTGAACCGGTTCCGCACACGCCGCACGGGCAGGCCGCCGTCCTGGTAGGGCAGCACGTCGGAGCAGACTACGGGCACGCCGCACCAGCCGTATTCGAGCAGCCGAAGGTTGGATTTGCACTCGTTGAAGGCGTTGGCCTCCAGGGGGGCAATCGCCAGGTCCCATCCTTGGGTCACCGCCATGAGCTGGCGTGGGTACTCCAGCGTGGGCACGCCCGCGTAGTAGGTGCTCACGTAGCGGCGCAGCGTGGGGGGGCACATGCCAAAGAACACCCACTCCACTTCGTCGGCCAGTTCGCGCACCACGTCGGCAACCATCTCCAGGTCCCCCAGGTGCCCCGCCCCCCGGCCCAGCCAATGCGCGGCTTGCGGGGCAGGGCGCCGTCCACGGGCGGGCGCACGGGCGGCGCGCTGCCCCACATGCGCGGGGGCAGCCGGTTGGGGGCCACGCGCACCTCTGCGGCGTGGGGGCCGAGCGCCTGTGCCAGCGGTTCGGTGGACACCACAAGCCGGTCGCACAGGCCGATGCCCTTGAGAATGCGCCCGCGCAGGTCCTTGGGCATGTCCTGGTGATGGATGCTCTTCACGGGCACCTGGGCCATGTGGTCGTCCACCTCGTAGATGGTGCGCACCCCGGGTACGGCACGGGCGGCTGCAAGGGCGGCCAGCCCGGCTTCGGTGTAGGGGCGCTGGAAGACCAGCGTATCCGCCCCAGTGCGCAGCAGCAGGTGGGTGGGCAGCAACTCGGGTGAGGGCGCACCGGTGCACAGGCCGGCATCGCGCATGGCCGCCAAGGGCTGCAGGATGCGGTACTGGCCGCACCCGGTGGCATCGGCCGCGAAGACGGCGATATGGTGCGGCGTCAGGCCCTGCAGCGGGTCGGGCCGCAGCACGGTGCGGGTTTCGATCTCGTAATTGCGCTCCGACAGCGAAAGGTGGGGGCTGTAGTGCGGGTCGTGTGCCACCCATGCGGGCCAGCGGGCATAGAAGGCCGCCTGCTCGGCAGAAAAGCGCTCCTGCTTTTGCTGCTGGGTCTTGCCCTCCACGGCGGCGCGCTGGCTGGCGCTGCCCTCGTGCAGCAGGGTGGCCAGGGGCGTCCAGACAATGCGCCGGCCCGTGGCGCCAATGCGCAGGCAGAAGTCCACGTCGTTGTAGCTCACGCCGAACTGCGCCTCGTCCAGCCCGCCCACTTCGTCGTACACGGCCCGGGACACCAGCAGGCAGGCTGCAGTGACGGCCGAGAAGTCCTGCGTGAGCTGGGCGCGCCCCTGGTAGCCCGGCTGGTCCCCGGGCAGCCCCAAAAGGGGGTGGTCCGCCGGGCCGCACAGGCCCAGCACCACCCCAGCGTGCTGCACGCGCCCATCCGGGAACAGCAGCCGCGCGCCCACGGCGCCCACGCCTGGCCGCAGTCCCTGGCGTACCAGGTGCGTGAGCCAGTCGGCCTGGAGCGCGGCCGTATCGTTGTTGAGCAGCAGCAGGTATTCGCCCCGCGCTTCCCGCGCCGCCAGGTTGTTCATGCGCGAGAAGTTGAACGGGCCCGGGGCGCGCAGCACGCGGATGCGGTCGGGCATCACGCCTTCGAGGCCGGCCAGGAACTCGCGCGCTTCGGCCGTCTGGCTGTCGTTGTCCACCACCAGCAACTCGAACGCGGGGTAGGCTGTCTTGGCGAGCAGCGACTCGATGCAGCGGCTGAGAAAGGGCAGCTGGTCCCGCGTGGGGATGATGATGCTCACCAGCGGCGTGCGGGGCAGCGGCGGCAGCAGGTGGAAACTGCCGGGCAGCGGGCCTTCGAGCACCTGGCTGCCGGGCTCTGCCTGCGCGGCATGTTCGGCCAGTTGCTGGGCCATGGCCTGCCACGTGGCGCTGTCGGTGGCGAAGACTGCGGGCTCGGCGGTCGTGAGGTGCAGGGCCGGCACAGGCACGGGGAGGAAGGCGGCGGCGCCCCGTTCCCGCAACGCAGCCAGCGCCAGTCCATAGGCAAAGGCCAGACCGAAGCGGGTTGCGCCTGGCGCCTGCGCCAGATGTTCTGCCAGCCAGCCCGTGCGCACCGCTAGCGCCCGGCCCATGTAGGCGCAGGAGAGCAGCAGGTCCTGGTTGAAGGCGGGCTTCAGGCAGGGTGCGCCCAGGTGGCCACCTGCGTCGCGCTCATCGTGGTCCAGGTAGGCAATGAGCGCGGTGTCTGGCGCTGCCGCCAGCGCGCGGGCGAGCTGGGCCAATGCATCGTGCGCCAGCGTGTCGCCAGCGCACAGGCACAGCGCCCAGTCGCTTCCCTCCAGCCCATCTAGGAGTGCAGGCAGCGGTTCGCCCGCGGTTGGGGTCGCAATCCGGTTGGCCGGCCGCAGTTGTGCGGCCAGCGACGCGCGGGTAGTGGCCATGCCGGCCGGGCCATCGGCACTATCGCTCACCGCCACGGCCAGCACCACGCCGGCGCTTGCAGCCCTTAGGGCGGGCAGCAGCGCATCATCCGATGCCGCAGAGGCGCCTTCCAGCCAGCGCACGTATTCCGAAGGCGGTGCGCTCTCCCGTGCCAGCGCGCGCAGCTCGTTTTCCGGCCGCTGCAGCACGCGGCGGGTCGCCTCCAGGTAGGCGCGGCCCCAGCGGGCGTCGGGCTCCAGGGTGCAGCCCTCGCCCCACTCGTTCCAGGCGTTCACGAAGACCAGGCGCTCATCGCCCTCAAACTCGTCCAGCGTGCGGCCTACGGCCTGGCCCAGCCAGTCTTCATAAGCGTCTGGATTTGCCCCCACAAACAGGGTGGCACCGCCGCGCCGGCGGCGGGCGCTGTTGTCCCAGCCCGGCAGCAGGCCATGGAAGCGCTTGTAGTTCGGGCGCGGCCGCGTCAGCCAGGTGTGGGCCAGTTTGCCGTAGTCGCCCACGCGGGCATCCGGGTCGGCCAGCAGATTGGGCGGGCTGTTGGGCGGCAGGGTGGCGGCATGGACCTGGTGCGGTGGAAACTCTGCGGCTGCGTCAAAACCGTGCTCCGTGGGGTCGATGGGCACAAAGCTCTCCACCGCCACCAGGTACACCTCGCCCACGCCCAGCTCGCGCCAGGCGTCGCGCCAGGCGGCGGTGGTTTCGGCCAGATCGGGAATCACGTCCGTGCGGTAGACCAGCAGCACCGGCCGGCCGCCGATGCGGACATAGCGGGGATCGGCGAAGTAGCGCGCCAAATCGCTGGCGAAGCGCCCGTGCAGGCCAGGGGCGTAGGACTGCTGCATGAGAACGTCGTGCTCCCCGCCGTCCCAGCGGCGCGTCCAGTTCTCGTTGGCCCAGCACAGGCAGAAGGGGAGGTCGATCTCGGGGTGGGCCAGCAGCTGGTCCACTGGCTTTTCCAGCAGGCGGCGGCCGTCGAACCAGTAGTAGTGGAAACAGAACCCATGCAGGCCGTGCTCGCGTGCCAGGCGCGCCTGGGCCGCCAGCACATCGACCGAGGACAGGTCGTAGTAGCCGAGTTCCGTGGGCACAAAGGGCTGGGCATGGCCGTCAAACAATGGTTGCCCGGCGCGCACGTTGTCCCATTCGGTGAAGCCGGCGCCCCACCAGGCGTCGTTCTCGGGAATGGCGTGGAACTGCGGCAAGTGGAAGGCCAGCACGCGGGGGCGCTGGCTGGGCCGCGGGCGGGCGGCCTCGAGCGCCTGCTGTGCCGCCATGTTGTCGGCCAGCTGCACCAGCAGGGTGTCGATGCGCTCGCAGCGTGCCGCAGTAGCCTGCGCGTCGGGGGCGATGCGCGGCAAAGTGGCCGCCTTGGCGTACAGTGCTTCGATGCTGTGGCGGAAGGTGTCGTCGGAGTAATACAGCCGCACGGCGGCGCGGCCGAAACTGCCGCGCCAGCTGCGCAGTTCGGCGTCGCTTAGCAGGCGGTGGATGTCTGCCGCGTAGGCCTCGGGTGTGGACCAGAGGTAGAAATCCGCCGGAATGCAGTCGAACTCCAGCGAGAAGCCCGTGCCGCGCCAATCGGCGGGTGCATAGCGGACGATGGGCTTGCCCAGCGCTGCGGCCTCCAGCACGGTGGTGGGCGAAGACAGCGGGACCGAGTCTACATATACGTCGCAGGCGTGGTAGCAGGCGGCCAGGTCGGACTCCGGCAAGTAGCCCGACAGGTGCACGCGCCCGGCAAAGTGTTGCAGGAAGGACTGCCAGAAGGGTGCTTCGGCCACCCCCACTACCAGCAGATGGGCGTCGGGGTGTTGTTCCAGCACGGGCGTGAGCAGTGCCGCCAGATCGGTGCCCTCAATGGGCCAGTATTTGAACGGGGAGCCCGCCGACAGCAGCAGCGGCGCCTCGGCCGGAATGCCGAAGGCCGCGCGAACGTCGAGCCCTGAGGGGTGTTCGAGCCGCGAGAAGTCCATGGGCAGCAAGGCCCAGCCGATGTGCGCGCGCGCAATGCCCCGGCGGTGCTCCAGCACCATGGTGGCCGTGTTGATGGCTAGTGTGGAAATGCCCACACCCAGCCAGAACACGTGCGAGGCATGGTCCATGGCCAGCACCGGTGGTGCGTTGCGCACGGCGGGCACAGCGGTGCAGGGCAGCACGTCGTGCGGGTGGGTGAGCAACACCACCTGGTCTGCCTGGGTCACCAGATCCCGCAGCGCCACGGCCCGCCCCAGCCAGGAGGGAGCGTCGAGTTGCACGATGCGCACCCGTCCGGCCTGCGCCAGCGCCTGCAGCGGTTCGGGCAGCGGGCGGCCTTCCTGCTGCGTGAGCACCAGCGTATGCTGCGAACCCGTGTCGATGCCAATCCAGCGCCAGGCAATGCGGCTGTGGCCGCCCACGGCGTGCACGCTGGTGAGCACGGTCAACACGCGGCGTGGCGTGGCGGTTGCCCCTGGCGGCGGTGCGTGTTCGCTCGCCGGTAACGCCTGCCCGACCTGCGCCAGCAGCGACTCCAGGGCGGGCGAAGCGAACAGGCCGCTGTGCCGCATCCAGGCGCCGTGGGCGCAGTCGCTGGCAGCTTGCAAAGCGGCCTCAAGGTCGCCCTCGGCGATGCGCTGGCGCACCTGGTCCAGGGCCGCGGCAAAGGCGTCGTGGTTCGCGGCAACCCGTGTTGCCAGAGGGTGGGCTTGGGCCCCGTCGGCCGGGGCGGAGCCGGGGAGGAGGTCGGTCGCGTTACTTGTGGAGGCCATAGAACTGCTTCACGGCCGTTGCCACCACCCGCACATCCTCATTGCCCATGCTCGAATACATGGGCAGGCGCAGCAGCCGTGCGGAGATGTCCACCGTGACGGGCAGTTCGGCGTGCGCGCGACCGAAGCGGCGGCCTGCGGGCGCGTCGTGCAATGGCACATAGTGGAAGACCGCATGGATCTGGTGCGCGCGCAGATGCGCCATGAGGGCGGCGCGCTCTTCGGCAGAGCGGCACAGCATGTAGAAGATGTGTCCGTTGGCCCGCTGGGATGTGGCCGCGGGCAGCATGGCGAGGTGCTCTTCTTCGAGCGGGCGCAGCAGCTGCACATATTTTTCGTACAACGCGCGCCGGTGGGCGTTGATGCGCTTGGCGTGTTCCAGCTGGGCATACAGGAAGGCCGCCGTCAGCTCGTTGGGCAGGAAAGACGAGCCCACGTCCACCCAGGAGTACTTGTCCACCTCGCCGCGGTAGAACGCTTTGCGGTTCGTGCCCTTTTGCCAGATGACTTCGGCGCGCTCGGCCAACGCAGGGTTGTTGACGAGCAGCGCGCCGCCCTCGCCGCTGATCACGTTCTTGGTTTCGTGGAAACTCAGGCAGCCCAGGTCACCAATGGTGCCCAGCGCCGTGCCTTCGTCGTGGGCGAGGATCGCCTGGGCGGCATCCTCGATGAGCAGCAGGCCGTGCCGCTGGCAAATGGTCTTGATCACCGCCATGGCGCACGGAACGCCCGCGTAGTGCACCGCCACGATGGCCCTGGTGCTCGGTGTGATGGCCTGCTCGATCAGTGTCTCGTCGATGTTCAGCGTGTCGCGCCGGACGTCCACGAAGACCGGCACCCCGCCGCGCAGCACAAAGGCGTTGGCGGTGGACACAAACGTGAACGAAGGCATCACCACTTCGTCGCCCGCGCCGATGTCGGCCAGGATGGCCGCCATCTCCAGGGCCGTGGTGCACGAAGTGGTCAGCAAGGCCTTGTAGCAGCCGAGGTGCTCCTCCAGCCATTCCTGGCAGCGCCGGGTGAAAGCGCCGTCGCCCGCGATGGAGCCGTTCATGACGGCCTGGGCAATATAGAACAGCTCCTTGCCGACGATGAAGGGCTTGCCAAAGGGGATGGGCGCGTGGTCGTGTGGCTGCATGAGGTATGTCGGTTCAGGCGCGGGCATGGCCGTAGCGGTACATGTCCAGCATTTCAGGGGGAATGCCCCAGTCTATGGCACCGACCTCGTCGTGCAACCTCTCTACCTGGTCGCGCAGCATCTGGGCCACCTGTTCGGGCATGCGGCTCTTCGCGGGCGAAAAGCCATGCTGGTACGCGGCGCTCAACTGGTGCCGCACGGCTTTGTCCACCGCCTGCTCGCGCGTGAGCAGGCGCAGGGGAGCGCGTTCCGGCGCGAAGCTTGCGAAGCGCTCGTCCACGGCCTCGCCATGCAGCAGTGCCGCCATGTACTGCGAAATAACGGGCGCCAGATGAAAGCCGTCGCGTTTGGTGCCGGTGGCGACCAGCAGGTTGGGCAGTGATGTGCGCCCCAGCAGCGGGTAGGTGTCCTGGCTGGTAGGGCGCCAGCCCACGTTCACGCGGACCAGGCCGGCGCGATAGAAATTGCGGTTGATCTGCTCCATGCTCGCCTTGAGCAGGGCTTCCACGCTGCCGACACGACCGTGGTGCACGGGCGTGGGCGAGGTGAAGTTGCTGGCGCCGACGAGGATGCGCGACCCGCGGGGAACCTCGGGGCCGGTGTAGTAGGGCACGCTGTACACGCCGCAGGCCAGGCCCCGGTTGGGCGTTCGGATGCAGTGCGTGTGCGGGTGCTCGGGGCTGTCCAGTTCCAGCGACACCCCCACACCATAGAAGATGCGCTGCACGGGCAGGCCCAGCTGGCTGCGCGCAAGCACATCCGTGGCGCTGGCGCCGGTGGCCAGCAGGAACCGGTCGCCTTCCACGCGCGTACCGTCGGCCAGCACGGCGGCCGCGATGGCCGCACCCGGGGCGCTGGCCTCCAGCCGGTCGACGCTGGTATCCAGGAAGCGCACCCGTGCATCGCGCCGCAGAATGGCGTCGATTTTCTCCAGCATGAGGCGGGGATTGGCCCAGCCTTCGCCAGGGATGTACACCGCCCGGGTGGCACGCTGGCGCTGTTCGGGTGCGTAGTTGGGGATGTCGCGCGGCGACACCAGCGAGTGCGGTTCGTTGAAGTCGCGCAGCGCCTGCACGATGGCGTCGAAGTTCTCGTCGTCCAGGTCGTCGGCGGCGTTGTTGTTGACCACATAGGTGCCGCTGGTGATGCATCCACCGCAGTTGAAGCCCTGGCAACCCTGGCAGCCGGCCGGCAGGGCCTCGCCAGCAGCCGCGATCAGAGCGCGCTCGAAATCCGGCCACATCTGTGTAGCGAGGTGGCTGAGTTCGAAGCGGTACAGGTCCAGGGGGTGGTCCAGCGATCCGGCCTCGATTTCGGCAAAGGAATTGAACATGGCCGCGGCGGCCAGCGTGGCGGAGCCAGGCCTTGCGAAGCGGCCCACGATGGTCAGCGTGTCGGTGGATTGTGCGGTCCAGCGCTGCACCAGCCGGAAGGCGGTGCTCAGCGCGACGATGCCATTGCCGAGGACGACGGTGTGCATGGGGCGTGGCTCAGGCCTTGCGTGCGTAGCACAGGCCAGGGTAGGTGGCGGCGCGATGCAGCGTGTGGGCTCGCCCGTGCAGGAACTGCTCGGCATACGCGCGCCCTTCGGCCACGATGGCATCGCGCGTCAGCTGCCAGAAGGCGACGATGCCGCCGGGCACCAGGCGGTCCCAAACCTGTGCGAGGCCCTGGCGGGTGGGGTCGTACGCGTTCACGTCGAAGAACGCCAGGGCCACGAACTCGTTGGGATGCTGGGCAAAGAAGTCCGGCAGGGTCTGCCGGCAGTCGCCAGCGATCACGCGGTGCTTGCCATGGTTCTGCCCCATGGCATTGCAGCGCTCGTGCACCGTCAGCAACTCGGTCAGGTATTGGGCATAGTCCCCGCCCACGGCGTAGGTGCCCTCCGTATGGGTGGTGCTGGCTCGGTCGGAGTCGGAGAAGCCGGCATAGCCCTCAAAGGTGTCGAAGCACACGATGCGCCGCGTGAAGTGCAGGGGCTCGTGGATGGCGCGCAGGTTCTCGCACAGCACGGCGGTCTGCCCGCGCCAGGTGCCTATGTCCAGAATGCAGCCCGGAATGTCCACGATCTGCCGGTAGATCCCATCGATGGCGAGGATGCGCGCCAGCAGCGATCCGCGCAGGAACAGGCCGAGCGAGCGCTCTTTTTCCTCGGGCGTGGCGCGGTAGTCTTGCAGCATGCCGAAGAGTTGCTCGCGCGCCGCCAGGCTGTCGCTGTTGGAGTATGTGAGCGCCGACGACTCGTGGGTCGCGTGGCTGGCAGTGGAGGTGGGAGAGGGCATAGCGGGCGAAGGCTCAGACAAAGCTCAGGTGGGCGCGCTGGTCGCCGTGCACCAGACGGGCGGCGGGCAGCAGCTGGGCGGGAATATCGACAAACGCGACGTCGGAATTCACCAGGCTCCAGTGCAGTGCCTGCTCCAGCAGGCTGCCTTTGCGCGCGAGGATGACGTCGGACCAATCGGTGCTGGTGATGGCCACGGGTGTGAAATCGCTGCGCTTGAGAAAGTTTCCCACCGCCTCCAGCACGCCGAGGTTCTGGCGCAGGCCAGCGTCGCTGAAGCAGCAGTCATTGAGCATGAAAGCGCCGTTGGCGCCCACCAGCTCCTGGTAAAGCATCAGGTCGCGCAGCACATATTCATATTGGTGGCTGGCATCGACGTAAATCAGGTCGTAGGGCGCACCCTGGTTGAGCTGGCGTACGGCGGGCAGGGCATCTGCCGTGGGCGAGCGCACGATGGACACGCGGGGTTCTGCGGCAAAACGCTGCTGGCACCCATCGTGCAGCCGGTCCCAGGTAGCTTGCTCCCAGGTGGGGCCACCAAAATAAAAGTCGTAGGCCTCAGGCGGGTCGATCCAGGAGGGCAGGGGGTCGAAGGGACAATAGTCGCGGTTCGACGCCGTGCTCCAGCTGTCCACCAGCACCAACTGCGCGGGGTTCAGGCGCTGCAGCAACTGCTGGGCGTTGTCGCCCTTGCACACCCCCAACTCCACCACATGGGGCTGTACCTGCAGGGCGCGGAAACCATGCTGCAGCACCGAGTACATCAGGTTGCGATCGATGTCGCAGACTTTCATGCGTTTCCTTCTCAATCTGCGGGCTCGGAAAAAGCCGCATCCTTGCGCACGATGATCGTGAAATCATAAAGATCATAGTCATGCAAAAGCGCGACATTCCGGGCGTATTTCCGTTTGCACCAGTCAAAGAGCCACAGCGGATCGGCGTAGTACAGGTCGGGCCGCATGCGGTCGGGATCTGAATACCGGGTCAGCGCATTGAAGGCAAAGCCCAGCCGGCTGTGCGTGTTCAGGTCGTCCAGCACACCGAGGATGAATTCCTGCCACGCCGCCTCGGGCACCTGGCCGCGCACGTTGAAGAGGCCGCTGGCGACCGCGTAGTCCGCCACGCGGGGGCATCCGCTGCCTACAGCGAACGCGCCCTGCGCGCCATGGCGCTGCCTGGCCGCGTCCACCATGTCCGGCACCAGGTCGATGCCCAGGTAGTCGACCAGCTCACCCGCAGCACCCAGGTGGTCCAGCAGGGCCCCGTACCCGCAACCCAAGTCGTTCAGCGAGGGGGGCGATGCACGGGCGCGGCTCTGAGGCAGGAGTTTGCACAGTTGTTCAAAGCGCAATGCCTGGGCGCGCGCGTGGCCCCAATCGACGCCGTTCGGAACGGGGCCGTGGGCGCGGAACTTGTCCTCGTAATAAGTGCGGGTAGCGGCGATGGGACTGTTCATGGGGCTGCGGGCGCTGGTCGATCCAGGTAGCGTACTGCCTGGGCGCCAGTGTTCATCAGCAGATCCACCGCGCTCACGTGGTGATCGAACGGGCCGTGGAGCTGGGGATACGGGGGGTAGCCTGTGTAGTCAAACTCTTGCACCGCGATACCGGCCTCTTCAAAAAGGTGCTGGTCCAGGTAGCTTCGTGCAGCGGGGCCGGTGAGATACGTGGTCGCCCCCAGGGCCTGGCACAGGTGCACCAGATTTTCCGTGCGGCCCGGGCAGCGGCCCAGGGTGGATGAGTTCACCAACGGAGTATGCACACCCAGCAGGTCGGCCATGCCGCGCAGCAGCAAGGCGTTGACCTGAGACAAGTGCGTAAGGCCAGCGCAGCGGGCATACAGCTCTGCGAGCGGCGGGCCCACGGTGTCGTAGTGCGCCGCCGCGCGGTAGTTTGCATGCAAGCTGGCCCAGTGCCGCTCATGCCAGAGCGGCTCTGCAATTTCCACCTCGCGGATCTGCTGCAGATAGCGGCTCTTGACTCGCACGGGCAGGGTCAGCCATTGCACGCCCTGGGAGGTCTTGATGCGGTTGCGGTTGCGCCAGTCGCGCTTGGTGTATTGCACGTCGTCGTAGAGAACGAAGATGTCTACCGCGCGCATGAGGTCGAAATACCCCTTCCAAGGAATGTAGTTCGACTGAACGATGGCGACGGTGAGCGGCATGGTCGGTGTTCTACTGGCGGGCGCGCACTGCCGGAATAAGCTGGGCTGGCCTGTGAAGCCGTCTATTGTGCGGTATCCGCGCCGGCCGCCGCGCGGCTTAGCCGTTCAGGAGTGCTAGCACGCCCTGCGGAATCTGGTTGGCCTGGGCCACCATTGCCGTGCCGGCTTGTTGCAGGATCTGCGCGCGCGACAGGTTGGCCGTCTCGGCTGCGAAGTCGGCATCCAGGATGCGCGAACGCGAGGCCGACAGATTCTCGGAGGTGATGTTCAGAGCCGCAATGCTGGTTTCGAAGCGTGATTGAAGTGCACCGAGCTTGGCGCGCTCGCTGCTGACAAAAGACAGGGCAGAGTCCACGGTCTTGAGCGCTTCGGTCGCCTTCTTGAAGGTAGTCACGTCCAGGTCGGAGACTTTTTGCAGCGAGGAGCCGGCGTCCGTAAACGCGTTGGAGGTGGTCACATCCGTGGAGAAGGACTTGTCGGAGTCCAGCACCACGTAGCCGCTGGTCAGAGAGTTGTCGGCAGTGGTGTCTGCCGTCAGGGTAACGGTGCCAGTCACGGCGGTGCCGTCGGCCTGCAGCTTGGTCACAGAAACGTCGCCGGCGTTGGTCACCGTCGTGTCGCCCACCCGGATGTCGTTGCCTGTGGCGTTGGTCAGCACAATCGCCGTGCCCGCCGCGTTGAGCGAAGCGGTCACGCCGGTCTTGGAGGACTGTTCGTTGATGGAGGCAATACCCGCCGAGAGTCCATCGGCGCCAGTAGCGGCCGACAGTGTGAAAGACACGGTCTGGTCTGCACCGTTGTCGGAGCGCAACGCCAGGGTGTACGACCCGGCGGCAACAAATGCTACCACCGTCTCAGTACGGGCAGTGGCATTCACGCCGGTGGTGGCGCCCACCAGGTTGATATTGTCGGCAATGGTCTTGGCTGTCTGGTTTGCCGCAATGTTCACCGTGGCCGAACCCCGTGAGCCATTGATGACCACGCTTCCAGAGGTGGTGCTGTTGGCGCCCCAGGCCGCGCCCGAGGTCGGAGCGCCCGCGCCGTTGGCCGAGGTGTTCTGGTTGTTGCCGTAGGTATTGGTGCGCAAGTTGGCAGTGGCGGCGATGATGGTCTGGTTGGCATTGGCGCCCACTTGGAACTGAGCAGTACCAAAGGTGCCATCCAGCAATTTCTGGCCGTTGAACTCGGTGGTTTGCGAAATCCGGTCAAGCTCTGCCACCAATTGGCCGACCTCCTGCTGCAAGGCTTGGCGGTCGCTGGCGCTGTTGGAGGCGTTGGCCGATTGCACCGCCAGCTCACGCACGCGCTGCAGGATGTCGCCGGCGGACTTCATGGCGCCTTCCGTCACCTGGGCCAGGGAGATCCCGTCGTTGGCATTGCGGGCCGCCTGGTTCAGGCCGCGGATCTGGCTGGTAAATCGCTCGGAGATGGCCAGGCCTGCCGCGTCGTCCTTGGCGCTGTTGATGCGCAGGCCCGAAGACAGGCGCTGGATGGATGTATTGAGCGAAGACTGGCTGGTGCCGAGGTTGCGCTGCGCGGTGAGCGAACTGACATTGGTGTTGATAGTTGCGGCCATGGCGAAACTCCTTAACGTCGCGAGACGGATCTGTTTGCCGGTTCAAGCGCACCCGTCCGGCTGTCAATGGGGGAACGATGGTTGGATTGTGGAGACGCCGATTTCTGGTGTAGGGGAGATAAGCGGCAAAAAAGTCGCGCAACTTGTGCGTTTGCCCCTCAAGTTTTCCGGATGTGGTCCGAAAACAATTGCAACGGTCCCTCAGTGGCCCGCCGTTCACCAGGTTGCTTGAAGGCACCGGCGAACCCAGGAGGCCAGCGTGGTGCTGGCGCCCCGGCTGGCGGCAACGCCATATTCAGTCAGTTCTTTCAGGAGATTTGCAATGGCTTCCACCATCAATACCAACGTCGCATCGCTTACCGCCCAGCGCAACCTCGGCACCAGCCAGTCTTCGCTCAATACATCCATCCAGCGCCTGTCTTCGGGGCTGCGCATCAACAGCGCCAAGGACGACGCGGCAGGCCTGGCCATCTCTGAACGTTTCACGGGCCAGATCCGTGGCATGAACCAAGCTGTGCGCAATGCCAACGATGGAATTTCGCTGGCCCAGACGGCAGAAGGTGCAATGAAGGCGTCCGGCGACATCTTGCAGCGCGTGCGTGAGCTGGCGGTGCAATCGGCCAACGCCTCCAACAGCGCCAGCGACCGCCAAGCCCTGCAGCAGGAAGTCTCGCAACTCGTATCCGAACTGGACCGCATTTCGCAGACCACCGAATTCAACGGCTCCAAGCTGCTGGACGGCAGCTTCGGCACCCAGCAGTTCCAGGTCGGCGCCAATGCCAACCAGACCATCACGGCTGCTACTGCGAACATGCGCACCACCACGTACGGTAACAACCAGAATACGTCAGTCAACGGTGCGGGCGGTGCCGCCTCGGGCGCGGCGTGGGGTGCCAACAGCACGACGTCGGGCACGGTGGCTATCAACGGCTCCCTCGGCAGCAAGACGGTGAACATCGCGGACAACGCTACGGCCAAGACCATCGCCGGCAACATTAATGCCGTCCAGGCAGACACCGGGGTGAGCGCCACCGCGCGCACGACTGCGCAAGTGAGCTTCGGCGCTGCTGGCTCTTATACCCTGGCACTGCGCTCGGACAACAGTGCTGACCTGAACGTGTCGTTCACGCTTTCGGCGTCCAATACTTCCGAGGGGCTTACTGCTGCGGTCTCGGCGATCAACGAGCAGTCGTCGAAGACCGGCGTGACGGCTACGGTGAATGCCGCAGGAACCGCGATCGAGCTGACGAACGCGACCGGCAATGACATCCGTGTGGCAGATACCGCAGTCCAAAACGCTGGCGCTGTGACGGTCACCAAGCTTCAGGCCGACGGCACCGCTGTAGCGGGTGATGTCGTCCTGGCAGCCGACACCGTCGCCAATAACTCGCTCACCAGCGGTTATGTGGTACTGGATTCGGCAAAGTCCTTCTCGACGGACGTGACCACTTCCAACGCGTTCACGGATGCGGGCTCGTCGCTGCAGAAGGTCTCCGACCTGGACGTCACCACCTTCAAGAAAGCTACAGAGGCGCTCAAGACCGTGGATTCGGCGCTTTCGTATGTGAGCAGCGAGCGCGCCAAGCTTGGCGCCCTACAGTCGCGCTTCGAAACGTCGATTGCCAATTTGCAAGTGACCTCTGAAAACCTTGCTGCTTCGCGCAGCCGCATCTTGGATGCTGATTTCGCTGCAGAAACCGCCAACCTTTCGCGCTCGCAGATCCTGCAACAGGCCGGTACGGCAATGGTGGCCCAGGCCAACCAGCTGCCCCAAGGTGTGTTGGCCCTGCTGCGTTAAGCGGCGGGCATGGCAGCCAGGGCGTTGCAGCGCCCTGGCGAACCTCAGGCGGCGGCAGATTTCTGTCGCCGCCATTTGGCTTTTTGGAAGGCGGGTGCCAGGACCGCTGGATAAGACAGGTTTTCCTGGCGTGTTTACGGATGTTCGTTGACGCCATTCGGCGCCATAATTTCCGTTGAACCAGTTCAGGAGGTTTGTATGGCAACCATTTCATCCCCAGGCGTAGGCACAAACGGGCTTGATGTCAAAAGCATCATCACCCAGCTGGTCGCTCTGGAAAAAAAGCCCCTGGACACACTGAAACTCCAGGCTGCAACGGTCAGTACCAAAATTTCTGCCTTTGGTCAGATCAAGTCGCTGGTCTCCGCCTTCTCAGACGCTGCTGGAAAACTGGCCAGCCTGACGGGCTGGAACGGCGTTTCAACTACGTCTTCAGACTCTAAGTTTGTATCGGCCACCGCTATTGGGGGCACGTTGCCCACCACTTTCAGTGTGGAGGTGCAGGGCTTGGCCAAGGCCCAGGCAACAGCCTCTGCGGCGCTGCTACCGGTAGGTGGTGCACTGGGCGCAGGCACACTGCGCCTTGAGCTGGGCAAGTGGAGTGTGGCACCCGCTTCGTTCACCCCCAGCAGCGGCCAGCCCGTGGACATTGCCATCACCGCCACTGACAAGCTGTCGGATGTGGCCAGCAAAATCAACGGCGCCAATGCCGGGGTGACTGCTTCGATCTTGTCGGATGCCTCCGGAGAGCGCCTGCTGCTGCGCAGCAAATCCACCGGCGAGGAGTTTGGCTTTCGTCTCAGTGTCATGGAAGGCGGTGATACAGATATCACCAGTCCGGGTAACACAGATGCTTCAGGTTTGTCGCGTTTGGTAGCTGGTAGCACCATGACCCAGGTGGCGGCCAACGCCAAGGCAACCGTCAATGGCATTGCCGTCACGTCTGCCACCAACACGTTTGCCTCCACGATTTCGGGGGTTACCTTCAAGGCCGAGCAGGTTACGACTGCGGCTGTGGATATCACTGTCAGCAAAGACGATTCGGCTATCAAGGCCAATATCGATGCGTTTGTGAAGGCTTACAACGACATCAACCAACTGTTGCAAGAGGCCACGAAGTTCGATCCTAAAACGAATTCCGCTGGTCTGTTTCAAGGTGACTCCACGACTGTGGCCCTTCAGAACTCCCTGCGCAACGCGATCCAGTCGGTTACCTCCTCCGGGGGGCCATTTCAGCGCTTGGTGGATCTTGGGATCACCCAGCAGCGGGGCGGCGATCTGGCAGTCGACAGTGCAAAGCTGAACAAGGCGCTCACCGAAACCCCAGAAGATGTGAAGAACTTCTTTCGCAGTACCGGCGGAGGTGCCGCAGACGGGGTCGCAGTCAAGATCAAGGCGCTTGCCACCAACCTTCTGTCGAATGATGGGTTCTTCAAGTCCAAGGACGACTCCTTGCAGCTGAGTCTGAAACGCAACAGCCAGGATCAGGCGCGGGTGAACGAGAAGGTGGATGCCTTTGAAAAGCGGATCACCAGACGGTACAACGCTCTGGATACGCAGTTGAGTAGCTTGAACGGACTGAATGCCTATATTTCGCAGCAGGTGTCTGCATGGAACAAATCGACGGGTGGATAAGGGCTTCAGTTTTTCTGGCGCCAGCCGATAACTTAAGTAATACCTCGGAAGGATTGTCAGCATGTTCAGCGCCTACAGCCCCCGTGCAGCCAACGCTTACCAGCGCATCAATGTTGAAACCAGCATGCACACGATTGACCAGCACCAGCTGGTGAATCTGTTGTATGAGGGTGTGCTCAATTCCATCGCCACCGCCCGCGGCGCCATGGCACGTGGCGACGTGTTGGGCAAGGTCAACGCCATTTCCAAGGCCATTCGAATCCTGGAAGAGGGTTTAAGCACTTCGCTGGACAAGGTGGATGGCGGCGAGCTGGCCCAAAACCTGGGCGCCCTGTACGACTACTGCATGCGTCGCCTGATTCTGGCCAACGCCCGCAACGATGACGCCATGATGCAGGAAGTCATGCGATTGATTGAGCCCGTGGCACAGGGCTGGAATGAAATCAAGAAGAACGGCGCTGCGGCATCTGCCGCTGTGCCAGCCACCACTGGCCAGCCTGTGCTGGTGGAGGCATAACCATGTCCCACATGTTGATTGACTACTACAAAGCCATTGAAGACAGCAGTTCCAAAATGTTGGAGGCCGCGCGTCTGAAAGACTGGGATGGTGTGGTGCGCTACGAAGGCGCCTGCGCGGTGCTGATCGAGCAGTTGCGTTTCAAGTCGCAAGAGCACGAGCTGCTGCCTGAGCACAAACGCGAGAAAACCCGCATCATGCAGCGCATCCTGCGCAACGATGCGCAGATCCGTTGCCTGGCCGAGCCCTGGCTGGCGCAGTTTGAGCACATGTTCGATGGCCAGCCGCAGATGGTGCACTGAGGGCGGGACCAGGCACGCAAAAAAAGCCGACCCATGGGGTCGGTTTTTTATGGTCAAAAATGCCTCTAGCGCTTATCCATAAAGCGCGAGTAGCTACAAAATCAGGAGTAAAAGCGCCCTGGCGTCGATTGGAGTGGCAGGCGGTAGAAGGGGCAGATGGGGCGGCGCCGCTCAGGCTGGTGGCATTACCCCTACACCTGCATGTTCATGATGTCGGTATAGGCCTGCACCATGCGGTTGCGCACATGCAGCGTGGCCTGAAACCCGATCTGGGCCTTCTGGATGGCCACCATGGTTTCTTCCAGGCTCACAGAAGGGTTTTCCATCTGTACTTCGTTTTGCAGGTTGGTGGAGCGGTTCTGCGCGGCGCTCACGGACTGCAGCGCGCCTTTGAGCGCGCCCGAGAATCCCACTTCATTGGCGTCGTTTTGCGGCGCTGCAGCACGGCGCGCCAGGCCGGCACCCGTGAGCGGGGTGGTAGAGCTTGAGATGCGAAGGTCCATGGCGGTGTCCGTGGGAATGGCGGTATGCTGCGTATCCTAGCCATCGCGCCGCGGTTCATCCCCCTGAATTGATGGCCAAACGCGCGGCTTATCCAGCGAACATTTCGGGGGCATGACCGAATAATCGACCCCACGCTGTGGTCCTTGCCGGGCCACCCTACTGGAAAGCAAGATGTCTGCAGTTGCCGAAATTCCTCTCACTCCCCCTGCCAGCCCGAACTGGCTGCAGCGGCTGTCTGCCCTCGACAGGGCGCAGCGCATGCGGCTGGGTGTGGGCGCGGCGCTGCTGGTGGCGGTGGCCATTGCGGCCATTGTGCTGGGGCGCCAGCCGGACTACCGGGTGCTGTTTGCCAATCTGAACGACAAGGATGGCGGTGCCATCGTGGCCCAGCTGTCGCAGATGAACGTGCCCTACAAGCATGCCGACGGCGGTGGCGCCATATTGATTCCTGCAGACCGGGTGCATGACGTGCGCCTGCGCCTGGCCACCCAGGGCCTGCCCAAGGGTTCGGTGGCAGGGTTTGAGCTGATGGAGGCCAGCAAATTCGGGATGACGCAGTTCCAGGAGCGGCTTAATTTCCAGCGCGGGCTAGAGGGGGAGCTCACCCGCTCGATCCAGGCGCTGTCGTCGGTGCAGGGGGCGCGTGTGCATCTGGCGCTGCCCAACCAGAACGGTTTTTTCCGCGAACAGCAAAAGCCGTCAGCATCTGTGCTGGTGAGCCTGCACCCCGGCCGTATCCTTGATCGCTCGCAGCTTGCGGGCATCGTGCATCTGGTGGCCTCCAGCGTGCCAGAGCTCGCGCCTTCTGCCGTGAGCGTGCTGGATGACACGGGCAAGCTGCTGTCCCAGTCGCCCGATACCGCGGCTGGAACCGGTGTAGACGCGCAACAACTCTTGTATGTGCAGCAGATCGAGCAGCAGTACACCCGCCGGATTCTGGACATTCTGGAGCCTGTGGTCGGCCGCAACAACGTCAAGGCCCAGGTGACCGCCGAGGTGGACTTTACCCAGACCGAGTCCACATCCGAGCAGCACCGCCCCAACCTGGCGGCCGACGCCAGCGCCATCCGCAGCCAGCAGGTGGTGGAAAGCATGGGCGCCCAAGGTAGCGCCCTGCCCACCGGGGTGCCGGGTGCCACCACCAACCAGCCTCCCGCTGCGGCGGCAGCACCGGTCAATGGCGCCAACCCTGCGCCCACGGCAGCCGGACAGCAGGCCCAGGGCGCGCTGGCCGCGGGCGGCAAGCGCGAGTCCATCACCAACTACGAGGTGGACAAGACGGTGCGTGTGACGCGGGGTGGGAGCGGAAGCCTCAAGCGGGTCAGCGCTGCGGTGGTGGTGAACTACCAGTCTGCCGAAGACAAGGGCAAGACCGTGTCCAAGGCACTCACGCCGGAGCAGCTGGAGCAGATGACCGCGCTGGTGCGCGAAACCATCGGCTTCAACCGTGAGCGCGGTGACTCTGTCAATCTGATGAACACCCCCTTCCAGGTGGACGTGGCGCCCAACACGGAGGTGCCGCTGTGGAAGCAGCCTGAAATGATCGAGCTGGCGAAGACCTTTGCATGGCCTGTGGGGGCGGTGCTCTTCGCCGCGCTGGTGCTGATCTTCATGGTGCGGCCTGCCCTGAAGGGTGGCGCTGCGCCCAAGCCCCGCGCCATCCCGGTGGCGGGCGGCCAGCTGGACGCCCTGGAGTCGGAAACCCCCGAGCGCCCTGCGCTGCCAGCGCCCTCCAAGAAGGACGAAGTGTTGCCCGCCACGCCAGAGCAACTGCGCCTGGAAGAAGCGCGCGTGCTGGCCAAGGAGAACCCCGTGGCTGTGGCCAACATCCTGAAAACCTGGCTGAACGGCGACCCCGTCTGATCACCGACACCCCGGACGACAACCATGGACGACCAAGGACTCAACGACGCAGCCATCATGCTGATGTCCCTCGGCGAGGAAGAGGCAGCCGAAGTCTTCAAGCATTTTTCGCCCAAAGAGGTGCAAAAGCTGGGCGAGACCATTGCGCGCATGCGCTCGGTGTCGCGCGACAAGGTGGACCAGGTCATCAACAAGTTCTCCAATGCCGCCGCAGCGCAGAGCCTGCTGGTGTCGGACACCGGCAACTACGTGCGGGCGGTGCTGCGGCGTGCGCTGGGTGACGACAAGGCCGGGCTGCTGATTGACCGCATCCTGCAGGGCGGGGATGTATCGGGTATCGAGAGCCTCAAGTGGATGGATCCGCTGTCGGTGGCCGAGCTCTTGCGCAACGAACACCCGCAGATCGTGGCTGCCATCCTGGTGCATCTGGACGCAGACCAGGCCTCAGGCATCCTGATGCACCTGACCGACCGCCAGCGCAGCGAAATCCTGCTGCGCGTGGCCACGCTGGAGGGCATCCAGCCCACGGCGCTCAAGGACCTGAACGAGGTGCTGTTCAAGGTGTTGGCGGGCGGAGACAAGATCCGCAAGAGCTCGCTGGGCGGTGTCAAGGCTGCGGCGGAAATCATCAATTTGCTGGGCGGCAACATGGATACGGTGGTGCTGGAGTCCATCCGTGGCTACGACCCCGATCTGGCACAAAAGATCATGGACAAGATGTTCGTGTTTGAGGATGTCCTCAAGCTCGACGACAAGGCCATCCAGACGGTGCTCAAGGAGGTTGCGTCCGAGACGCTCATCGTGGCGCTCAAGGGCGCGGTGCCGGAACTGCGCGAGAAGTTCCTGTCCAACATGTCTTCGCGCGCGGCAGAGGCCCTGCGCGAGGATCTGGAATCGCGTGGGCCGATGCGTCTGTCCGAGGTGGAGGCGCAGCAGAAGGAAATCCTGAAGACGGTACGGCGCCTGTCCGACGAGGGGCAGATCGTGATTGGATCTGGCGGTGATGATGCCTTCGTCTAACCAGCGTTCGTATTCGCGCTTCATTCCCAGTGAGGAAGTGGGTGACTTCACACAGTGGAAGTTTGGCGCGGTAGACGGCTCCGATCTGATCGAACCCGAGCCGGAGCCCGAGGTCGAGATTCCGGTTGAGGTGGACGAGGCCGCGCAGCAGGCGTTGGTTCAGCAGGCGTGTGACGATGCCTATGCCGAGGGTTTTGCCCAAGGCCAGGCCCAGACGGCCCTTGAGTGGCAGCAGCGCCTGGACGCGTACATCGCCCAGCAAGGGCGTGAGATGGCACAGCGCCTGCAAGGTGTGGTGCAGACGCTGGATGCAAGCCTGATAGACATGCAGCAGGACATGGCGCAGCAGGTGCTGGAGCTGGCCTGCGACATAGCGCGCCAGGTGGTGCGGCAGGAACTGTCCGTCAACCCCAACGCGTTGCAACCCGTGGTACGGGAAGCGGTGGGCATGCTCGTAACAGAAGGGCGCCCGGCGCTGGTGCGCCTTCACCCCGACGACATGGAGGCGATGGCCCAGCCTCTGAGGGAAGAAATGGACTCCCCCGGGGTGCAATGGATGGCCGATGCGTCCGTGCCGCCGGGCGGGTGCCTGGTGGAGTCTGCCGGTACCGTGGTGGATGGCAGTCTGGACAAGCGTTGGCAGCGCGCCATTGCAGCCCTTGGACTGCAGTCCCCGTGGGACGAGGAGGGTGGCGATGAGCATTGACGCCCCTTCTGCCTGGACACGCCTGATGGACGATGCGCGTGCGCGTGTGGCTGAGGGCACGCCCTTGGAGACGCGCGGCACGCTGACGCGGCTCACCGGTCTGGTGCTGGAAGCTGTGGGCATTCGCGTCCCGGTGGGTTCGCAGTGCATGGTTCAGATGCCGGGCCATGCACCGGTGCTGGCAGAAGTGGTCGGGTTCTCCGCCGATCGCGCGTTTCTGATGCCGGCAGGGGACATCCATGGACTGTCCAGCGGTGCCAGCGTGGTGCCCGCAGCGCCTTACATTCCGGTTCCGCGCCTTGGCGAGCCGCCTCGGCCCCTTCAGCGAGCTGGAGTACTGCGTCTGCCCATGGGCGAAGGCCTGCTCGGGCGGGTGGTGGATGCGCAGGGGTTTCCGCTGGACCATGGCGGGCCGGTGCAGGACGTGGTGTCGGAGCCCATGGGGCGCAGCCAGATCAATGCCATGGACCGTGATCCTGTGCGCGAACCACTGGACACCGGGGTGCGTGCCATCAATGCCTTGCTCACGGTGGGGCGGGGCCAGCGGCTGGGCCTGTTCGCCGGTTCGGGTGTGGGCAAGAGCGTCTTGCTGGGCATGATGGCGCGCTACACACGGGCCGATGTGATCGTGGTGGGGCTCATCGGAGAGCGGGGGCGTGAGGTCAAGGAGTTTGTGGAAGACATCCTGGGTGAAGATGGCCGTGCACGCTCGGTGGTGGTGGCGGCACCCGCTGATGCGCCGCCGCTTCTGCGCATGCAGGGGGCTGCCTATGCCACCGCCGTGGCCGAGCATTTTCGGGACAAGGGCAAGCATGTGCTGTTGCTCATGGATTCACTGACCCGCTACGCCATGGCACAACGGGAAATCGCGCTGGCCATTGGTGAGCCGCCCGCCACCAAGGGTTACCCGCCATCGTGCTTTGCCAAACTCCCCCAGTTGGTGGAACGCAGTGGCAACGGGCTTCACGGTGTGGGCTCGATCACTGCTTTTTACACCGTGTTGTCGGAAGGCGACGATCAGCAGGACCCTATCGCCGATGCCGCGCGCGCCATTCTGGATGGGCACATCGTTCTGTCCCGCGCTCTGGCCGAAACAGGGCACTTTCCGGCCATTGATATCGAACAGTCGGCATCCCGCGTGATGCACAACGTGGTTGCGCGCGAGCACTTTGACCTGGCGCGGCGGTTCCGGGCGGTGTATTCGCGCTACCAGAAGAGCCGGGACCTGGTGCAGGTGGGGGCGTACATGAGCGGCTCGGACCCTGCCCTGGATGAAGCGATCCGGCTGCAGCCCCAGATGGCTGCGTATTTGCAGCAGGACATGTTTGAGGCCGCGTCCCTCGATGACAGCGTGGCGCACATGGCAGCTGTGCTTGACCACTGAGTGATGGGTAACGTGTCATGTCCAGCCTGAACTCTCTTGCCGTTGCCGTGGAGGCCGCGTCGCGTAAACGTGACGATGCACGCAAGGTGTTGCAGGACGTCTTGGCAGCGCAACAGGCAGCGCGGGCCCAGCTGGACGAACTGCAAGACTATGCGGACGAGATTCAGGCGCGGTGGGGCGCAAAGACCGATACCACCATGAAGCCTGAGGTGATGTACCACCACTACCAGTTCATGGATCGTCTCGGTCATGCGGCAGGTGTTCAAACCACGGTAGTTGGCGACCATGCCGGCCGCGTGGACAGGGCCAGGCGAACCTTGCTGGAAGCCGAGTTGCGCCTGGCCAGTCTGCGCAAGGTGATGGACAAGCGAAAGGCAGATCTGGACTTGGTCCAGATGCGAAGAGATCAGAAACAAACGGACGAGCGGGCTGCCTTGCAGTACCGCAGTGCAATGGATGGCTCAGCAGGCCGGGAGTATTGATGATGGAATCCCCGAAAATTTCTTCGCCCCAGGGCACTCCGCCAAGCCATTCCGTGCGGTCCCGTGCCGCGTCGCAGGCACCTGAGGCCGCCGATGCTGGTGCGGGTGGATTTCTCGCATTGTTGGCTGCGCTGGGCGACATGACCGAGGGTCAGGATGGCGGCGCTCCGTTTGACCAGGCCGGTAGTGCCGGCGACCCGAATTTGTTGGCCCCGACCGATGCAGCGAAAGAGGCCTTGGAGGTTTCGGAACTGGCCGCATGGCAGGGCCTTTTGGCGCCCGCGGTGGCAGCTGCACCGCAACCAGTTGACGTGGCTGGTGCTGGTGCTGGTGCTGGTGCGCAGGGCGCCTTGGGTATCCAGATGGGCGGAGAACTTGCCACCGCCATGCTGAACGGCGCGAATGGTTTGCCCGGCGGGCTCGTGGCTGAAACGGCGATGCTGGATACCTCCGCTGACCTGAGGCCGGGGGCGCTGCAAAGCGGGGGCACGGCCTTTGGCCGGACATTTTCCCGCTTGCACAATGCGTTGACCCAGAAGGCAGATGTCGTCGAATCGTCTTCTGCGCGTTCCCAGAGCAGCGTTGCGAGCCTGGCGTCGGCGAGCCCTCAGGCTGGATGGGCCGCGGCCTTTCAGGTGCTGGGCGCTCCGGCTGCAGCCGGTTCAACGGCCATGGGCACCCCGAGCCGTGTGGCAGGAGAAGTACCCGGGTTGGAAGCGGGTGGCGCTATCGCTACGGGGACAGAGCAACTGCTGTCATCTGGGGGGATGCCCGCCAGGCTGGCGGGGCTTTTGGCGGCAGCAGCTCGGGGGAGGGCCGCTTTGCCACGGTAGCTGCGCTGGATAGCGGCAGTGCCGCAGCTCCGGTGGAACCGGGCGCACTGGATGGGGCCACGATGTATGCCGAGTCCGCCCCTGCGGGAGCCGAAGAGCAGATTGCCGAGCAGGTGGCGTACTGGGTGAATCAGAAGACACAGAACGCGGAACTATCGATCAACCGGGACGGGCAGCCGGTGGAGGTTCTGGTTTCCCTGTCCGGCAACGAGGCACATGTGACGTTCCGCAGTGATCAACTGCAGACCCGTGAGCTGCTGGACCGCAGCATGGAGCAGTTGCGCGAATTGCTCCAGAATGAAGGACTCGTCCTTTCGGGCATGTCGGTCAGCACATCGGGAGGCCAGCACCCAAGCCCGAAAGACACCGAGCGCCAGGGACAGCGCGAGGGCTCCCGACAGGCGCAGGTGGCCGTCTCGGCTCCTGCCGGTTCGGCCTCCGTGCCACGTGGACATGCATCAGACCGCGCAATTGACGTTTTCGTGTGAGCCTGCGCGGCACTGCAGTCGCAAGCGCGGCACTTTTTTGCAAGTGCGCCCATACTCCGACGAGCTTGCTGAATGCCATGGTTTTGGGCTTTTATTCTGGCTATTATTGATTTCGACTTCACCCAATAATGGGTTCTCCGGTGTTGCCAGTCCTTGAACTGTGCGGACACCGCCCGCTCCATTCCCAAGGATCCGCAACGTGTCAGCCAATACCCCCGCAGCGGCCCCGGCCAAGAGCAAGAAGATGCTCATCATCGTCGTCGGCATTGTGCTGGCAGTGCTGGTGATCGGCGGCGGCGCAGCGGCGTGGCTCATTTCCAGCCGCGCTCAGGCGGACGACGAGGATGGGGCCCCGGCACGCAAAGAGGCGGTGAAGGTGGTTCCTACCTTCCTGCCGATGGAAAACATGGTGGTGAATCTGGCGGACCCTGGCGGTGACCGGTTTGCACAGGTAGGAATCACCCTGGAGCTGGAAGATGCAAAGACGGCCGATCAGGTCAAGCTGTATCTGCCGGCGATACGCAGCGGCATACTGATGCTGATTTCCCAGCGCACTTCCACCGAACTTCTGCAGAGGGAGGGGAAGGAGAAACTGGCGACCGACATCCTCAGGGAGGTGTCCCGCCCCTTGGGTTACGCAGTCCCTGCGCAGCGCGCACCCGCCGCTGCCGATGATGCGGACGATGACGCGCAAGATCGCCCGTCGCGTCGGCGCGCAGAGCGCAACCCGGTGCGCCGTGTGCTTTTTTCAAGCTTCATCATTCAGTGACCGGGGCAAGGATCCATCATGAGTGATTCATTTCTTTCCCAGGAAGAAGTCGATGCCCTCCTGGAGGGTGTGACGGGCGAGAGCCAGAAATCTGTCGAGGAAGTGGCGGAGGCGGGTTCGGTACGCAACTATGACATTTCCAGCCAGGAACGCATCGTCCGTGGGCGCATGCCGACCATGGAAATCGTCAACGAGCGGTTTGCGCGCAATTTCCGGATCGGGCTTTTCAACTTTATCCGACGCAGCCCCGAAATTTCGGTGGGGACTGTGTCTGTGCAGCGCTATAGCGCCTTTCTGCGCGAGCTGGCGGTGCCTACGAACTTCAACATTGTGGCCATTCGCCCGCTGCGCGGCAGCGGACTGATCGTGTGCGAACCCTCGTTGGTGTTCGGCATCATCGACACCCTGTATGGCGGAGTCGGAAAATTCCAGACGCGAATTGAAGGGCGGGATTTCTCGCCCACGGAGCAAAGGGTCATCAACCGCATGGTGGATGTCATCTGCGCCGAATACAAAAAAGCGTGGCAAGGGATCTACCCGCTGGAACTCGAGTACCAGCGCTCGGAGATGCAACCCCAGTTTGCCAACATCGCAACACCCAGCGAGATTGTGGTTTCCACCGCGTTTCAACTCGAAATCGGCGATCTGTCGGGTGCTATCCATATCTGCATGCCGTATGCGACGCTGGAACCCATTCGTGATGTGCTGTATTCGTCCACCCAGGGCGATTCCATTGAGGTGGACCGGCGCTGGGTCCGCGTGCTCACCCGTGAGATCCAGGCTGCTGAAGTGACTCTGGTGGCGGAGCTTGCGCGCGCTGATGCTACCGTGGAGCAATTGCTGGCCATGAAGCCCGGCGACTTCATCGAACTTGACCGCGAGCCCCGGATTCGCGCCTCGATCGGAGGGGTCCCCATTTTTGAATGCCAGTACGGAACGCACAATTCCAAGTACGCCATTCGTATCGAAGAATGCCTGCGCAATGCCGACATGAGCTGGCTGGGAGAAAAAGATGTCAACTGAAGAAGATAACAAGGATGCCGGCGCGGATGACCCGTTTGCAGGTTGGGCTGAGGCTCTGGAAGAGCAAAAACGCACCGACGAGAAGCCTGGCGATGCGGAGCAGGGCGGGCCGCTGTCCGGCGAGCCCGTACGACCTTTCTCTGGCGGGAGTGACGGAACGGTCAACGACATCAATATGGTGCTGGACATTCCCGTCCAGTTGTCCGTGGAGCTGGGACGCACCAAGGTGCCGATCAAATACATCCTTCAACTGGCCCAGGGCTCTGTGGTCGAGCTGGACGCGCTTGCGGGGGAGCCCATGGACGTTCTGGTGAACGGATATCTCATTGCCCAAGGTGAGGTGGTGGTGGTGAACGACAAATTTGGTATTCGCCTCACCGATGTGGTCACGCCCTCGGAGCGCCTGCGGCGGGTCAGCCGTGGATAGTGGCAGCATGACCCAGACCTTGGTCGTCGTGGTCCTTTTTGTGGGGGCCATGGCTCTGCTGCCATGGCTCATTCGCCGCTTGCAGCAGCGTCAGGCAGCAGGTGGTGCGGGAGTGGGGGGAGCGTCCAGGGTCTTGTCAGCGGTGGCGGTGGGCCCGCACCAGCGCGTGGTGACGGTGGAGGTGGGTCCTGAGCACGCGCGCACATGGCTCGTATTGGGCGTTACGGCACAGCAGGTCAGTTGTCTGCATGTGCTGCCTGCAAGTCCTTCAGGTGCTTCGCTTGCAGCGCCCAAATTGGATACTGCACCTTCTTTTGCGCAGGAGATCGCCTCTGCTGTGGGGGCTCCAGGAAGCCGTGCCAATGGGTGAATGGATGCTCATCCGTCGTTGGGCGTTGCTGGGGGTGCTGGCTGCTGTTGGCTTCACCGCGCATGGGCCCGCTATCGCGCAGGCCTCGGGGGGGACCCTGCCACTGGTGGTGGGGAGCGGGCCTTCGGGCAACAGCTATTCGGTGCCTATCCAGACGCTGCTGTTTTTCACGGCGCTTTCTTTCCTCCCGGCAGTGCTGCTCATGATGACGGGCTTTACCCGCATCGTGATTGTTTTGTCCTTGTTGCGCCAGGCGCTGGGCACCCAGTCAGCGCCCCCCAATCAGGTCATCATCGGGCTGTCGCTGTTTCTCACTTTTTTTGTGATGGGCCCGACCCTGGACCGTGTGTACCAGGATGCGTATGTGCCTTACACCAACAACGCCATCAGTTTTGAAGAGGCGCTGGACAAGGCCGAGGCGCCGATGCGCAGCTTCATGCTCAAGCAGACCCGCCAATCGGACTTTGCACTCTTCTCCAGACTGGCCCGGCTGGATGCCAGTGTGACTGCGGAAACCGCACCCCTGAGGGTTCTGGTGCCTGCATTTGTCACGAGCGAGCTGAAGTCTGCATTTCAGATCGGCTTCATGATCTTCATTCCGTTTCTGGTGATCGACATGGTGGTGTCGAGCATTCTCATGTCGCTGGGCATGATGATGTTGTCTCCTGTGCTGGTGGCACTTCCGTTCAAACTCATGCTTTTTGTGCTGGCAGACGGCTGGAATTTGTTGATCGGCTCGCTGGCGGCCAGTTTTGTACCCTGAAGGAGCTGTCAATGACTGCACAAATGGTGCTGACCATCGGGCGCGATGCGCTCACATTGCTTCTAATGATCGCCATGCCCGTGCTGGGGGTTGTCATGGCGGTGGGGTTGCTGGTGAGCATATTTCAAGCCGTCACCCAGATCCATGAAGCGACGCTTGCCTTTGTCCCCAAGCTGATTGCTGCCATGGTCGTGTTTGCCATTGCAGGGCCATGGATGCTCAGTACCCTGGTGGACTTCATCCGCAGGACCATCGAATCCATCCCTTCGATGATCGGCTAGCACCGTGACTGGGGAGCAACGGGTTTTTACAGCCGGATGGTCCCTCGGCTTGGATTCCGCGCACCTGTGAGGATGACGTGATCACGTTTTCTGAGGCCCAGCTCATGGCTTGGCTGTCTCCCATCCTTTGGCCGTTTTTGCGCGTGCTCGCCGTGTTCTCGGTCGCTCCGATCTTCTCCATGCGGACCATCCCGATGCGCCTCAAGATCGGCTTGGCATTCCTGGTGGCGCTTTGCGCGCAAGGGGTTCTGGGTGACCAGCCTGTGATCAGTGTCAATGGGCGCGAGGCGTTCGGGGCGGTGGCCCAGCAGGTCGCAGTGGGGCTTGCGATCGGCTTTTCTGTCCGGCTTGTGTTCGCGGCGGTGGAGCTGGCGGGGGAAATCATCGGTTTGCAGATGGGCCTGAACTTCGCGTCCTTTTTCGACCCATCCTCCAATGCCCAGATCAGTGCGGTCGCACGATTTTTCGGGCACATGGCCATGCTGCTGTTCATCGTGATCAATGGCCACCTGTTGATTCTGATGGCCGTGGTAAAGAGCTTTGATCGTTTTCCGGTCGACGGTAACTTTTTACAATCCCTTGGGCAAATGCGTCTGCACGAGCTGGGCTCGTCACTGTTCTCCAGTGCATTGTGGATTGCCTTGCCGATGATTGCCTTGCTGCTGTTTGTCAATTTGACCCTTGGCATCATTTCGCGCGTAGCGCCACAAATGAACATCTATGCCGTGGGCTTCCCGGTGACGCTGACGGTGGGAATGCTTGGCATTGCGGCCACACTGCCTTTGCTTGAACAGCCGGTGCTGGCGCTGATGCAGCAGGCCGTTGACCTGTTTGCCGCCCAGCGTTGAGCCGGGACTGGATCAGGGTGCGCAGTCAGACCAATTGGTTGCGAATGGCGTAAACGGTGAGTTCTGCGTTGTTGGAGAGCTTGAGCTTTTCCAGAACGCGCGCGCGGTACACGCTGACCGTCTTGGGGCTGAGCATCAACTCCTCCGCGATATCCGACAACCTGCGTCCGGACGCAATTTTCACCAGTGTCTGAAGCTCCCGCTCGGACAGGGCGGTGTGTGGAGCCTCCAGCGCAGGTTGCGCGAGGCTGTCGGCCAGCATTTGTGCCACCTCCGCCGTGAGGTACTTGCGCCCTTGCATGACCGTGCGCACGGCGGAGATCAGCTCGACGGGATCGCCCGCCTTGTTGGCATACCCTTGGGCACCAGCCTTCAGGCACCGCAAGGCGTATTGGTCTTCCGGGTACATCGATACTACGAGCACCTTGATGGCCGAGTGGGTTTCGCGCAGGCTGGTCAGCACCTCCAGGCCGCTTCGGCCCGGCATGTTCAGGTCCAGGAGGAGGACGTCGCACGGCGCAGAGCGCAGCACTTCGCGCAGCTCGGAATAGCCCCCGGCCTCGCCGGTCACCTGGATATCAGGCGCGTCGGCCAGCGTGTCGCGTATCCCGCGCCGCAACACGGCATGGTCATCGCACAGGACCACATGTATCAATGTGCATCTCCAGAGACGGGTTGGGTGGGTGCTGATGTTAGCGGTATGGAAAGGATGACGGAGGTGCCTTGGCCGGGCCGGCTGCTGATATCGAGCCAGCCTCCGACGGTACGGGCGCGCTCTTGCAGGCCCTTCAGCCCGAAGGCCTTGGGCTTATTGAGCATTGCGGGATCAATACCCTTGCCGTCATCGGTAATTTCCAGTGTCAGCACGCCCTCCCTGTCCGAGAGATCAATGCGCACCGCGCTCGATTCTGCGTGCTTGGAAATGTTGGTCAGGGCCTCTTGCGCCGTTCGGTACGCGACGAGCTGGACAGCGGCGGTGGCTTCAATGGTTTCGCTGCTACTGATAACGCGTGCAGCGACCCCCGAGCGGCGCTCGAATCCTGCAGCAAGCCACTGCACTGCTGCCACCAGCCCTTGCTCCAGGATCGGGGGGCGCAGGTTCATCATGATGCGCTGGCTGGCGCCAATGGCGTGTTGCAACATCTCGGCCGCCGAAGCGGCGTGTTCCCGCATTTCCGGGTCGGTGCTGTGACGGCCGATCCAGGCTACATCGAACCTCACGGCAGTCAACGCGCCTCCAATGTCGTCATGGATCTCGCGGGCGATGGATGCACGTTCCTGCTCAATCGATGTTTGCAGGTGTTCCGTCAGTTCCGCCAGGCAGCGCTGGGAAGCCTCCAGCTCGGCCGAGGCTTGCTCCCGCGCCTGGCGTGCCTCATGCACCTCCAGCGCGCGCGCGACTACGTGCGGCAGGCGCTGAAGGTTGTCTTTGAGCAGATAGTCGGCAATACCCAAGCGAATCGCATCAACGGCTGCGGCTTCGCCGATCGCGCCCGAAAGCAGGATAAAGGGTGGGTGTTGCGGCTTTTGCGCTACATACGCCCAAGCGTCCAGCGCGGTGAAGCCTGGCAGCCGGTAGTCTGCCAGGATGACATCAAAAATATGAGCGTCGATGAGATGCTGGAACTCGGCGAGCGTGTCTACACGCCGTAAATCACACCGCAGGTCGGCCCTGCGGAGAACCAGTGTGGTCAGCTCGTGGTCTGCCGGTGAATCTTCAAGATGCAGAACTCTCAGATGCCGGTCTGGTGCTATGGTGACCATAGGAGCGCTATCATAGGATACAAATTGGAACAAACAAGGGTGTTTGTCCGATTGGGAGGGTTTCGGCGTCGGCGTCCAATGGATGGTGACACCACGGTGCACACGGGCCTGGGGATCTTGGGCGGGTCAATTTTGCGTGCTTTGCTGCTGCGTGCTGCGATGGAGAAACGATGCAATCTACGCTAACAACATCTGGAGGACCTGCTGTCCAGGTTCCTGTCATGGTGGCGGCAGAACTGCAGGATTCGTTGCTGGTTGTCATGCATGATCTGCATCGCCTCGAGGGTTTGCTCAACCACGCTACAGACAATCTGCTGGAGCGTTTTGGCGAAGCCAATGCCGTGCTGACTGATACCGTTGTCGCCGATTCTCCCGAGTTGATTGCCGCCCGTGCGGCTCTGCGCAGTGCGGTGACCGAACTGCAGTTCCAGGACATGGCGTCGCAGTTGATATGGCACACCACCAAGGTATTGCAGGGGTGCGCGTTCCGGCTGGCCTCCGAGGCCATGGGTAATGAAGATGGCGAAGAGGCCGCGCCATTTGCAGAAATGGCCCCCGACCGGCCCAATCCCGTCACTCAAAGCGAGATGGATGCAGGCTCTATCGACCTGTTTTGAACATCAAGTAACTGGTTAACCTCTCTATTCAAGTCAGTTGGAGCCTTACATGCAATCGATCCTTGCCGTAGATGATTCACCGTCCATGCGAAAAATGGTGTCATTCACTCTCACGGGTGCCGGATACCACGTGGTGGAGGCGGTGGACGGGCAGGACGCCCTGGAAAAGGCCGAGAGCCATGAGATCCATCTTGTGCTGGCGGACCAGAACATGCCGCGTCTCGATGGTATCGGCCTCACCCGCAAGCTGAGAGAAAACCCCAAATTCAAGACCATTCCCATCCTGATCCTCACAACCGAGTCCAGTGATCAGATGAAGCAGGCGGGTCGAACTGCAGGGGCGACGGGCTGGCTGGTCAAGCCTTTCGATCCCAACCGGCTTATTGAAGTCATCCAGAAAGTGATCCGCTGAGTCGGGTTGTTCGGGACCACCAATACACAGGAGCCCACGATGGCGGAAACCTACCAAGAAGGATCAGGTGCAGGCGCTGACTTCGACCTGAGCCAGTTCTATCAGATCTTTTTCGAGGAAGCGGGCGAAAATCTGGACCAGATGGAGCAAATGCTTCTGGATCTTGATTTGAGCAGTGCCAACGACGAGGAGCTCAACGGAATTTTCCGGTGCGCGCACTCGATCAAGGGCGGATCAGCGACTTTCGGATTCGCGGATGTTGCGGAACTCACGCACCAGATGGAGTCGCTGCTGGACCGCCTGCGCCGCCACGAGCTGCAACCTATCCCTCAGATGGTCGACGTGCTGCTGGAGTCCGCAGACGCTTCCCGCAGCTTGCTGGCGCGCCATCAGGCGGGCGGTCAGGGCGAGGCTGTCTCCACTGCCTCGCTGGTTCGTCGTATCAGTGAACTTGCCGCGGGGCGTGTACCTGGTGAAGATCAGGCTGCGGCGTCAACGCCGCCCCCGGCTCCGGCTCCGGCTCCGGCTCCGGCTCCCGCGCCATCTGCACCAGTCCCTCAGGCAGCAGTGGCCCCGGCAATTCAGCCATCCCCTTCAACACCCAAACCGGTGGCGGGACAGCCCCGTACGCTGGAGATCCAGATTGGTCCTTTGGAGCGGCCTGCGCAGGCGGATGCCATCAAGGAACTGTTTCGCGATATCCCTGGCCTTGGCACCATCCGGGACATGGAGTGTGCGCAACCGGACACCCGGCTGTTTGGGGTCGAAACAACATCTACTGACGATGACCTGCTGGATCTGTTTGCGTTCCACGTATCCAAGGAGCAAGTGCGCATCCGCGACACGGCAAACGCTGTAAGCGCTTCGGTGGATCCGGAAGAGGGTATCGCCGCCGCCGTGGTGCCTGAAGGAGAAGCTTACGGCTTCTTCAGCGAGGCGCCGGGTGCGCCACGTGCAGGCGGGCCGCAAGGCGCAGGCAACGCCCCAGCCCAGGCGGTGAAAACCGCCAGTGCACCCAAGGCCGGTGAGCCCAAGGTCGCGATGCAGGCGCAGATGGAATCCACGACGATTCGTGTGGACGTCAAGAAAGTGGATCAGCTCATCAACCTGGTGGGTGAACTCGTCATCACCCAGGCCATGCTGGCGCAGAACAGCAGAGGCCTGGACGCGGGCGCCTACCAGCAGCTGCTGGCCGGGCTTGCCGACCTCGATCGCAATACCCGCGACCTCCAGGAATCGGTCATGTCGATCCGAATGATCCCCATGTCCATCGTTTTCAGCCGCTTCCCTCGGATGCTGCGGGATCTGGCCAACAAGTTGGGCAAAAAGGTGGAGCTCGTGACGTTGGGTGAAGCAACCGAACTCGACAAGGGCCTGGTTGAAAAAATCACCGACCCGCTCACCCATCTCGTGCGCAACAGCTGCGACCACGGAATTGAAATGCCTGCGGACCGACTGGCCAAGGGTAAATCCGAGCATGGAACCATCACACTGTCTGCCTCCCACCAGGGCGGCTCCATCGTGATCGAGGTGCGCGACGACGGCCGGGGGTTGTCGCGCGAAAAAATTCTCAGCAAGGCGCAGGAGCGCGGCATCGAAGTGTCCGAGCAGATGACCGATGCGGAAGTCTGGCAGCTGATCTTTGCGCCGGGCTTCTCCACGGCGGACGAAGTGACCGATGTTTCCGGACGCGGCGTCGGCATGGACGTCGTCAAGCGCAACATCGCTGCCCTGAACGGCACCGTGGAGATAGATTCGGCGGAAGGTTACGGAATGAAAGTGTCCGTCAGGCTGCCGCTGACACTTGCCATCATGGACGGCATGTCAGTAGGCGTCAGTGACGAGGTCTACATTCTTCCGCTGTCTTCGGTGGTGGAATCGTTCCAGGTCAATGCCGACGATGTCAGCACGGTGGCGCAGGGCTCGCAGCTCGTCAAAGTCCGCGACGAGTACATGCCGGTGATTGCGCTGGAGAAGATTTTTCAGGTGCCGCGCTTCGATCCCAACAAGTCCAGCAACATCATGGTGGTGGTGGAGGCCGACGGTAGCCGCGTTGCGCTGCTGGTCGATGAGTTGCTGGGCCAGCACCAGGTGGTGGTCAAGAACCTGGAGTCGAATTACCGCAAGGTTCCCAACGTATCAGGCGCCACCATACTGGGTGATGGGACCGTGGCGCTGATTCTCGATACGGGCGGGCTGGTGCGTCGTGCGCGCCATTGAGTTTAGGCGCCTGCGGCTCCATAGCGCAGCGCTGTCATGAAAGGAGATGCACCATGAGTGTGATGGCCAACACCGCAGCAGCGGTACCCACGGGCACCCGTGAATATCTGACATTCCGTCTCGATCAGGAAGAGTACGGGATCGACATCCTGAAAGTGCAGGAGATCCGGGGGTACGAGCCTCCTACACGGATTGCGAACGCCCCTCCTTTCATCAAAGGGGTGGTCAATCTGCGTGGAACGATCGTGCCCATTGTGGATATGCGCCTCAAATTCAACTGTGCGCAGGCTGACTACAACAGCTTTACGGTGGTCATCATCCTGAACCTTCGCAATCGTGTGGTCGGCATCGTGGTGGACTCCGTCAGTGACGTAATGGAGCTCACGCCGGAAAGCATTCGTTCCGCCCCCGACATTGAAAGCGCCATTGATAACAGCTGCATTTTGGGGCTGGGTTCGGTGGGCGAGCGCATGCTGATCCTGCTCGACATCGAGAAACTCATGTCCGGTCTCGACATGGGATTGGTGGCGTCGAACGAATAGGGCCTGTTTGACGACCGTGGTGGATTCACGGCCTGCAGATATGCAGGTGTGGCTTGAAGATCTCTAGGAGCGAACAGGATATCCCGTCGTACGATCAATATGGCCCAACCCCCGAGTGCATCAACTACTGTCAGGAATTCCGCTTCGCGTGCGGATGCGGATGGCCCCACGCCCCCCGGGCCACTGGCGCAGGGGCGCGAGTTCGTCTGGACCAATGCGGATTTCGCCCGCGTTCAGGCGCTGATCTATCAGCGCGCGGGCATCAGCCTGCACGATGGCAAGCATGCGATGGTGTACAGCCGTCTGTCCCGTCGGCTGCGAGACACCGGGCACAACAGTTTTCATGACTACCTGGGGTGGCTGGAGACACATGACGGCCCGGAGTGGCAGGAGTTTGTCAACGCACTGACCACCAACCTCACGGCCTTTTTCCGGGAGCAGCACCACTTCGAGATCTTTGCGTCGCATCTTCGAACGAAGCCATCGGCCAGCTGGCGGGTGTGGTGCAACGCTGCGTCGACGGGGGAAGAGCCTTATTCCATTGTCATGACAGCGTTCGAGGCCCTCGGCCCCAATACGTCTTTCAAGCTGACGGCCAGTGACATTGATTCCCGGGTGCTGGCGACGGCGGCACAGGGGGTGTATCGCCTGGACAGTCTCAAGGGTCTGAGTCCGGAACGCCTCCAGAAGTTTTTTTTGCGTGGGAAAGCCGGTAACCTGGGCATGGTGCGGGTCAAGCCCGAGCTGCGCCGGGTGATTGATTTCATGAGTGTGAATCTCATCCGTGACGACTGGCCGTTCAAGGAGCCTTTCGACGTTGTGTTCTGCCGCAACGTGATGATCTACTTTGACGCACCCACACAGCGGCGCGTGCTGGAAAGGATTCATCGAGTCCTCAAGCCAGGCGGCATGCTGTTTGTGGGTCATGCCGAAAACTTTAGCGAATCCAGAGACTTGTTTACCTTGCGCGGCAAAACGGTCTACGAGCGCCGCTGAGTTGCCATGTCGCATAGCACCTAGCATCCATGACGCAAACTCCTCCAGGCTCCTTCCCGCCCCAAGACAATGCCTCGCCAGGCACGCCCGAGCGCCGCCGAGCGCCGCGCATCGCCCCCTTGAGTGCAGACATCTATGCTGCCGGCTCCGGACCCGCGCGCGATTCTTCCTTGCAGGAGCTCAAGGCCGGGAGCAGAAAGCCTGGAGAAGCTGCGTTCTTCTATCTGGACCACCACTTCCAGCACAACGCGGTGAAGGTACTTCCTGGCGAGTACTTTGTTGCCAACGAGAACATGATCATCATGACCGTGCTGGGGTCATGCATTGCGGCCTGCCTGTGGGACAGCCGTGCGCGAATAGGTGGCATGAACCATTTCATGCTTCCTGATGGCGATATGGCGGATGCATCGGGGCGCTATGGCTCGTACGCCATGGAGTTGTTGATCAATGAAATGCTCAAGCTGGGAGCTCGCCGCGAGACGATGCAGGCCAAGATTTTTGGTGGAGCGCAGGTCATGCACAACTTCACCACGATGAACGTGGGCGAGCGCAATACCAACTTTGTACTGAACTACCTGCACACGGAGCGCATCCCTATCGTTTCCGAGGACGTGCTGGACATCTATCCGCGCAAGGTGGTGTTTTTCCCGGTAACCGGCAAGGCCATGGTCAAGCGGCTTGCCCACGCGCACCCCGAAGCCCTGGTGGCCCAGGAGGTGCGGGGCAATGCGGTGACCGTGGCAAAAACCACCTCGGGCGGCTCTGTGGATCTGTTTTGAGGAAAGCGTGGGTTAAAAAATGAGCAGGAAAATCCGGGTGATCGTGGTGGACGATTCGGCATTGGTCCGAAGTCTGCTGTCCGAGATCATCAACCGGCAGCGGGACATGGAGTGCATCGGCACGGCCAACGATCCGCTGGTGGCGCGCGAAATGATTCGTGAGCTCAATCCCGACGTCATCACCCTCGATGTGGAGATGCCGCGCATGGACGGGATCGACTTTCTGGGGCGGCTGATGCGGCTGCGTCCTATGCCTGTGGTGATGATTTCCACCCTGACGGAGCGCGGCGCTGAAGTGACCATGAAGGCGCTGGAACTGGGTGCGGTGGATTTCGTGGCCAAGCCTCGGGTGGGTCTGGCCAGCGGTCTGAACGAGCTTGCGACGCAGATTGTGGAGAAGATACGGGTGGCCGCTGTGGCCCAGGTGCGCCGTGCGCCTGCGCGCGAGGCCACCGCTGGCGCGAGTGCCGCGGGCGTGGCGGTGGCCCCGCCTGCCTCAGCCCTCCTGGGGCGCTTGTCTACCGAAAAATTGATCTGTATCGGGGCTTCGACGGGTGGCACTGAGGCAATCAAGGAAGTGCTCGTGCACATGCCCGCGGATTCGCCGGCCATTGTCATCACCCAGCACATGCCCCCAGGTTTCACCACCAGCTTTGCCGCGCGGTTGAACGGGCTGTGCCAGATCACGGTCAAGGAAGCGGCCAATGGCGAGCGGATTCTGCCGGGCCACGCCTACATTGCACCGGGAGGCACCCAGTTTCGGGTCGCACGCAGTGGGGCGAACTATGTGGCTGTGGTCGACGATAGTCCAGCTGTGAATCGCCACAAACCTTCGGTGGAAGTGCTCTTCAAGTCCGCTGCTGCTGTGGTGGGGCGCAATGCCTTCGGCATCATGCTCACCGGGATGGGCAACGATGGCGCGGCTGCGATGCGGGAGATGAAAGATGCGGGCAGCTACAACTACGTGCAGGACGAAGCATCCTGCATTGTCTTTGGCATGCCGCGCGAGGCCATTGCCCATGGCGCCGCGGATGAAGTACTGCCTCTGGGTCAGATTGCGCCCGCTTTGATAGCGCGCCTGCGCGGTGCGACAGACCGCCTGCACCACCGCATCTGACGCACGGCGGTTCAGCCTGCCAAGCCAGCGGGTACTCCACGACGAAGGCAGGCTGCAGGGAGTTCACCGCGTGGCCCGGTCGGTCAGGCGGAGAGGGCTGTCCAGCGCTCCAGGGCCGTCATGAGCGCGTCTTCGATCGCTCCCGCCCGTGCTGTCATGGCGGCGGCGCGGGCAGGGTCGGTGCTGTAGAGACTCCCATCAGCCAGCGCGTCCTGCAGCGCCTGTTGCTCGGTCTCCAATGCGGCGATCTGCACGGGCAGTTGCTCCAGCTCGCGCTGCTCCTTGTAGCTAAGCTTCTTTTTTGATAGCTGCTCGCGCTTGCTGGATAAGCCCTGAGGGGCTTTTTTGTTGCCATTATCCGACTCGGCTTTCTTGGGAGTGCCTGCGGATGCGCCGAGGGTGCGGCTGCGTTTCGACTGCAGCAACCAGTCCTGTACGCCGCCCTCGTACTCGCGCCACAGCCCATCACCTTCAAACGCAATGGTGCTGGTAACCACGTTGTCGAGGAACGTGCGGTCATGGCTTACCAGGAAGACGGTGCCTTCATAGTTTTCCAGCAGTTCTTCCAGGAGATCCAGCGTATCAATGTCCAGATCGTTGGTGGGTTCATCCAGCACCAGCACATTGGCCGGGCGTGCGAAAAGGCGTGCCAGCAGCAGCCGGTTGCGCTCCCCGCCAGACAGCGAACGCACGGGAGAGTGCGCACGAGCCGGCGAAAAGAGGAAATCGCTGAGGTAGCTTTTGACATGCTTGCGCTGGCTGCCGATTTCAATCCATTCGCTGCCTGGACTGATGAAGTCCTCCAGCGTTGCATCCAGATTGACGGCGTGGCGCATCTGGTCGAAATATGCAACCTGCAGGTTCGCTCCCTGGCGGATGGTGCCCTCGTCAGACGCCAGTTCACCAAGAATCATCTTGAGCAGCGTCGTCTTGCCCGCCCCGTTGGGGCCGATCAGGCCTACCTTGTCCCCGCGCAGGATGGTTCCGGTGAAGTTACGGACAATGATCTTGTCTCCGAACGTTTTGCCAACGCCTGTCAGCTCGGCCACGATCTTGCCCTGATAGCCATTGGAGCCGCCGGTTGCTACATCCATGCGAACGCTGCCGACCACCTCCCGCCGCGCTTCGCGCCGCGCCCGCAAATGCTCAAGGCGGGTGATGCGGCTTTGACTGCGGGTGCGTCGCGCTTCGACGCCGCGCCGGATCCAGACTTCTTCTTGCGCGAGAAGCTTATCGGCCTTGGCCGATATGACGGCTTCCTGTGCCAGCTGTTCTTCTTTCTGGATCTGGTATTGCGCAAAGTTGCCCGGGTACGAGCGCAGTTGCCCGCGATCGAGCTCCACAATGCGCGTGGCCACCCGGTCGAGGAACGAGCGGTCATGGGTGATGGTGACCACACTGCCAGGGAAGTCGAGCAGGAGGTCCTCCAGCCATTCGATGGAATCCAGATCCAGATGGTTGGTGGGCTCATCCAGCAGCAGCACATCGGGGCGGGCCACCAGGGCCTGTGCCAAAGCTACGCGTTTCTTGGTCCCGCCCGAGAGCGTGCCCACCACCGCGTCCGGGTCGAGGTGCAGGCGCTGCAGCGTCTCCTCAACCCTTTGCTCCCAGTTCCATGCATCGTAGGCCTCAATCTCTGACTGCAGCGCATTCAGGTCGAGCCCTTCATCACCCGACAGGTACTGGTCACGGATCGCAATCACCCTTTGCAGTCCTTCCGAGGCCGCTTTGAATATGGTCGAGTCCGGGTCCAGAGAAGGCTCCTGGGCCACAAAAGCGATCCGCACCCCTTGTTGAACCTGCAGTGAACCATCGTCCGGCTTCGCAAGGCCGCCGAGAATCCTGAGTAGCGAGGATTTGCCTGCTCCGTTGCGGCCGATAAGACCCACACGTTCTGCAGATTCCAGAGAAAAGCCGGCGTGGTCCAGCAATGCAACATGCCCAAATGCGAGTTGGGCGTCCAGTAAGGTGATAAGTGCCATAGGGGCTGAATTATCAGTCGCCCCGGAGGGTAAGCTGCGACTACCCTCGCTGTGAGAGTACGCAGCGTGCTGATGGGGTACTGCTGATGGGGTACATGTCAGGGCAGCGGCGTCCTTGATTTTTCTGCGAGGTCATCCTTCTTGTCACCAAAACAGTGCTATAGTCGAGGGCTTCGCTACCGATGCGATGCTGCAGAAAACGCGGCGTTGCTGAAGGCGCAGATCTGTGACGGGCCGAGTGCTGT
>NZ_AGTS01000073.1 GCF_000238595.1 Acidovorax sp. NO-1 | reverse complement strand
AGCGATGAAGACTGGGAAAGCTTCTGATTTGATAGCTGGTGGCGCTCGATGGGCAAGCGCTGGACGGCAAAAACGTTCTCAATCTGGCATCCACCCTGCAGAGGCAGCTACGGCTGCCTTTGTTGTTGGCGCTGACTGGGGGATGGGCCCATGCTGCGGATCACTTGCAAAATCCGTTCAGCAATAATTGATGTAAATATCAAAACAAGCTATATTTGCTCGAAGTTTTGATTCAAATATCAATTGCAAACCCTTCAAGAACTCGGCGAAGCGGTCGCCACACGCCGCAAACTGCTAGGCCTCAAGCAAGGCGAGGTCGCGGCCCAGGCGGGTGTCACGGCGGAATCCCTGTCGCGCTTCGAGCGTGGCCGGTCGGCCGAATTTGGCTCACGCAAGCTGCTGGCCGTGCTGGCCGTGCTGGGTGCAGAGCTAGACATCGTGGTGCAAGGCCAGGCAGGCAACCTGGACGAACTGCGCCGCGAACGCGCGCAGACCCTGGCCCCCCGTGCGGCCAGCGCCCCCGGCACCTTCAATACATCGGAGAGCCGGTGATGCAGTTGTCCGTCTACGTGCTGGGCCGCGAAGTGGCCACGCTGGAACAGTCCGGCGACTTCAAAAGCGTGCTCACCTACCACCCGCACGTCGCCGCAGACGATTTTGTCTCCCTCACCATGCCCGTGCGGCTGGAAAGCTACGTGTGGGACGACCAGCTCCCGCCCGTGCTGCAAATGAACCTGCCCGAAGGCTACCTGCTGCAGGTGTTGCAAGAACAGTTTGGCCCGCACATTGGCGCCAGTCCCATCGCTTTGCTGTCCGTCATCGGCCGCAACATGGTGGGCCGCCTGCAGGTTGCCGCGTCCGGCGCGCAGCTCAATGAACCTGCCCAGCCCATCGAAGTGGCCGCGCTGCTTAAAGGCGACAACTCCGAAGCCGCCTTCGCCGCGCTGGTGCGCCAGCACGCCACCAGCGGCGTATCGGGCGTGGTGCCCAAGTTTCTGGACGCGCAAACCACCGCCGCGTCCTATCAGGCCGAAACCTCACCCCGAACCGTTCAGGCTGAGCCTGTCGAAGCCCCACACCCACTCCGCGCTCCACTCGCCCCCCACCCAAAAGCCAGCCTCACCACCCGCCGCCACATCATCAAAGGCTCCAGCGCCCAGTTGCCCTTTGTTGCGCTCAACGAGCACCTGTGCATGCAAGTCGCCCGCCGCGTCATGCCCGCCGCCCTGACCGAAGTGTCGGACGACGGCCAGGCCCTGGTGGTGCACCGCTTTGATGTGGATGAGCACGGCCAGCCGCTGTGGGGCATGGAAGACTTTTGCAGCCTTCTCGGCCTGCGCCCCGCCGCCAAATACGACACCACCTGGGAACGCATCGCCAAAGCCGTGCGCGACCACGTGCCCGGCGCACAGCGGCTGGCCACCTATCGCCAGCTGGCCACCACCTTGCTGCTGACGTATGCCCTGCGCAATGCCGACTGCCACGCCAAAAACCTGGCACTGCTCTACACCAGCCGGGCCAACGCCCACTTGTCACCCGCCTACGACATGCTCACCACCAGCGTGTACGCTGGCTTTCAGCACAACCCGCCCGCTATCGACTTCATGGGCAAACGCACCTGGGCGCCTGGTAAAAACCTGCAAAAGTTCATCGCTGCCACGTTTGGCATCCAGCCCAAAGAGCAACAGCACATGGTGCAAGCCATCAGCGACGCCGTTGCCGACGTGGCGCCCCAGGTGCGCCAGGCCATGGCGCAGCACCCAGGGTTTGCAGACATTGGCAAACGCATGCTGATGGCCTGGGCCGAGGGCGTGCAGGGTTTGCGCGATGCGCGGGTGTATGCGGTGGGGGACTGGCAGGCGGGAGAGGCGTTCGAGGGGTTTTCTGCGCCGCCGAAGCTCGTGAGCCCGCAAGAAAAAATCGGCCGTTCGCCCTTGTTGGGTCAGCGGTAACTTGAATCAGAGGAAAACAACAACATGCCAACGTTGCAATGGGTCGGAAAAGACAAGGTGGTGAATCACCATCTCGATGTGCCTTTTCGGGTGCTCAACAAGGTGTCGAGCTTTCGCGCGCCTGAAGGCACTCCGGCGAACAGCACCGATAACCGCATCATTCATGGCGATAACCTGGAGGCGTTAA